>DASYCO010000031.1:0-13338 GCA_036500145.1 Alphaproteobacteria bacterium | reverse complement strand
CCACGTTCTGGATGTGCTTGTTGGCGCCGAAGATCTCCTGGATCAGCACGATCGCGCCCTTCGCCTTGCCGGACGGGTCCGCACGGTAGGCCCCGAACTTGTGACCGTCGGCAGCCGTCAAATCAATCATCTTACCCATGGGTATCTCCCTTTCTTATGGTGAGCCGATCCGCATGAGGCGGGACCGGGGTGAGGCGCAAGCAGGCGACGCGCGTCGCCGCCTACTTGCTTTTCTGAACCGCGGTTCCGCGGCCGAAGCCGATGGAGCGCAGCAGCAAAGTGATGACGAGCAGCACCAGGATCATCAGGGTGCCGATGGCGCCGACGAGCGGAATGTCGCCGCGGTCCCATAGGTTCCAGATGAAGACGCTGAGCACCTGGTTGTCGGCGCCCTCGTAGAGCATCAGCGGCGTGCCGGCCTGGCGCACCGAATGCAGCATCGACCAGATCCAGACGCCGACGAAGGTCGGCAGCATGAGCGGGAAGAACACCCGCCACATGGTCCGCCAGTAGGGCGCGCCGGAGGTCTGGGCCGCCTCCTCCAGGTCCTTGTGGATCTGCAGGATCGCCGCGTTCATGGCGCGCGAGCCGTAGGCCATGAAGCCGACGGTGAAGGCGATGGAGATCGCGATCGTGCCGCCATGGATGGGGATGCCCCAGGAGTCGAGCTTCAGGAACACCCACAGGAAGGCCAGGCCCATGACGATGCCGGGAATGGCATGCGGCATGAACGAGAGCTGGTTGAGGATGTTGCGGCCCCAGAACTTCGTGCGCACGACGACGACGGCGATCACGAAGGAGAAGATCACGGTCATGGTCGAGGTCAGGGCGACCATGGTCGCCGTGTTCCACAGGGTCTGCAGGACGAGCCGGTCCTTGAAGATCTGCGCGTAGTTGGCGAAGCTCATGGCCGCGAAGGCCTTCTCGGACGGCACCTGCATGAAGGGCAGGAACGAGACGAACATCAGCACCAGGAACGGCAGGACGATCGACAGGCTGAGGAACAGCACGACGAGGACCACGGCCGGCCACTTCCAGCGGCCGAGGTTAGCCTCGCGCGGGCGGTAGCCCTTGCCGGTGACGATCGAGTAGCGCTCCGAGCGCGAGATGACCCGCGAGTAGAGCACCGTGGCGACGATGGCGATGACGACGTAGAGGATCGCCAGCGCGTTGCCCTTGCCGTATTCCGGGATGCCGGTCGGCGAGTGCAGGATCGTGTAGATCTTCGTCGAGAAGACGAAGATGTTGCCCGGCATGCCGAGGATGCCCGGCACCTCGAACACTTCCAGGGCCGTCATGGCCTGGTAGATCAGCACCGCCAGCAGGCCCGGCAGCATGAGCCGCACGGTGACCTTGCGCAGCATCGCCGCCGGCGCGGCACCGCTCATGGCGGCCGCCTCTTCCAGCGTCGGGTCCATGGAGCGCAGCAGCGGGACCAGCATCAGGAAGGCGGTCGGCACCAGGCGGATGCCTTCGATGATCGTCATGCCCGCCAGCGTGTAGACGTTGAACGGCATGGAATCGAGGTGGAAGGCCCACATGGCGAAGATGTTGATGAAGCCGATCTTGGGGCTGAGCAGCAGCACCCAGGCCATGGCCTGCAACATGCCCGGCATGGCGAGCGTCATCGGCACGCCGGCGTAGATCCACATCTTGCCGGGGATGTTCGTGCGTTCGACCAGCCAGGCCAGCGCCACGGCGACGACCAGGCCGATGGCGGTGGCGCCGCCGACGTAGACGACCGTGTTGCCGAACAGCGACCAGAGCGTCGGGTCGTACCAGACGTCCTCGTAGTTGCTGAGGTCCATCTTGGAGAAGGAGAAGTCGGTCGGCAGCGACGCCGTCGAGAAGCTGCCCAGAACGAGGAACAGCAACGGCACGCTGACGGCGACGACCACCAGGAGAAAGACGATCCAGTGCCACAGGTGGAAATTCGCCAGCCGCGGCTGGCGAATCTTCCAAGTCGTGTCGTCAACGATGGTTGCCATGGTCTTGTCCCGCCTATTCGGCCAAGGCGCGGCAGCGCTCGGCCGGCAGCTCGACGTGGACTTCCTGGCCTTCCGAGATCTCGGTGGCCGGATGCAGCTTCAGGCGGATCGCCGCGTTGTCCTTCAGCTGGATGCGGTATTCCTTCGAATCGCCCATGAACATGGCCGCCGAGACGACGCCGGTGATGACGTTGTTCGTCGTCGCCGAGCCGACCGGGATGAGGTTGACGTCTTCCGGACGGACGACGATCAGCACCTTGTCGCCCTTCGAAGCGCCTTCCGGCAGGGTGCACCTGATGACGCCGGAGGCCGTCTCGACGACGCCCTGCTTGGAGCCGTTGACCGGGGCTTCCTTCACCGTGCCGGGCACGAAGTTCGTCAGGCCGATGAAGTCGGCGACGAAGCGCACCTTGGGCTGGCGGTAGATGTCGACCGGGCTCGCTTCCTGCACGATCAGGCCGCGGTCCATGACGGCGACGACGTCGGACATGGTGAGCGCTTCGATCTGGTCGTGGGTCACGTAGACCGTCGTGATGCCGAGGCGCTTCACGAGGTCGCGGATTTCCGTGCGGGTCTCTTCGCGCAGCTTGGCGTCGAGGTTCGACAGCGGCTCGTCGAGCAGCAGCACGGCGGGCTCGCGCACCAGGGCGCGGGCCAGGGCGAGGCGCTGCTGCTGGCCGCCGGACAGGAACGGCGCCGGGCGGTCTTCGTAGCCCGACAGCTGCACGAGCTTCAGGGCGTCCATGACGCGGCGCTTGATCTCCTCGCTCGACGGGCGGCTCTTCATCTCGCGCAGCGGGAAGGCCACGTTCTCGAAGACGTTGAGGTGCGGCCAGATGGCGTAGGACTGGAACACCATGCCGATGTCGCGGCGATAGGGCGGCACGATCGTGTTCGACTTGTCGGAGTAGACGACCTTGCCGTTGATCGAGATTTCGCCGCCGCTCGGCTGCTCGAGGCCGGCGATGCAGCGGAGCGTCGTCGTCTTGCCGCAGCCCGAGGGCCCGAGCATCGTGTAGAACTGGCCCTGCTTGACCTCGATGTTGATGCCGCGCACGGCGTGGACGTTGCCGGCCGCGCCCTGGTAATGGACATGGAGATTCTTAATGCTGATCATGGTCATCCCGTCTTCTGAGATTCATTGGGATAAAAGGCGCCTACCCGTGCGACGCGCGGGAGGCCCGAAAAGGTACTAGTCGATCGTGATCAATTCCAGCGGACGCTTGCCGAGACGCTTGGCGCCGTTAGCCGTAACGGCGACCGTATCGCCGAGACTTGCACGTTCCTTGCCGCCGACCTCGATCAAGCGAGGCTTAAGGATGAAAGTCATGCCCTTCTGCAGGGGCGTGTTCTGGAAGCTCTCGACGTCCGACTTGCGCAGCAAGGCCGGGCCGTCGTCGCCCAGGCCGCGCGCATGCATCATCGGGATGCCGGTGGTAAAGCGGCCCTTGCCTTCCTGCGCCACGACCCCGGCGTAGACCTTCTGCAGGTCGCCGAAGGTGGCGCCCGGCTTCATGGCCGCGAGGATCGCCTCGAAGCAGACACCGGAGAGGCGGACCATCTCCTTATACAGGGGATCGGGCTTGCCGACCACCATCGGCGCCACGGCCTGCGCGCCATAGCCGGCGTACTTGGCCTCGATCTCGTTGACGATCCGGTCGCCCGATTCGATCACGCGGCTGGTTGGCGCGAAGGACGAGCGCTTCAGGTTCGGGCCCGAGGCGAAAAGCAGGAAATTCGGCAGCTCGCCGTCGTTTGCGAGCAGCGTCGCCGTCATCAGGCCGTAGATCGTCTTCTCGACGGCGCCCGGGCGGGCGTTCGCGACGCAGACGTCGATCATCTTCTCGACGATGCCGGCGGAGGTCTCGAGCAGGGCGACTTCCTCGTCGCTCTTGCAGGTGCGCACCTCCTGCATCAGGGCCGTGGCATTGACGATCTCGGCGCCGGGGAAGGCCGCCTTGACCGTCTCGACCGTGTCGTAGGTGATGGTGCCGCTCGGCGCGCGGGCGAGGCCGGACAGGCCGGAAAAGCCGATGCGGCCCTTTTCCAGCCCGAGCTCGCGCACGCGCTCGACGACGTTCTCGCCCCACTTGTTGCGGCCGTCGCGGACGTCGGCGACCCAGTCGACCTCCTTGGCCCACCAGGCGGCGCGGTTGTAGACGTAGGCCGTGATGTCGCCCTCGCGGGGCACGACCGCGAGCACTTCCGTCGCGAACCCGCCGATGGCGGTGACGTAGCGGGTGTCCGCCATCATCTGCCCCCAGCGCGCGGTGTTCGGCGACAGGACGAGGACGTCCAGCCCCTCCTTCGCCATCGCCTGGCGAATGAGGGCATGACGCCG
This sequence comes from Alphaproteobacteria bacterium, assembly GCA_036500145.1. Lineage (GTDB taxonomy): Bacteria > Pseudomonadota > Alphaproteobacteria > SMXQ01 > SMXQ01 > CAMAVH01. The sequence goes on along the minus strand of DASYCO010000031.1, from coordinate 9,009 downwards.
GTCCCGCTCGGCGAGAGACGGCCGTGGGACCACGCCAGCGTTTGACAGCACTTGCTTGGTCGCCACGGACGCGTCGGACATCAGGTTCGCACTCACTCGTTATTGCAGGCGTTTACTGGCAGACGATTTCAGACGCTTCCGGATTTTCGCCGGCATAGCTGATCTTGCACATCATGCCCACCTTGAGATCGCTGCGCTTGGCTTCCTTGCCGGCGACGCTGATCTTGGTGCGGGTGTTGTTGACGGCCACGGTCTCCATGGATTCCGTGGCGCCCTGGATGCGGATCTCGGCGCCGTTCTTGTTGACGGAGACGAGGCCGGTGTTGACGGTCGCGGGCGGACGCGCGCCGCCGCCGAGCCAGTAGCGGTCCCAGATCTTGGCGACCTTCGGCATTTCCTCTTCCAGCAGCTGCGGGGTGCGCGGGGCCGACGGGCGGTCCATCGTCTGGTCCGCGTAGAGGAAGAACTCCTTCTGCTGCAGCTCCTTGTGGATCGGCGGCGAGCCGTCGGCGTAGTTCTGCGCGATCTGGCCTTCCTTCGACAGGAACCAGTTGATGTAGAGCTTGCCGGCGTTCGGGTGCGGGCTCTTGTTCAGGATGACCATGGCCGAGGACGACACCGGCACCGGCGTCGGGCACCACCAGCCGATCGGCGCGCCCTTCTCGACCGACTGCGCGGTGCGGTAGGACGCCGTCGGGAAGGCCATGTCGAGCTCGCCGGCGGCGACCAGGGTCACCAGGCCGTCGGCGCCTTCCTTGCGGAGCTGCGGCTTCACGACCGTGAACAGCTTCTCCATGTAGTTGTTCGACCATTCGGGGCCCTTGGCGCCCCACAGCATGATCATGAAGTTGTTCGGGCGGTTGCCGAGGCCCATGCGGCCGTTGCGCAGGCCCGGCATGGTCAGCATGTCGTCCCACGTCTTCGGCAGCTCGCTGACCTTCACCTTGTCGGTGTTGTAGGTCATGCACCAGTAGCGGATGCGCGGGCCGACGTAGTAGCCGTCCTTGTCGTTCATCTCGGCGGGAACGTTCTTCACGTTCGGGATGTCGTCGAGCTTCAGCAGCGCGCCTTCCTGCTTGTATTCCGACAGGTTCACGCCGAGGCCCTCGACGATGTCGGTCAGCACGCGGCCTTCCTTGTAGGCGATCAGCGGGCGGATGTTGCGCGAGAACTGGTCGCCGCTGCTGTAGCGCACGTCGATCTCGGGATAGCGCTCCTTGAAGGGCTGCACCATCACGGCGAATTCCTTGACGTCCATCGAGCCGCTGACGTCGAGGCGCTTTTCCTTCTTCGCGGCTGCGACGATCGCCGGGGAGATGTTGTTCACCTCCTCGTTGATGTTCGCCGTCACTTCGGCCGGCAGCTTGATCTTGTCGAGCATCTTCTGCAGCGACTTCGGCAGCTCCTCCGCCGAGGCGGCGAAGCCAGCGCTCATGAGGCCCGCAACCAACGAGCCCGCAAGCGCGGCTCTGACAAACTTCTTCATCATAGTCTCCCTGTTTACCGACGGCTTCTGCCGCTCGATGCCCTTTCCGATGCCGGAAAGACGCGTTCGCTAGGCTGCTTCGGTGAATTCGATGAAATTACCGCCCAGGTCGCGCATGTAGAGCGACTTGGCGATGGGCATGTTGGCGCCGTGCTGCACCGGCCCTTCGAACTTGATGCGCTTGGATTCAAGCGTGCGCGCCACCGCGTCGATGCCGCCCTTCTGCAGGCGCAGGCCGAGGCGCGGCGTGCCGAGACGCTGCGTGTCGGGTGTCGACTGATAGTTGCGGTTCGCGAGATAGACGGCGACGCTCGAGCCGGAGCTGAGCGTGAAGTAAATCTGCGGAGTGGGCCGCAACGCCTTGCGTTCGGTTTCGAACACCGAATAACGCTCGTTCCAATAGCGCGAGCCGGGGATCGCGCTGGCTTCGCCCGCGGCCTTCGCCTCGACATAATCCATTGCCGCCCAGCCGATGCGATGCTCGATCGGCATCGACAGCCACTCGCCGAACGCCTGCTCCGACCACAGGATGTCATTCACTTCAATGGCGACGTGGTCGATCCCGGCCCCGTTGCCGTTGGCGCGCGCCAAAAGCTGCACGCGGTTGCCGGACGGATCGGTGATGTAGACGTTGTCGGCGACTTCAGATGGGCGGTCTTCGCGATAGTTGAAGACTTCCCCGCCTTTGGCGCGCACAGCCGCAAGGATCTGCTCGCGCGCCTGCGCCGTGACCGCATAGCCCTGATGGATCGCCGAGACGGCGAGATCCTCCTTCAGCGGCTTGGCGTCGGCCAAAACGAGAAACTGGCCGGACGGCGTGCGCAGCGTGGAGCTGCGCTCGCAGCCCGCCCACATGTCGCGGCCCGCCGGCACGAAGCCGAAGAGCTTGGTGTAAAACTCTTCGGCCGCTTCGATGCCCGGCGTCTCGATGATCAGATGGCTCAGCCCTTGGACGGGCGAAGCCGCAGTGTCTTGAACGCTCATGCTGCTCGAATCCCTCAGCCAATGCCCAGGAAGTAGGGCTTTTCGAACGCCGGCGTGCCTTCGTCGCGGCGCCACAGGCATTCGAAGAAATTGCCCGAAGGATCCTTGAAGTAAACCGACTGGCCGAAGGGACCTTTTTCCGAATGGTCGACCGGGCCTTCGAAGCCGATGCCGCGCTCCTTCAGCGCCGCGACGGTCTTGTCGAACTGCGCCTTGGGGACGAAGAAGGCGCTGCGGAAACCATCCAGGCCGCGATACTGCTCGGCCGGCGGCTTGGGCAGCTTCTTTTCGGCCAGAGCCACGAAGAAGACGTAGTCCTGGGAGATGATGTAGGTGTCGTGGACGGAGCGGCCGCGCAGGGTGTCTTCGGTTTCGAAGCACACGGAAGAAGTACGCTTCGTGCCCATCACGCTTTCGTAAAACTCATGCGCCGCATGCAGATCGTCGACGCAGATGACGCTGTGGCTGATGCTGTTCATGTCGGCCATTACACGACCTCCTTCACGAATTTGAGTTTATCGACCTGGAGCTTGGCGCCGCAGACCATGGGAACGACCTGAGCCGCGTCGAAATTGCGGCGCAGGATGACGCGATCGGTGTCGACCTCGACTTCACCCTTGTCGTTGATCTGGACCGGATGCAGACGCAGCGGCGGCAGCTTGAGCACCGAACCGGTGCCGTCGCCTTCGCGGTTGAAGGTCGCGCCGTGCTTGGGGCAGTAGAAGTCGTAGAAATTGTCGCGCCACTTCATCAGGCCGTTCTGATGGGTGCACCACTGCGAGAGCGCGAGAATGCCCTCTTCCAGGCGCACGACGAAGAACTTGTGCTCCTTGAACAGCTTGATGTCGTTCTGTTTGTATTGATCGGCGGGGCCGCAATTGATGATGCCGGCTTTCTCGACGCGCACGTCGGTGGCTTCCGGGCCCTGGGCCTGGATCTGCCAGCGATGGCCGTCGGGATCGACCAGGTCGACGCTATACTGGCCGGCGGCGCGGAACGCCGCGCGGTAATCGCTGACGTCGAAGCCTTGCGACTCGAGACGCTTCGAAATGGCTTTGTATTCGTCCGCCGTCTTGACGAGCCAGGCGTGGTGCGTCGAATTGGCGCCCTCGCGCTCGATGCGCACATCCTCCGGCGGCGTCTTGACCAGCAGGACCATCTGCCGGCTGTCGGCCTTCATCAGCGAATTGGATTCGCCTTCCGAGACCAGATCGCGGCCGAGAGGTTCGAGGCCGAACACCGACTGGTAGAATTTCTCCGACCGGTCGAGATCGGCGACAGGTAGCACAAGATGGCTGAAGCCCTCGCATAGCGCCATGGCGCGTCTTCCTCCCTTATTAAGCTTTCGGCGAAGCTAACATTTGGGTTGCGGCCGCGAGTATCCGTCCAAATGGAAATGTAGTCTTTCTATCCGGAGAGGATGCACGCAAAGTCCGGCGCGCGTCTTCGCAGCTGCAAAATCTATTGCAGTGCAGCAGACCTTTTCTTGGGCAGAACCATCGATTCTTCTAGATGACTCAGGTCATGATCGAGTCGCTGCTGCGTGAAATCGAGAAAAGCGGTGATCTTCGACGGAATGTGCGTGGTGCGCGGATAGAAGGCCTTGATCGCCCGCGAGAACTGCGACTCCCCGGGAAACAGCTCCACCAGCGTTCCGCGCGCGAAGGCCTCGCGCGCCACATAGGCCGGCAGGCGCGAGATGCCGACCCCCATCTCGCAGGCCCCGAAGATGCCGATGCCGCTGTTGGTGTGCAGGGTGCCGTTGATGCGGACCGAGTAGTCCTCGCCGCTGGCGGTCTTGAAGCGCCAGCGGTCGGTCGGATGCTGCGCCGTGTTGATCAGGCAGTTGAAGCGCGTGAGGTCGCGGGGCGTCTCCGGCGTGCCCGCCTGCGCCAGGTAGGAGGGCGCGGCGCAGATGTGATAGCGCAGCACGCCGAGGTCGCGGCGCTCCAGGCTGGAATCGGAGAGGTCGGCGCTGCGGAAGGCGATGTCGATCTCCGACTCGAGGATGTTGGTGGCGCGGTTGCCGACCTCGAAGTCGATGACGATCTCTGGGAACTGCTTGTTGAACTCGGCGATCAGCCGCCACAGCACGTATTCGCCGAGGCCCAGCGCCGCGAAGATGCGCAGCTTACCCTTGAGATTCTTGGCTTTTTCGAGCGCCTCGTCCTTCGCCCAGTTGAGCAGGCGCATGGATTCCGAGCAACGCTCGTAGAAGATCTGCCCCGATTCGGTAAGGGCGACGAAGTGCGTCGAGCGGTTGAGCAGCTGGATCTGCAGGCTTTCCTCGAGGAAGCGCACGCGCTTGCTGACGAAGGAGGCCGAAAGCCCGAGCGCGCGCGCCGCCGCCGAGAAGCTGCCCTTCTCGACGACGTTCGTGAATATCCAGATGTCGTTCAGGTTCTCCACTCGCTCGATCTCCCTCTCGTCGCTCGGACGGCCTCGCGCGCCCGGCAATGCAGAACAAGCTTTTCGCAGCCCTTAAACGGCGTCGTTCACGATGCTCGATGGTTGGATGCACCGATGGGCAAGGCCCGCTGCGCCGCGCCTTGCGGGCGGCAGCCGTCGTGCGACGCGCCTGGAGAAAATAATACATGCCGTTCCGCGGGGCAGCACAAGTCTTTGAAAGACACTCTTTTTCGTGAGCCCGAAAAATAAAACGGCCCCCGGACCGGCGTGGAAGCGCCGGCACGGAGGCCATGAGGCGAGATCCGGCCTTATAGGCGGCCGGCCTGGCGGGCCCTGAGCGGGCCCGTTGTCTAGTTGCCGCTGGCGCTCTTGCAGGGGCCGTTGTTCAGGGTGTCGTAATTGCCCTGGGCGTTGGGATATTCGACCATCACGACGGAGCCGTCGGCCGAACAGTTGTTGAAGCCGGCCCAGCGGCCGCCGCTGCTGCAGGCGGAGAGCAGCAGCATGGGAATGAGGACGATCATCGCGCGTGTCATGAGGCGAGGCCTTTCATCGATGGGGTTGCGTCGGGCGTCGGCGCGGATCACAGCGCCTTGCCCGAGACGAAGGTCAGGAACATGACCGCGCTGCGGTCGACGAACTTGTAGGTCGCGGTCGAGCCTTCCTGGTAGACGCGCTGGCAATACTGCTCGCCGTCGTGGAAGTTCGCCCACTGCGCGCAGAACTGGCCGTCGCTCAGGATCTGCCACTTGCCGGCTTCGATGCCGGTCGGCAGCCTGATCTGCGCGGTGCCGTTGGGATCGACGTACATGACATACCTGACGTTCGAGCCGCTCATCGGGCCTGAGCCCGTGTTGCCGACGACGAGCTGGGTGACTTGCGCGGCGCTGAGGCCCGGCTGGGCGGGAACGACGATGTTGGGACCGAGCGGCTCCGGCTGGGAGCAGGCCGCGAGCGCCAGGACGGCGGCGCCAGCGAGCAGATGTTTCTTCATTTTATGGCTCTCCGTCTAAGAGGTTCGACCGCCACGGCGCGCAACCACACAGGAAGGGCGCCGCTCGGGTCCGGGGGGACGCCAAGCGAGTGACTGGTTTCGATTGGACAAACGCCACCGCAGGCGCGTTCGTTCCCGTCTCTGGGAGAAAATTCTTAAGTGTCTGGCGCGGAACGCCGCCCTGCGCCCAGCCGGCGGTCAGCCGACGTAGGCGGCAAGAAACGCCAGCGTCCGCTCGCGCGCGAGGCGGTGGGCGTCCTCGTGGAATCGCGCCGCGCGGGTTTCGTTGTCGAAGCCGTGCTGCGCGCCGGCATAGCCGTAGATCGTGACTTCCGGATGCGCCGCGCCGAACTGCGCGACGCGCGCCGGCGGGAAGCTCGTGTCGAGCTCGCCCACATGGCCGATCACCGGGCAGCGCGGCTGCTCGGCCGCGTAGTCGGGCATGGCCGAGCCGTAGTAGGCGACCGCGGCGTCGTAAGGGTAGCGGCAGGCCGCCATCCAGGCGAGCGAACCGCCCCAGCAGAAGCCGATGACGGCGACCTTGCCGGCGTCCTGCACGGCGATGCGGGCGGCATCGAGGTCGAGCAGCGACAGCTCCCAGTCCATCGACTTGTAGAGCTCGTGGACGCGGTCGCGGGCGCTCTCGTCGTAGGGCAGCACCGTGCCGCGCTCGCGGCGGTCGTAGAGCGCCGGCGTGACCGCGAGATAGCCCTGGCCGGCGTAGAAGGCCGCGACGCGCTTGAGATAGTCGGTGACGCCGTACATCTCCTGGGCGACGACGATGGCGCCGCGCGGCGCGCCGGCGGGACGCGCGATCCAGGCATCGAGCGCATGCCCGTCGCTGGCGGTGAGGCGGATCGTCTCCTGCGTGATGGCCGTCGTTGCGGTCATGTCGGTCTCCCCCTTGTGACGCCCAGCCAGTTCCACCCGAACCTCGCCGCCAGCGTTTTGAACGTCTTCGCATCCTATCAATTGCGACGCATCCGCGCCGCAGATAGGATGCCGCCGCACAGCCCATCCCCCCATTCTTACAGAAGTCCCAGGGATCGCAATCAGCGTCCATGCTGTTCAATAGCCAGATTTTCCTGCTGGGCTTCCTCCCGCTGAGCCTGCTCGGATACGCCGTCTTCGGACGGCGCGAATCCAGCCGCGTCTGGTATCTGATCGTCATTTCCGCCGCTTTCTACGCCTATTGGGAACCGGCCTACACCGCGCTGATCCTGGGCTCGATCCTCCTCAACTGGACCCTGGCGATGCGCTACTGCGGGCGCCACCAGCGCGCCATGCTCGTCGTCGCCATTGCCGCCAACCTGGCGCTGCTCGGCCTGTTCAAGTATCTCGGCTTCTTCGCCACGGCGGGCAACGAGCTGTTCGGTGCGCATCTGCCCGTGCTGCAGTGGGCCCTGCCGCTCGGCATCAGCTTCTTCACTTTCCACCACATCATCTATCTTGCCGACCGCCTGCGCGGATCGACGGCGCGCTACAGCCTGCGCGACTACGCGCTCTACATCCTGCTCTTCCCGCAGGTGCTCGCCGGCCCGCTCGTGCGGCACACCGAGATCATCCACCAGTTCCGCCGCGACCCATGGCAGGACGACTGGGCCGAGCGCTGGTCGCGCGGCTTGGCGCTCCTGGCCCTCGGGCTGATCAAGAAGGTCTTCATCGCCGACGCGCTCACGCCGGTCTCCGATCCCGTCTTCGCGGCGGCGGCGAGCGGCGGCATGCCAGGCTTCCTGGACGCCTGGAGCGGCATCCTCGGCTTCACCTTCAAGATCTACTTCGACTTCTCCGGCTACAGCGACATGGCCATCGGCATCGCCCTGCTGTTCGGCCTCACGCTGCCGATGAACTTCGACGCGCCCTACATCGCAGGCAGCCTGCAGGATTTCTGGCGCCGCTGGCACATGACGCTGTCGCGCTTCCTGCGCGACTATCTTTATGTGCCGCTCGGCGGCAACCGCAAGGGCCCGCGCCGGCGTTACGTCAATCTCATGATCGTCATGCTGCTCGGCGGCCTCTGGCACGGCGCCGGATGGACCTTCGTCGTATGGGGTGGCCTGCACGGATTCTATCTCCTCATTGCACATGCCTGGTCGCAGATGCGCGCGCCGCGGCTTCATCCGGTGCTCGGCTGGGTCCTCACGATGTCGTCCGTCATTCTCGCCTGGACCATCTTTCGTGCCAATGATCTCACGAGCGTCGCCGACATATTTGCGGGTATGGCCGGGCTGCATGGCAGCCATAATATCGTTCCCGACCATCCCGACCGGATCGGGGTGGTCATCGTCTCGCTCGTGCTCATCGCTTTCGCGGCAATCGCACCGAACAGTCAGCAGATCATGCGCGCCTATGATCCGGTGATCGGCAGGATCGATCTTCCCCGGCATCTGCTCTCGCGTACCATCGCGTGGTCACCGGCAAGCCGGTTCGCGGCCGGCATCGCAGGACTTGCCGTGGCCTTCGTCGTGATGTTGTCCTGGAAAACATCGGAGTTCCTGTATTTCCAGTTCTAAAAATATGGCGCGCGCCTATGTGATGAGATCTGCCTGCTGCGCGGCAGTGCTTCTGATTGCGATTGTCGGCGCGGCGCTCTCGGTCGACGCCTACAACCTGTTCGGCACACGGCTTCTCAGCGAGAAAGTCTTTCCGCATGCGACGCGGTTTCGCTTCGGCGCCGATCGAATGGCGAAGGCGATCGAGATCTCGCGGGATCACGATACCGGCAAGGACATCGTCTTCGTCGGAACATCGCGTGTTGCGTTCGGCTTCGATCTCGACGCGCCGCCACTCGCGGGATTGAAAACATTCAATGCCGCGCTGTCAGGTGCGCAGGCCGTCGAGATCGCCAAGGTCGCGACTTACGCGGCCGATCATTGGCCGGGCCTGCGCCGCATCGTCTGGGGTATCGATTACGACAGTTTCTTCGGTCGCGACGACTTCATCGCCGACTTTCCCGATTCCGGCTTCGCTGGCGCACCGCTCTGGCCAGCCTATCTGCGAAGTCTTTTCGCCTATGAACAGATGACGCAGAACTATAAAATTCTGCGTCAGGCGATGACCACCGGCCGCGTCGCCCCGGAAATGAAGAACAACGGGCAGTTTCTCTACGATCCTGGGGTGCTGGCCCAGGCCCATC
>DASYCO010000030.1:0-31428 GCA_036500145.1 Alphaproteobacteria bacterium | reverse complement strand
TAGAGGTCGTTGCCCTCGCGGGTGCGCTCGCCGACGCCGGCGAACACCGACACGCCGCCGTGCGCCTTGGCGACGTTGTTGATCAGTTCCATGATGGTGACGGTCTTGCCGACGCCGGCGCCGCCGAACAGGCCGATCTTGCCGCCCTTGGCGTAGGGCGCCAGCAAGTCGATGACCTTGATGCCGGTGACGAGGATTTCAGACTCGGTCGACTGCTCTTCGAAGGCGGGCGCCGAACGGTGGATCGGCAGGGTCTTGGCATGGCCGACCGGGCCGCGCTCGTCGACCGGCTCGCCGATGACGTTGAGGATGCGGCCGAGGGTCTTGGGGCCGACCGGCATGCTGATCGGCGCGCCCGTGTCGGCGACCGTCTGGCCGCGCACGAGGCCGTCCGTGGTGTCCATCGAGATGGTGCGCACGGTGTTCTCGCCGAGGTGCTGCGCGACCTCGAGGACGAGACGGTTGCCGTTGTTGTCGCATTCGAGCGCGTTCATGATGTTCGGCAGCTCGCCGTCGAACTGCACGTCGACGACGGCGCCGATCACCTGGGTAATTTTGCCGACAGAATTGGCCATGGTCTGCTCCGATGCGAGACTTGCGTGTGTTCGTGTATCGCGCGGCGTGCGCGAGGTTCTTTGTGCGTTAGACGGCTTCAGCGCCTGAGACGATTTCGATCATCTCGCGGGTGATGACGGCCTGACGCGTGCGGTTGTAGTTGAGCGTAAGCTTGTTGATCATGTCGCCGGCGTTGCGCGTCGCGTTGTCCATCGCGGCCATGCGCGCGCCCTGCTCGCCGGCGAAGCTCTCCAGCATCGCGCGGAAGACCTGCACCGAGAGGTTGCGCGGCAGCAGGTCGGCGAGGATTTCGCTCTCGTCCGGCTCGAATTCGTAGATCGCGGGCACGCCGGCGGAGGTCGGCGCCGCCTCCGTCACGGGCGCGGTCGGCACCGGGAACGGGATGAGCTGCTGGACCGTCAGCTCCTGCGTGATCGCGGACTTGAAGCGGTTGTAGATCAGCGTCGCCACGTCGAAGTCGCCGGTGGCGTACATGTCGGCCAGCAGCTGCGCGACGTCGGCGCCTTCCTCGAAGCGGAGCTTCGGCTTGCCGACGCCCTCGACGGTCTTGAACATGATCGGGGCGAATTCGCCCTTGAGCTGGTCGCGGCCCTTGCGGCCGATGGTCAGCAGCTTCACGGTCTTGCCGCTGGCGAGCAGCTTGCGGATGTAGGCGCGCGCGCCGCGCACCACGGAGCCGTTGAAGCCGCCGCACAGGCCGCGGTCGGAGGTCAGCACGACGACGAGATGCACGTCGTCCTTGCCGTTGCCGGCCAGCAGCTGCGGCGCGCCGGCGGATTCGCCGAGGGCCGCCGCGAGCGAGCCCAGCATGCGCTCCATGCGCACGGCGTAAGGCCGCGCGGCCTCCGCCTGCTCTTGGGCGCGACGCAGCTTCGACGCCGCCACCATCTTCATGGCGGAGGTGATCTTGCGCGTATTCTTCACGCTGTTGATGCGGACTCGGAGGTCCTTGAGGCTCGGCATCGGCTGGCGCCCGGTATCCTGGTTGCGTTAGGCGAAGGTGCGGGAATATTCGACGAGGAAAGCCTTCAGCTTCTCGTCGGTCTCCGGCGACAGGTCCTTCGAGGTGCGGATCGCGTCGAGGATGTCGCGGCCCTTCTCGCGGATGCCCGCGAGGAGGCCGTGCTCGAAGCGGCCGATGTCGCGGATCTCGATCTTGTCGAGGTAGCCGCGCACGCCGGCGTAGAGCGACACGACCTGCTCTTCGACCGTCAGCGGCGAGAACTGCGCCTGCTTCAGGAGCTCGGTGAGGCGCGCGCCGCGGGCCAGCAGGCGCTGGGTCGAGGCGTCGAGGTCGGAGGCGAACTGGGCGAAGGCGGCCATTTCGCGGTACTGGGCGAGCTCGAGCTTGATCGAGCCGGCGACCTTCTTCATCGCCTTGATCTGCGCGGCGGAACCGACGCGCGACACCGACAGGCCGACGTTCACGGCCGGGCGGATGCCCTGGTAGAACAGGCCGGTCTCGAGGAAGATCTGGCCGTCGGTGATCGAGATCACGTTGGTCGGGATGTAGGCCGACACGTCGCCGGCCTGCGTCTCGATGACGGGCAGCGCGGTCAGCGAGCCGCCGCCGAAGGCGTCGCTCATCTTGGCCGCGCGCTCGAGCAGGCGCGAGTGCAGGTAGAACACGTCGCCGGGGTAGGCTTCGCGGCCCGGCGGGCGGCGGAGCAGCAGCGACATCTGGCGGTAGGCGACGGCCTGCTTCGACAGATCGTCATAGATGATCAGGGCGTGCATGCCGTTGTCGCGGAAGAACTCGCCCATGGTGGCGCCGGTGTAGGGCGCCAGGAACTGCACGGGCGCCGGGTCCGACGCGGTGGCGGCGACGACGATGGAATATTCCATGGCGCCGCGCTCTTCGAGCGTCTTGACGATCTGCGCGACGGTGGAGCGCTTCTGGCCGATGGCGACATAGACGCAGAACAGCTTCGACTTGTCGTCGCCGGCGGCGTTGATCGCCTTCTGGTTCAGGATGGTGTCGATCGCGACGGCGGTCTTGCCGGTCTGGCGGTCGCCGATGATCAGCTCGCGCTGGCCGCGGCCGATCGGGATCAGGCTGTCGATGGCCTTGAGGCCGGTCTGCATCGGCTCGGTGACCGACTTGCGCGGGATGATGCCCGGCGCCTTGACTTCGACGCGCTGACGCTTGGCGTCGACGATCGGGCCCTTGCCGTCGATCGGGTTGCCGAGGCCGTCGACCACGCGGCCGAGCAGGCCACGGCCCACCGGCACGTCGACGATGGCGCCCGTGCGCTTGACGATGTCGCCTTCCTTGATCCCGCGGTCGTCGCCGAAGATCACGACGCCGACGTTGTCGGTCTCGAGGTTCAGGGCCATGCCCTGGACGCCGCCCGGGAACTCGACCATCTCGCCGGCCTGAACCTTGTCGAGGCCGTAGATGCGGGCGATGCCGTCACCGACCGACAGGACCTGGCCGACCTCGGCCACTTCGGCCTCGGTGCCGAAGTTGGCGATCTGCTGCTTGAGAATGGCGGAAATTTCGGCTGGACGGATATCCATTACCCGATCCCTTTCATGGCGAGCTGAAGCTTCTGGAGTTTGGTACGCAGCGACGAATCGACCATGCGCGAACCGACGCGCACGACGAGGCCGCCGAGGAGACGCTGATCCACCTTGGCCTCGACCGCCACCTTCACGCCCATCGACTGACGGAGCGCCTCTTCGACGGCCTTGAGCTGGCTGTCGCTGAGCGGGGTTGCGGACGTGACCTCGGCGGTCATTTCGCCACGGCTGGAGGACAGCCGGGCGAGGAAATCTGAAATCACGCCTTCAAGCGCGAAGAGGCGGCGGTTCTGGGCGAGCACGCCGAGGAAGTTGCCGGTCAGCTTGTTGAAGCCGGCCTTGGCGGCGAGCGCGGTGACGGCCTTGGCCTGCTCGTCGCGGCCGACCACCGGCGAGACGATCAGGCGCGCGAAGTCGGCGCTTTCGGCGGTCATCTGACGCAGCGCCCGCAGATCCGCCGCGACCGCGTCGAGCGCCTTTTCGCGCTCGGCGAGTTCGAACAATGCGGTGGCATAGCGCCCGGCGATACCGGTTACGCCTGTCGTTTGGGACGGCACCTGAGAAAGGCTCCCGAAATTAGCCAGCGGTCACAGCCGGCGGGATGTTGGCCCGTTATCGAATGGCCCGGAGGGACGCAGCAAGCCGCGCCAGCCGTCCGTTTGGCCGCCCGATTGGGCGTGCGTTAGCTACCATAGGGCAAGCGGCGTTGCAACCGCGCGAAACCGGGTTTCGCGAACGAGCCAACCATCGGTTCTGCTTAAGAAAATTCCTTACGCCCGGGACCGGCGAAAGGGCCGCTTCGGTCAGAAAAAACTATAGGGGTCCATATCGACCTGGACGCGCACGGCGGCGGGCGCCGGCACCGTCGCCAGCCAGCGCCGCAGGGTGCCCTGCAGGGCATATTTCTTCGGGGCCTGGATCAGGAAGCGGCGGCGGTGACGGCCGCGCAGCAGGCTCAAGGGGGCGGGCGCCGGGCCCAGAACGCGCAGCGATGGGTCGTCGGGCGCGGCGCGGGCCAGCCGGCGGGCGTGGGCGTCCACGGCCGCGGCATCCGGGCCGGACAGGATCAGGGCCGCCAGGCGGCCGTAGGGCGGCATTCCCGCCGCTTCGCGGGATTCCGCTTCGGCATTGAGAAAATCGTCGCGGGCCCCCGCCGCCAGGGCCTGCATCACGGGATGTTCCGGCGCATAGGTCTGCAGGCAGACATGGCCATGGCGGTCGGCGCGTCCGGCGCGCCCGGCCACCTGGGTCAGCAGCTGAAAGGTCCGTTCGCCGGCCCGCAGGTCGCCGCCGGCCAGGCCGAGGTCGGCGTCGACCACGCCGACCAGGGTCAGGCCCGGAAAATGGTGCCCCTTGGCCACCACCTGGGTGCCGATCAAGAGGTCGATCTCGCGCTCGGTCACCTGGCGCACCAGTTCCTCGGCGGCATGGGGCGTCGTCAGGGTGTCGCTCGCCATGACGGCGCGCCGCGCGTCGGGGAAAAGGATGGCCGCCTCTTCCGCCAGCCGCTCGACGCCGGGGCCGCAGGCGGCCCAGCTTTTCTCCGCGTTGCAGCTCGGGCAATGATCGGGCAGCTTCATCACATGGCCGCAGTGGTGACATTCCAGACGACTGCGGCCGCGATGGTCGACCATCCAGGCCGTGCAGTTCGGGCATTGCAGGCGATGGCCGCAGGTGCGGCACAAGGTGAGCGGCGCGTAGCCGCGCCGATTCAAGAAGAGCATCGCCTGGCCGCCCTCGGCGAGCGTCTGCGTCAGGCGTGCCTGCAGCAGCGGCGACAGCCACTGGCCGCGCGGCGGCGGGTTGCGGCGCAGGTCGACCAGCTCCACGTCGGGCAGCTTGGCGCCGCCATGCCGGTCGGGCAGATGCAGATGGGCATAGCGCCCGTCGCGCGCGTTGACCAAGGTTTCGAGCGACGGCGTCGCGGAGACGAGCGCCACCGGGATGCCGCCGAGATGGGCGCGCACCACCGCCATGTCGCGGGCCGAATAGAGCACGCCCTCCTCCTGCTTGAAGGAGCCGTCATGCTCTTCGTCGACGACGATGACGCCGAGATCCTTGAAGGGCAGGAAGAGCGCCGAGCGCGCGCCGACCACCACCTGCGCCGAGCCGTCGGCCACCGCGCGCCAGGTGGCGCGGCGGCGCGCCGGGGTCACTTCCGAATGCCACAGCGCCGGCGCCGCGCCGAAGCGCTTGGCGAAGCGCTCGAACCACTGCGCCGAGAGGGCGATTTCAGGCAATAAAACCAGGGCCTGGCGGCCCTCGGCGACGGCCGCCGCGATGGCCTCGAAATAGACTTCCGTCTTGCCCGAGCCGGTGACGCCGTCGAGCAACGTGGCGCTGTAGCTGTGGCTGCGCACCTTCGCCGACAAATCCTCGGCGATCGCGGCCTGGTCGGGCGAGAAGACGGGCGACGGGCGCGAGAGGTCGGGCGACACGAAGGGCGACGGCTGCGCCAGCGAAACTTGCTCCAACGCGCCGGCAGCGACGAGGCCGTGGATCACCGACGCGCCGACGCCGGTCTCGCGCGACAGTTCCGACAGCACGCGCGGCGGGCCGTCTTCAAGCTGCTTCATCACGCGCGCGCGCGCCGGCGTCAGGCGCAGATCGGATTCTCCGGCCCAGTCCTCCTTGCTTAAATGAGCCACGCGTCGATAGGCGATCACCGGCGTCGCCGCTTCGAGCGCGTCGGGCACGCTCAGCACCATCCTGAGCACGGCGCCGGGCGGCGTCAGCGTGTAGGCCGCGACCCAGTCGACGAAGCGGCGCTGCACGTCGGAGATCGGCATCGCCGGCAGGACGCCGATGACGGATTTCAGTTTCGCGACAGGCAGCGCGTCGCTTGCGTTCTCGGCAGGACGATCCCATATGACGCCGACGCGCTCCTTGCTGCCGAGCGGCACGGCGACGACGGCGCCCGGAACCAAGGCGTCGGCAATGTCGGCGGGCGCCACATAATCGTATGCGCCGGCCAGCGGCAAAGGCAGCAAGACGCTGACGCGCTTGACATCGCGCGCGTCATTCTGCGCTTGGACGGCGCTGTCCGGGGTGCCCGGGAAACTGGCTTGACGCGGCGGCATGGGATACACTCTAGTCGTGCTTCGCGCCCCTGGCCAACAGGGCGCGGGGCCGCAAGCAATAGCCTAAAACGTGCCTGAAATGCTGCCGTAAATAACTGCCGCATGCGAGCCGGGACGGCAAACCCGCATCGCCCTGCTGGGCCGCCCCATCGCATCGCCTCACGCCATCGCCACGCCGCTTCGCCCCACCCTTCAGCCCAAGCCCGCCGGAAGAGCCAGAGACCCATGAAATTCTTTATCGACACCGCCGACACCAAGGACATCCGCGACCTGGCCGCGACCGGGCTGCTCGACGGCGTGACCACCAACCCGACGCTGATCGCCAAGAGCGGCCGCAAGATGCTCGACGTCATCGCCGAGATCTGCGAGATCGTGCCGGGCCCGGTGAGCGCCGAAGCGGTCTCGACCGACCACGCGACCATGCTCGCCGAAGGCCGCAAGCTCGCCGCCATCGCGCCCAACGTGACGGTGAAGGTGCCGCTGACGCCCGACGGCCTCCGGACCTGCAAGGTGCTGACCGACGAGGGCCGCAAGGTCAACGTCACGCTCTGCTTCTCCGCCGGCCAGGCGATCCTCGCCGCCAAGGCGGGCGCCACCTACATCTCGCCCTTCGTCGGCCGCCTCGACGACATCAGCCAGGACGGCATGGAACTGATCGCCGACATCTGCCAGATCTACGACCAGTATCCGGACTTCAAGACCCAGGTGCTCGTCGCCTCGATCCGTCACCCGGTGCATCTGATCCAGGCCGCCAAGCTCGGCGCCCATGTGGCGACGCTGCCGCCGTCAGTGCTGCGCCAGCTCTACCAGCATCCGCTGACCGACAAGGGCCTCGCCTCCTTCCTCGCCGACTGGGCGAAGACGGGCCAGTCCATCCTTGATGAAAAGGCGGGCCTCGACGACAAGGCGGGCAAGTCCGCTGCGGCCGAGTAATGACCCGCGGGCCGCGCGATCTGCCGACCTCGGAAGACCGCGCCGCCACCACTGCGACCAAAACCTCGGCTGAAAAGTCATCGGCCGAAAAAGCGTCGCCTGAAAAATCATCGCCTGAAAAACCGACGGCGGGCAAGTCGTCCGCTGCCAAATCGTCCACGAGTAAAGCGTCCGTGACCAAAACGACCAAGACTGCCGCCGAAGAGACGCCCGAGAGCAAGGCCGAGGCGCAAGCCGCCGACCAGCGCTTCCAGCAGGCGATCTCCGCCGACCATGTCGCCGGCTACCTGCGCCGCCATCCGGAATTCCTCGGCCACTATCCCGAACTGCTCGAAACGCTGAAGCTGCCGGCGCGCTTCGGCCCCCAGCGTGGACAGGCGGGAGTCGTCGACCTGCAGTCGGCGATGATCGACCGGCTGCGCGGCGAGAACGCGCGCCTCGCCGCCCTGCAGGCCGAGCTGCTCGCCACCAGCCGCGCCAACATGACGAGCCAGGGCCGCATCCATGCCGGCATCCTGGCGCTGCTCGAGGCGACCACCTTCGAGAACCTGATCCAGGCGATCACCACCGACCTCGCCGTGCTGCTCGACGTCGACGTCGTGTCGCTCTGCGTCGAGGCGCCGGAGGGCCACCATCATCATGACGTCGCCGGCGTGCATATCCTCGCCCCCGGCGAAGTCGACGCCATCCTCGGCAACGGCCGCGACGTGCAGCTGAGCTCGTCGCTGCATGTCCTGAACCCGGTCTACGGCGCCGGCGCCACGCTGGTGCGCTCGGAGGCGCTGCTGCGCCTGCGCCCGAGCGCCACCTCCCCCACCGGCCTGCTGGCGCTCGGCTCGCGCCACGAAGGCCGCTTCGACGCGAACCAGGGCACCGAGCTGCTCGGCTTCCTGGCGCGCATCCTCGAGCTTTGCATCCGCACATGGCTGGGGCTGCCGCGCGACTGACCCTGACGGCGCGCGACCCGGCGCTCGCCGGCGCGCTGGCGGAGTGGCGCGCCTGGCTCGCCGACGAACGGCGCGCCTCGCCGCACACGGTTTCGGCCTACGAGACCGACCTCGCCGGCTTCTTCGACTTCCTGGCCGACCATCTCGGCGGCGACGCCAGCCTCGCCGACCTCGCGGCGCTCAAGGCCGTCGACCTGCGCGCCTGGCTGGCGCACCGCGCGCGCGACGGCCTCGCCCGCACCTCCACGGCGCGCGCCATGTCCACTGTGCGCGGCTTCTTCCGCCGCCTGGAGAAGCGCGGCCTCGTCAGCAACCCGGCGGTGCGCGCCGTGCGCACGCCGAAGCTGCCGCAGTCGACGCCCAAGCCGCTCACCGAACAGGGTGCCCGCGAGGTGATGGCGAATGTCGGGGCGATGGCGAAGGAGCCCTGGATCGCCAAGCGCGACGCCGCCGTGCTCCTGCTGCTCTACGGCTGCGGCCTGCGCATCGGCGAAGCCCTCGGCCTGACGCGCGGCCGCGTCGCCGACATGGCCAAGGGGGCCATGACCGTGCGCGGCAAGGGCAACAAGGACCGCATGGTGCCGGTGCTGCCCGTCGTCGCCGATGCGGCGCGCGACTATCTCGCCGCCTGCCCTTATGCCGGCGGCGACGGCGATCCGCTGTTCCTCGGCGCGCGCGGCAAGGCGCTCGACCCCGCCATCGTGCAGAAGGAGATGCGCAGCCTGCGCCGCGCGCTCAACCTGCCGGAGACGGCGACGCCGCACGCGCTGCGCCATAGCTTCGCCACCCATCTGCTCGGCGGCGGCGGCGACCTGCGCACGATCCAGGAGCTGCTCGGCCATGCCTCGCTCTCGACCACGCAGCGCTATACCGCCGTCGATTCCGCCAAGCTGCTCGACGTCTACCGCGCCGCCCATCCGCGGGCGCGCTGACCATCCGCCCACTCATCTTCCGCGCGTATAGGAGCTCCCCCAATGGATACGAAACTGACTGAGACGGGCGTCAGCCGCCGCACCCTGCTCGGCTATGGCGTCGCCGCCGTCGGCCTGCTGATCGGCACGTCGCTGTTCGGCCGCGCCGCCCTGGCGCAGCAGGTTGTCAGCACGGTCTTCACCGAGCGGGAAAAGCAGGTCATCCGCGACTACTACCGCATGCAGGTGGAGAAGGCGCGCGCCAACCGCGGCAAGGGCGGCGGCGTGCCGCCCGGCCTGCCGCGCAAGGACGAGCTGGCGCCGGGCCTGGCGCGCCAGATCCGCGTCAACGCCGTGCTGCCCTCGGCGATCCAGAAGAAGCCGCTGCCCACCGACCTGGAGCGCACCCTGCCGGTGCGCGCCGGCACCGTGCGCGCCATCGCCGGCGACCAGGTGATGCTGGTCGACGGCAAGAACCAGATCCGCGACATCATCGACATCGGCGACCTGCTGCAGCGGCTCTACAACTAGGTTCGGCTTTGCGCCTAGCGGCGGCGTCTGAACCAGGCCTTGATGCGGCCGGGCAGGCCCTTCGCCCAGGCCTCGCCTTCGGCCAGCCTGGCGCCCCACTTGGGATGGCGGCGGCGAAAGCGCTGGCGCAGGGCGCGCACGCGCGACGAGCCCTTCGACAGGAAGATCAGCGCGACGAACAGGAACAGCCCGCCCTGCAGGATCGGCAGGAACAGGCCGATCACGCCGAGGATGAAGAAGAAAATCCCGGCGGCGAGGTAGAGCTTGCGCTTGACGGCGACGGTCAGCCAGCGCGGGCGCTTCATGCGAGGCGGCCCGCGCTGCGCATCACATGTGGATCGCGCGGCCGGCGACGTTGAGCGCCGCTTCCTTGACGCTCTCCGACAGGGTCGGATGGGCGTGGCAGGTGCGCGCGATGTCTTCCGACGAGGCACCGAACTCCATGGCGATGGCGATCTCGGCGATGAGATGGCCGGCGTCGGCGCCGACGATGTGGCAGCCGAGCACGCGGTCGGTCTTGGCGTCGGCGAGGATCTTCACGAAGCCTTCGGTGGCGTTCATGGCGCGGGCGCGGCCGTTCGCCATGTAGGGGAACTTGCCGGCCTTGTAGTTGATGCCGGCGGCCTTCAGCTCTTCCTCGGTCTTGCCGATGGCGGCGACTTCGGGCGCCGTGTAGACGACGCTCGGGATCGCGTCGTAGTTCACGTGGCCGGCCTGGCCGACGAGGATCTCGGCGAGGGCCATGCCCTCGTCCTCGGCCTTGTGCGCCAGCATGGCGCCGGCGACCACGTCGCCGATGGCGTAGACGCCCGGCACGTTGGTCTTGAAGTGATGGTCGATCTCGACGCGGCCGCGCTGATCGAGCTTCACGCCCGCCACATCGAGGCCGAGGCCGTCCGTGTAGGGCTTGCGGCCCACGGCGACCAGCACGACGTCGGCTTCCAGCGTTTCCGCGGCGCCGCCGGCGGCGGCTTCCAGCGTCAGCGCGACCCCGGTCTTGCCCGGCCTCGCGGACGTCACCTTGGTCGAGAGCTTGAAGGCCATGCCCTGCTTGGCGAGGATGCGCTGCATCGACTTCGACACCTCGCCGTCCATCGGCGGCAGGATGCGGTCGAGGAATTCCACCACGGTGACCTGGGCGCCGAGGCGCTGCCAGACCGAGCCGAGCTCGAGCCCGATGACGCCGCCGCCGATGACGACGAGGCGCTTCGGCACTTCGGAGAGCGCCAGCGCGCCGGTCGAGGAGATGATCGTCTTCTCGTCGATGGCGATGCCCGGCAGCGACACCACGTCGGAGCCGGTGGCGATGACGATGTTCTTGGCCGTCAGCGTCGCCGTGCCGCCGGCGTTGAGCGCCACGTTCACCTTGCCGCCGCCGGCGAGCGAGCCGGCGCCCTTGAACCATTCGATCTTGTTCTTCTTGAAGAGGAAGGCGACGCCGTCGACGTTCGACTTCACCGTCTTGTCCTTGTGGCCGATGAAGCCGGCGAAATCGAGCTCGGGCTTGCCGACCTTCACGCCGAAGCCGGCAAGATGGTGGGCCGCTTCCTCGAACTTCTCGGAGGCCTGCAGCATCGCCTTCGACGGGATGCAGCCGACGTTCAGGCAGGTGCCGCCCAGCGTCTCGCGCTTCTCGACGCAGGCGACCTTCAGGCCCAGTTGCGCCGCGCGGATCGCGCAGACGTAGCCGCCGGGGCCGGAGCCGATGACGACGAGGTCGAAGGAGGTCGGTTGGTCAGCCATGGTTCGTTCCGATCAAAGGCCGCGCGGATCGCGGCGGCATGGGCTTAAAGCGTGTGGCTTAAGGGGCTCTTGAGACGACTGCGCCCCACCCCCGATTATTAAGGCGGTGGGCAGGGCGCAGAAAGCGGGATCGCGGGACGCCTAGACCTCGAGCAGCAGGCGGCTCGGGTCCTCGATGCAGTCCTTCAGGCGCACCAGGAAGGTGACGGCCTCGCGGCCGTCGACGATGCGGTGGTCGTAGGATAGCGCGAGATACATCATCGGGCGGATCTCGATCTTGCCGGCGACGACGATCGGGCGCTCCTGGATCTTGTGCATGCCGAGGATGCCCGACTGCGGCGTGTTCAGGATCGGCGTCGACAGCAGCGAGCCGTAGATGCCGCCGTTGGAGATCGTGAAGGTGCCGCCGGTCATGTCGTCGATCGTCAGCTTGCCGTCGCGCGCCTTGCGGCCGAAGGCGGCGATGGTCTTCTCGACGTCGGCCAGGCCCATCTGGTCGGCATCGCGCAGCACGGGAACGACCAGGCCGTTCTCGGTGCCGACGGCGACGCCGACGTCGTAGTAGTTCTTGTAGACGAGCTCGTCGCCCTGGATCTCGGCGTTGACCTCGGGAATCTCCTTGAGGGCGGCGATGGCCGCCTTCACGAAGAAGCTCATGAAGCCGAGCTTGATGCCGTGGCGCTTCTCGAACTGATCCTTGTAGCTGTTGCGCAGCGCCATCACGTTCGTCATGTCCACCTCGTTGAAGGTGGTGAGCATGGCGGCGGTGTTCTGGGCTTCCTTCAGGCGCTCGGCGATGCGGCGGCGCAGGCGCGTCATCTTGACGCGCTCTTCGCGCACGCCCGGCGCGGCAGTCGTGGAGGTGGTGGCGACGGGAGCCGGCGCGGCCTTCGGAGCCGGCTGAGGCGCGGGCGCGGCGGCGGCCTTTTCCAGGTGGGCGAGCACGTCTTCCTTGGTCAGGCGGCCGTCTTTGCCGCTGGCCTTGATCTTGGCCGGATCGAGGCTGTTCTCTTCGACCAGCTTGCGCACGGCGGGCGCCAGAGGCGCCGGCTCGCCGGACGCGGCGGGCGCAGCCGCAGGCGCGGGTGCGGCGGCAGGCGCGGGTGCGGCGGCAGGGGCCGGCGCGGCGGCGGCCGGCTTCGCGGCGGGGGCGGCCTTGGCTCCAGCAGCGCCTTCCGTGATGCGGCCGAGCACGGCCCCGACGGCGACTTCGCCGCCCGCATTGACCAGGATCTCGTCGATGACGCCGGCGGCCTGCGCATTGACCTCGACGGCGACCTTGTCGGTCTCCAGCTCCAGGAGAGGTTCGTCGATCTCCACCCGGTCGCCCGCCGACTTGTACCACTTCGCGACGGTCGCTTCGGTCACCGATTCGCCCAGCGTGGGCACGACGATATCAACAGCCATTGTTTCTTTCACCTGTGTGCCGGCGCGGCACGGATCGCTCGTCGTCCGCGCCATCGCGTTGGCTTATGTAGCCCGCAGGACCGCCGAAATCCGGCGCTCCGACGGGCGGAGATTATTTCACCGTCAGGGCTTCGTCCACCAGTTGCGCCTGCTCGCGGTTGTGGCGGCGCAGCAGGCCTGTGGCCGGCGAGGCCGCTTCCGGACGGCCAGCGTAGTTCGGCCGCTTGGCCTTGACCTTGAGGCCCGTCAGCACGCCTTCGATGCGGCGGTCGACGAAGGTCCAGGCGCCCATGTTCTGCGGCTCTTCCTGGCACCACACGACTTCGGCGTTCGGATAGCGGCCGAGCTCGAGCGACAGCGTGCCGGCCGGGAACGGATGGAGCTGCTCGACGCGCACGATGGCGACGTCCGTGATGCCGCGGTTTTCGCGCTCCTGCCAGAGGTCGTAGTAGACCTTGCCGGTGCAGAGCACGACGCGCTTCACCTGGGCGTCGGCGACGAGCGCGTTCGTCTCGCCGATGACGCGGTGGAAGCTGGTGCCCGGCCCCATGTCGGCCAGCGTCGAGACGCAGAGCTTGTGACGCAGCAGCGACTTCGGCGTCATGATGACGAGCGGCTTGCGGAAGTTGCGGCGCACCTGGCGGCGGAGGATGTGGTAGTAGTTCGCTGGCGTCGAGCAGTTGGCGACCTGCATGTTGTCTTCGGCGCAGGCCTGCAGATAGCGCTCGAGGCGGGCCGAGGAATGCTCCGGGCCCTGGCCTTCGTAGCCGTGCGGCAGCAGCAGCACGAGGCCGCTCATGCGCAGCCACTTGCTCTCGCCCGACGAGATGAACTGGTCGATGATGACCTGCGCGCCGTTGGCGAAGTCGCCGAACTGGCCTTCCCACAGCACGAGCGAGTTGGGATCGGTGATCGAGTAGCCGTATTCGAAGCCCATCACGCCGGCTTCCGACAGCGGGCTGTCGACGACTTCGAACAGCGCCTGCTTGGGGTCGACGTTGGTGAGCGGCGTGTAGCGCTCCTCGCTCTGCTGGTCGACGAGCACGGAGTGGCGCTGCGAGAAGGTGCCGCGGCCGCTGTCCTGGCCCGACAGGCGGACCGGCGTGCCTTCGAGCACGAGCGAGCCGAAGGCCAGGGCCTCGGCGGTCGCCCAGTCGAACTCCTGGCCGGTCTCGAACATGACCGCCTTCTGCTGCAGCTGGCGATGGATGCGCGAATGCAGCTTGAAGTCGGGCGGCACGGTGGTGAGCGCCTTGCCGACCTTCTTCAGGAGGTCGGTCGCGACGGCGGTGTTGCCCTTGCGGTCGTCGTTCGAGGCGCGGTCGAAGCCGCGCCAGGCGCCTTCGAACCAGTCGGCCTTGTTCGGCTTGTAGGTCTTCGAGGCATCGAATTCGGCGTCGAGCTGCGCATGCAGCTTCTTCTGCACGTCGGCGACTTCGGCCTCGGTCATGACGCCTTCGGCGACGAGGCGCTTGGCGTAGATTTCCGGCGTCGTCGGATGGCCGGAGATCTTGCGGTACATGATCGGCTGGGTGAACGAGGGCTCGTCGCCTTCGTTGTGGCCGTGCCGGCGGTAGCAGAACATGTCGATCACCACGTCCTTCTTGAAGGCGTGGCGGTATTCGCTGGCGATGCGCGCGACATGGGCGACCGCTTCCGGGTCGTCGCCGTTCACGTGGAAGATCGGCGCCTGGAAGCCCTTGGCGACGTCCGACGGATAGGGCGAGAAGCGCGAATAGGCCGGCGCGGTGGTGAAGCCGATCTGGTTGTTGACGATCAGGTGGATCGTGCCGCCGGAACGGTAGCCGCGCAGGCCGGCGAAGCAGAGCGTCTCGGGCACCAGGCCCTGGCCGGCGAAGGCCGCGTCGCCGTGCATCAGCACGCCGACGACTTTCTCGCGCACGATGTCGCCCCGAATGGCCTGCTTGGCGCGCACCTTGCCGACGACGACCGGATCGACCGCCTCGAGGTGCGACGGGTTGGCGTTGAGCGACAGGTGCATGGCGCGGCCGTCGAACTCGCGGTCGCCCGAAGCGCCGAGATGGTACTTCACGTCGCCCGAGCCGGCGGTCTCTTCCGGATTGGCCGGGTTGCCCTGGAACTCCGAGAACAGCGCCGTGTAGGACTTGCCCATGATGTTGGTCAGCACGTTCAGGCGGCCGCGATGCGGCATGCCGAACACGACCTCCTCGACGCCGAGGCGGCTTGAGGTGCGGATGATCTCCTCAAGCGCCGGGATCATCGATTCGCCGCCTTCGAGGCCGAAGCGCTTGGTGCCGGTGAACTTGAGCTGGCAGTACTTCTCGAAGCCTTCGGCGTGGGTCAGCCAGTCGAAGAGCGCCTTCTTCTCGTCGCCCGACAGGCCGGGGCGGTTGCGCGAGCGCTCGACGCGCTCCTGGATCCAGGCCTTCTCGGCCGGGTCCTGCATGTGCAGGAATTCGACGCCGATCTTGCCGCAGTAGGTCTCGCGCAGGACTTCGAGGATCTTGCGCAGCGTCGCGGTCTCGAGGCCGAGCACCATGTCGATGAAGATCGGGCGGTCCCAGTCGGCGTCCGTGAAGCCATAGGACTTCGGGTCGAGTTCGGGATGCGCGGCGGGCGGCGTGATGCCGAGCGGGTCGAGGTCGGCAAGCAGATGGCCGCGCACGCGGTAGGCGCGGATCAGCATCAGGGCGCGGATCGAATCGAGGGTGGCGGCGCGGATCTGCTCGGCGTTCGGGACGGCGACGCCCGGCACGACGGAGGGCGCGGCCTTTCCGTTGGCCGCGGGCGCCTTGGCGCCCTTCGGCGGCGTCGGGTCGAGCCAGGGGGCGAAGTCGTAGGCGGCGCCATTGATGGCCGGCCGCTTGGTCTTGGGAGCCCAGCTCGCGCCGTAATGCTCCTTCAGGGCCGCATGGGCCTCGTCGCCGAGGCCGGCGAAGAACTGCGCCCATTCGGAATCGACCGCTGCGGGGTCGTTGGTCCATCGGGCATAGAGGTCTTGGATGAAGGCGCTGTTGCCGCCGGAGAGAATGCTGTCGCGAATATCGGTCGCCATCGTTCGATTACCTTGGGGGTTCCGCCTGAGAACCCGCCTTGTTGCGTCCCTTGGACCATGGTGGGCCGGAGACGCCACGAACGGGTCAGGGCCCGTTCCCAGCCTGCAAGGGGATCTTGCAGTCGTCCGCCGTCTGTCGTCCCTCTGGGGTAGCGCCCCCGCAGGGCAACATTAAGGCGGGCCTCACTCGACGCGCCATCCCGGGCCGACAGTGTCGGCCCAGGATGGTTAACTTGGGCTTACTTGCCCTGCATGACCTTCAGCATGGAACTGCCCAGGCTGGCCGGCGAATCGGCGACGGTGATGCCGGCCGAGCGCATGGCCTCCATCTTGTCCGCCGCGGTGCCCTTGCCGCCCGAGATGATCGCGCCGGCATGGCCCATGCGGCGGCCCGGAGGGGCCGTGACGCCGGCGATGAAGCCGACGACGGGCTTCTTCCTCTTCGACGCCTTCAGCATCTCGGCGGCCTCTTCCTCGGCGGAACCGCCGATTTCGCCGATCATGATGATGCCCTGGGTCTCGTCGTCCGCCAGGAAGAGCTCCAGGCAGTCGATGAAGTTGGTACCGTTGATCGGATCGCCACCGATGCCGATGCAGGTGG
Source organism: Alphaproteobacteria bacterium (assembly GCA_036500145.1). Classification (GTDB taxonomy): domain Bacteria; phylum Pseudomonadota; class Alphaproteobacteria; order SMXQ01; family SMXQ01; genus CAMAVH01. The sequence goes on along the minus strand of DASYCO010000030.1, from coordinate 15,139 downwards.
TCTGGCCGAGGCCGGCCGCCGTGGTCTGGGCGACGGCCTCATAGGTCAGCGTGCCGGAGCGCGAGACGATGCCGATCTTGCCGCGGCTGTGGATGTGGCCGGGCATGATGCCGATCTTGCATTCGTCGGGCGTGATGACGCCCGGGCAGTTCGGCCCGACGAGCCGGGTCTTGGAGCCGGCGAGGGCGCGCTTCACCGCGATCATGTCGATCACGGGGATGCCTTCGGTGATGCAGACGACGAGCGGGATATTCGCGTCGATCGCCTCCAGAATCGCGTCGGCCGCGAACGGCGGCGGCACGTAGATGACGGACGCGTTGGCGCCGGTCACATGCACCGCTTCGGCGACGGTGTTGAACACCGGCAGGTCGAGGTGCTTGGTGCCGCCCTTCGACGGCGTGACGCCGCCGACCATCTTCGTGCCGTAGGCGATCGCCTGCTGCGAATGGAAGGTGCCTTGGGCGCCGGTGAAGCCTTGGCAGATGACTTTGGTGTCTTTGCCGACCAGAACGGACATTTACGCGGCCTCCTTCACGGCTTTGACAATCTTCTCGGCGGCGTCCGCCAGATTGTCGGCCGAGACGATCGGCAGGCCTGACTGGGTGAGAATTTTCTTTCCGAGCTCGACGTTGGTGCCTTCGAGGCGAACGACGAGCGGAACGTGCAGGCTGACCTCGCGGGCCGCCGCGACGACGCCTTCGGCGATGACGTCGCAGCGCATGATGCCGCCGAAGATGTTGACCAGGATGCCTTCGACGTTCGGGTCGGACAGGATCAGCTTGAACGCGGTGGTGACGCGCTCGCGCGTGGCGCCGCCGCCGACGTCGAGGAAGTTCGACGGCTCGCCGCCGTAGAGCTTGATGATGTCCATCGTCGCCATGGCGAGGCCGGCGCCGTTCACCATGCAGCCGATGTTGCCGTCGAGCTTGACGTAGTTGAGGTTGTGCTTCGAGGCTTCCAGCTCGGCCGGATCCTCTTCGTCCTCGTCGCGCAGCGACAGGACGTCGGGCTGGCGGAACAGCGCGTTGTCGTCGAAGTTCATCTTGGCGTCGAGCGCGATGAGGTCGCCGGCGCCGGTGACGACGAGCGGGTTGATCTCGACCTGCGAGGCGTCGAGCGCCATGAAGGCCTTGTAGAAGGCGGTCATGAACTTGACGGCGGAATTGATCTGCTTGCCTTCGAGCCCGAGGCCGAAGGCGACCTGGCGCGCGTGGAAGGGCTGCAGGCCGGCGACCGGGTCGATGGCGACCTTGAGGATCTTCTCCGGCGTGTGCGCGGCGACCTCTTCGATCTCCATGCCGCCTTCGGTCGAGGCCATGATGGTGACTTCGCTGGTGGCGCGGTCGATGACGAGGCTGAGGTACAGCTCGCGGGCGATGTCGCAGCCCTCCTCGATGTAGACGCGCTTCACTTCCTTGCCCTGCGGGCCGGTCTGGTGCGTGACCAGGGTCATGCCGAGCATGTCCTTCGCCTTCGCCACCACGTCGGCGGTGCTCTTCACCACCTTGACGCCGCCGGCCTTGCCGCGGCCGCCGGCATGGATCTGCGCCTTCACGACCCAGACGGGTCCGCCCAGCTCGTTGGCGACCTTTTCAGCTTCTTGCGGGGTGTACGCGACGCCGCCACGGGGGACAGAGACGCCATATTTCGACAGCAGGCTCTTCGCCTGGTACTCATGGATATTCATTTTCGCCCGATGTTTTGCAGATCATGCATGCGGCAGGAGCGCCGTCGATGCGGCTCTCGAAAGACACGTGCCCGGCGCAGCCGCGGCCGTCATTGGCCGCCGCCCCTGGCCGGGTGCGGTGCCGCGTAATCTATCACCCTCGCTTTTCGGATCAACCGTTTAAGGGCAGATTCCCTGCCATTTTCTGTCGCAATGTCAGGCCCTTGTCGCAATTCTGCGCCGGCCTTAGGCAGCCGGCCAGGCCGTTTCGACCCACCCAGGAGGACAGACGGATTTTCCTCCGCAGCGGACCCCGGGCCTTCGGTTTCGCCACCCTGTCGGGCAGTCGAAAGCGCCCCAGCCCAAAAACGGTCCGATAGACTGGATTTATTAATTAAAACAATGAATTAAATACGAAATGGGCCCCCGAATGGAGGCCTGCGAAGCGGTCTATATATAAGTGTGGGGAATTGCCGACGGCTGGCCGCCGCAAGAGGCGACGCCTGGGCTGACCGGGACTGGAAGCCGCCACGCCCTGCCGTCGCGCCTAAGCGATGGATGGCGCAGCCGGCCGCCGCAGCGTCCGCGCGCCGGGTCACGGCACGCGGACAACGGCGAACGCATCTATTCGGCGGCCGCCTTGCGGTTGGCGAACACCCGGCGGCAATAGCTCGGGCCGTCCTCGTCCGCCTCGATGGCGGTCTCGACGCAGAGGAATTCGTCGAGATACCTCTCCGGATGCTCGCGCACGAGCCCGGGGGCCTCTTTGCCCGCCTGCATGTCCTTGATCGCGCCGAGCAGCGACTTGGTGACCGCCGCGATCACGACGTCGCTCGAGCCGAGGTTCTCCTTGGTGCGATCGCGAATGCCGCCCTGGGTTTCGACGGCGAAGGCGTCATGGGCCGGGAAATACTGCCCCATGCCGCAGAAGCTGTCGTTGCGCTTCAGCTCTTCGCGATCTTGCAGATAGCGGTTTTCCGGCCGACGGATGTAGCGGTGATCGGGCGCGATGTTGGCCTGGCGGAACTTCAGCAGCGACGGCTTGTCCAGCGGCTCCGAATGCCGATAGATGAATTCGAAGGTGCAATGGGAATCATCGTCCATCGGCACGTAGATGCGGCCCTGGTATCCGGCGCTGCCGGTGCCCGTCGAGGGCATGGCGCCGTTGGGATAGGCGTAATTGTTGACGCGCAGGTACTTGTGGCCGTCGGCGGAGGTGTGAAGGGCGAAGATCCGCCGGCCGAAGTTCGTCGCCTCGCTGCTCACTTCCGGCGGCTCGCTGCCGCGCAGGGCAAGCACGTCGTTGCCCGAGCGGATGCTGCGGTTGCCAGGTGGCAGGCGATGCAGATAGGTCGTGTGCACGGGATCGATGGAGCTTTCGACGCCCTGGAACCAGTTGCACATCTGGACGGAGCGGTAGGTCCAGCGATTGGGCTCGGGCGCCGTCAGGAACTGGAAGTCGGGAATGAGCGGCGGCTCGCCCTCGCCCATGTAGGTCCAGATGGCGCCGCCCTTCTCCTGCACCGGGTAGGAGACGAGCTTCACGCTGTCGCAGAAGCTGCGCTTCTCGGCCGGCTGCTCCAGGCACTTGCCGTCCTTGTCGAACAGCCAGCCATGATAGAGGCAGCGCAGGCCGCCGTTCTCGACGCGGCCGTAGGACAGATCGGTGCCGCGGTGCGGGCAGTTGCGCTGGATCAGGCCGAGCTCGTCCTTCTCGTTCCGGAACAGAACCAGGTCTTCGCTCATGATGCGGATCGGCAGCGGATCGCCGCCGGGCGGGATTTCCTGCGACGCCGCGATGGGCTGCCAATAGCTGCGCAGGAGCTTGCCGCCCGGCGTGCCGGGGCCCGTGCGGGTGAGTAGGTCGTTTTGCTCTTTGGTCAGCATGGGCGATCCCTCTCTTTCATTCGCAGGTGAAAGCCTGCGGTCATTTCTTGCCTTCGTCCTTCACCTTGTACGAACCCGACTTGATCGAGTAGCGCGCCGTGGCGATGGCTTCGTCGGACGACGCATAGACGTCGCGCAGAATCTCCTCGATCTCCTCGCCGGACTTCGGGTCGGTGATTTCGAGGCGGCGCTTCGCCGCGTCGGCGAGGAACGCCGGATCCTTCATCATCGCTTCGAAGGCATGCTGCACCTCGACGACGCGGGCGGCGGGCACGCCGGGCGGCATGACGTAGGGCCGGCCGACGGACTGGTTCGCGAAGATGATCTTGAGGGCCGACTTGTCCTTCTCGGTCTTGGCGAGGTCGAGGACCAGCGGGATGTCGGCAGGGATTTCCGCGTTCTTCTGCAGGCCGATCTGCATCAGGAGCGTGATCTTGCCGCTTTGCAGCCATTCCATGCTGGTGAACTTGAGGCTCGACCAGGACCAGCCGATGCGGCCTTCGATCTCGCCGCGTTCGAGGGCGAGATTCTGGTTGGCGTCCGAGCCGTAGCAGCAGACCTGCTGGAACTTCGTGTCGAGAATGCTGTTCAGCACGCGGGCGCCGATGCCGCCCTGCGCGCCGGCCATGCCGACGATCGTCGGCCGCGTCAGCGCCTCTTCCCAGGTCTTCATCCCCGTGGTGTGCCACACGACGGCGACGCCGACCTCGGTGTTGAGGCTGCCGATCCAGCGGTAGTCCAGCGGGTTCTTGAAGGGCGCGATCGAATCGCCGCCATAGAGGATGGGCTCGACGGGCACGTTGCGGTCGACGGCGCCCCATGCGGTGCCGTCCTTGTTCGCCGCCTGCTGCAGGTAGCTCATGACGCGCATGCTGCTGGCGCCGGTCATGTTGCGCGAGATGACGTTCGGCTTGCCGGCCAGGAAATGGCCGATGTGCTCGCCGAGCAAGCGCGCGTAAAGGTCGTAGGTCGAGCCGGCGTCATAGCCGATGTAGAGGTCGATGGTCTTGCCCGCGTAGAAATTGCTCTCTTGCGCCGAGGCGCGCGGCGCCCAGCCGGCCAGGACGCCGGCCGCCACCAGGCAGGCGAGCAGCGGGCCGCGCCCGCGCAGATTCTTCTCGAGTCTCTTGTTGTCGCGCATCTTCCACATCTCCCAGGTCACCGACGCTTATGTCGCGTCTTACGCAAATCGCCGGGCGCAAGATCGCCCAGCGCAAGGTTGCCCGGCCTCGACGAAGCCTGAGCATCCGGCCTTTAGCCTTGGCCAACCAGCGCTTCGCCGATCCGCCTGCCTTTTACGCTTTGGTTTACGAAGCCCCTGTCCCTGCTCTCGTTCGAAGACGGGAAGCAGACGCCGGACCCTTGAGCTGGCCTTCGGCTCTTATTTTTTAGCGACGCTATAGTGAATTAATAAGGCCACAAAATTCAATCTGAATTGTATGCATAATTTCTTTTGAAAATTTGCGCCGGAACTGGAAGATAAATGCTGAAAAATAAGGGCTTAAAGCCCCATGGGTGCCATAGCGAAGATCGATCTCATTTTCAGATCACCTGCGACGACCATCTTGCGGGGGATTTCGCAGCGGAAAATGAATGCAATGTTCGGCGCCGGCCGACGACGTAGCCGGCGGCCTGATATTGCGCGCGATCACTATGGCGGAGCGGCGTCACGCCCGACGGGCGGAGACGAAAAGCCGGACTCGATCCGGCGGCGTCGGCAAAAAATATCGGGGCTCGACGCCCAAGTTGCCTTACCCCTGAAACGTGCCCGCCCCGCCCATCGCGTGAGCGACGGGCGGGGCGGGTCAGGAAGGCTGGTCCGGGAACCAGATCAGCCGAAGCTGAAAGGTTGTCCCGGACCGAAGTCAAAAGAAGAAAATTACTTCTTCTTCGCGGCGACCTTCTTCTTCGCCTTCTTCGCAACCTTGGCCTTCTTGGCAACCTTCTTCTTCGCGGGCTTCTTAACCATTTTCTGCTCTCATTTCGTTGTTTGTTGATATGTCGTCTTTACGCGTGGTCTGCCCTGATTAGGACGTCTTATTTTGTAAGGACTTGGCCGCCGTAATCAGCCCTTCCACGGCTGACACGGATTTATCAAACATGGCCTTTTCGTCCTTACTCAAAGGAATCTCGATGATGCGCTCAACCCCGCCGGCGCCGATGACGACGGGCACGCCCACATAGACTCCATTGACCCCATATTCACCTTGCAGATAGGCGGCGCAGGGCAAGACCCGCTTCTGGTCCTTCAAGAAGGACTCCGCCATCTGGATCGCCGCGGAAGCCGGGGCGTAGAACGCCGAACCGGTCTTCAACAGGGCGACAATCTCCGCACCGCCGTCGCGGGTGCGCTGCACGATCTCTTCGATCCGCTTGTCCGTGCTCCAACCCATCTTCACCAGGTCGGGAATCGGCAGGCCGCCGACGCTCGAGTAGCGGATCAGCGGCACCATGGTGTCGCCGTGGCCGCCCAGGACGTAGGCATTCACGTCTTCGACCGAGACCTTGAACTCCTCGGCGAGGAAATAGCGGAAACGGGCGGCGTCGAGCACGCCGGCCATGCCGACCACCCGCTCCGCGGGCAGGCCGGAGGCTTCCTTCATGATCAGCACCATCACGTCGAGCGGGTTGGTGATGACGATGACGAAGGCCCCGGGGCAATGCTCTTTAATGGCGGCGCCGACGCTGGAGACGACCTTGGTGTTGATCCCGATCAGGTCGTCGCGGCTCATGCCCGGCTTGCGGGCGACGCCGGCAGTGACGATCACCACGTCGGCGCCCTTGATGGCGGAATAGTCGTTGGCGCCGGTGACGGCGGCGTTGAAACCCTCGATGGGCGCCGATTCCGCCAGGTCCAGGGCCTTGCCCTGCGGCAGGCCGTCAACGATATCGAACAAGACGACATCGCCCAGTTCCTTCAGCGCAGCCAGGTGGGCCAAGGTGCCACCGATGTTGCCGCCGCCAATCAGGGCGATTTTCTTACGAGCCATCAACACTCCTTGATCTTCACGTCACGAACGGGACTGCACGAAACAGATAAGCGCGACGCGATCCAAATGAATTCGGTCCTCACCACGACGCTGCTGCGCTGTCGCCTCTGCTTCGAAGCGTAACGCTTAGTCGACTGCCGTCCGCGATCTCGCCGTGTGCCTCGCTGCCCGGATCGAACCTGTGGGCCTCGAAGAGAAGCGCGTCTCGCGTCATCGACCGGTCGTCTCACTCGTCGTCTTCATCGACCGATCGTGCGGCACTCGTCACCGCCGGAGAGTCCGTAAGCCAGACTCTCGACGCGCATAATTATCCAAAATTGATTCGTAGAAAATAAAAAAATGACTTGCGGAGACGATTCGAGTCGTTTTTTTCGCCTCACGCGACTCGTTCGACGCGTAATTCGATCCTCCGAAGAGGTCTTTCGATTCGTTTTTCGATTCGTTTTCGCGTCGCGGCGAACGCGCGGCGACTCATTTGGTTCGCTCGCCGCGCATGCGCGCGACGAGCGAAGCGCGCCTCAGACTCCGTAGTCGAGACCGATGTCGACGGCCGGCGCGGACTGAGTCATGCGACCCACGGAGACGAAGTCGACGCCGCTGGAAGCCTTGTCGCGTATGGTTTCCAGGGTAATGCCGCCCGACGCTTCGAGCACGGCGCGGCCGTCGGCGATCTTCACCGCCTCCTTCATCGTCGCCGCCTCCATGTTGTCGAGCAGGATCATCCCGGCGCCCGCGGCGACCGCCTCGCGCACCTGGTCGAGGGTGTCGCACTCCACCTCGACGATGGTGAGGGCGGGTGTTGCGCGTTTGGCACGCTGGACGGCCGACGTCAGGCTGCCGCAGGCGGCGATATGGTTGTCTTTGATCAAAACGCCGTCGTCGAGGCGGATGCGGTGGTTGCGCGCGCCACCCATGTAACTGGCGTATTTGGCTAAATTGCGCAGCGTGGGGATGGTTTTGCGGGTGTCGATGAGCGTGGCGCCCGTTCCTTCGACCAGTTCGGCGTAGCGCCGCGTCATGGTCGCGATGCCGGAAAGGTGCTGCAGGATGTTCAGGGCGGTGCGTTCCGCGACGAGGATGGCGCGCGCGTCGCCCTCGATGCGGGCCAGCACCGTCTTGGGGCCGACCTTGTCGCCGTCCTTGACCAGCGGGCTGCACTCGAGCTGCGGCAGGACGCGCTTGAACACGGCCATGGCGATGCCGATGCCGCAGACCACCACTTCCTGGCGCGAGACCATGGCGACCTTGAACTGGGTGCCTTCGGGAATGGTGGCGTTGCTCGTCAGGTCGCCGCGGCCAACGTCCTCGGCCAGGGCGCGGTCGATGAACTGTTCGACTTCGGCGCGGTTCAACTGCATCGGAAAGGTCCTGCTGATGGAGAAGCGGCGGCCGCTCTAGGAGGGCCGCCGCAGGGGAAGGAAGCGAAAGTTAACGAGTTGGCGTCTCGGCGGGCGCCGGGATCGCGCTCGACATGGCGAGCATCCGCTCGAGCGGCAGCAGCGCCGCCTGGCGCAGCGGCTCGGCCAGCTCGAGGCGCGGCGTCATGTCGCGCAGCGCCAGGTAGAGCTTCTCGACCGTGTTCAGCGCCATGAAGGGGCAGGCGTTGCAGGCGCAGGGCCCTTCGGTGCCGGAAATCGCGATGAAGCGCTTGTGCGGCGCCTGCTTGCGCATCTGGTGGATGATGCCGGCGTCGGTGCCGATGATGAACTCCTCGGCGGGCGACTTGAGAACATATTCCAGGATCGAGCGCGTCGAGCCGACATGGTCGGAGCCGGCCAGCACCGCCGGCGCGCTTTCCGGATGCGAGGCGACCAGCGCCTTGGGATGGCGCGCCTTCAGCCGCGCGAGCTCGCGCTCGGCGAAGCTCTCGTGGACGATGCAGGTGCCCGGCCACAGGGTCATCTCGCGGCCGGTGACCTTGGCGAGGTAGGCGCCGAGGTTGCGGTCGGGCGCGAAGAGGATCGGCTTGTCGGCCGGGATCTGGCGGATGATCGCCTCGGCGTTCGACGAGGTGACGATGATGTCGGAGAGCGCCTTCACCTCGGCCGAGCAGTTGATGTAGGTGACGGCGACGTAGCCGGGATGGGCGTCGCGGAAGGCCTTGAAGGGGCCGGGCTTGCAGGAATCCTCCAGCGAGCAGCCGGCCGCCATGTCGGGCAGCAGCACGGTCTTCGACGGCGACAGGATCTTCGCCACCTCGGCCATGAACTTCACGCCGCAGAAGACGATGACGTCGGCGTCCGTGCTGGCGGCCTTGCGCGACAGGTCGAGCGAATCGCCGACGAAGTCGGCGACGTCCTGGATCTCGGCGTCCTGGTAGTAGTGCGCCAGGATGATCGCCTTGCGCTCGCGGCGCAGGCGGCCGATCTCGGCGACGAGGTCGAGGCGCGGATCGACCGGCGCGCGCGATGCGGGAGAGGTCGGGTTGCCCCGCACCTCGGTGGAGGCGGGAGGAGCGATCAAGCTGTCGGTCATGAAGAAGCGAGCCTCGGTTCCGACCCGCGCGGACCTGGCCCCAATGGCCGGCGACGCGGGCGAGTGACACGATGTCCCCCGACGGTCGGGGTATGGAGCGGCCCGATGCCGCTCCCGGAACAGTGGAGCTTGTTCCTCTAGAAATAAGGCGTCCTGTTGGTACTGCAAGCGCCCGCCTCTGTCCAGGGGGCGTGATAATTTCGCAACATGACGTGGAAAAGCGCTTTTACGTCAGCAACTCACGTCAGATGGGGGGCCTGGCGGTACTCCTCCGTCTGCATCTCCAGCAGGCGCGAGACGGTGCGCTCGAACTCGAAGGCGAACTCGCCGTCCGGATAGAGCTCGCGCGGGCCGACCGCCGCCGAGCAGATCAGGTTCACCTTATGCTCGTAGAGCGCGTCGACGAGCGTGGTGAAGCGGAAGGCCTCGTTGCGGTTGTCGGGCCCGAGCTCGGGGATGCCCGACAGGATCAGCGTGTGGAAGTGGGTGGCGACGGCGATGTAGTCGGCCGCGCCCAGCGCGCGGGCGCAAAGCTCGGGAAAGGCGAAGCGCGCGACGCCATGCGCCGAGACCGGCACCACCAGCTTGCGGCCCTGCACCATCAGCGCCGCGGGCTCGGCCGGCGGCGTCGGCAGCAGCCTGAAGCCGGCCTGCCGCTCGTGGGAGGACAGCGGCGGCGCGTCTTCCTCGTCCTGCGTCAGCAGGTCGAAGGCCTCGTCCAGCGCCCGCTCGGCGGCGGGGCCGAGCGGCGAATGCCAGAGCGGCATGCCCTTGAGGCGCAGCAGGCGGTAGTCCTCGCCGCCGTTCAGCTCGATCACGTCGAGCTTCTCCTTCATCAGCGCGATGAAGGGCAGGAACAGTTCGCGCTGCAGCCCCCCCTTGTAGAGGTCGTCGGGCGCACGGTTGGAGGTCGCCACCACCACCACGCCGTCCTCGAACAGGGCCGTGAAGAGGCGGCCGAGGATGGCCGCGTCGGCGATGTTGGTGACCTGGAATTCGTCGAAGCAGAGAAGCCAGGTCTGGCGCGCGATCTCCTCGGCGAGCTTCGGCACGGGATCGCTCTCGGCGCCCTTGGTGCGCTGGCGCCACTCGTGCAGGCGCTGATGCACCTCGATCATGAAGGCATGGAAGTGGACGCGCCGCTTGTGGTGGGCGGCGACCGGCGCCGTCTCGTAGAACAGGTCCATCAGCATGGACTTGCCGCGCCCGACCGCGCCGAAGATGTAGAGCCCCTGGGGCGGCGTCTCGTCGCGCCGGGCGAGGCCGAGGCGCGACTTCCAGTGCGACAGCGCGCCCATGAAGCCGCCGCCGGCGTCCATCGGCCGGTAGGTCTTCAGCGCCTGGTGGAGCTGCTGCAGCTTCTCGGCAGCGAGGTCCTGCACCGGATCGGGCTTGATCAGGCCGGCGCGCCGACGCTCGCGCAGGGCCGCGACGGGGCCTTGCGCTTCAGACGGATCGTTGGCGGACGACGGGGACATCGGGACGCTTCAAAGCAGCGGGAAACCGCGCGGAGAGTAGTCCGCCCACATTCTCACGTCCAGGCGGCCCCCGTCCAGAATCGCAGGCGCAACCTGCCCTGCGAATCGTCAAGGCCGCGAGATGCGGATAGACTGGGGCCATGAAACGCATCACCTCGCCCGCCAATCCGCTCTACGACGCGCTCAAGAAGCAGAGCCAGGACTCGCGCGCGCGCCGCAAGGAGGGCGTCGCGATCCTCGACGGCGCGCACCTGCTGCAGGCCGCGCTCGCCGCCGGCATCGTCCCCGATCTGGTGGCGGTGTCCGACGAACGGCTCGACCATCCTGAGACGGTGGCGCTGCTGACGCAGATTTCCGAGCGCGCGCAGCTCGTCATGCCCGAGGCCATGCTGGCCGCGCTCTCCACGGTCGAGACGCCGACCGGCCTGATCGCGCGCATCCCCCTGCCCGCACCCATTCATGACGCGGGCGCCGCCATCCTGCTCGACGACGTGCAGGATCCCGGCAACGTCGGCACCATGCTGCGCACGGCGGCGGCGGCCGGCCTGCGCAGCGCCTACCTCTCCACCGGCTGCGCCGACGCCTGGTCGCCCAAGGTGCTGCGCGCCGGCATGGGCGCGCATTTCTCGCTCGCCATCCACGAACGCGCCGACCTGCTCGCCATCGTGCAGGCGGCACCCGCCCGCGTCCTCGCCACCGACCTCGCCTCGGGCCATTCGCTCTACGGCGTCGGCCTGCCCGCCGACTGCGCCTTCCTGTTCGGCAACGAAGGCGGCGGCATCAACCAGGCGCTGCTCGCCATCGCGGGCCTGCGCGTGCGCATCCCCATGCCGGGCAGCGTCGAATCGCTCAACGTCGCCGCTTCGGCGGCAGTGTGCTTGTTCGAGTGGGTGCGCCAGCATCAGGCGAAGTAGCCGCGCATCGGCCACTTCGATCGTCATGCTCGGGCTTGACCCGAGCATCCATGCTTCAAATGCCTAAGCGCCGGATAGATGGACCCTCGGATCAAGTCCGAGGGTGACGGTTTACGTTGAGGTCGCCGAAATGAAAAGGGCCGCGCTATCTGCGCGGCCCTCTCCGTTTGCTCTCTCTCGCAAACGTAACTAGCGACGCTCCACCAAGAGCTTCTTGATCTCGCCAATCGCCTTGGCGGGATTGAGGCCCTTCGGGCAGGTGCGCGTGCAGTTCATGATGGTGTGGCAGCGATAGAGCCGGAACGGGTCCTCGAGGTTGTCGAGGCGCTCGCCGGTGCGCTCGTCGCGCGAGTCGGCGATCCAGCGGTAGGCCTGCAGCAGGATGGCGGGGCCCAGGAAGCGCTCGCTGTTCCACCAGTAGCTCGGGCAGGAGGTCGAGCAGCTGAAGCAGAGGATGCATTCCCACAGGCCGTCGAGCTTCTCGCGCTCTTCCGGGCTCTGCAGGCGCTCGCGGCTCGGCGCCGTCGTCTCGGCCTGCAGCCAGGGCTCGACCGATTCGTACTGCGCCCAGATCTGCGTCAGGTCGGGCACCAGGTCCTTGACCACGTCCATGTGCGGCAGCGGGTAGATCTTCACGTCGCCTTTGCATTCCTCGATCGGCTTGATGCAGGCCAGCGTGTTGCCGCCGTCGATGTTCATCGAGCAGCTGCCGCAGATGCCTTCGCGGCAGGAGCGGCGGAAGGTCAGGCCCGGGTCGATCTCGTTCTTGATCTTGATCAGCGCGTCGAGGACCATCGGGCCGCAGTGGTCCAGGTCGATGTCGTAGCTGTCCATGCGCGGGTTCTCGCCCGTGTCGGGATCCCAGCGGTAGATCTTGAAGGTCTTGACCGTCTTCGCGCCCTGGGCGGCGGGAAACTTCTTTCCCTCCTTGACCTGGGAATTGCGCGGCAGAGCCAGTTCAACCATCGGTACGTTCCTCGTGCTCTCTGAATTCGCTTAGTACACGCGCTCTTTCGGCGGGATCACTTCGGTCTCGTCGGTCAGCGTGTACATGTGGACCGGACGGTAATCGAGGCTGATCTTGCCGGCGGCGTCGCGGTAGGCGAGCGTGTGCTTCATCCAGTTCACGTCGTCGCGGCTCGGGTGGTCTTCGTGCGCATGGGCGCCGCGGCTCTCGTGGCGCGCCTCGGCCGAGTACATGCTGACGGCGGCCTGGCCCATCAGGTTGTCGAGCTCGAGGGCCTCGACGAGGTCCGAATTCCACACCATCGACTTGTCGACGACCTTGAGGTCGGCCATCGAGGCGGCGGCCTTGTCGATCAGCGTCTTGCCCTCGGCGAGCACGCTGGCGGTGCGGAACACCGCGCAGTTGTTCTGCATGGTCTTCTGCATCTCGAGGCGGATGTCGGCGGTCAGCGTCTTGCCGTTGGCGTTGCGGATGCGCTCGAGGCGCTCCAGCGCCGGCTCGTGGGCGTCGGCCGGCAGCGTCTTGAGCGTGGCGCCCGGCTTGTAGGTGTCGGCGACGCGCAAGGCGGCGGCGCGGCCGAACACCACGAGGTCGAGCAGCGAGTTGGTGCCGAGGCGGTTGGCGCCGTGCACCGACACGCAGGCCGCCTCGCCGACGGCCATCAGGCCGGGGACGATGGCGTCCTTGTCGCCGCCCTTCGGGCGGATGACTTCGGCGTGGTAGTTCGTCGGGATGCCGCCCATGTTGTAGTGCACGGTCGGCAGGATGGGGATCGGCTCCTTCGTCACGTCGACGCCGGCGAAGATCTTCGCCGTCTCGGAGATGCCGGGCAGGCGCTCGTGCAGCACCTTCGGGTCGATGTGCTCGAGGTGCAGGTGGATGTGGTCCTTCTTCGGGCCGACGCCGCGGCCTTCGCGGATCTCGATCGCCATCGAGCGCGACACGACGTCGCGCGAGGCGAGGTCCTTCGCGGTCGGCGCGTAGCGCTCCATGAAGCGCTCGCCTTCCGAGTTCGTCACGTAGCCGCCTTCGCCGCGCGCGCCCTCGGTGATCAGGCAGCCCGAGCCGTAGATGCCGGTCGGGTGGAACTGGATGAACTCCATGTCCTGCAGCGGAATGCCGGCGCGCAGCGCCATGGCACCGCCGTCGCCGGTGCAGGTGTGCGCCGAGGTGCAGGAGAAGTAGGCGCGGCCGTAGCCGCCGGTGGCGAACACCACCATCTGGGCGCGGAAGCGATGGATCGCGCCGTCTTCCAGGCACCAGGCCATGACGCCGCCGACGCCGCCTTCGGCGTCCTGCAGCAGGTCGAGGGCGATGTATTCGGAGAAGAACTCGGCCTTGTGCTTCAGGCACTGCTGATAGAGCGTGTGCAGGATGGCGTGGCCGGTGCGGTCGGCGGCGGCGCAGGCGCGGCGCGCCATGGTCTTGCCGAAGTCGAGCGTGTGGCCGCCGAACGGGCGCTGGTAGATCTTGCCTTCGGGCGTGCGCGAGAAGGGCACGCCGAAATGCTCGAGCTCGATCACCGCGTCGATGGCGTTGCGGCACATGTATTCGATCGCGTCTTGGTCGCCGAGCCAGTCGGACCCCTTGACCGTGTCGTACATGTGGAATTTCCAGTTGTCGCCGTCGAGGTTGCCGAGCGCGGCGCCGATGCCGCCCTGCGCCGCGACCGTGTGGCTGCGCGTCGGGTAGACCTTGCTGATGCAGGCGGTGCGGAAGCCCGCCGCCACCATGCCGAGGGTCGCGCGCAGGCCGGCGCCGCCGGCGCCCACGACGATGACGTCGTAGGCGTGATCGATGATCTCGTAAGACTTCGACATGGACTTAGGCCCCGAAAGCGATCTTGAGGACGGCGAAGATGCCGACGAGCGCGAAGAGCAGCGCCGCGAATTTGACGAAGACGATCGACGCGAGCTTCGCGCCCTCGCCGTGCACGTAGTCCTCGATCACGACCTGCAGGCCGAGCTGCATGTGGTGGAAGCCGGCCGCGAGCAGCACGACCATGAGGATGGCGTTGAGCGGCTGGGCGACCCAGCCGACGAAGGCGGCGCGGTCGGCGCCGGCGAGCCAGGCGATCGAGGCGACGAACCAGAGCAGCAGCGGCACCAGGGCGACGGCGGTCAGGCGCTGCGCCCACCAGTGCTGCACGCCTTCCTTGGCGGAGCCGAGATGGCGCACGCGCCCGAGCGCGCTGCGCATCGGCCCCGTGGAATTGGAGTTGGACGCGGACATTAGAGGCCCCCCATGAAGCTGATGCCGGCGATCCAGGCGACGGCGGTGAGGCCGATCGAGACGCTGACGGTGGCCAGCGCGCTGGCCCAGGCGGTCTCGAGCTGGAAGCCGTAGCCGGCGTCCCAGAAGAGATGGCGGATGCCGTTGCAGAGATGGAAGAACAACGCGTAGCTGAAGCCCAGCAACACCAGCATGCCGAACCAGGATCCGATCAGCCCCTGCGCGGTGGCGAAGCTCTCGGGCCCGCCGGCGGCGGCGGCCAGCCAGTAGACCAGCAGCAGCGCGCCGACCGCGAGCGCGAGGCCGGTCGCGCGATGCAGGATCGACAGCAGCATGGTGAACTTCCAGCTGTAGATCGAGATGTGCGGAGAAAGGGGTCTTGCGGGTTTTGCCATCGGGCGAGCCTTCGGAAGAAGCTGGCAGAATGAAGCGGGCCGTAGTGAAACTAGTCGGCCGCGCCGGGCGGGACCACCCGCAGCGGCAGCTTGCTGACATATCAGAAACGCATGGCGCGTCGCAGAGGATCTCTC
>DASYCO010000029.1:0-101044 GCA_036500145.1 Alphaproteobacteria bacterium | reverse complement strand
CTGCGCGTCGGGGGCGCGGGTGGTGGTCGAGAAGCCGTTTGGCCGCGACCTCGCCTCCGCACGGGCGCTCAATCGCACGCTGCACGAAGTCTTTCCCGAATCGTCGGTGTTTCGCATCGACCATTATCTCGGGAAAGAGGCGGTGCAGAACCTGCTGTATTTCCGTTTCGCCAATGCCTTTCTCGAGCCGATCTGGAACAGGAATTACATCGACAACGTCCAGATTACCATGGCCGAGCAGTTCGGCGTGCAGGGCCGTGGCCGCTTTTACGAAGAGGTCGGCGCGATCCGCGACGTTGTGCAGAACCATCTGCTGCAGGTGATCGCCCTTCTTGCGATGGATGCCCCGGTTGGCCACGACCCCGCCGCTATGCGGATCGAGAAACTGCGGCTTTTTCGCGGGATGCGGCCGCTCGACCCGAGTCATGTCGTCCGCGGCCAGTTTCAAGGCTATCGAGATGAAAAGGGCGTGGCGGCGGATTCTCAGGTCGAGACCTTCGCCGCCCTGCGGCTGGAAATAGACACATCGCGCTGGGCAGGCGTGCCGTTCTATGTTCGTGCCGGCAAGCGCATGCCGATCAACGCGACCGAAGTTATCGTCACGCTCAAGCACCCGCCTTTGGCGATATTTGACGACGTCCAGCCGACGCCGGCGAATTATTTTCGCTTTCGACTGAGCCCCGAAGTGGTGATCTCGGCAGGTGCGCGCGTCAAGCGTTCGGGCGAGCATATGCAGGGCGAGAACGCGGAGCTCGTCGCGCGCCACCTGATGAATGGCGAGCATTTGCCGTACGAGCGGCTCTTGGGCGATGCCCTGCAGGGCGACGGCACCCTGTTCACGCGCGACGACATCGTCGAGCTGGCATGGGGGATCGTCGATCCGGTCCTCGGAGACGCGACGCCCGTCGCCGAATATGCGCCAGGAACCTGGGGGCCGGACGCGGCCGCATCCCTCATCGCGCATGACGAAAGCTGGCACGATCCCAAGGCCGAGGAGACTTCCCCATGCTAGAAACCGACAACCTCGACCGGCTCTGCATTGACACCATCCGGTTTCTCTCCGTCGACGCCGTGCAGAAGGCCAATAGCGGCCATCCCGGCATGCCGCTCGACGCCGCGCCCATGGCCTATGCGCTATGGACCAAGCTGCTCAAGCACAACCCGAGGAATCCCGCTTGGGCCGACCGTGATCGCTTCGTGCTGTCGGCGGGCCATGGCTCGATGCTGCTCTATAGCCTCCTGCACCTGACGGGCTATGACCTGTCGCTGGACGACATCAAGCAATTCCGTCAATGGGGCAGCAAGGCCCCGGGCCATCCGGAGCGTGGCCACACGGCTGGGGTCGAGACGACTACAGGGCCCCTGGGGCAAGGCCTGGCCAATGCGGTCGGCATGGCGATCGCCGAAGCGCAGCTGGCGGCGCGCTACAACAGGCCAGGTTTCACGGTGGTCGACCATGCGACCTATGCGATCGTGAGCGACGGCGACTTGATGGAAGGCGTGGCCGCCGAGGCGGCGTCGCTGGCGGGCCATCTGCAGCTCGGCAAGCTGACCTGCCTCTATGACGACAATGGCGTCACGTTGTCCGCCGGCACCGACATTGCCTTTTCGGAAGACCGCGCGCGCCGGTTCGAAGCTTACGGCTGGCACACGCTCTCGATTACGGACGGAAACGATCTCGCAGCGATCGAGGCCGCGTTGCAGGCTGCGCGGAAAGAAACGACGCGCCCGTCGCTGATCCTGGTGCGCACGCACCTCGGCTATGGCTCGCCGAACAAGCAGGACAGCTTCGAGGCGCATGGCTCGCCGCTGGGAGTCGACGAGGTGCGCCTGACCAAGCAGAAGCTCGGATGGCCGCTGGAGCCGCCGTTTCTCGTTCCGGAGCCGGCCTTGGCACATTTCCGCCTGGCGCTGGCGAATGGGGCGCGGGAGGAGGCGGCATGGAACGACCGCATGACGGCCTTCGGCCAGGCGTTTCCGGATTTGGCCGAGGAGCTGCGCCGCAGCCTCGCAGGCGAATTGCCGGCAGGCTGGAATACGGACATCCCCGTCTTTCCGGCCGACGCCAAGGGCCTTTCGACGCGCGTCGCCGCGAGCAAGGTGCTCAACGCCATCGCGCCTCGGCTGCCGGCCCTGACCGGCGGTTCCGCGGACCTGGATCCTTCCACCTTCACGAACTTGAAGGGGTTTGGCGACTTCAATCCGCCGATCGGACCGGACGACGACCATCAAGGCTCGGACAGCGCGGGCTGGAGCTTTGCCGGGCGCAATTTGCATTTCGGCGTGCGAGAGCATGCCATGGGCGCCGTGGCCAACGGCATCGCCGCCCATGGCGGCGCCATCCCCTACGGCTCAACCTTCCTGATCTTTTCCGACTACATGCGCCCGCCGATCCGGCTGGCGGCGCTGATGGGGCTTCACGTCGTGCATGTCTTCACCCATGACAGCATCGCGCTCGGCGAGGATGGGCCGACGCATCAGCCGGTGGAACAGCTGGCGGGGCTGCGCGCAATTCCGGACCTGACGGTGATTCGCCCCGGCGACGCCAACGAGACAGCGGTCGCCTGGCAAGTCGCCCTAGAGACCCAGAATCGCCCGACTCTTCTGGTGTTAAGCCGGCAGAACCTGCCGACGCTCGATCGCGCGCGGTACGCCTCTGCCGAGGGACTGCGGCAGGGGGCCTACATCCTCGCCGATGCGCCGGCTGGAAAGCCGACGCTCGTGCTCATCGCCAGCGGTTCAGAAGTCAGCCTGATCTTGGCGGCGGCCGAGCGGCTGCAGGGCGAGAACATCGCCGTGCGCTGCGTGTCGATGCCGAGCTGGGACCTATTCGACGCCTTGCCCAGGGCAAAACGCGAAGCCATCATTCCCCTCACGGTGCGCGCGCGGCTTGCCGTCGAAGCCGGCGCATCCCAGGGCTGGCACCGCTACGTCGGCGACATGGGCGATGTGGTGAGCATAGACCGCTTCGGCGCCTCGGCCCCCGCAGACGTGCTGCTGCGCGAATACGGCTTCACCGTCGACGAGGTTTGCCGGCGAGCCCGAGCTTTGCTGCAGGGCCATGGTGCAGCCGAATAAATGCGCTTACGGAATCTGCGGTTCCAGCGATTCGGCGGTTACAAGCACGTCGACGCCGGCTGCGGGCCGTATGGCGCTTGCAGGCAAGGGACTCCCGGCGTGCCATTGCGCCACGGCGGCGGCCTTGGCGTCGCCTTCGACGATGAACAGGACCGCTTGGGCTTGGGTCAGGCGCCGCGCACTCAGGGAAACCCTTTCCGGCGGAGGCTTGGGGGCATTAAAGACCGCCAGCACATCAGGCGATTCCGGCGCCGCGCCCCAGTCGTGGCCGGGAAAGAGACTTGCGGTGTGGCCGTCCTCGCCGAGCCCAAGCAACACCAGGTCGAAATCGCCGACATGCCGCAAGACCTCAGCGTAGGCTGCCGCCGCGTGCGCCGCACCTTGTTCAGCCGGGATCACGTGAACCTGCGGAGCTGGAATTGGCACATGATCGAGCCATGTTTCCTTCGCCATCTGGGAATTGCGCTCTTTGTCGTCGCGTGGCGCGGCCCGTTCGTCGCCGAAATAGACATGCCAGGCTGACCAGTCGGTCTTCTGGAGGCGGAGCATCTGATAGATGGGTCTTGGCGTATTGCCGCCCGACAAAACGATATGAAAGGCCTGCCGCGTCGCGATGGCCCGTGCGGCGGCATCGAGGATGCGCTGCAAGGCAGCCTTCTGCAGGGCCTGCAGATTGGGCAGTTCATGCCAATGCACGGCTTGAGCTGCCTTGGCGTTAATTGGGAGGCTCATTCTTTCTTGATTTCGTGCCCGCCGAACTGATTGCGCATCGCCGACAGGAGCTTGTCTGAGAACGAGTCTTTGTCGCGCGAACGCAAGCGCTCCAGAAGCGACAGGGTAATCACTGGGGCAGGAACGTCGAGGTCGATGGCCTCCGCGGCGGTCCAGCGGCCCTCCCCGGAATCGGCGACATAGGGCGCGATGCCGGCAAGCTTCGGATTATGTTCCAGGGCGGCCGAAGTCAAATCGAGCAGCCATGAGCGTACGACGCTGCCATGGCGCCAGACCTCCGCGATCTGATGTAGGTCGAGCCCGAATTCGGCCTTGTGCTCCATGATCGAGAATCCCTCGGCATAGGCCTGCATGAGCCCATACTCGATGCCGTTGTGAACCATCTTGGTGAAATGGCCGGCCCCGACGGGGCCCACGCGGCCCCAGCCTCGGTCGGCCGCCGGCGCGAGGGATTCGAAGATCGGACGCAGGCGCTTGACGACAGCCGCGTCGCCGCCAATCATCATGCTGTACCCTTCGGCAAGGCCCCATATGCCGCCGCTAGTGCCGCAGTCGACGTAGTCAATTTGCTTTTCGGCCATCGTCTTTGCGCGCCGTAGGGTGTCCTTGTAATTGGAATTGCCGCCGTCGATCAGGATGTCGCCGGCCCGCAGCAGCGGGAATAAATCGGAGATGGTGTTATCGGTGATTTCGCCGGCGGGCACCATCAGCCAGAGGATGCGCGGGCTCTTTAATTTGGAAACCAGCTCTGGCAGGGAACCGGCGGACTTGGCGCCCTTTGTCTCGATCTCGGCACGTGCTTCCTGCTTCGGATCAAAGCCGACCACCGCATGGCCACCGCGGATTAGCCGTTCGGCCATGTTAGCCCCCATGCGTCCCAAGCCGATCATCGCAAGTTCCATAGGACATCCTGTTTTCTGCCGTCGAATAATCCGAGCACATTGTCTGCCTGAATATTGTCGGACTAAAGCGCTGAATGATGACATCTGCGAGAGCGACGTCGTGCTCATTTTACGTCCAGTCACCTCTCGAAGCGGGTTCGAATTAGCTTCTGCTTCAAGAACCAGTTGCAACTTTTGGCGTTAAGACTCCGTTGCGTGTTTTTTTGCGGATTATCGCGACTGCGGACGGCGAATGGAGAAAACAACAATGCCAAAAAGCCAAGGTTCAAATGCTGATGTTAAACGTGCGGTCAAGCGGGCCAAAAAGGGCAAATTAAAACGTGGCAAGGGCGGACGAGGCGGTGCGGTGACGAGCCGCAAGCAGGCAATCGCCATTGGTCTCTCGGAGGCCCGCAAGAAGGGCAAAAAGGTCGCACCCAAAAAAAGGTCGGGTGCCAAGAAAGCTGGGAAAAAGAAGGTCGCTAAGAAAAAATAGGCCTTCACGGAGCAATTTATCTCTCCGTCTGAACTGTCAGGAGGAACCGGTGGCTGTCCCCGCTAAGCGTCGCCAACGCGCGATCCAAAAACAGGTAAAGTCGCCCCGACTTTGGCGAGTTCGCTGCGCGCCAGCGTCCGGGACGCGGCCAATGGCATCAGCGGTCGGCGATATTGATCAGGCCACCATGCGGGCCAGCATGCCGCGCCTTTCGGCGACCTCAGCCGCAACGCGGTCACTGTATGATGCATGCCGGAACATTGGTGAAGCCGACAGTGCCACTGCCACTACCAAAGGTAGAACGGCATGCCTCCCTGGCGACCACGGTGTTGCCGGTCGATCCGGCGAGAATCGTCGCCCCCTGCAAATAGACAGCGCCATATGCTGGGTGGGTCGCGGTTCCTTGCACTTCTAAGCTGTTGTCGGACATGTTTTGGCGACAGACTTTCGGGGCCTTGAGGCGGGAACTTTCTTTTTAAGTCCCTTTGCTTCCTCTAGCGAATGCCTGATCGGCCTGGATTACTTCGCTGAACCGCGAATTAGATTCGCTGTTTTTGCCTTGGCGCGAAATAGCCAAAACTTTTATTGATCATAAGGTTAGAAGGCAAATTGACGGGTTAAAGAGGTAAGGATCGCAAAAATTCGCTGTAAATACCCTGTTAGCAGCGAATTTGTGGGTGGAGACGAGTTCGATAAAGACTGTCCGCACAGCCAACTAGTCCGCAGTGCGCGCATCTCTCGGAGATTTCGCCGCGAAACTGCCAAAAAGCCCGCCGAATGGCGGGCTTTTTCATGCGCGCGTGACCCAGAGATAATTTCTGCCGCGAAAGTACGGCCAGTTTTGGCCGAGCGTCTCCATTCGCGCTTTCGCGGGTGGCGCCTCATGAGAAGAACGCCACAAAAGGTGGGTGACGCCCCGGCATTTGGGCGCCAAGGAAAATTCCGTTGGTCGCGAATGTGCTTCGTCGGACTGCTAGGCCTTTGGAAGGGCCGGAGAGCTTTTATCAGTTAAATTTGACTGCACCTTGCGCAGCAGGGTCTTGAGGAAGGCGATTTCCATCTCAGACATGTCCTGGGTCGCCATTTCCACGACGCCACGGCTTTCCGCCAGCAGCTGCTCCTTCAGCTGCCAGCCACGCTTCGTCAGCTTCAGCTGGTTGCGCCGCAGGTTATCGGGGGCGGGCGTGCGGACGATCAGCCCGTCGCGCTCCATGCGGCTGATCGTGCCGGCGACGGTCGATTCCTCGATGGCCATGCGCTGGCTCAGCTGGCGCTGCGACAGGTTCTCGTTGGCCCACAGGAATAGCAGGAAGGGCCACTGGCCGATGGGAATGTCGAAGTTCTTCAGGCGGCTGGAAAGCGTCCGGTCGAACAGGCGCGCCGTCACCACCGTGAGATGCGCGATGCTTTCCGAAATGACGAAGGCGACCTCGCCGTCGACCTTGCCCTGGGAAGCGGCCTCGTCCTTCGACGACAGCATCACCTTGTATGAAGCCGGGGGCCTGTCGCTGCGGGGCTTCGCGGGGGCGGCGCTCTTCTTGAGCGGCATCTTCGCGGGGGCTTTGGCTTTTCTCACGTTCTGACGCTTTCGGAAATCGGCTCCACTATCGGGCCGTATCCTGAGTGTTGCGCTGGAAGCCCGCAACCTTTCTGTAGTTTTCCTGCCATTCCGAGATTTCCTCGCGCGAAATCACATCGTCGATATGCGCGAACGGCTTGCCGCCGGTCCGCTGCTCGACCACGCGCAGGATGGCGTCCGGCGAACGCTCCCGGTTGGTCAACACCACGTTGGCCGTCGCGGGCAGGCGCATCGCCTCGTAGCGCTTCAGCGCGACGACGGGATCCTTCTCGTCGTCGAGGAGGCCCGCCAACGCCGTCGCGTCGAGGATGGCCTGCGCCGCGCCGTTCGAGCCGCGCGGCAGCATGGGGTGCGCGGCGTCGCCCAGCAGGGTCAGGCGCTCGACGCTCCAGTAGGGCAGCGGATTGCGGTCGAGGTTGGGGTAGGGGATGATCCTGTCCGACGCGCGGATCAGGGCGGGGATGTCGAGCCAGTCGAACGTCCAGTCCTCGAATGGGCCGATGCAGTCGTCGATGCTGGCCGCGCGCCCCCAATCCTGCACCTGGTCGCCCTTCTTGACGATCTCGATGACCCAGTTGATCAGCTGGCGCCCTTCGGCGTCGACGTTGTCGCGGATCGGATAGATCACCAGCTTGCCGGTGTCGTAGGTGCCGACATAGACCATGCTGCTGCCGGTCAGGAAGGCGGGCCAGCGCGTCACCCCGCGATAGGACATGGTGACATGCTCGATCGGCGGCGGCTCGTCGGGATGCATCTGCGCCCGCACGGCGGAGTGGAGGCCGTCGCAGGCGATGGCCACGGAACCGGCGACGGGCGGCAGCGCCTGGCCCGCATGGTCGACGAAGAAGGCCGTGATGCCTTTGCCGTTCTGCTCGGTTCTGACGCAGCGATGGTCGAGCGTGACCGCGTCCGGCCCCAGCCGTTCGATGACGGTGTCCAGCAGGACGCGGTGAAGGTCGGCGCGATGGATGGAGATCTGCGGCCATTCGTAACCGGCGAAGCGCCCGCGGGGCTCCTGGTCGACCAGCTGGCCGTGGCGCGTGTAGAAGCAGACCTCCTGGGTCTCGACGCTGCAGGCGGCGAGCCTTTCGCTCAGCCCGAGCGAGGCCAGCTCGCGCACGGCGTGGGGCAGCAGGTTGATCCCGACGCCCAGGGGCTTCACTTCAGGGGCGGCCTCGAACACCCGGCAGGGAATGCCTTTCCGGTGCAGCGCCAAGGCGAGCGTCAGGCCGCCGATGCCGCCGCCGATGATGATCACGTCCATTTCGAGGATACCTTGTTCAGATTTGCGGTTCGTCTCGCAGCAGCCCGAGGCGGCGATAGATCTCCCGATCGGTCATCAGGAAGAGGTGGGAGGCCTTTTCGGCGGAGCGGTGGGTCGCCTGGGTCCAGTGCGGGACCGTGAAGACGTCGTTCTTCTTCCACGCGAACGTCTTGTCGCCGACGGTGGACTGGCCTTCGCCCTCGACCACGACGCAGACGGCGTTGGCAGTGCTGCGGGACGGTGCGGTTTCATGGCCGGCGCGGAGCCGCAGCATGAAGCAGTCGAGGGTCGGCGTGACGGCGCCGCCGTTCTGCGGGTTGACGTAGCGCAGGAGCGTCGACTGGTCGGCGCGCGGGCGCATGTCGTCCAATGCGGCGGCGGTCGCATTCCAGGGATAGTGGATTTTCGGCGAGAAGGGCGCGGCGTCGGGGGAGTGGCCGGCGGCGACCAGCCCGCTTTCCGCCCAAGCCAGGCGGTCGGCGGGGACATGCGGGCCGTCGAGCGCGCCGGCCGGCGGGTGATGCTCGAAGAAGAAGGCGTCGAGCGCCCCGCGCACGAAGGGGGAATCGAGGCCGTCGATCCACATGACCGGCTTGTCGGTCGGGTTGACGTGGCCGTGCCACGTCCAGGCCGGGGTCAGGATCAGGTCGCCGGCGCCCATTTGGAAGTTCTTGCCGTCGACGGACGTATGGCCGCCTTCGGCCTCAAGAATCATGCGGATGGCGGCGGCCGAATGGCGGTGCGGCTGAGCCTGGTCGCCGGGCCGCAGGATCTGGACGGCGGCGATGAGGTTGCGCGTGGTCTGCACGGCGGGCTTGAACGCCGGATTGCTGAGCATGAGCACGCGACGTTCCGCGTCTTCCATGCCGACTTCCGACAGGGCCCGCTCGATGAGCGGCGTCAGGTCGTCCCAGCGCCAATGGATGGCCGGCTCCGCCTGATAGGGCTGGGGCGAGGCCTGGCGCTTCGCGAGCACCCACAGGGCCGCGAGGCTCATCTTGTCCAGCGCCTCTATGAGGTCTGTCTGGTCTTTCGGGGCAGTGGTCATGACGGCCTCCCAACCGGTCGAAGCGGCTAATACATAGCAAGCTAAGTTTGTGACGGCAACGTCTCCGTCTATTTTTCCTTATTAAGTCAGGTATAGAGCGGAATTTTTGGACTTGTCTAACTTAGGAAGCTTAGTAAACTGCACGCAACAAGCCCCGCACCTGAATGCGGGCGAAAAATGTGCGCCGCGTCGGCGCGCGCAGGGAGAAGACCATGCCCAACTTGCAGCTGACGTTTGCCTGCGACAACTACGCGCATACGCGCGCGCTGCGTGAGAACCTGGTCAAGCCGGAAGGCGTCGACCTGACCTATCTCACCGTATTTCCCGCCGAAACCTTTCAGCGGATGGTGCAGTTCAACGAGTTCGACTGCTCCGAGATGGGCATGAAGTTCTACGTGAGCACGGCGCAGCTGGAGAAGCCGCCCTTCGTCGCGATTCCGGTCTTTCCGTCGCGCTCCTTCCGCCATGCGGCGATCTACGTCAGCGAGAAGAGCGGCATCCGCGAGCCGAAGGACCTGAAGGGCAAGAAGGTCGGCGAGCTGTTCGCCTACGGCCATG
The DNA here is from genome assembly GCA_036500145.1 of Alphaproteobacteria bacterium. Lineage (GTDB taxonomy): Bacteria > Pseudomonadota > Alphaproteobacteria > SMXQ01 > SMXQ01 > CAMAVH01. The sequence continues at coordinate 91,408 of DASYCO010000029.1, read as the reverse complement.
ACGCCGCCATCTGGGCGCGCGGCATCATGAGCGACGAATACGGCGTGCCGATCGACAGCGTCACCTATTACGTCGGCCGCCTCGACAAGACCACGGCGCGCGAGTTCGCGCCTTTTCCGCCGCCGTCGCACATCAAGGTCGAGCAGCTCGGCCCGGACCAGACGCTGGATGCGATGCTCGAATCCGGCGAGATCGACGCGCTTTACTCCGCCATCGTCCCGCCGTCGTTCCTCAAGAGGAACGGCACGGTCCGCCGGCTCTTCTCCGACTACAAGGACGTCGAGCGCGCCTATTACCGCAAGACCGGCATCTTCCCGATCATGCACACGATGGTGGTGCGCCGCGACATCTACGAAGAGCACCGCTGGGTCGCGCAGTCTCTCTACAAGGCGATGAAGGAATCCAAGCGGCACGCCTACGACTACTACGTGTCGCAGGAGAAGAACATGCACCGCCTGATGATGGTGCCTTGGCTGACCGCGCATCTGGAGGAAAACAGGGAAGTCCTCGGCGAGGACCTGTGGCCCTACGGCCTCGATCGCAACTTCAAGGCGGTCGACGCCTTCCTGCGCTACCACTTCGAACAGGGGCTGTCGAAGCGCCGGCTGTCGCCGGAAGAGCTTTTCGCGCCCGAAACGCTGGTCGACTACTTTCCGTACAAGCCGCCGCACTGAGGCCGGCTTCGACGCGCGTACTGACAAGCCATAAAAAATCGAACAATGGGGACGGGGACGATGAAACGATTCTGGGGTGCGTTCTGTTTGCTGGCAGCCAGCATGTCTCTGTCGGCGCCGTCTCATGCGCAGCAGCGGGACGCCATGCAGTCGCTGTCGCTGGTCGTGGGCACGGGCGTAGGCGGCGGCTATGACACGTATGGCCGCCTGGTTTCGATGCATCTGCCGCGCATGCTGCCTTCGCGGCCGAGCGTGATCGTCAAGAACATGGCCGGCGCCGGCGGCATCGTCGCGAGCAACTGGCTCTACAACATCGCGCCCAAGGACGGCTCGGTGATCGCGACCGTGCCCGGCACGGCGATCTTCCAGCCGCTCCTCGGCAACGCGCAGGGCCGCTTCGACGCCCGGCAGTTCACCTGGCTCGGCAACCTCAACTTCCTGGGCAACGTGATCATCGTCTGGCATGCGACGCCCTTCAAGAGCGTCCAGGACCTGTTCGACAAGGAAGTCATCGTCGGCGCCGCCGCCGGCGTCGACGTGATGCCGAACTTCCTGAACAAGATCATCGGCACGAAATTCAAGGTGATCGGCAGCTATCCCGGCACCACGGAGGTGTTCCTGGCCATGGAGCGCGGCGAGGTGGACGGCGTGGTCGGCATCGGGCTGGACAGCCTGAAGGCGACCAAGTCGGAGTGGATCAAGAACAACCAGGTCCGCATGCTGATGCAGATCACCTCCAAGCCGGAGCCCGACCTGCAGGGCGTGCCCTTCCTGATGGACTACGTGAAGAGCGAAGAGGACCGCAAGGTGCTGGAGCTGGCCCTCGCCAAGCAGAACCTTGGCCGCCCGTTCCTGGCGCCTCCCGACATCCCGGCGAAGACGGCGGAGACGCTGCAGAAGGCCTTCATCGACCTGAGCAAGGATCCGGAATTCCTGTCCGAGGCAGCCCGGCTCAAGCTCGACATACAGTTCACCTCCGGCCCGGATGTCGCGAAGTTCGTGACCGATATTTATGCCACGCCGCAGAACATCGTCGAACGCGCCGTGCGCGAACTGGAGACGCCGAACCAATAGGCTGCCCCGCGCAGTCCCCTTGTCAACGAGGATCCGTAGAATGCTGATCAAGCCCGTGCATGCGACGCCGATGACGACGCGGTCCCGCGTCGTCCTGGAGATAGCCTCGGAACTGGTTGCGGACAGAAACCAGCGCTACAACCAGGCGAAGGTGCTGCTGCGCGTGCAGGGCGCCGACGACTGGCCGCTCGCGCTTTTCGGCTCCAGCACCATCGAGGGCGTCGACGCGATCGCCAAGCGGGAGGTCGCGCTGGCCATCATCAATCCGTCGTCGGCGTTGACCTTGGCCTACCGGGGGAAGGGCATCTTCGACAGGCCGCAGCCTGTCCGCACCATCGGCGTGATCCCGTCCTACGACCATCTGGTCCTTGCGGTGCGCCCGGACACGGGCATCACCTCCTTCGAGGAAATCCCGAACAAGCGCTTCCCCTTGAAGATCGCCGGGCGCGGCCAGAAGGACCACTGGCTGCACTACATGATCGACGACGTCATGAAGGCTGCCGGGTTCTCGCGCGAGGACGTGATTTCCTGGGGCGGCGAATATACCCAGGAGGGGCTGCTGCCCTATCCGAACGGCCCGAAGTTCGCCGATTTCGTCAGCGGCAAGTGCAACGCCATCTTCGACGAGGCGTCCAACGTCTGGGTCGACGAGGCCATCGAGGCGGGCATGACGATCCTGCCCCTGGCTGAATCGACCGTGCAGAAGCTGGAGGTCATGGGCTATCGCCGCGCCTGGCTGCGCCAGAAGGAATTTCCCAGGCTCAAGCAGGACCTGCTGACGCTGGATTTCAGCGGCTGGCCGATCTTCGTGCACGAGGACGAGGACGACGAGCTCATCACGCGCATCTGCAAGGCATTGGACGACCGCAAGCATCTCATTCCCTGGCAGGGCGAGGGGCCATTGCCGCTTCACATGATGTGCCGCGACACCATAGACACGCCGATGGACGTCCCGATGCATCCGGCCGCCGAGAAGTTCTGGATTCAGCGCGGCTATCTGCCGTAAGCCTTGTATGGCCGAAGGCGCGCCGCCTTGGCGGCGCGCCTTCGTCCGGTGTGACGGAATGCCGATGACAGATCTGCCGATCACGCTGGTTTCAGGGCTCTATGACCACCTGCTGCCGCTCTATACCGGCGAGGTGAAGCCCGAGGGCGTCGATCTGCGCTTCGAGGTCAACGAAGACCCGCGCGACATCTTCGACCGCATGGCGAAGGGCGACGGCTTCGAGGCCTGCGAAATCTCCTGTTCGGAATACATGACGCAGATCGCCGCCGGCGAGCGGCGGTTCGTCGCCCTGCCTGTGTTTCCGGCGCGGACGTTCCGGCATGGCTTCATCGCCGTCAACAAGAAGGCAGGCATAGGCTCGCCCAAGGACCTGGAAGGCAAGCGGGTCGGGGTGTCGCTCTACACGATCAGCGCGGCCGTCTACATCCGCGGGCTGCTGCAGCACGACCATGGGGTGGACCTGTCGAAGATCCGCTGGGTGCAGGGCAGCCCCGAACATGCGGGGCAGTTCGGCGATCCGACCGTCATGCCGCTGCTGAAGGACTTGCCGATCGAGAACAACCAGTCCGGAAAGTCGCTGAACAGTCTGCTGGAGACGAACGAGATCGCGGCGATGATCGGGGCGAGGCTGCCCTCGTCCTTGGGGCGGCATCCGGACGTCGAACGCCTGTTTCCCGATTACGAGAACGTCGAGCGCGACTACTATCGCCGCACGGGGATATTCCCGATCATGCACGCGGTCGGGCTGCGTCGCGACATCCATGAGCGGCATCCCTTCGTCGCGCGCAGTCTCTACAAGGCCTTTTGCGCAGCGAAGGATCTGGCCATGAAGCGGCTGCGCGAGCGCGGCGCGTCCCCTTACATGTTGCCCTGGGTCCGTCCGGAGATCGAATCGCTGACCGCTCTGTTCGGGGAAGACTTCTGGCCCTACGGCCTACAGTCCAATCGCCGCACGTTGGACGCGCTCATGACCTATCTAGTCGAACAGTCCATGATCGCAGAAAGCCTTTCGATGAAAGATATTTTCGTGGGCGAGGGCGCGGTCTGAAAATGCTCGATAGTTCGAATATTAAACGCGCCTTCCATTCCAGGCCTGTCTCTCGGAAACGGACCGCGCGCGTGAGCGTGAAGGCCATCGAAGAGCTACTCGGCGTCGCGCGATCCTTGAAAGGGCGAAATGCCCGCGGACTCGCCATCGCGCAGTCGCAGGCATCTCAGCGGCAATTCTTATAGAAGAGCCAATCCATATCGCTGCCGCCCCTGGCGCGCGAAATGCCGGGATTTCTTCCGCCGCTTGCCCGCCGACCTGGACACGGCGGACTAGGCCCGCCTACGTTGGTGCCAATGGGTCATTTCTCTCTTCGCAACCTGAGGGAAATTGTTGGGAGCCGGTTTGCACAGGCGAGCCGTCCATTCGCCACGCAGGAAGAATCCAAGGGGCATGAAGATGAAGGGTGTAAATGGATAAGGGTATTTCGCGTCCTTATGCGCTCGAGGCATTGGAAGGGCTGCTGCTGATCCGCCGGTTCGAAGAGGCGCTCTTCCAGCTTTGGAAGGACGGGAAATTTCTCGGACACTACCACCTCTACATCGGCCAGGAAGCGACCGGCGTCGGCGCCATTCAGGCGCTGAAGCCGGCGGACATGATCTTTACGACGCACCGCAATCATGGCCACTTGCTGGCGCGGGGCACCGATCCTGAGCCCATGATGGCGGAGATTCTCGGCCGTGAGACGGGCCTGCTGGGCGGGCGCGGCGGCACGTTCCATCTTGCCGACCCTGCGCACAATATTCCGCATACGTCAGGCCTTGTCGGCGGCTGCATTCCGCTTGCCGCGGGCGCCGCCCATCGCTTCAAGAGCTGTGGCGAAGACCGCGTTTCGGTGGTGTTCTTCGGCGATGGCGCCATGGAGGAAGGCGTCACGTTCGAGGCCTTCAATATCGCCAGCCTTTGGCGGCTGCCGATCATTTTCGTCTGTGAGAATAACGACCCAACGGCGCAGGGCCGGCCCGCCAACGATCGGATTCCGGGAGCGATTGCCGCCACGCATCTCGATCAAATCCCGAAGTCGCTGTCGATGACGACGCAAGTCGTCGACGGCGCCGATCTCGCGGCGATGCGGGCGGCGGTCATGGCCGCGCGCAAGGCATGCATCGCCGGAGAGGGGCCGGTGTTCATCGAGGCCGTGACCAAAGGCTGGCCCGGCAGCGCGACCCAGTGGCCAGACCTCAGCAAGACCGGGCGAACGGATCTGGGGATGGCGTGGGGCGCCAAGCCGATCCCCGACTCCTATCGCACATGGTTCGAAGACGAGGATCCCGTGCTGCGCTTCTGCCGCGAGCAGGTCGCGGCCGGGCAGCTCGATGGTGAGACGATCTCCGCGCACGATGCGCGCATCACGCAGCGCATCGCGGCGGCGGTGGAGAGGGCTCTCGCGGCCGCGCTGCCGAGCGGCGCCCGCGCGCTGGACCACGTCCTGGCGGAGGTGCGCTGATATGGCCCGCATCACGTTCGCCCAAGCGTTCGCCGACGCCGTCTACCTCAGCTTCAGCAATGATCCCAACGTGCTGCTGATCTGGGGTTCGTTCTTCGGGCTGAGCCAATACCGGTCGCTTTCCGACCGGTTCCGCAAAGAGTTTCCCGATCGCGTCGCCTTCACGCCGACCTCGGAACTGGGCAATTGCGGCATCGCGATCGGCGCGGCCATCGCCGGCGCGCGGCCGATCGTTCCCGTCGGCGCGGCGAGCTTCATTTTCCGTGCCTGGGACCAGATTCAGCACGAAGCGGCCGTCGCCCGCTACATGTCGAACGGCATGATCAAGGCGCCAGTCGTCTTTCACATGCTCCACGGCATACGCGGCGGCGGCGGACCGCAACACAGCCAGTCGCCGCAGGCGATGCTATGGAACTGCCCCGGCCTTGAGCTGGTGATGCCGTCAACTCCCTATGACGTGAAGGGGCTCTTTCGGGCCGCCATTCAGAGCGACAATCCGACCGCTTTCCTCGTTCATCCGAAGCTGCTCGATGTCGAGGGGGAGGTGCCTGACGAGGACTATGCGATCCCGTTGGGCAAGGCCGACATCAAGCGCGACGGAAAGGACGTTTCTCTCGTCGCCACATCGCTGCAGGTGCACACGGCCATGGCCGCGGCGGCTGACCTGCAGGCGATGGGCGTTTCAGCGGAAGTGCTCGATCTTCGCACGTTGAGGCCGCTCGATCGCGATGCGTTGGCCGCCACGGCGAGAAAGACCGGCCGGGTGGTCGCCATCGACGACTGCCCGCCGCATTGCTCGACGGCATCGGAGATCGCCGCGATCGTTTCGGAGGAGTGCTTTCGCGAATTGAAGGCGCCGGTCGAACGCGTGACGCGAATGGACGCGCCGATTCCCTTCAGCCCCTTGCTGGAGGACTACGTATCGCCGACCGTCGACAAGGTGGTCGCGGCGGCGCAGCGGGCTTTGGCTTATCCGAAGAGCGCAGGGGATTGAGAAGGGAGCGAGGGCGGCAGTCTGTTCTGAGATCGCCCATAGGCTTGATGCTGAAAACGCAAGTGTCCCGAATTCAACGGGAACGCAATGTGGGAGCGCAACGAGAATGAGAAAACCTTTCCTTCGCATGCTCGCCATCGGATTTCTGGCGGCGGGCTACGACGCCAGTGCAACGGCGCAGACGCCTGAGCAGTTTTATAAGGGGCGGCAGATCAGCCTTGTCGTCGGGCTGAACCCTGGTGGCGGATTCGACGCTTATGCCCGCCTCATCACGCAGTACATGCCGAAATACATCCCCGGCCAGCCCAGCATCGTCATTCGATACATGCCAGGCGCGGGCACGATCGTCGCGGCAAACTATCTTTATGTCCGCGCGCCGAGAGATGGTTCCGAGATCGGATTGATTTCGTCGGACATCAGCATCGCGCCGCTCGTCGGCAATGAGGCGGCCAAGTTCGACAGCCGGAAATTCACCTGGCTCGGCAGCGCCGATTCCGACTCGATCTATTGCATATCCTGGAAGGGCACGCCTTTCACCAGCTTCAAGGATATTCTGACCCGCGAGATGATCGTCGGCGCCGCGGGCCGGCAGATGGTCAACGCGGACAACATCCTCATGGACGTCGTGAAGGCGAAACTTCGCATCGTCAAAGGATATGACGGCACGGCAGCCCTCAAGCTGGCCGCCGAGCGCGGCGAGATACAGGGCTGGTGCGGCGTCGGCCTGCTGGGAGTGGATGGCGCCGATTCCGAATTGGTCCGCAGCGGGACGGCGCGAATCATCGGGCAGGTCGGTTACGACAAGAAAACCTATCTTCCCAACGTTCCGGATATAGCCGCCTACGTGCAGAGCGACGATGACCGGCGGCTGCTCGACTTCATCTTCAGCTATGTCTACATGTCGCGGCCGTTTGCCGCACCGCCGGATCTTCCGAAGGATCGGGTGGCGGTGTTGCGCACGGCCTTTGAGGAGACGCTGAGCGATCCTGAGCTGGTGGCGCGGGCGGCGAAGTCAAATGTGAGCATACGTTTGGTGAAGGGCGAAGACATCGATGCATTTATCGAGGACGCCTACACGACGCCGAAATCCGTCGTGGAACGCGCCACGCGCATCATCAATCAAAAGGACAACTAGTGGGCGGCTGAATGGCGGGCTACGTGAAGCTGGCGGCTTCGGCCGGATTCCCAACGCGGCGTCTGGCGGGGCATCTTTGCGAACCAGGGCTATGGCGTCGATGCATTCAGAATAGGATGTGATTGTGGAAGACCTCAATGAAGTTGCCATTTTCATTCAAGTCGTGGAGAAAGGGAGCTTCTCGGGAGCCGCAAAGCAGCTGCATGTTTCCACCTCCATCGTTTCGAAGAAGGTCAGCCTGCTCGAAACGCGGCTGCGTACGCGCCTGCTGAACCGCAGCACGAGGCGGCTTTCCTTAACAGAAGTCGGCGAGCACTATTATCGGCGCTGCGTGCGCGCGTTGAGCGAGATACTTGCTGCGGACAGCGAAGCTAAATTCCAGGCCCAGTCGCTCAGTGGCACGATTCGAATCCATGCGAACCTCGGCGTCGGCCTGCGCGTCCTTGCTTCCGGCATCCTCGATTTCACTGAACGCTACCCTGAGCTCTCGGTCGACCTGAGCGTGGGGACGGAGCCGGTGAATTTGATGGAAGAGGGAGTGGATATCTTGATCCGAAGCGTCAATCTCAGCGACGCCAGCCTGGATTCGCGAATACTGAGTCCGGTCACCTATCATATTTGCGCCGCGCCCAGCTATTTCGAGCGGGCCGGAATGCCCGAGACGCCGCATGATCTGGTCAATCACAACTGTCTGGTCCAGACGTCGCGCCGTCCGTCGAATGAATGGCAGTTCCGGGGCGCAGACGGGCCCTACACGCTGCGGGTCTCTGGCTCATTTTCCGCCAATTCCGGAACGGCCCTCTATCAAGCGGCGGTGCGCGGCCTGGGCATCGTGCATCTGCCCAGCTACATCGTTTGGGAAGCGTTGCGCGCCGGCTCGTTGGTCAGCATTTTCGAAGGCCAGCATGTGTCGGATAGGACGGTGCGTGCCTTCTTCCCCAAGACCAGGCATCCGATGCCGAAGCTGATGGTCTTTCTCGATTTTCTGGAGCACTGCGTGCGGGAGCGCTGCACGCGCCCGCCGTTCCAGTCTGAAGTCTTCCCGATGCCAAAGGCGAAGGTGGCGCGGCTGCCCCGCCGCTCGGCCACTTCGCGAAAACGTTCCCCCAAGCCGTAGCCGCATTGCAGCGCAGCGGCGTGCAGTTGATTACCGCTACTGCGAGAAAAGTCTCTTTCTCAGAAGAGGGCTAATTTTTCTTCTCTGGCGGGGCTTACAGTGTCGCCCAGCGAAAAGCAGAACGGCTGCAGCCGTCGCACGCAGGGAGAGACGCATGGCTACGGAGCAAAGCCTCGCATTCAGCCATTTGGTGGTTGAGGTCGCGGATCTGGACCGCGCCGAGATCTTTTATCGGGACGTGATCGGGCTTGACGCGCTCGGCCGCAATCTCGTGGCGGACAATCGGCCGAACGCGCTGTTGGCGATGAACACGCGCCAGCGGGTGCTGCTGGTCGAGACGGGCGACGTGCCGCCCTATCCGGCTTCCGGCGGCTCGATCCATCATGCCTGGCTGCTGACGCCGGAGCAGTTCGCGGCGGCGCGCGACCGGCTGGAGGCGGCCGGCTTCGCCACGGGCATCGACCCGCGGCAGAATTTCCGCGCCGTCGGCGAGTACAACATGGACATCCATGATCCCGATGGGAATCGCTTCCAGATTCAGGCCTTCGGCGAAGAGTCCAAGGAAATCCTGCCGTCCGGCGCGGGCGTCGTGGCCTGCGGCAAGATCGACGATTTCGCCATGGGCAGCGTAACGCGCAACGGCAAGGGGCGCTTCTTCCTCGTGCGGCAAGACGGCGGCTTTCTGGCGATGTCGGCTTGGTGCACCCATAAGAACGGCGTCACCGTCTGGCAAAAGGAAAGCTGGCATTTCTACTGCCCGTTCCATGGCGCCAAATACGACACCTCCGGCAGCTATGTCGGCCGCATGGGCTGTGCGCCGATGCGCCTGCACCCGGTGACGGTCGGCGAAGATGGAACCGTGTTCGTCGATACCGAGCACTTTTACGCGCGCGACGGGTTCGATCCGGCGCAGCTCGTCCCGGCGCGGCCTGGCGCGAAGTTCCATGCCGAAGGCCTGGAATTGCTTCGTTCAGCTGAACAATCATCAACCTCATCGGAGGCGTGACATGGCTGTCGTGGAAAGTCTGTCCCATAGCGGGATTTGCGTGCACGATCTGAAACAAGCTGAGGACTTCTACTGCGGCATTCTCGGCGCCACGGTTCACAGCCGTGTCAACTTCAAGACGCAGGACGCCCTGAAGGGCCGCTCCGTGCATACCTCGCTCATGCTCAGCGACTATCTGTTCGCAATCATGCTGAGCGAAGACTGGATGAGCATTCCGCCGATGGAACTGCTGCGCGGCGAGAACCGCGTGCGCCATGCTTTCTGCGTGCCGCGCAAGCGGTTCGGTGAAATCGTCGACTCCTTGAGCGAGAACAAGGTCGCCTTCGAAGGGCCGGTGACCCATCCCGTCAGCGGCCCCTTCGGCGAATCGGTCTATTTCCGCGACCCGACAGGGAACTTCCTCGAAGTGGTCTGGCGCCGCGACGAAGCGACCGCCTACAGCGAAGTGCAGGCCCTCGGCCATGGCGGCGCCGGCTGATGATGCGAAGCGTGAAACCTCCCGTTCTGCCGATCCGCGCCATCGCTCATACCGTCATCGAAGTGGCCGACATGGACCGCGCCCTGGCGTTCTATGGCGAACGCCTTGGCTTGCGCGTGCCGCTCGAAAGCTGGCCGGATGGCGACGAACTCTGCCTGACATGCCCTTCGGGCCAGCGGCTGGTACTGCGCCAATCCGACAGCCCGCGCACATTGCCCGACAGCGGCGTGCATCAGGCTTATCGCGCCGGTCCTGCCGCCATCGGCCGCATCGTGCAGTCGCTCGCCGCCGACAGCATTGCGGTGGAGCGTTATCGCGAAGACCGTCCCGCCGAGCAGGACGACAATTGCTATTTCTCCGATCCGGACGGCAATCGCATCCAGTTGATTGCCCAGCCGCAGATCGCCGAGCCGGGTCTCTTCGGCATCGACCATACGGCCGTGCAGGCCTCCGACATGGAATGGATCGAGGATTTCTACGGCGCCAAGCTCGGCCTGTCGGTCGAACATCGGGTCGGTTGGAACACGGCGGACTATGTGCGCGCCCGCGCCTGGGGCGAGGGCAAGGAAGACATGGCCCCCGGCACGCGCCGTTGGGACGAGCGCTACCGCGACATTCCGGGCGGCAAGCCGGGGCAGGGCCGGCGGGTGCCGCGCCCGAACGTGCAGGTGTTCTACCGCATGGGCGATGCCGTGCTGGGCATCTTCATGGCGCTGCGCCATGAGCAGGAGCCGCCCCCGCATCAGGCGAAGGGCACGCCGCGCGTCGCTTATTGGACGGATGCCGCGGCGCTGGACCGCACGGCGGAGATTCTGGCCGACGCGCGCATCGCGGCTCTCGGCCCCGTGCGGCATGGAGCCAAGTCGCCCATCTCGTCGTCGCTCTATTTCCGCGATCCTTGCGGCAATTTCGTCGAACTCTGCGCGGAGGCCTCTTCATGAAGGACGGCAACATGACGGAAGAGCCCTATCCGCTGCCGCGCTTCTCGCTGGCGGAGCGCGACCGGCGCTGGGCGCTCGTGCGAAAGTCGATGGCCGAGAAGGGCATCGACGTGATCGTGACGCCGCAGAACACCGGCCATTCGATGGATTTCCAGGCCGACTCGCGCTACCTGACCCATGTCGGCGGCGGCGGCGATGCCGACATCGCGGCTGTCTTTCCGCTCGAAGGCGAGGTGACGGCCATCGCGACCTCGGCGGTGCCGCGCTGGACGGCGCGCATCCAGGACTGGACGGCCGACGTGCGCGAGGCGCGCCGCGACTACGGCAAGCAGATTGTCGCGCGCATTCGCGAGCTCGGCCTCAAGCGCCCGCGCATCGGCATCACCGGCCTGGGCGAGATCGGCGGCACGCGCTCGCCGGAAGGCCTCATCATCCACGGCACCTGGCAGCGCATCCGCGACGGATTCCCAGACAGCGACATCGTGGACGCGACCGACGTTCTGCAGGCGATCCGCGACATCAAGAGCGAAGAGGAAATCGCCTGCCTCACCAAGTCTGTACAGATCATCGAAAAGGGCTATGAAGCCGAAATCGCGGCGGCCCGCGCCGGCGCCGTCGACTGGGAAGTATGGGCGGCGACGCAATACGGCCTGCTGCGGCACGGCTCCGAAGCGCCGATCCATTGCAATTGGATTTCCGGGCCCAACGCGGTTCGCACCTTGACCCGTCCGACCTTCCGCGTGCTCGAGCGTGGCGACCTCATCATCAACGAGCTCGAAGCCTGCTGGATCGGCTATCAGGCGCAAGGCGTGCAGCCGGTGTTCGTCGAAGAAGCGAGCGAGGTCCACAAGGAGCTCATCAAGATCCAGCGCGAGGTCTTCAACGAGGTCCTGGCGGCGACCAAGCCCGGCACCACCCTCGGCCTGCTGTCGCAGGTGGCGGAAAAGGCCGTCGCCAAGATGGCGCCCAAAACCGGCGTCGCGGCGGGCGCCACGGCGCGCCTGACCATGCACGGCAAGGGCGCCGGCGACGACGGGCCGATCATCACCAGCAGCGCGCGCGACACGCGCCATCTCAATTACGTGCTCAAGGAAAACATGACCTTCACCTTCAAGCCGGGGGTCAGCACGGCGGATGGCGCGTCCATCTGCGTCTGGGGCGACACTGTGGTGATTACCGCGAAGGGTGGTCGCCGCCTGGGCACGCGGCCGCATGACCTGGCGGTGTCCGGTTAGATCGGCGCGTTGCGCCTATAAAAAATATCTAGGGGAGATGACGATGGCGCTGCGGACCTTGGGAGTTTTGGCCTTCATCGGCCTCGGGCTGGCTGCGATGCCGCTGACGGCGGCCGAATTGCCGAAGGCAATGCAAAAGATCCTGCAGGACACCAAGCTGCCGGAGTCCATCCTGAGCGGCCTCGATAAGGAATTGGAGATGCCGGCCGCCTGGATCGACGGCGCCAAGAAGGAGAAGCAGCTCCGCATCGCCGGCACCGAGGACCTCGACCAGTTCCAGACCTTCATCCAGCCGTTCCATGAGCGCTACCCCTACATCGACGTCAAATATTCGCGCGGCACGCGCTTCGACCGCGTGACGAAGCCGCTGCTTTCCTACAAGGCCGGCCGCGTCGTCGCCGACGTCATCTCCGGCATCGGCGCCGAATACAACGAGTTCAAGGATATCGGCGCTCTTGAGAATCTCTCCGCCCTGCCGAACTGGAAGAACGTTCCGGCGAACATGCAGCAGAAGGACGGCTGGTGGGTCGGCCAGCGCCTGCGCTACTGGTGCATGTCCTACAACACGCAGAAGGTCACCAAGGCCGAGCTGCCGAAGACCTGGGACGATCTGGTCACCAATGCGGCGCTGAGCGGCGGTAAGCTCGGCATGGGCAACCGCCCGAATCTCTGGCTGCTGCCCATGTGGGAGAGCAAGGGCGAAGCCTGGACCCGCGACTATTCGGAAAAGCTGTTCGCCAACAACAAGCCGCAGCTCCGCAAGGAAGGCATGAACGCCTTGATCGAGCTCGCCATCGCCGGCGAGTACAACGTGGTCCTGCCGGCGGCGGAATATCGCACCAAGCAGCTGATGGACAAGGGCGCGCCGATCGCCTGGCACTGCCCAGAGCCGGTGCCGATGGCGATCTCCGAGCTGATCGTCGTCAAAGGCGGCAATACGAACGCCGCCTTCATGTTCACCAACTGGTTCCTCTCGAAGGAAGGCCAAGTGGCGCAGTTCGCGGCCTTCCAGGCCCCGCCGGTTCACAAGGATCTGCAGACGCGCGAGTTCCTCGCCTTCCCGGACGAGATTCTCGGCCGTCCCGTGGCGCTCCTGGAGCCCGACGTGCTGGAAGGTGACCTCGACAAGCTGGTCAAGTTCTGGGACCCGCTCTGGTACAGCGGCATGGGCCTCAAGCTGCAGGTCGTCAAAGTCACGCTCGACGAGGTCGCCAAGAACGCGCTCAAGTTCAAGGCCAACGGTTCGGCGCAGACGGCGAAGCTGAGCGACGAGCGCTCGCGCATCTCGGTCAACGGCGAGACGGGCGAGGCGGGCGACCTCAAGGTCGGCATGGCTTGCGAGATCACCTACGCGGGCAACAACCAAGACGCCACGCGCGTGGAATGCAAGCAGTGAAGCAGCGCGGAGAGGCCTGACATGGCGACGCTGATCGCGCCGCGGATCGTCGCCGCGCCGCGCAGGCGCGCGAAGGTGCAGGGCTGGTGGCATTGGGCGGTCTTCGCCCTGGTCGCCATCCTGGTGCTGACGCCGCTCGTCTTCCTGATCCTGGGCAGCTTCTCGACGGCCAAGATTCCGACGGAATTCAACCTGTCGGAATTGAGCTGGTCGAACTACGCCGACGTCTGGAGCGATCCTGACATCTTGAACGTGGTCGGCAACACGCTGATCTACGTCGCCGGCACCGCCGTCATCAGCATTTTCCTGGCGGTCTCCCTTGCCTGGCTGGTGGAGCGCACGGACGTTCCCGGTAAGATTTGGATCTATGCCGGCGTGCCCATGACCTTGGCCATGCCCGGTATGCTGCAGGCCATGGCCTGGGTGCTGCTCGCCAGCCCGCGCATCGGCTATATGAACAAGTTCGTCGCCAGCGTCACCGGCCTGCAAACGCCGCTGTTCGACGTTTACAGCCTGGCGGGCATGACGCTGGTCGAAGGCTTGCGTCTGGTGCCGACCGCCTTTCTCATGCTGCTGCCGCTGTTGCGGGCGATGGATTCGTCGCTGGAAGAGGCGGCGGCCATGTCGGGGGCGAACCCGGCCTCCCGCCTGCGCAAGATTACCTTCAAGCTCATGCTGCCGGGCGTCGTCGCGATCACGATCTACCAGTCGATGACGGCGCTCGAAGGTTTCGAAGTGCCCGGCATCCTCGGCCTGCCTGCGAACATCCCGGTCTTCGCGACGAAGATCTACGCCATCCTGAATTCGGTTTCCGGCACGCCGGCCTACGGCAAGGCCAACGCCTTGGCCATGCTCTATGTCTGCCTGGCGCTGGGGGCCACCTACATCTATTCGCGCCTGATCGCCCATTCCGAGCGTTATACCGTGGTCACCGGCAAGGGCTACCAGTCGAAGCTCCTGAAGCTCGGCCCCTGGCGCTGGGTCGCTTTCGGCCTGGTATTCCTGTTCCTGCTGTTCTCCATCATCCTGCCGTTCCTGGCGCTGCTATACGTCTCGTTCCTGCCCTTCCTGCAGCCGCCGTCCATGGCCGTCTTCAAGCTAATGACCTGGCGGAACTACGTGACCTTCTGGAATTCGCCACTGATGGGCACGGTGCTGCGCAACACCCTGCTAATGGTGGTGATCACCTCGACCCTGACGGTGGTGCTGTCCTTCGTCGTGGCGATGGTGTCGGTGCGGTCCAAATTCTCCGGCCGCCATGTGCTGGACCAGCTCGCGTTTCTGCCTCATGCCATTCCGGGCATCGTCATGGGGCTCGCCTTCCTCTGGCTGTTCCTGGAAGGCACGCGCTACGGCATCGAGATCAACGGCGGCATCTGGGCGATTTCCATCGCCTTCACCGTCGGTTTCATGTCTTACGGCACGCGGGCCATGAACGCGGCCTTGCTGCAGGTCCACAAGGATCTGGAAGAGGCGGCCCTGGTCTCAGGCGCCAATCAGTTCCGCATGATGTGGCGTGTCATGTATCCCTTGATGATGCCCACCTTCGTCGGCGTCTGGATCTGGGTGATGCTCCATGCCGTGCGCCAGGCCGGCCAGCCTTTGATCCTCTATGAAGGCGACGAGAACCAGGTGCTGGCCATCGCCATCTGGCGCATGTGGGACGACGGCAATATCACTCAGGTGGGCGCCGCCGGCACCGTCCTCATCTTGTTTCTCCTTTTGCTCACCATCCTGGTGCGCATCGTCGGCAGCCGCTATGGCGCCTACCGCCGCTAAAATCGGGGCAATCTCATCATGATCAACAGCGGCGAGCGGGGCTTCAACCTTCCGACCTTCTCTGACACGGAGAAGGCCAGGCGCTGGGGGCGCGTCCGCGAGCTGATGCGCGCCGTCGGGCTGGACGCCGTCATCGGCTTTCCCAACCAAAGCCAATGGGACCATTTCCAGGCCGACGTGCGCTACCTGACGCAGATCGGCGGCAATCAGACCGAGGTTGCCGTGGTCTTCCCGCTCGAGGGCGATGTCACGGCCATCGTGCGCGGGCGCAACGAGGTCGAATGGTGGGGCATCGCCCAAAATTGGGTGACCGACATCCGCGCCTCCAACCGCTCCTGGGCCGAGCCGACCATCGCGCGGCTGAAGGAGCTGGGTCTGCAGAAGGGCCGGATCGGCATTTCCGGGCTCAGCGGGCTAGCCCGTGCGCCGGAAGGCGTCATCCCCTCGGGTATCCTCGATAAGCTCTATGCCGCCCTGCCGGACGCCCGCTTCGAGACCGCCACCGAACTGATGCAGGACGCCCGCTCCGTGAAGGGGCCGGAGGAGGTGGAATTCGTCCGCCGCTCCTGCGGGCTGCTGGCGGATGCCATGGTCGCGGTGCGCCGCGAAGCGCGCGTCGGCGTGCGCGAGAACGTGGTCATGGCGGCCATCTGGCAGGCGATCATCGCCGGCGGCGGCGACTACCCCTCCATGACCCACTGGGGCGCCGGCGACGGCGAGGTGCCCTGGGGCACCCGGATCGCGCCCCACAGGCCTCTGCAGGCGGGCGACATGATCAACCTGGAGCTGGAAGCCAAGACCGGCGGCTACATCGCCCAGACGGCTCAGGCGCTGCGCCTAGGCGCCTTTTCCAACAGCCACCGCCACAGCTTTGAGGTGAGCCGCGACCTGTTCGGCACCCTCACCGATTTCATGCGGCCAGGGGTGACCTTCCGCGAGGTCGTCGCCCTTTACCAGAGCGAGGTCAAGAAATCCGGCCTTGTCGCCAAAGGAATGCTGCTGCATGGCCGCGGCCTGGGCGAAGACCGTCCCCTGATCAGCGGCGAAAGCGACGTCCGCGGTACCAGCCAAAGCAAGCATCTGGACCTGCCGCTGCAGGAGAACAACGTCTTCATCCTCAAGCCGGGGGCCATGCCGCCGGACGCGGCCGACAGCATCCGCTGCGGCGACATGGTTGTGATCACCAAGACCGGCGCGGAGCGCCTGGGCCGGATGCCATTCGAGCTTCACGAATTACCTTAAGGCTAATGTGATTCGTAGAGGCTGCTGACCGTCCGGTTGACAGTTAGGGCCACCATTTCAGTTGGGCGTAGCCATTAACTATTTGTTTTCGCCATGCTTTTTCAATTTAGCGGAAGCACGTAGGCGAAATTTCACCGTTGAAATCCCTGTAATTGGTCATCGTGATTTCGTCGACGGTGTCGCCGACCTATATGCGCGACTTGGCTAAACGCATCGGCCGCACGGCGCTGTTGGATGCCCCGCTATGCCGAGGGGAAGTGGCGGCGGAGAAGGGCAATCTCCTGGTCATGGGAGGCGGTGAAGCGGAGACATTTGAAGCGTGCCGGCCGGTCTTCGCGGCCTTTTCCGATTCGATCCACTATCTCGGTCCGGTTGGCGCTGGCCAGGTCGGGAAGATGGTGAACAACCTCATCCTCTGGGCGTGCATTTCGGTCAATGACGAAGGCCTGAAACTGGCGCGCAACCTCGGCGTCGAGCAGGAGCCGCTGCGTCAGGCGCTTCTCAAGTCCAGCGCGCAGAATTGGCCTCTGGAGACCTTGCTGCTGCAGCGAGACATGCCTTGGGCCGAGAAGGACATGATGATCGTGCTCGCGGAAGCCGACACGGCGGGCATTAGCCTGCCGCTGTGCGGTTCAATTAAAGAAGTCATCAAGGGCATCAAGATCGAGCGACGTAAGCGTGTCTCCGGCACCTGAAGCGGGTAGATGTCTGCAAAGGCTTTATAGTTTGTGAGTGGAATGGGCGCCGCCATCCAGCACAGGCTGCGTCACGGAAAGCGGTGGCAGGGCTGCTTTCCGTGACGGGGCTGAAACCGGCCAATCAAGGCATGAAGCGTTCGCGCCTGCGCTGCAGGACGCCGTGCCGCTTGTCGCTTTCTCAGAGGCGATGATCGCGGAACGAGCGCGAGAAGAAGCGGTGCCGGCACGCGGCGGCATGGATTCCCAATTCGGCTATTTGCGTGGAGAGCGCTTCGCTTTACGCCGGTCGCTAGTCCGCCTCGACCAGTCCATCGGCTTCGCGGGGACTGGCCTTTAGTGCGTCGTAGAGAACGGACTTGCTGACCTCGATGCGCAGGGCGGCTGCGCGCACCGTCAGGCCGCTTTCGATGAGCGATTGGGCGATTTTGAACTTTTCAGGAGTGATCACGGAAGGACGGCCGCGGCTATTGGCGGCGACCAGCCCGGCACGGCCGTTCTTTTTGAAGACGCCGCCTTCCACCCGGCTCAAGGCCTGAAACAGGCGCCTGACCTCGGCCCCTTTGTCGCTTGTCGTGTCGATCGCTTCTGCGACGGAGATGAATCCCACGCCGCGATTCAGAAGCTCGTTGACGGTGGCGATCGTGCGGGAGAGAGACCTGCCGAAGCGGTCGAGGCGCGCCACGGCCAATATGTCGCCGTCTCGCACATGCTCCAAGGCCAGCGCCAAGCCTTGCAGTTCGACGGATCCATCATTTCTGAAAGATGCGTTGTCTCGAAATATTTCGCTGCACGGCAGATTCGAGAGAGCGGCAAGCTGTGCGGCCTGATCGTCGCCAGCATTTGAGGTTCGAATATATCCGATGATTGCCAAGATCTATCCGGTCCTATTGATTTCGAATGCTTCACTTTATATTGTCCGAAAAATATCTTGTGAAGCGTATTTTTCGGACAGATAATGCCACAAGCGAACAACGGCAAATAAGCCGTGGAGGCACAGGGAAGACGAATGCAATTTCAGCAGAACATCGCGCTTACTGACTTGTAATGGCTTAGGCACGCCGGTCGACAAGTTGCCGCATCGCGCCGGGGCCCGCCGTTCATCCGGGTCCCACTAGGTCTGGATGGGCGAATGACAGGCCGGCAGCGATGGAGGCAGGTCGTTTTGACGCGCCCTGATTGAGTTTGTTCCACGTTTCGCATCGGCGGAACGCACCGATTGCGTGCGCGCTGGCGCAGCCGCTTAAAATCGCAGGGGAGACAATCATGAAATATTTTTACCCGGCCATTACCGGCGTGTTTTTCGGCTGCATGGCCTGGTCGTCAGCCTTTGCGGCCGACGCAATCGACATCAGCGACTGGTCGGCTGTCGTCGCAAAGGCGAAGCAGGAGGGCATCGTCGTCGTGCACGGCGCGCCTGGGAAAAGCTACAACGAGGTTTTCGTCGCTGCTTTCAATAAGGCATATCCCGACATCAAGGTGCAGTTCAGCGGCACCAGCAACCGCACGGACGTGCCGCGCCTTTTGCGCGAGCGCAAAGCAGGCATGTATGCGTGGGACGTCTGGGCGTCCGGCCCGACGACCGCGCTGAATTCGCTGAAGCCTGAGGGCGTGTTCCAGCCGTTCGACACCGTTCTGCGTCCTGAGATCAAGGATGACAGCAAATGGTTCGGCGGCTTCGGCGCGGGCTGGATGGATGTCGACAAGAACCTGTTCTACGCATTCGACGGCACCGTGCAAAATCCGATCCTGGTCAACTGGGACGTGGTCAAGCATTCGGATCTCGTCACCGCCGCCGACCTGCTGAAGCCGCAGTTCGCAGGTAAGATCGTGTGGGATGATCCTCGGCTCGGCGGCTCCGGCAACGGCGCCTCTCAGACCTTCGTTCAGAACTACGGCGACGACTTCCTGCTCAAGCTTTTCGGCCATAACGTCGTTTTCAGCGACAACAAGCGCCAGCAGGCCGAATGGCTGGTCCGTGGGCGCTATCCCATTGCGATCGGCGCCGACGAAGCGCAGCTGGACATCTTCCAGGCACAGGGCATCGGGAAGAACGTCGAGACCGTGCCGGACAGCTTCTTCAAGGTGCAGCAGCTGAGCTCCGGCTTCGGGGGCGTCGGCCTTGTCGACCGCGCGCCGAATCCGTACGCCGCAGTCGTCTACATCAATTGGCTGCTGTCGCAGGAAGGGCAGACCGCATGGTCGGCGGTTCCGCGCACCAGCCGCCGCACAGACGTGCCGAATCACGATGAGACGCTCGTGCCCCGGCCGGGCATCACTTACTTCAATGGCCAGGAGGAGCGGCTGTCCGTCGAACGTCGCCGCCTGCTGGATGTCGCCCGGCAGAACATCAAGGCGGAGATGCCGAAGTCCCAGGAGAGCGCGGAGTGAAGCCAAGGCTTACCCCTCATCACGAGACGTCCGGGATGGGCGGCCATGTCTGACGTCCTGATTCGCGTGGCGGGCCTCAGGAAGAACTTCGGCTCTGTCCAGGTGCTGGACGGGGTCGAGTTCTCGATCGCCAAGGGAGAGGTGTTCACCCTTCTTGGCCCGAGCGGCTGCGGCAAGTCGACCACCTTGCGCATCATCGCCGGGCTCGAAGCGGCCGACGAAGGCGAGATCAAGCTAGGCAGCAAGACGCTGCTGTCGACGGCGCAGCGCGTCAACCTGCAGCCGGAAGACCGCCACATGGGCATGGTCTTCCAGAGCTATGCGATCTGGCCGCACATGACCGTCGCCGAAAACGTCGCCTACCCGCTCAAGCTGCGGGGCGTTTCGCGCGCGGAAATTGACCGCCGCGTTGCATCCGCCCTGCGTCTCGTCGACCTCGAGCAGCAGGCAGACAGGCCCGCGCCGAAGCTGTCCGGCGGCCAGCAGCAGCGCGTCGCGCTGGCGCGGGCTCTGGTGTACGAGCCGGAGGTCTTGCTCCTCGACGAGCCGCTCAGCAATTTGGACGTCAAGCTGCGCGAGCAGATGCGGTTCGAGCTCAAGCTGCTGCAGGAGCGGCTCGGGCTGACCTTGATCTACGTCACGCATGACCAGTCGGAGGCTCTTAGCCTCTCTAACCGGGTAGCGTTGATGAATCATGGGCGCATCGAGCAGCTCAGCGCGCCTGACGAGCTATACGAGCGGCCCAAGACGGAATTTGTGCGCGACTTTCTCGGCAAGACGATCGTGCTTCCCGGCCGCATCGAATCTCGCGACGGGACAGGCGCGACCGTGAGCCTGGCGAATGCGCCAGGGCATATTTCCTGCCGCGGCCATAACGACAGCGCGCACTATCCCCCGGGCGCGAACGTCAACGTCGCCATCCGCCCGGAGCGCATCCGCCTTTCGACGCTGTCCGATGGCAATGGGGCGGCGCTTGAAGGCCTGGTCGAGACCATTCTCTATCAGGGCGAGCGGTCGGAATGCGCGGTGCGGGTCGGCAGCGAGCTGATCACCGTCTACGGCGCACCCGAGGCTCGGCACCTGCGCAATCATAAGGTATGGCTCGACTTCACGCCCGAGGCGGTGACGCTATGGCCGAGATAGCTCTGGCGTCGCCTCAGCCGTCGCGTTTCGGGCGGCATTTCGACGTCCGCACGATGCTTTACGTCGCCGTCCTGACGACGGTGCTATTCCTCGTCGTCTATCCGGTCCTGCTGCTTGTGCTCTACAGCTTTAGCGCCGCCCAGCCCGGCGAGCCGGCGCGCATCGGCTTCGATGCCTGGCGCTACGCGCTGAACGATCCGGACATGTTCGGGACGATCCTCAACACGCTAAAGCTGCTGGTCGCGATCCACTCCATCGCCTTGCCGGTGGCCATCGTCATAGCCTGGGTGCTCGCGCGCACCGACATTCCGTGCCGCTATGGCCTGGAGTTCATGTTCTGGATCGCCTTCTTCCTGCCGTCCCTGGCGACGACGCTCGGCTGGATCATGTGCTTCGACCCGGAGCATGGCCTGGTCAATTACCTGCTCGAATCCCTGCCGTTCGTCGATGGCCCGGTTTTCAACATCTACTCCTTCTGGGGCATCGTCTGGGCGCATCTCGCCGGCAATTCCATCGCCGTCAAGGTCATGCTGCTGACGCCGACCTTCCGCAACATCGACAGCTCCCTGGAGGAAGCCTCGCGCGTGGCGGGCGCGGGGAAGCTGACGACGCTGACCCGCATCTTCGTGCCGGCGATGATGCCGGCGCTGATCGCCATCATGCTGATGGCCATGATCCGCGCCATGCAGTCCTTCGAGGTCGAGCTGGTCCTTGGGGCGCCGTTCCAGTTCTACGTCTACAGCACCAAAGTCTACATGCTGATCTCCCAGGAGCCGCCGCAGTTCGCGCCGGCTTCCGCGCTGGCGACCATGGGCCTGCTCGTCATCCTGCCGCTCATTTTCCTGCAGCGCTGGCTTGGCCAGCGCCGCCAGTACACCACGCTGTCGGGCAAGCTGCAGACGCAGCCCGTGCGTCTCGGCCGCTGGCGAATCCCCGTATTTGCCCTCATCCTTGTCGTCGTCACCCTGATGACGGTCGTTCCGGTGATCTTCCTCGGCATGGCTTCGGTGATGAAGCTCTTCGGCTTCTTCAACATTGCCGAACCCTGGACGTTCGAGCACTGGCGCACGGTGCTTCTCGACCAGAGCTTCCGCGGGGCGATCTGGAACACGATCAAGATGGCGAGCGGCGCGGCTGTCTTCGCGATCATCCTGTTCTCGCTTGTCGCCTACTTCACCGTTCGCACGACCTATCGCGGCCGCTCCTTGCTCGATTTCGCGTCCTGGCTGCCGTTCGCCGTGCCAGGCCTGCTTTTCAGCGTCGGCCTGCTCTACGTCTTTCTCGAATCGCCCTTGTTCCGTCCTCTCTATGGCACCGTTTGGCTGCTGATCATCGCCACGGTCGTCACGAGCATGACGCTCGGCGTCCAGATCATCAAAAGCAATATGATGCAGCTGGGATTCGAGCTCGAGGAAGCCTCGCGCGTCGCCGGCGGCTCGTGGTGGCGCACCTTCACGCGGGTGGTGCTGCCCATCATGGTGCCGATCCTGATCCTGGTGGGCGTCGTGAACTTCATCGGCGCGGCGCGCGACATCGCGTCCATTGCGCTGCTTGCATCCGCGGACAGCAAGTCCCTGGCGCTGCTCCAGCTGGATTACATGGTCGAGGGCCGCTATGAGCCGGCGGCGGTCGTGTCTTTCGTCGTGATCGCGTTCAGCACGGGGCTTGCGCTCTTCGCCCGCGCCGTCGGCCTGCGGATAGGAATCAAGAACTAGCGAGGCGGCTTGTCGCCTTGCGCTGAGCGTTTCTGCGCTTTCTTCGGAGCTTTAATCGACGTGGCACCATGGGTGCCGGACTTGCAGGAGGTTTCCATGTTGTCACAGAAGATGAACGAATCCCTGACGCGAGTCGGCCCGGATACGCCTGCCGGCAAGTTGCTGCGTCGCTACTGGCTGCCGGTGTCCGCGGAAGCCGACTTCACCGCCGAGAAGCCGATCAAGAAGGTGCGGGTGCTTGGCGAGGACCTCGTGCTGTTTCGCGACGGCGCCGGGAATTTCGGGCTGCTGGAGGAGCATTGCTGCCATCGCAGCGCGTCCCTCTACTATGGCTTCGTCGAGGATGACGGCCTGCGCTGCCCCTATCATGGATGGAAGTTCGACTGCTCCGGCGCCTGCATCGAGCAGCCGTTCGAGCCGGCCAACAGCCCGCTCAAGAAGGAGGCGCGTCAGCTTTCCTATCCCGTGCAGGCGGCGGACGGCATCGTTTTCGCCTACCTGGGGCCGGCGCCGGCGCCCTTGCTCCCCCGCTGGGACGTGCTCTCTCGGACGGACGGGGTCCACAAGATATTCGTCCTGCCGGTCCTGAACTGCAATTGGCTGCAGGTCATGGAAAATTCCGTCGACCCGACCCATACCTACTATCTGCACGCCCACACCTTCACGACGAAGAAGGGGAACCCCAACAGAGGGGCCTACTACTATCGCCCGATCGAGAAAGTGAGCTTCGAGATCGTCAAGGAGGACAATTGGTGCGGCGTGCGCAAGCAACGCTTTTACGGCGGCGACAATGGAGAGGCGGAGCGAGGCCACCCATTGCTTTTCCCGAACATGCTGCTGTCGCCGCAGCGCGAGCATCTCGTGATGCATATGCGCTTGCCGATCGACGACACCCACACCGTGGTTTTCCGGCATCAGTTCACGCCCAATGCGGATGGGGCGATCGAGCCGCAGCCGGACATCGTGCCCGTGCAGCACGAACAGTCCTTCCGCGACGAGGATGGCGAGTACCACATGAACAGCTTCGCCTCGCAGGACGCCATGGCATGGGAGACGCAAGGCGCGATCACCAATCGCACGCGTGAGACGCTTGGCGTGTCTGATGGCGGCGTCGTTCTCCTTCGCAAGCTGCTGCGCGAGCAAATCAAGAAGGTGGAGCAGGGACAGGACCCGCACGGCGTGATCCGCGATCCTGCCAAGGCAGGGCCGATCAAGATCGACGTGTCGGAGGGCCAGGTGCGCATGGCGCGCGAGATGGCCAAGACCTAAGGCCGGCGACTGCTGCAGGCGAGCCGGCGGGCCGATCAATCAGGTGATCGGGCCTTTATTCAAATACGAAGATCTTCGGAGGAAGCGATGGCGACCGAAACAAGCGACATGAAAGTAGCGGCCACGCCGACCCAGCCGCTTGAGAACTTCGTAATCGAAGATGCCTATGTGTCCTGGCAAGAGAGGGAGGGCGTGAGGGTCATCGAGGATTTTGCCTTCGGTGATCTTTGCGCGGTTGAATTGAGCCCATGGCCCAGAAAAGGGGGCGCCGGCGCCATCATCAACATCCCGAACGACTACATGCCGAACGACGCTCACCTCGTCGAGATCGGCCCGGGCGCGCAGTCCGAACCGGAGCGGCACATGTACGAGGAGAACGTCTACGTTCTCTCCGGCCGCGGCGCGACCAGGATTTGGCTCGACGGCTGCGAGCCGCAGTCATTCGAGTGGACGGCCGGCAGCTTGTTCTCGATACCGCTGAATGCCTGGTACCAGCATTTCAACGTGGGCACCGAACCGGCACGCTACATCGCCGTCACCGATGCCCCGCCGGTGATGCGGCGCATGCGCGACCACGACTTCGTGTTCAACAATCCCTTCAAGTTTGCCAGCCGATATGCGCCGGGAAGCACGCAATTCGCCGGCGGCAGGCTCTACAACCGCCGCGTCTGGGAGACGAGCTTCGTGCCGAACGCGCCGGACATGGCGCTTTACGGATGGAAGGAACGCGGGGCGGGCGGCATCAACGTCATGCTGGAGATGGCGAAGAACTCGCAGAAGGCGCACATCTCCGAATTCCCCGTCGGCACATACAAGAAGGCGCATCGCCATGGGCCGGGCGCGCACCTGGTCATCTTGAGCGGCGTGGGCTTCTCGCTGCTGTGGACGAAGGAGGACATGTCGGACCTGCGCCGGTGCGACTGGAAGAAGGGCGGGATGGTGATCGTGCCGAGCGAGGGCTGTTTCCATCAGCACTTCAACACCGGCCCGACGCGCGCGCGCTATCTCGCCATGCGTCCGGGGGCCGCTGGCTTCGTGCCGCCGAACGGGCGCAGCAAGATGATCGAACTCAGCATCAAGGATGGCGGCGGCCAGGTGGAGTATTCAGACGAAGACCGCAAAATTCACGAGATTTTCGAGGCTGAACTCGCGAAGCACGGGGCAACCTGCCAAATGAAGGCGTTTGTCCCGTGGTGCTGCGGCGAAGTCGGCCCCACCAACGAGCGAGATACCTAGGGCTGCGCCGGGCTGGGGGTTTCGTTCGGCCGGTTGCGGCTGCTGGTCCAGCGCGGCCGACCTGGCCTTCGAAGAGCGTCTACCCTTCGAAGACCAGGGACTTCACGACCACGGGCACGGCGTCGACGGATTTGATGGACTGACCCAGGTCGATGAACGCGAACTCTCCGACGCGGATGCCGTCGATGACGATGATGTCCTGAGCCACCTTTTCTTCTTCCTTGAGCATGGCGCCGACAAGTCCTGCGACATCCGACGACAGCGTGATGATCCACGGATCGGCAGGCGTCTGGCTGAGCACCTGAATGATCCCGGCGCATAGCGCCTTTATGGATGCACGGTTCGGAATCACCGAGCCGAGCAGCGCCAAGGCAACTGGCCGGGCCGCTTCCTGCGGCGAAATGTCGAGAAACTTAAACCCGCGGAGGATGGCTTCCGTGACCGTCTCGGCGGTGAGTTCCGCCGGCCCGGCCGGGATTTGGGCGGTCACCACCTGAAGGTCGAGCTGCGGCAGGAGGTTCTCGTCCGAGACATACACAGTGCTGCTGGAGAGCTGGACCGTGTATTGCGAGGCGCCGATGACGGTGGCCCGAATATGTTCAAGGCTGCCGGCCAGGGGGACGCCTAGCGTTGAGACCTTGCGGCGTATCGCCGCGCCCAGCAACGGGCCAAGATCGCCGTAGTCATGCGTGTCCGTGCCGTAAATATATTCGCTGACGCCTCCCGAGAAGCTGATGTCGGCAATGGGCCCGGCGTACTTGAGGGGCCCTGAAATGATCATATCGGCGACAAGCGGCGACAGCTGCTTGCGCTGCAGAACTTGGTAGAGCGCTTTTGAAAGCTCTTCGGCGATCAGCAGCTTCTGCTTTTCATTGATGACATGGCCAACATCGAGGTCGTAACCGCATGTCTGCGCAACCGTACGTCCCGCAGCTTCAATTCGAATGATCCGGTCTTCCTTGTCCCATGCAATCAGCCTGGCGCCGACGTTGACCGCTGCGGTTTCGACGACTGCGCCGGCCTCGACCAGCGCCAGCTTCGACGTCCCGCCGCCGATGTCGACGTGGAGGCAGACCCCATCGTTCTTGAGTGACCTTGTGACGGCTCCGGAGCCATGGGCGCCGAGGGCGGCCTCCAGGTTGGGGCCCGCAGTCGCGCAGACGAACTTGCCGCCGCTCTCCGCAAGCATCCGGATGATGGCCTGCGAATTATGCTTGCGTACGGCCTCGCCCGTGCAAATCACCGCCCCGGTATCGACGTCGGCCGGGGCAATGCCGGCCTCTCCGTAGCTGCGCTCCACGAATGCAGCGAGCTTGTTCGTGTCGATCGTGTCTGGATTGGAATAGGGGGTTAGCAGGATGGAAGAGCGATGAAGCACGGCACGGTGCGCGACCTCGAAGTCGCTGGACATCTCATGGCCCCGACGCCGCATGACGAGCTTGGAAAACATGAGGTGGGACGTGGAAGATCCTATGTCTATGCCGACGCTGGTCAGGCGCAGCCAGTCCGGGTTGCTGGGGAAGCCGTCGTCGGCGATCGGGCCAAAAACGGTTTCGTCGTCGTCCCCATAATGGCCATGTTCAAAAGGATCGTCATGCATGGTCAAGCGCTCGTCTGTCTAATGGGTTGCGGTTATTGTTTGAACAATAATGTGACAGTAATCGCTCGATGTCGAATTAATACCAATCAACGTCTCATCAATTTAAACGATGCGAGTTAGGGAGAGATTCACGTGTCAGCGGATCAAGACGCCAGAGAGCTCATTGCCAAAGCATGTCGTGTGGTTGGCCGCCTGAATTTGACGAAGGGGGCTACGGGGCACATCAGCCAGCTGTCCGCCGACGGACGGCGCATCTTCATTCGCGGGCGTGGGCGTGAAGAGGTCGGCGTTCGCTACACCACGGCCGCGCAGGTGATGGCCGTCGATCTCGACGGCAAGCAGATCGACGGCGCGGAAGGTCTGGCCGCCCCGCAGGAAGTCTACATCCATACGTGGATCTACAAGACACGGCCCGATGTGCGCAGCGTCGTCCACATCCATCCGCCGACGGTGGTGCTCTTCACGATGTGCAAGAAGGACATAGAGCCTATCTTCGGCGCCTATGATCCCAGCAGCCTCGATCTCATCCTCGACGGGATCCCGACCTACGACCGCAGCGTTCTCGTCAGCGACGACCAGCTCGGCCAGGAATTGGCCGAAGCCCTCGGGGACAAGCGAGTCTGCCTGATGCGGGGCCATGGGATTACGGCCGTTGGATCGAGCGTGGAGGAAGCGACGATGCGCGCGATTCAGCTGAACGAGGCCGCGGAAATGAACTACCGCGCGAACCTTCTCGGAATTCCGCTGCAGATATCCGAGGAGGATTTGAGGGTTTTCCGAGGCAAGAAGAAGCAGAGGGAAGCCAGCGGCCTTTCGCCCCATCTCACGTCGAGCTGGCGTTACTACGTAGAGCTGACCGACGCTTAGTTGTCCGGCATGCGCGAGGCGGGAAAACCGTCGTCGGGCGGAAATAGTTCTGCGAGCCTCGTTCTCGATAAGCAGAGCACATGAAAGCCGTCGTGGAGGAGACGGCATTCCTCATGGTTTGGCGGCGCGTATATGGCTGCGCAGCGAGGGATTGCCTGGGCATTCGTTCTAAAGCGCCGTTGGCACTCTTCTGTTTTCTATAAGATGACTCATTAGGCCGAAAGCGCGCTTGCTTGAGTTTTTTTTAATGAACACAAAAATTATTTTGATATTTCGATGCTCCTTCGCGACCTACCCTTCGCGCAGCGGTTCCTGAGAAGTCTTCAGGGCGCTTCATCGTCAAGCATGAACGCACATCCATGGCGCCCCGCGCCAGGCGATGACCGTCATAGGCGATGACCGTCAAGACGCGTCGAATAATTGAGCGGCCGGACGGAACCCCGATCTGGCTGCCGCACAGGGTAGGTTCACGTTCCAGAAGGGGAGAGGCCAATGCGTCATGGTGCATTGATCGCGCGCGCAATTTCCGTCGTCACCTCGATCGCGGGCGGCTGCGCTGCCCTGCAGGCGCCGGCCTGGGCGCAGTCCGGCGATCTCTTCAGCGGCAAGGACATCGCCATCATCGTCGGCACCGGGCCGGCCGGCGGCTACGACGTCTCCGCCCGGCTGTTCGCGCGCTATTTCGGCCAGCATCTGCCGGGCAACCCGAACGTCATGGCGCGGAACATGCCGGGCGCCGGCGGCCTCAGGGCCGCCAACCAGATCTACAACGCCTCGCCCAAGGACGGCACCGAGCTCGGCCTGTTCCCGACCTCGGTCGCCATGGAGCCGCTGTTCCACAACAAGAGCGCGAAGTTCGAGACGGCCAAGTTCAACTGGATCGGCAACATGGATTCGGACTCGGCCGACGGCTGCGCCACCTGGAAGCACGCCGGCATCAAGAGCTGGGAAGACCTGAAGACGCGCGAGACGACCTTCGGCTCCTCCGGCCCGTCCGGCGTCAGCTCGATCAACCCACGCGTGATCGGCGCGCTGCTCGGCCTCAAGACCAAGGTCATCGTCGGCTACCCGAGCACGCACCAGATCATCATCGCCATGCAGCGGGGAGAGCTCGACGGCAGCTGCGCCCTCAACCTGCAGGCGACGTCCCAGGAGTTCAAGAAGCAGATCGCCGCAGGCGAGCTCAATTTCTGGATCACCTTCGGGCGGAAGCGCTCCGAGCTCTTTCCGGACGTGCCGAACATCTTCGAGCTCATCAAGAACGACGACGACCTTCAGGTCGCCAAGCTCGTCTTCGGGCAGAACCGGGTCAACCGCGCGATCTCCGCCCCGCCGGGCCTGAGCCAGGAGCGCGTCGACGCGCTGCGGGCCGGCTTCCAGGCGACGATGAAGGACGAGGGCTTCCTGTCGGAGGCGGCGCGCCTGAACGTGAGCGTCAACCCGCTGACCGGCGAGGAGACCCTGGCGATCTACCAGTCCTTCTATGACGAGCCGCAGTCGGTGGTCGACCGCACCATCAAGATCATGGGCCGCGTCGAGGAAGACTGATGCGGCTATCGCGCCGCGTGCCGGTGGGCGAGGGCGAGGTTGGCGAGGCGCGCCATCTCGTCCGCCAGCTCCTGGTGCAGCGGCGAAAGCTCCTGGGACTTGCGGTAGACGACGGCGACGTCGACCTTCCCGAGATAATGGCTGATGTCGATGCTGCGCATCTCCGAGGTCTTGTAGCCATGCAGGCATGTGGTGTGGGCAATGGCGACGCCGATCCCCTGCGCGGCGAGGTCTTGCGACGACTGGCAGTTGCCGACCTCCAGGTAGTTGACCGGCGCGACGCCGGCCTCGCTGAAGGCGTTCATGATCCGCTGGCCCATGCTCGTCTGCTGGCGCAGCGCGATCAGCGGATATTGGGCGATCTCGGCGAGCGACGGGGACTTGATCTTGGCGAGCGGGTGCGACGGCGCGAAGGACATGGAAAACCCGCTCTTCATCAGGGTCTTCTTCACCAGGTTCTTCGGCAGCGAGCCGAAGTAGCCGACCACCATGTCGATCTCGCCGTCGAGGATGCGCACCAGGGATTCGCGCGACGTCTTGAGCTGGAGGGAGATTTCGACGTCCGGGTAGAGCTTGATGAACTTGCCGATGGCGCCGGAAAAGATGCGCGTGAGGTCCGGGCCGATGGCGATCGAGATGTGCCGCTTCGGCATCTTCGAGGTGGAGACGGAGGCGATGGCGTCGTCGACCGCCTTGAGGATGCCGGTCACGTGGTCGAGGAAGACCTTTCCCGCCGGCTCCAGAACGAGCTTGCGGCCGGCGCGGCGGAACAGCTTCACGCCGAGCTCCTTCTCGAGCTGCGTGATCTGGATGGAGATGGCGGACGTCGACAGCAGCAGGCGCGTGGCGGCGCTGCCGAGGTCGCCATGCTTGGCTACCAGGTGGAAAGCGCGGAGCTTCTTGAGGTCGACCGTGTTGGAAAGCATGTCTCGATTATTGAGTAATTTTAAACGGTGTCAAAAATTAATTTGATTTTTTTGTAGATAGCCGGGGCCTAGCCTTTTTCGACGCATCGATTTGCGGCGCGCGAACGCAGACGACACAACAAACGCACAGGAGAAAACGTCATGGTGATGGTTGAACGGTACGGGATCCCGCCGACGCGAATCATTTCCGCGATACAAGGCTTCAACGTCCCCTTCCGCTTCGTCCAGCCGGACGACCGCATCCTCATCTTCACCGACGACGCGATGGATCCGATGGTCTGGCAGTCGGCGATGGCGGCGCTGCGCAGCAAGGGCAGCGACCCGACCCTCTGCATGTTCTCGCGGCGCACGCATCATTGCGGCGACCCGACCGAGGCGGCTATCCGGGCGGCGGCCGGCGCCGACGTCATCATCGCGCTGACGACCACGGCGCTGAACAGCGGCACGCCGGCCCTCAAGGCGGTGCGCGCCGAAGGCGGCGGCGGCACCGGCCACACGCCGATCTGGCTCATGGAGGAGCTGACCGTGGAGATTCTCACGGAAGGCGGCGGCAAGGCGAGCTACGAGGACGTCGAGGAGATGTGCGACATCCAGCGCCGCATCGGCGAGGTCTACGACCGGACCAAGAACCTGCATGTCACCTCCGAATCGGGCACCGACCTGATGGCGGACGTGTCGGGCATGCCGAGCGGCTACTTCGCCGACCGCTGGGGAAAGATGCCGTTCCAGCGCAGCGCGAAGACCGGCAAGCTGGGCGGCGGCACCTGGCCCTTCGGCGAGATCCACATCGAGCCGAAGCCGGGCACGGCGAACGGCACGGTCGTGTGGGACACCACGGCCCACTTCCCGCCGGGCCGCTGGGACAAGCCGGTGAAGCTGACGATCCGCGACGGCCGCGTCACCAAGATCGAGGGCGGCACGGAAGCCGACCAGATCAAGCGCTACATCGACACTTACGGCGACGAGAAGTCGTTCGAGGTCGGCGGCGAGATCGCCATCGGCACCAACAAGCACTGCCAGCCGCGCACCGGCATGATGCGCAGCGAGAAGAAGCGCATGGGCGCGATGCACTTCGGCATCGGCACCGGCGCCGACCGCGCGAAGGTCTTCAGCACCCTGCGCCTGGAAGGCATCACGGACCGGATCAGCATCACCGCCGACAACACGCCGGTCTCCAAGGACGGGAAGATCCTCGTCTGACCGGCGACGGGGCCGAGCCGCGGCCGAGGGCTTCACGCCCCCGGCGCGCGGCCGTCGGCCCTTCGAGGCATTTCGCAGAAGCGCAACATGGTCGCGAACGCGGCGTCTGACGGGGTTTGCATGGTACTGGTCGAAAAGCAGCTGGCCGCATTCATCGCCAAGTTTCCGGCCGACCGCATCCCGCCGGAGATGATGCACATCGGCAAGCGCCTGCTGCTCAACGAGTTCGGTGTGGCGCTCTACGCCTCCAAGGATCCGGCGATCGGCATCCTGCTGGACGTCTTCGCCGCCGAAGGCGGCAAGGAGCTGGCGACGGTCGTAGGCTCCGGCGTGAGGACGAACCTGCGCAACGCGGCGCTGGCGAACGGGTTCCTCGGCCATTTCGAGGATTACGACGACACGCACCTGCCGACGGTGATCCACACGGGCTCGCCGATCTACCCGGCGGCCCTGGCGGCGGCGGAGCTGACCGGCGCCAGCGGCAAGGACCTGCTGGCGGCGATGGTGCTCGGCATCGAGGTCGCCTGCCGCATCGGCAACCTCATCGTGCCGAAGTTCCGCGACGGGGCGAGCTTCTGGCACATCACCAATACCTGCGGCGTGTTTGGCGCCGCCGCCGCCGCCGCGCGGCTGCTCGGGCTGACCGAAGACGAGATCGAGCATGCCATCGGCATCGCCGGCACCCAGTCGGCCGGCCTGCGGGAGGTCTTCGGCTCCATGAGCAAGCCGTTCCACGCCGGCAAGGCGGCCGAGAACGGGCTGCTGGCGGCGATGCTGGCCAAGCGCGGCTTCACGTCGGTCTCCGCCGAGAGCAAGGGCCTGCTGTCGGGATCGCGCGGCTTCGCCGCCGTGATGGCCAAGGACTACGACGTCGCCTCCGTCGTCCATGGCCTCGGCGAGACGTGGGACCTGCCGAAGATCGCGATCAAGCCCCATGCCTGCGGCCAGGCCACCCATTCCCTGCTGGATTCGATGGCGGACCTGCGGACCAAGCCCGGCGTGACGCCGGCCACGGTGGAAAGCATCCACGGCACCGTCGAGCGCATGGCGCCGGCCATCGAATCGCGCCGCCATCCGCAGAAGGGGCTCGAAGGGAAGTTCTCCTACCATCACGGCATGGCCTGCGTGCTGGTCGACGGCCATGCCTTTCCGCAGCAGTTCGTCGACGCGAAGGTCCATGATCCCGTCATCAAGGCGCTGCGCGACCGCATCAACGTCTCGGTCGATGCGTCCCTGCCGCGCTTCGGCGCCGCGGTCTCCCTCACCCTGAAGGACGGGACGACCTACGCGGTGACGACGCATCATTCCGTCGGCGTGCCGGAGAACCCGCTGAGCGACGAACGCCTGGAAGCGAAGGTCCGCGCCGTGGCCGGCGCCGTCCTGCCGGCCGAGAAGGTCGAGCGGCTGATCGAGGCGGTCTGGTCGATCGAGCAGCTCGCCTCCATGGCGCCGCTGATGTCGCTGCTCTCGCCGGACGGGAGGCAATGACGGGTGGGCCGGCAGGCACTCACGTTCCGGCGTCGCTTCAAGATCGCCGTCACGACCAGGGGCCACTACCTGATGGCGGTGCTGCTCGTCTTCCTGGGCACCTACCTCATCCTGCCGATCGTCCTGCTGGGCCTGAACAGCTTCAACGTCGCGCCCAACGTGATCTCGCCGCCCCAGTACGGCTTCGGCAACTGGATCGCGGCTTTCCGGCGGCCGGAAATGCTGTCGGCCCTCGGCAACACCTTCCTGGTGTTCGGCTCGGTGACGGTCATCGGCATGCCGATCGGCGTCCTGATCGCCTGGGCGCTGGCGCGCGTGCGCATGCCGTTCTCCCACGGGCTGGAATTCGGCTTCTGGATCGCCTTCATCGTGCCGTCGATCTCGGTAACGATGGGGTGGATCTTCCTGGCCGATCCCCGGCTCGGCCTGCTGAACCGGGCCCTGCAGGAGCTGCCCTTCGTCAACTCATTGGACGGCCCGCTGAACATCTACAGCGTGCCGGGCATCGTCTGGGTCCATCTCATGGCGCGCTCCATCGCCGACAAGGTGATCCTGCTCACCCCGGCCTTCCGCAACATGGACGCCACCCTGGAAGAGGCGTCGCGGGTCGCGGGCGCCTCCAACCTGCGGACCATGCTGCGCGTCACCTTTCCGGTCATGACGCCGCCCATCATCGTCGTCTTCGCGCTGCATCTGACGCGCGCGTTCGACGGGTTCGAGATCGAGCAGTTCCTGGGCGTGCCGATCAACTTCTTCGTCTATTCGACGCGGATCTACAACATGGTGTCGGAAACCTATCCGCCGCAATACGGGCAGGCCACGGCGCTGGCCAGCGTCACGCTGGTCATCGTGGCGCTGGTCGTGCCGCTGCAGCGCTGGCTGACGCAGAAGCACAGCTATTCCGTCGTGACGGGCTCCTACAAGTCGGGCCTCATCAACATCGGGCCGGCGCGCTGGATCATCTTCGGCGGAATCGTCTTCCTGCTGATGCTGATGATCCTGGCGCCGGTCGTCAGCCTGGCGATCGGCAGCATCATGTACCGCGCCGGTATCTTCAGCCTGAACGAGGTCTTCAGCCTGCGGCACTGGCAGTTCGTGATGAACGAGCCGGTGTTCTGGAACGCCTTCGCGAACACCATGCTGCTGTCGTCGGTGACGGCCGTTGTCGGCCCCTTCCTCTTCGCCACCATCGCCTACGTGCTGGTGCGCACGAAGCTGCCCGGCCGGGGGCTGCTCGACGGGATGATCTGGCTCGCCGCGGTCATCCCGGGCATGCTGGCCGGCCTCGGATTCCTCTGGATGTTCCTTGGCACGCCCTTCCTGTCGCCGCTCTACGGGACGATCTGGCCCTTGGTCATCGTCATGATCCTGCACGGCAAGACGACGGGCACTCAGCTGTCGAAGTCCGTCTTCCTGCAGATGGGGGCGGACATGGAGGAGGCGGCCCGCGTCAGCGGCGCCGGCTACGTCCGGACCTTCGCCAAGATCTGGGTGCCGCTGCTGATGCCGACCCTGATTCTCCTGGGAACGCTGAACTTCGTCTCGGCGGCGACGACGACGAGCAGCATCATCCTGCTCGCGACGCGGGGCACCTATACGCTGTCCTTGCTGGCGCTCGACTATGGCAGCCCAGGCATCAACCTGAAGGAGGAGGCGGGGATCATCAGCCTCATCATCATGACGATCACCATCGTCGGCGCGCTGATCGCGCGCCGCCTGACGCGCCGCATCGGCCTGCAGCGGAGCACCATCAGGGGATAGCCCGGAAGACGCCCCGGCGCGGCGCAGGCCAGCATCACAAGAGCTCGTATAACATAAGGGAGAAGGCACTATGAAAGACGGTTTTAAGATTTGGGACACGGACACGCACTGCCGTCCTTCGTGGGAAACCCTTGAGCCTTACTTCGACCCGAGCCTGCGCGCGCGGCTGCCGGAGCTGCAGCAGTACAAGCGCAAGAACACCAAGGCCATCGAAGGCCTGGTGGTCGGCAACCATGGCTTCTCCCTGGGCGCGCGCATTCCCTATCCGCGCTTCCTCGGCAAGGCGGAGGCGGAAGAAGGCCTGCACCGGCCGGAGACGACCTACATGGGCAGCCGTCATGCGACGGAAGGCGCGATGGACAACAATCCTGACGCTCGCATCCGTGACATGGACGAGGAGGGCGTCGACGCCCAGCTCATCATCGGCGGCATGCCCAACGCCTTCCATCTGGACGACACGAACCTCCAGCTCGGCCTGATGCGCGCCTACAACCGCTACCTGAACGACTTCTGCGGCAAGCATCCGAAGCGCCTGAAGGCCGTCATGCCGGTGGTGCCCGACTGCGTGGACGAATGCGTGGCCCAGATCAAGGAATGGGGAAAGACCCCATGGGCCGTCGGCGTCTACGTCCAGATGAAGAACGACACGCCCCTGGACCATCCGCGGATGGAGCCGATCTGGAAGGCGATCGACGATCTGGGCCTGGTGGTCATCCATCACAGCAACTACGTGTCGCCGCCCTATTTCCCCGGCTGCCACGACATGTGGGACAACGCCTTCCTGGGCCGCTCCTGCGCCCATCCGTGGGGCGCCATGCGCGCCGTCGGCGCCTTCATGGGCAGCGGCATCATGGACCGCTACAAGTCGCTCCGCTTCGGCATTTTGGAAAGCGGCTTCGGCTGGTTGCCGTTTTGGATGCGGCGTCTGGAGGACCAGGTCGACTACGTCGGCGGCACCGCGCCGCTGAAGCACAAGATCAGCGAATACATGACGGGCGGCCGCTTTTTCTCCAGCATCGAGATGTCGGAAGGCGCCGACATGGTCGAGATGGTGACGAAGTTCCTGGGGCCGGACGTGCTGATGTACGCCTCGGACTATCCGCACTTCGAAGCCCGTTTCCCGGATTCGGTCGACTTCTTCATGAAGTGGAAGCTCGACAAGGACGTCCGGCGCAAGATGTTCTGGGATAATCCGGTGCGCTTCTACGGCGAGCCGTAAGCGCAAGCCAGACGACGCTCGCGGGCGGGATGCCGATCGGTGTCCCGCCTCGCGGCGCCGGATCATGAAGGGGAGGAGACGAATATGCTGCACATCGGCCCGCATCTGAAAGAGGTCGCGCGCAAGCAGGTCGCGGAGCGGAGCGAGCGGTCCGGTCCTTCGGACCGGGCGTTGACGACCGTGAAGGGCACCGCCTTGCTGGACCTGCAGTTCCGCGCCCAGGTGGAGGGGCACAGCTTCATCGCCGACGAGCGCAAGAGCGCCGGCGGCCATGACGCGGGCCCGGCGCCGATGCGCTACTTCGTCGCCGGCATCATGCTCTGTCACAAGGTCTGGATGGTGAAGACGGCGGCGATGCTGGACCTGCAGATCGAGAGCCTGGAAGGCGAGATGTCCTGGTTCAACGATTCGCCGATCCCCAGGATCGTCTACAAGATCATGGTCGCCAGCAGCCAGCCGGACGCCGACATCGTCAAGATGGCCGAAGGCGGCGCCAGCGGATGCCCTTCCTTCAAGGTCATGGAGCGGGCGGCGCGCATCGAGGTGACGCTGCAGCACAACGGCAAGCAGATATTCGAAAAGACCTACGGGCTGACGTAATGCCGCGCGGACAAGCGGCAATGGGACCTGTCTTCAAGGGAGAATAAGCCATGGCGTTCATGCAGCGGCGCGACCTGAAAATCTACTACGAGACGAAGGGCAAGGGCTTTCCCTTGCTGCTCATCGCGCCGGGCGGCGTGCGTTCGGTGATCGACTTCTGGAGCCGGGCCGCCTTCAATCCGATCGAGGTCTTTTCGCCGGACTACTGGACGATCGCCATGGACCAGCGCAATGCCGGCCAGTCGAGCGGCCCGCTGAACATGGACGATCCCTGGGGCAGCTATGCCGACGACCAGCTCGAGCTGATGAACAACCTCGGCATCGACAAGTTCCTCGTCCTCGGCTGCTGCATCGGCTGCTCCTTCGTGCTGAAGCTCATCGAGCGCGCGCCCGAGCGCGTGGTCGCGGCGGTCCTCGAGCAGCCCATTGGCGTCGACGACGAGAACCGCGAGGTCCTGGCCAAGAACCTCTACAGGGAATGGGCGCATGCCCTGAAGGACACCAATCCCAAGATCGACGCGGCGAGCGCCGAAGCCTTCGGCGAACGCATGTGCACGGGAGACTTCGTGCTGAGCGTCTCGCGCGACTTCGTCAAGAACTGCAAGACGCCGCTTGTCGTCATGCCCGGCGACACGCTCGACCATCCGCGCGTGATCGGCGAGGAAATCGCGGCCTTGGCGCGGAACATCAAGGTGGTCGACCCCTGGCGCTACCCCTCCTCGGCGACGCCTGCGGCGGTGGCCGAGCTCAAGAAGTTCCTGAAGGCGCATACGCCGGCGCATTGACGTGACCTCTCCCTGCCCGAAAGGCGGCGGTGACCGATGACGAAACGCAAAGTGACGCTGCTGGCGGCGGCCGACGGGACGGTGGCCGGCCAGCTCGCGGCCATCGACGGCATGCTGTTCTCGTCGAGCATCCGGGGCGTCGACCTGCGGACCGGGCGGCTCGCCGATACGCAGCCGGGGCAGGTCCGGGCGGCGTTCGCGAACCTGCGCGGGCTGCTCGAAAAGGCCGGCGCCAGCGCCGACGCCATCGGCCTGACGACGGTCAGCCTCGCGGATCCGTGCCTCGCCCCGCATGTCGAGGAAGCCTGGTCGGCCCTCTTCGCCGGGCAGGCGCATCCGCCAGCCCGCAAGGTCAACGCATATCCCTTGCCGAACGGCGACCTGGTGCAGATCCAGGTCGTCGGCGTTTCCGGCCAGAAGCGGCAGTCCGTTGCCGTGCCCGGCCTGTCGGCGGGGAAAGCGTCCGGCGTGCGCCTGGGCGACATGCTGTTCTCCTCGGCGATCGACGGCACCGATCCGGCGACGGGGCGGTGCGCCGAAGATCGCAAGGCACAGATCCGGCAGGCCTTCCGCAACATGGAGGCTTTGGTCGCACAGGCTGGCGGCAGGAAGGATGACCTAGCCCACATCTATCTCTTCATTCCCGGCCGCGACGACCAGGCGGACATGCTCGACGTCTGGCTGGAGGAGTTTCCGCAGGACGGGAACCGGCCAGCGCGCAAGGCGATCTTCGACGAGAGCGTCGCCAGGGAGT
This sequence comes from Alphaproteobacteria bacterium, assembly GCA_036500145.1. GTDB lineage: Bacteria > Pseudomonadota > Alphaproteobacteria > SMXQ01 > SMXQ01 > CAMAVH01. Next base: position 53,639 of record DASYCO010000029.1, on the reverse strand, counting down.
CCCGCGTCATCTACCTGCTCTGCATCGCCGTCCTCGGCGGCGGCAGGCGCGTCAACCTGGAGGTGCCGGGCATCAGCAAGCGCCATCCGGCCCCGATGGGCTGCCGGCTCGGCGATTTTCTCGTCGCGTCGGGCATCGGCGGCGACGATCCAAGGGGCCAGGAGACGGACAAGGGCATCGGCGTGCGCTCGGCCCTGGCGTTCGAGAACATGCGCACCCTGATGACGGTCGCGGGCGGCGACCTGGCGGACATCGGCTTCGTCTCGATCCTGGTCAACGACTATGCCGACGAGCAGGAGATCCTCCGCCAATGGCGCCGGATGTTCCCCGATCCGGCCGACGAGCCCGCGCGCCAGCTGCTGGCCTTCGGCGGACGGGGAAGCTATCCGGTGCAGCTGCATGTGATGGCGGCATCAAAGCGTAGCTAGTTGATCGACAAGACGGGCGCCAAGGGGGGCTCCAGGCATGCAGAAGCATGATCAACGACAGGCGGCGGCTCCGGCCGAAGAAGCAGGACCGGGCGCGGCCGTGCGGCTGCGGAACATCTCGAAGACCTATCCCGGCAATCCCCAGAAGGCGGTCGACGACCTGTCCTTGGACATTGCCGATGGGGAAGTCCTGACGCTGCTCGGCCCGAGCGGCTGCGGCAAGAGCACGACGCTGCGGATGGTGGCCGGCCTCGAAGCCCCCGACGAAGGGTCGATCCATTTCGGCGACAAGCCAATCGTCGTGACCGACGAGCATTTCTCCCTGCCGACGGAGAAGCGGAACGTTGGCATGGTGTTCCAGTCCTACGCCATCTGGCCGCACATGACCGTGGAGGAGAACGTCGCCTTCCCGCTGCGGTCGCACAAGTTCTCCAGCGCCGAGATCAAGCGGCGCGTTCCGGAAATGCTCGAGCTCGTCGGCCTGGCGGGCATGGAGAAGCGCCCTGGGCCGCTCTTGAGCGGCGGCCAGCAGCAGCGCGTGGCGCTGGCGCGCGCACTCGTCACCGAGCCGCGCATCCTCCTGCTGGACGAGCCGTTCAGCAACCTCGACGCGAAGCTCCGCGAGCAGATGCGCCTCGAGGTGAAGATGCTGCAGAAGCGGCTCGACATCGCCGTGCTGTTCGTCACCCATGACCAGGTCGAGGCGCTGAACCTGTCCGACCGCATCGCCTTGATGTCGGGCGGCCTCATCCAGCAGCTCGGCAGCCCGAAGGACATCTACGAGCGGCCGGCCAACGCCTTCGTGCGCGACTTCGTCGGCCAGACCCTGCTGCTCGAAGGCACGGTCAGGGAGAGGACCGACGAGGGCGATCTCACCGTCGCCGTCTCCGGTGCGCCGAACTGCGTGCTCCGCGGGCACATGTCCGGCGCCGAAGTCGCCGTCGGGGAACGCGCCGTCGTCGGCATCCGTCCCGAGGACGTCGAGATCATGTCTGCGACGGCGTCGGAAGCGCCCACCGGCATGATCGGCGGAACGGCGCGGGCGGCGCTATTTTCGGGAGAGCGGATCGAATATCAGGTCGAGGTCGAAGGGCAGTGCGTCGCGGCCATCTACGGCAGCCGGCACAGCCCGGTGCCTGAGGGCGGCAAGGTCTGGCTCAAGTTGAGGCCCGACGGCCATTGCGCGTGGGTCAAGGGCTGACCGCTCGCCGAATGCTGGGTAGCAAAAAGAAAACCTACTGGGAGGAATTCCATGGCGAAGCAAGCACATCGTAAGAGCGTTGGCGTCTGGCACGTCCTACGGGCTTGTGCCGTGGGCGGCGCCTTCCTTCTCCTTATGGCGCAGGGAAACGTCTCCCTCGCGCAAGGCGCGTCCGGCCTGGGCGAGGAATGGGACAAGACCCTGGCGCTGGCGAAGAAGGAGGGGAGCGTGTCCGTGGCCCTGGGCAGCTCGACCCAGCGCGAGACGCGCACCGTCTGGGGCATCTTCGAGAAGAAGTTCGGCATCAAGGTCGTCGTCTCCGGCGGCGCGGGGAACCAGGTGACGCGGCGCATGCTCGCCGAGCGCGCGTCCGGCCGCACCGAGGTCGACATGGTCGGCCTCGGCACGGCCTCCGTCCTCACCGAGCTCATTCCCAACAACCTCGTGGTTCCCGTCGAGCCGCTGCTGTTCCTGCCGGAGGTGACGGACGCCTCCACCTGGTGGGGCGGCAAGCATTGGTATGCCGATCCGCAGCAGAAATACCTCCTGATGTACACGTTCGTGCCGGGGGACACGGGGATCGGGATCAACACGAACCTCGTCGACGAAAAGACGATCAATTCCTATTGGGACGTGTTCGATCCGCGCTACGACGGCAAGCGCGTGTCCGGCTCGATGAACGTGTCGTCGGGGGCGAACACGATCGTCGCCATGATGGTACTGGCGGGGCCGGACTGGCTCAGCCGCTGGGTGAAGTCGAAGCCGATCTCCATTCCGGACGCGGACCTGGGGATCAACTACCTCATCGAGGGCAAGGCGGCGCTCGGCATGTTCCTGAGCGGCGACCTGCAGTCGCTCGACGCCATCGCCGCCAAGGGCGCCCCGGTCAAGCGCGTCACCAAGGAGATGAAGGAAGGGCAGGCGGCCGGGCGCGGCAACTGCTGCTTCGCGCTCGTCGCCAATCCGCCGCACCCGAACGCCCAGAAGATTCTCATCAACTGGATCATGACGAAGGAGGGGCAGGTCGCCATGCAGAAGGACAATCCCCGCTCCAACTCGCCGCGCGACGACATTCCGAAGGACATGATCGATTCCGACATGCTCCGCACGCCGGGCGCCAACTACAAGTTCATGAGCCAGCTGCCGAACTACGACGAGCTGCTGGCCAAGGCGATGAAGATCATCGCCGACGCGCAGGCGGAAAAATGACCAGCCAGGAGACGTGACGTGGCTCGCATCATCGACTTTCAGATCGGCCCGGTCGCCACGACGGCAGCCGTGGCCGCGCCGCCGGGGAATGGGCCGTTTCCCGGCGTCGTGCTGACCTTCCATCGCAACGGCATCGACGAGTTCACGCACTGGCTCGTCGACGACCTGGCGGCCAACGGCTTCGCCGTGGTCGCGCCGAACCATTTCCATGCGCTGCCCCCCGGAAAGGGGCCGGACGACCGCAAGGACTACCTGACGGACGAGCAGATGGGGCTGGACCTGCGCGCCGCCGCCGCCTGGCTCGTGGCGCAGCCCAACGTGGGGTCGAGGAAGTTCGGCCTCATGGGCCATTGCATGGGCGGCCGCACGACCTGGCTCGGCCTCGTCGATTCGCCGGAGCTGTGGGCCTGCGGCTGCGTCTGGTACGGCGGCGGCGCGCTGCGCCGGATGGGCAACATGCCGCCGCCGTCCGAACGGCTCGGCAACATCGTGGCGCCCGTGGCCGGCTTCTTCGGCAACGACGACAAGAACCCGTCGCCCGCCGACGTCGACAAGTTCGACGCGATCCTCCTGGGCCTCGGCAAGGCTCACGAGTTTCACCGCTACGACAAGACGGGCCACGCCTTCGTGAACCGCTGGTCGTCGAACTATCGCGAAGCCGCCGCGCTGGATTCGCGGGCAAAGGCCTTCGCCTTCTTGAGGCAGCACATCGCCTGACAGGGAAGACCAGGATTTGAAGAAACCATTATTAAACAAACGGTTATAACGGGGCCGTGCAGGAAGGGCGTTGGCTGTGAAGGCGGTTCGCCGCCGGCTGCCACGGGACTCACTCGCCCGGTTCGCACGGTTTTTTAAGGCCGCGGCGCAAAGACTGCGCAAGGCCCGCTGTTCGGCGGACGGACAGCCGGCTCCGCGCGCGTTTCCCCCCGTAAATTCGGGGGTAGCCTAATTCTCCGCAGGGTGGCTATTTTGTCGGCGACGCCAGAAGAGAGCCTGCACCCCGCAGTCAGCTCCGTCGGAGGATCGTTCAATGTCGTCCATCGCCCACGCGGACTCCTCCGGATCCGTCGTCGCCAACCCGCGTTCGCGCGTCATCCTGGCCAGCCTCGTCGGCACCACCGTGGAGTTCTACGACTTCTACGTCTACGCCACGGCGGCGGTGCTGGTCTTCCCGCATCTCTTCTTCCCGGCGGGCAACGAGACGACGGCGCTGCTAGCCTCCTTTGCGGTCTTCGGCGCGGCCATGATCGCCCGGCCCCTCGGCGCCATCTTCTTCGGGCATCTCGGCGACAAGCGCGGCCGCAAGATCACGCTGGTGGGGGCACTCCTCACCATGGGCATCGCCACCTTCCTGATCGGCCTCCTGCCGACCTATCCGGTCGCGGGATGGCTGGCGCCGGCGCTGTTGGTCCTGATGCGCCTCGCGCAAGGCTTCGCGCTCGGCGGCGAGTGGAGCGGCGCGGCCCTGGTGGCGACGGAGAACGCGCCGAAGGGCAAGCGCGCGATCTACGGCACCTATCCGCAGCTCGGCGCGCCCATCGGCTTCATCATCGCCAACGGGCTGTTCCTGCTGATCGCCGCCGCCCTGCCGTCGGACGACCCGTCACGGCCGTCGCTCGCCTTCCTGAACTGGGGATGGCGCATCCCCTTCCTGTTCTCGGTCGTCATGGTCGGCGTCGGCCTGTGGGTGCGCCTCAGCCTGGTCGAAAGCGCCGCCTTCGAGAATGCAGTCCGCAAGGGCAAGATCGAGCGCCTGCCGCTGGCCGCCGTGGCGAAGACCCACTGGAAGCAGCTCGTCCTCGGCACCTTCTACATGCTCGCGACCTACGTGCTCTTCTACCTGATGACGACCTTCTCGCTCAGCTACGGCCGCGCCGCGCCGACGGGCGCGGTGCCCGGCCTCGGCTACAGCTACACCACCTTCGTCCTGATGATGATCATCGGGGTGGTGTTCTTCGGCATCTTCACGATGCTGTCCGGCCCCTGGGCCGAGCGCTGGGGCCGCCGCAAGACGCTGATCTGCATCACCCTCGGCATCATCGCCTTCGGCCTGCTCTGGGTGCCGCTGCTCGCGCTCGGCAACGTCGGCGTCATGGCCTGGCTCATCCTCGGCTTCACTCTCATGGGCATGACCTTCGGCCCGATGGGCGCGCTGCTGCCGGAGCTGTTTCCGGCCAACGTCCGCTACACGGGATCCGGCATCTCCTACAACGTCTCCTCGATCCTCGGCGCGGCGCTGGCGCCCTTCGTGGCGGTGGCGCTGTGGAGCGCCGGCGCCGGCAGCCCGTTCTGGGTCGGCGTCTACCTGTCGGGGATGGCCGCGCTCACCCTGGTCGCGCTGCTGCTCGGGCGCGAGACGAAGGACGTCGACATCAACAGCTAGCCTTGCCGCAGGAGCCTGAAATGAGCGCAGGATCGCCGCCGAACGTCCGCAGCCGCGAAGAGGTCGTCGCCGACATCGTCGCGCGCACCGGCATCGACGAGGCGATGATCGAGCGGCTGGTGCGGACCTTCTACGGCCGCGCGCGGCTCGATCCGCTCATCGGGCCGGTGTTCGAAGCCCAGGTGAAGGACTGGGATCATCACATCGCGCAGATCTGCGCCTTCTGGTCGTCGGTCGCGCTGATGACCGGCCGTTACCAGGGCCGGCCCATGGTGGCGCACATGCCGCTGCCCATCGAGCGGCCGCATTTCAACCGCTGGCTCGAGCTGTTCGCCGAGACGGCGCACGACATCTGCCCGCCCGCCGCGGCGGCCCATTTCCTTGATCGCGCCCACCAGATCGCCGACGGCCTGGAATCGGGCATCGACGTCCGCAACGGGGACGTCCGGCCGAAGCCGCCGCGCCCGGCCTCGACCCTGCCGCCGGACCGGAGCGGGACCGGCGCGAAATAGGCGCAGGCCTTTGCTTTTCAACCTCTTGTCCCAAGGCTGTCCGCTCTATGAAAGCTGTGGCCGAGGGGACGTGAGGCGCTATCATGCCTCCCTGGGAATTCGCTCTGAGAAGCGTTGCAGAACATAGGGAGGAACTGGAAATGAAGATGCGTGCTTTGGCCATCTGTCTGGCCGCCGGATTGGTCGCGGCCGGGCCGGCAGCCCTGGCGGCGGCCCTGCCGCAGTCGACGCAGGCGATGCTCGACAAGCTCAAGCTGCCGGCGGAAGCGACGGCCGGGATCGACGAAGAGGTCAACGACATCGCGCCCGCCATCGTCGAAGGCGCGAAGAAGGAAAAGCGGGTCGACATCAGCGGCTCGATGGACGTCAAGGAATTCGAGGTGATGGTGCGCCCCTTCAAGGAGCGCTATCCCTTCCTCGACCTGCGCTACAGCAGCGGCGACACCTTCGCGCGTAGCGTGCGCCCGCTGATCGCCTACAAGGAAGGCCGCGTCCTCGCCGACATCGTCGAGGGCCTGGGCGGCAACATTTCCGACTACAAGGAAGCCGACGCCCTCCTGAAGCTCGACGGCATCCCCAACATCAAGAACGTCCCGGCCGAGATGAACGACAAGGCTGGCTACTACGTCGGCCCGCGCATCCGCTACTGGTGCATGACCTACAACACCGACAAGGTTAAAGTCGAAGACCTGCCGAAGACGTGGGACGACATGCTGACCATGCCACAGCTGCGCGACGGCCGCATGGGCCTCGGCAACCGCCCGAACAACTACATGATCATGCTGTGGGGCGCCAAGGGCCCCGAATGGTCGAAGAACTACATGGAGAAGCTGTTCACCGTGGTGAAGCCGCAGCTCCGCAAGGAAGGCGCCGACGGCCTGGTGACCCTGGTCGCCGCCGGCGAGCTCGACATGGCCTTCCCGACCGCCTCCTATCGCACGGCGCAGTCGGTCGCCAAGGGCGCGCCGATCGGCTGGTGGTGCCCGACGCCGGTGCCGGTGTCGTCTTCCGCCATGGTCATCATGAACAAGACGCCGCATCCAAACGCGGCCAAGCTCTACATCAACTGGTTCCTGTCGAAGGAAGGCCAGATCTCGCAGTACGTCGCGGATGGCTCGCCGCCGATCCACAAGGAGCTGCACCAGAAGCAGTTCTTCCTCTACGCGGACCAGACGATGGATCGTCCGTCGGCGCCGCGCACGCCGGAGCTGATGGAAAACGAGATGCCCACGGTCGCCAAGATATGGAACAGCTACTGGCTGGGCGGCGCGCCGAAGACGGACAGCACCGTGAACACGGGGCTTGTCGCGGTCAACAAGGCGGGCGGAGAGATCCGCTTCCAGGGCAGCGACGAGACGATGGAGACGGTCGCGGTCAACAGCGCGCGCACCAAGATCACCATCGCCGGCAAGGACGCCAAGCGCGGCGACCTCAAGGCAGGAATGATGTGCAAGATCAGCTACGGCGGCGAGAATCCGGAAGCCAAGGACATCGCCTGCAAGTAGCCCGTTGCGGCTTACCTAAGTGAACGAGCAGCCCGCCATTCGGCGGGCTGTTTCGTTTTCAGGAAAGCTTGGCGATCAAGGCCTGTGCCGCTGCCGGATTTCGCTCTTTCGCGCCGGCGATGAAATAGACGAAGGCGTCGCCCCGCTTGGCCCAGGCCTTGGCCTGCTTCGCCCAGCCGTCGATCTCGGCGGGCCTGTAGCCCGTCTTCACGCTTTCTTTCGCGCGCATCAGCCGGGCATAGGCGAAGTCGGCGGTCGGCTCGTGGATGACGGGAAAGTCGTCATGGTCGGCGAAGACGATGGCGGCGTTGTGGCGGCGGGCCAGGTCGTAGAACTTCGGGTCCTTGAACGACGGATGGCGCACTTCCAGCGCGTGGCGCAGCGGTCGCTTCTTCAGCTCGCGCGGCAGCAGCTTGAGGAAGGCGGCCATGTCGTCGGCGTCGAACTTCTTCGTCCCCATGAACTGCCAGTTGATCGGCCCCAGGCGGTCGCCCAGCTCGTCGAGGCCTTGGCCGAGGAAGCGCTCGATCGAATCGCCGGCGGCCCCCAGGGCCTTGCGGTTGGTGCAGAAGCGTGACGCCTTCACCGAGAAGACGAAGCCGTCCGGCGTCTCGTCGCGCCACTTCGCCCAGTTCGCCGGCTTGAAGGTCGAGTAGTAGGTGCCGTTGATCTCGATCGAGGTCAGCTGCCGGCTGGCATATTCGAGCTCGCACCGCTGCACGAGGTCGTCGGGATAGAAGACGCCGCGCCACGGCGCGTAGGTCCAGCCCCCGATGCCGACGAATATGCCGCCCTTCTTCATGTCACGCCTCGATGGTTGCTTGGCCTTGGTGAACTTCGTGCTTGTCCGGTTCGTCATATTATTCACGGCCGTCCTCGGCAGATAGGCTGACGTGCGTTGCTGCGGCCGCTTTTGGGTTCCAAAACATATTGTCACGGCCGGCAGCGCGACACATGATGCCGGCCCTGGACATGTGGCGTTCAAGCCATGGCGGATTTTGGGGGGTTCAATGGCGGCGACGAAGAAGCTGAGGCTCGGGTTCCTGGGCCTGGGGCAGGCGACCAGCAAGCTGCTGGCACGGCGGCACGAGATCGAGGGCCTGCCCTACGTCATCGCCGCGGCGGCCGACCTGCGGCCCCATGCGCGTGAAGCCTTCGCCGCCGAGTTCGGCGCGCAGACTTTCGACAGCGCGGAAGGGCTTTGCGCCTCCGACATCGACGTCATCTACATCGCGACGCCGGCGGAATTCCACCGCGAGCATGTGGAGATCGCCGCGCGCGCCGGCAAGCACATCATCTGCGAGAAGCCGCTGGCCCTCAGCCTGGCCGACTGCGAGGCGATGATCGCCGCCTGCGATGCCGCCGGCGTCAAGCTGCTCGCCGGCCACACGCACAGCTTCGACGCGCCGATCCGCGAGATGCGACGCACGATCCGCAGCGGCGAGATCGGCGACCTCGTCATGCTCAACACGTGGAACTTCAACGACTTCAACCATCGCGGCCGGCTCGTGCACGAGCTGCAGACGACCCATGGCCCCATACTCAACCAGGGGCCGCACCATGTCGACGTGGTGCGCCAGCTCGGCGGCGGCATGGTCAAGACGGTGATGGCCAAGCCGATCTGGGACAGCCTATCGCGCGCCGAAGGCGGCTACATCTGCTTCCTCGAGTTTGAGAACGGCGTGCCGGCCACGCTGGTCTATGACGGCCGCAGCCAGTTCGACACCTCCGAGCTGTTCTGGTGGACGAGTGAAGGCGGGCTGAAGCGCCCGCCCGACACCAACGCGAAGGCCCGCAAGTCCTACCGCGCCTGGGCCGGCCTCGACGCGCAGCAGATGGCCGACGCGCTCGAGAAGGACAAGGAATCCGGCCGCTACGGCGCCGCCAAGCCCAAGCTGGAGAAGGAGGAGGGGCCGCCGCCCTTCCAGCCGTTCTTCGGCCTGACCGTCGTGAGCTGCGACAAGGGCAGCATGCGCCAGTCGCAGGACGGCATCATCGTCTATGGCGAGGAGGGCCCGCGCGAGGTCGTGCTGGAGCGCAGCCTGCGGGGTCGCGCGGCGGAGCTGTCGGAGATGTACGGCGGCGTGATGGAGGACCGTCCGATCTTCCATGACGGGCGCTGGGCGATGGCGACCCTCGAGGTCTGCCAGGCCATCCTGGATTCGGCGAAGGCGAGCCGGGAAATCCGCATGATGCGCCAGGTGCCGACCAACGACTGATGCTGGCGCTGCCGCAAATGAAAAAGGGCCGCGGCAATCCCTGCCGCGGCCCTTTTCTTTTCAGTTACTAGAGGCGATCACATGCCGCCGAGGGCGTCGATGATCTCCTTCGCCAGCTTCGGGCGCGCGTTGTAGTAGAACTCCTCGGCGTATCCGTCGAGGTAGACCTTGCCCGGCTTCACCATCAGGTAGTCGCCGAGCTTGGAGACGTCGATGTCGGTGCGTCGGCTCGGCGTGCCCTTGCCGGCGATGTAGGCTTCCTGGCCCGGCTTGCTGGCATACCAGTTCAGGAACACCTGCGTCGCCTTGGGGTGCGGATTGCCCTTGGGCTGCCAGATGATGCTGAAGCCGCCCACGGTGGTGCCGGGGCCGTCTTCCATGTCGCCGATGATCAGGTTGTCGACGCCGTTGGCCTTGAAGGTCTCGTAGTCGGTCGGGCTGCCGCCGATGACGATGGGATAGACGCCGCGCTCGCCCCACTCGACGACCTGGCGCGAATCGCGGCTCAGCATGACCTGCTGGTCGACGTAGAGCTGCTTCACGAAGTCGCTGCCGAACAGGTAGGCGAGGTAGGCGGCGGCGGCCTGCCCGGACCCGGCGACGCGCGGGTCGACCGAGGCGATCTTGCCCTTGAATTCCGGCTTGAGGAAATCCTTCCAGTTCTTGATCTGGTCGGGCTTCAGCACGCGGATGTTGAAGAAGGGCTGGGCGTTCACGTATTCGGCGCCCTGGAACATGTACTCCTGGGCGGTGTCGACCCACTTGATCTTGCCGTCGGCCCAGTTCTTCCCGTCGGTGACGCCGGGAAGGATGAACTGCGGCTTGATGGGCACGGCGTAGCCGCCCTTCACCAGGTCGAGGTCGGAGGCGCCGCCCAGCATCAGGTCGAGGGTGACGTTGCCGGTCTTGACCTCGCGGCTGACGCGGCTGGAAAGGTCGCGCGCGTTGGCGCCGAGGAACTCGACGGTGATGCCGGTGTCGCGGGTGAAGCCCTGGCTCATCGGCTTCGCCAGGTCGGGGCTGCCGGCCACGACGACCTTGCCCTCGGCCTTGGCTGCGGCGAGCAGCTGCTTCCAGTCTTCGCCGGCGCCTGCCTGCCAGTCCTGCGCGACGGCCGGCGCGGCGGCCAGCAGGCCACCGAGGACGGCGCCTATGAACCACTTGCTACGCTTTGACATATTTTCCCCCTGTTCGATCGTTCTGCGGCTTGGTCGCCGGTTGCGTCAGGCGGAACAGTAGCCTCTGGGTTGGGTCCTGGCAACGCCACCCGGGGCTTCAGGACTTGGCATGGGATGCGGTCGATTTCGGCTTATCTGGCCGCGTCGCCCAGGACCGCCCGGAGCTTCGCCGCCGTTGCTGCGTCGCCTTTGCGGATCTCGCACTCCCACAGCACCAGCGACTTTATGCCGGCCTTGGTCAGCGCCGTGCGCGCCGCCCGGTCGCGCCGGCGGTTGCGCGAGAACTTCTCCTGCCAGTAGGCGACGTTGCTCTTCGGGTCGCTGGCGAGCTTGCAGTTGGCATGCCGGTGCCAGAAGCAGCCATGCACGAAGATGGCCAGGCTGTGCCGGCGCAGGAACAGGTCCGGCCGGCCGGGCAGGGTCTTGCTGTGCAGCCGGAAGCGGTAGCCCATGCGGTGCAGCAGCGAGCGCACGGCGAGTTCGGGCTTCGTGTCCTTGCCCTTGATCGCGCGCATGATCGCCGACCGCTCCGGGCTCGGCTTCGCATAGCTGGGCTTGGCCTCGGCGAGCCTGTCCGGGGCGACGGCCGTCATGGCGACTTGGCCGGCGGGTTGCGCCAGATGTGCAGGACGGCGTAGCTCCGCCATGGCCGCCAGGCCTGCGACATTGCCTCGGCCTCCTTCGGCGTGATGCCACCGAGGTTGTTGAGCACCGCGACGTCCTCCTTCGGGAAGGCGTCCGGCCAGCGCAGGATGCGCATGGCCATGTAATGCGCCGTCCAGGGGCCGATGCCGGGCATGTCCATGAGGCGCGCGATGACGGCGTCCGGGTCCGCTCCGGCCTCGAGCCGCAGCTCGCCGGCAGAGACCGCCTTGGCGACGGCGACGATGCAGCGCGCGCGCGCGCCGACGATGCCGAGCTTGGCGATGTCGTCCACGTCCGCCCTGGCGAGGCGCTCCGGCGTCGGCGCGAGATGGGTCAGCTCCGGCACTGGCGTCTCGAAAGGCTCGCCGAAGGCCGCGGCGAGGCGGCAGCCGAGCGTGGTCGCGGCCTTCACCGTCACCTGCTGGCCGAGGATCGCGCGCGTCGCCAGCTCGAAGCCGTCGAAGGCGCCGGGCACGCGCAGCCCCGGATTGCGCTTCACCATGGGCTTCAGCCGACGGTCCTGCATCAGCCGCTCGGCGATCATGTCGGGCCGCGCGGCAAGGTCGAACAGGTTGCGCAGGCGCCCAAGCAGCGCCGGCAGCGCCAGGGCGAGCGAATGGGTGAACTCCACCTGCAGTGCGTTCTTCGCCGGCGCGTGGGTGACGCGGATCCAGCCCCGGCTCTTGCCGATGGCGACGGTGCGCATGTAGGCGTCGGCCGTCACGTGCTCGACGCCCTTCAGGGTGCGGCCGGCGAGGAACTCCAGGATGCCGTCCCAGTCGTAGGGCGCGCGGTAGCTCAGGCGCAGCGTCGAGGTGGCGGCCGGGCTGGAGGCCTCGCCGTCGCCGGCCGTCTTGCGCAGGCGCGAGGGCGGCATCCCGTAGCGCGAGCCGAAGGCGTCGTTGAAGCGGCGGAGCGAGGCGAAGCCGCTGGCGAAGGCGACCTCGGTCACCGGCATCTTGGTCTCCGTCAGCAGCTGCTTGGCCAGCAGCAGGCGGCGGGTCTGGATCAGCTCGATCGGCGACACGCCGAGCTCGCTTTGCACGATGCGGCGGATCTGGCGCGAGCTCAGCTCGAACTGCGCGGCGATGTCCTCCAGCCCGGCGCTGTCGTCGACCAGGCCTTCCTCGATGCGCTGCACGATCAGGTGGGCGATGCGGTGCGCGTCGTCGATCGGCGCGTTGCCGGGCGCGAGCTCCGGCCGGCAGCGCAGGCAGGGCCGGAAGTTCGCCTTCTCGGCCATCATGGCGTTGGGGAAGAAGCGGCAGTTGGCCTCCTTCGGCGTCCGCGCCGGGCAGATCGGCCGGCAGTAGATGCCGGTCGAGGTCACGCCGACGAAGAACAGGCCGTCGAAGCGCGGGTCGCGCGCGGCCAAGGCTTGGTAATATGCTGCGTCCGACTGGGTCATGGCCTTTTCCTACGCCTTGGGGGCGGTCCGGACTCGCCGTTTCCGGACATGGAGGTCATATAATGCCGATGTCCGAAAATGGCCAGCATCTGCCCCGCCGGCGCACTATCTCCTGTCCATCGAACCTGAAAGGAGAACGGCCATGGCCTATGCCTGCAAGACGATGAGATCCCCCGTCGGCGCCCTAACGCTGGTGGCCAGCGACAAGGGCCTGGCCGCGATCCTGTGGGAGAACGACCGGCCCGGCCGCGTGCGCCTCGGCGCGCTGCGCGAGGAGCCGCGTCATCCCGTGCTCGCGGAGACGGAACGCCAGCTGAACGCCTACTTCGCCGGCAAGCTGGACAGGTTCACGGTCAAGCTCGACTTCGCCGGCACCGAGTTCCAGAGGAAGGTGTGGAACGCGCTGCTGACCATCCCCTTCGGCGAGACGCGTAGCTACGCCCAGATCGCGGCGCAGATCGGCAGCCCGAAAGCGGTGCGGGCGGTCGGGGCGGCCAACGGACGCAACCCGATCTCCATCATCGCGCCCTGCCACCGCGTGATCGGCTCGACCGGCAAGCTGACGGGCTTTGCCGGCGGCCTGGAGACCAAGGCGCGCCTGCTCGGGCTGGAATCGGGCGAGCTTGCGAGGCTGGAGGGCGCGGCCTGACGGCGGCTGTCCCGCACGCATGAAAAAAGCCCGCCGGTTGGCGGGCTTTTTTTTACGCGGGTCCGGTCCGGCCGGAAGGCCGGCTCAGTGCGAGTTCTGGATCTTCACGCCGCGGCCGAAGCCGAAGGCGCGGATGGCGAGGGTGACGATGAGGAGCGCCAGCATCAGCATCGTGCCGATGGCGCCGGCCGCCTCCATGTAGCCCTGGTCCCACATGTTCCAGATGACCACCGCCAGCACCTCGTTCTGGCCGCCGCTGGTCAGGATCAGCGGCTTGCCGGCGGCGCGCACGACGTGGAGGATCGTCCAGATGAACAGGCCGACGAAGGCGGGCTGCAGCAGCGGGAAGAAGATGCGGGAGAACACGCGCCAGTCCGGCGCGCCGCTCACCTTGGCCGCCTCTTCCAGGTCCTTGTGGACCTGCAGCACGGCGGCGTTCATCACGCGGGTGCCGTAGGCCATGTAGCTGATGGTGAAGGCGATGATGAGCGAGGTGAGCGAGCCGAACAGGTTCGTGCCCAGCTTGTCGATCTGCAGGAAGATCCAGAGCAGCGCCAGGCCCATCACCATGCCGGGGATGGCGTGCGGCACGAAGGCGAGCTGGTCGAGCACGCGCCGGCCCCAGAACTTCGTGCGCACGACGACGACCGACACCAGGAAGGAGATGACGACGACGCCGACCGCGGAGCAGGCCGTCAGCACGAAGGTGTTCCACAGCATGCGGCCCATCTTGTCCGTGTGGAACACGGTGACGTAGTTGTCCCAGCTCATGGCGGCGAAGGCGCGGGCCGACGGCGCCTGCAGGTAGGGCAGGAACGAGATGTAGGCCAGCACGAAGAAGGGGATGATCGTCGACAGGCCGAGGTAGAGCATCACGATGCCGAACGACGGCCAGCGCCACAGGCCGAGCTTCATGACGCGCGGGCGGTAGCCCTTGCCCGTGATGATGGTGAAGCGCTCGGACTTGGCGATGACGCGGCTGTACATGTACATGCCGATGACGGCCACGAAGAGGTAGAGCATGGCCAGCGCGTTGGCGCCGCCGTAGGACGGCACCGACGTGGTGGTGTGCAGCACGCTGTAGATCTTCGTGCTGAACACGAAGATGCCGGCGGGCAGGCCGAGGATGCCGGGCACCTCGAAGCCTTCCAGCGCGCTGGTGAACTGGTAGATGGCGACGGCGATCAGGCCGGGCAGCATCAGGCCCAGCGTCACCTTGCGCAGCGCCGACGACGGGCGCGCGCCCGACATGGCGGCGGCTTCCTCGAGCGTCGGGTCCATGCTGCGCAGCAGCGGCACCAGCATGATGAAGGCGGTGGGCACCGTGCGCATGCCTTCGATGAAGATCATGCCCGACATGCTGTAGATGTTGAACGGCGCATCCGAGAGGCCGAACAGGTCGACCGCCCACTTGTTGATGAAGCCGATGCGCGGGCTCGCCAGCAGCACCCAGGCCATGGCCTGCAGCATGCCCGGCATGGCCAGCGTCATCGGCACGCCGGCGTAGATCCAGACCTTGCCGGGAATGTCGGTGCGTTCGACCAGCCAGGCGAGGCTTGCGGCGATGACGATGCCGAATGCCGTGCTGCCGATGGCGAACCAGAAGGTGTTGAAGAAGACGCTGTAGGTCTCGGGATCGCCCCACACCTTGATGTAGTTCGTGAGGTCGAGGTTGCGGAAGGAGAATTCGCCGGGCAGCGTGGCCTGGCTGAAGCTGCCGAGGATGAGGAACATGAGCGGCGTCACCACCGCCAGGAAGACGACGGCGAAAACCGCGAAATGCCAGAGCGACGACGCGCGCACCTTCCGCAGGCGGAGGGCCGTGGCCGGCATATTGAGGGTCGTGACAGTCATTATCCCTTTTTCCTCTTCTCGGGGGGGCCGCCAGGCGGCCAGTCGAATTCGACGCTGAACGTTGGGCCGCGCGCGCCCCGGCGCGATCTTCTAGGCGCGGACGGACGGTTGCGAATGAAATGTTCGGGAAGTCACGGCGCGCGCCTGGCCAATGGAATCTCCTGCGGGGACTCCCGCGAGACGGGCGGCGAGCGCCGCAGCTGCCGGGACGGGCTTCGGCCCGCAGCGGCCGCCTCTATGGCTTGGGCGCAAAATATGTCGCGAACCGTCTCCCCAGTTCGAGGCGTCTCTTGAGTGTCAGCGCACCGCATGTGCGTCATTTAGCATTCAAATGATGCTAATGGCTTATTATTTTGAATGCAATATTGGAGTTATATAGAAGAGTCACAGCAGCGCGAGCCGGGGCGCGTCCGGCCGGATTTTAGGACTGGACCGGCTGCGGCTCGCCGAGAAACTCGATGGCCGCCGCCTGCTTGTTGCGCAGGTGCAGGAACAGGATGTCGCTCAGCTCGGCGCCGGCGCGCCGGCGCAGGGCATCGAGGATGACCTCGTGCTCGCGCATCGCCTCGCCCCAGCGGTCGCGCTTGCGCGCCATGTTGGCGGAGTAGCGGATCCGGCTGATGCGGCCGGCGTGGCTCGCGTACATCATGGACAGCGCGCCGTTGCGCGCCGCGTCGACGATCTTGCAGTGGATCTTCTGGTTGGCGTCGAAGTAGCCGTGCATGTCGCGGTGCAGGTAGAAGCCGTACATTTCGTGGTGCAGGCTCTCGATGTCCGCGATTTCGTCCTCGGTGATGCATTCGCAGGCCAGGCGGCCCGCCAGGGCCTCCAGTCCGGCCATGAGGTCGAAGAGGTCGTGGATGTCCTGCTCGCTGAGCGCGCGCACCCGCGCGCCGCGGTTGGGCAGGAGGTCGACGAGGCCTTCCGAGGCGAGGACCTTCAGGGCCTCGCGCAGCGGGGTGCGCGAAATGCCGAACATCTCGCAGAGCTGGCGCTCGGGGATGCGCACGCCGTCGGAGAGGTTGCCCTCGACGATGTAGTCGCGCAGCTTAGCCAGGATTTTTCCATGGAGGGACGCCTCGCCGGCGATGCCGGAAGTCCGCTTCAGGTCCGGGCGAGGGTCGGAAGCGGGGTCTTTCTCAGAGATGAGAGGGGCCGCGTCTGTCATGGATTTGATAATTACCTGCTCTCCCAGGGAGAATCTATTTTAAAATTTTGGCGGCAGAATTTTAATTGCAACCGTGATTTTTGAGTGCAATATCGCCTGAATAGAAGACAGCCGGCTCCAATTTCAGCCAGGTGCTGCCGCGTTTCGACCCGAGCATGGGGCGAATGCAGAAATAGGGAGATGTTTCAGGATGTTGTCCAAAGAGCAGAACGAATTGCTGACGCGGACAGGTCCCGGCACCCCTTGCGGGAAGTTCCTGCGCAGCTACTGGCAGCCCATCGCGGCGGCAGAGGAAATGCCGCTCGGCGGCGATCCGCTGCCCATCCGCATCATGAGCGAAGACCTCGTCCTGTTCCGCGACGAGAATGGCCGTCTTGGCCTGATCCAGCGGCATTGCCCGCATCGCGGCACCGATTTGTCCTATGGCCGCATCGAGAACGGCGGCATCCGCTGCCTCTATCATGGCTGGCTGTTCGACGTGAACGGCAAGTGCCTGGAGCAGCCTGCGGAAAAGCGCTCCTTCTGCGACACGGTGCCGGTGACGGCCTATCCGGTGCAGGAAAAGGGTGGCGCCATCTGGACCTACATGGGCGAAGGCGAACCGCCGCTCATTCCCGACTTCCAGTTCCTGCTGGGGCCCGACGCCAACCGCCAGACCTTCCGCACCAGGCAGATGTGCAACTGGCTGCAGGGCCTCGAGAGCGTCATCGACCCCGCGCACACCACCTATCTGCACCGCCGGCCGGTTGGCACGCGCAGCATCCGCTCGGGCAACGACATCGCCGCCATGCGCGGCACCGCGCCGCCGGATGTCTCCACGGAAAGCACCAGCTTCGGCATGCGGATCTACGCCCTGCACAAGTCGAGCAGCGGCGGTAAGTACCTGCGCGTCAACAACTACGTCTATCCTTGCGGCGCCACGCCGACGACGGGCAACGCCTCGGCCGGCTATCAGGGCCGCTGGTACGTGCCGATCGACGACCACAGCCATTACGGCTTCGAATTCATCTACCGCCATTCGCAGCCCGTGGACAAAGACGGGCTGAAGAAGTTCCGCGCGGAAAACGTCGCGGCCGACATGCGTCATGTGCGCCGGGCCGAGAACCGTTACCTGCAGGACCGCGAAGAGCAGAGAAGCGCCGGCGGCAGCTTCGCCGGCATGGGCGACTACTTTCCGGCGCAGGACGCCTTCGCGATCGAGACCCAGGGTGAAATCCGCGACCGCACGGCGGAGAACCTCGGCTCGACCGACATCGTCATCGCGTCGATGTTCCGCACGCTGCTCAAGGCGATCCAGCAGATGCAGGAGGGCGGCGAAGCGCCGGGCCTGATCCGCCGCAGCCCGAAGGAATTCCTGTCGGATTTCGTCTGTTTCGAAGGGCCGATCGAGGCCGACGAAGACGGCCCGAGCTATTGCCGCAAGGCCATGGCCGGCACGACGGCAGAATAGCAGGCGTATCTGAAGCGGCGGCTTCGCTGCCGCACATAAAAAATCCGCGCGCCTTCGCCGAAGGCGCCGACAGGGAAAATCTGGGGAGCACGACAATGGGCGATCGGTTGCAGGCGCGTCACTGGGGCAAGGCCAAGGCGCGTTCGCTGTTCGCGCCCTTCGCGGCGGCGGGGTTTCTCGCTGCGTTCGCGTCTCCCGCGGCCGCGGCGGATGCCGGCTTCTTCGCCGGCAAGAACGTCGACCTCTACATCGGCTACGAGGCCGGCGCGTCCTACGACACCTACGCGCGGCTGATGGCGGAGCACATCAGCCGCTTCCTCGCCGGAAACCCCAACGTCATCTCGCGCAACATGCCGGGCGCCGCGAGCATGCGCGTCATGAGCTACATGCATGACGTGGCGAAGAAGGACGGCACCGCCTGGGGCGCGGTCGACCGCAACGTCGCCGTCGAGCCGCTGCTGTACGGCAAGGAATCGAAGGCGCCTTTCAAGACGCCGGCGGAATTCACCTGGATCGGCAGCCTGAACACGGAGATCGGCGTCGCCGCCGTGTGGCACACCACCGGGATCAAGTCCTGGGAGGAGACGCTGACGCGTCCCACGATCGTGGCGATGGCCGGCGCGCAGGGCGGCATCGGCGCCCGCGTGCTGAACAGCATTCTCGGCACGAAATTCCAGCAGGTCTGCTGCTACGGCTCGGACGCCAACCAGAATCTCGCCATGGAACGCGGCGAAGTGGAGGGCCGGGTGGGCTGGTCCTGGTCGGGCGTGAAGTCCACTGGCGCGGAGTGGCTGAAGAGCGGCCAGATCCGCCTCCTGATGCAGGTCGGCTTGCAGAAGAACGCGGAAATTCCGGCCGACGTGCCGCTGGTGATGGATCTCGCCAAGACCGAGAAGGACAAGAGCGCGCTCAAGATCGTTTTCGCCAATCAGTCCCTGGGCCGTCCCTTCGTCATGCCGGCCGGCGTGCCCGAGGCGCAGGTGACGGAGGTGCGCCGCGCCTTCTCGGCGATGATGAAGGACCCCGTCTTCCTGGCCGACGCCCAGAAGCGCAATATGGAGATCAGCGACCCGAAGTCGGGCGAGGAGATCACGGCGATCCTGGCCGACGTCTACGCCTCGTCGGAGGATTCCATCCTTGCCGCGCGCCGCGCCATCAGCGAAGGCGCATATAAGATGAAGGACGAGGGCAAGAAGCCCGCCGCGCCCTAATCGCCGCAGGCCTTGTTCGCGTCATCGCGCGTCAGTCGTAACGATCGGATCAGGACATTAGGAGCGCCTCATGACGCAACTGTCGGAAGACCTCATGCCGCTGCACCTCGCCGCCGAGGAGGAAAGCCATGTCTTCAGCTACGCCAAGCCGGAGAAGATCGACGCCAGCAAGGCCATGGTGCGGCTGGCGCGCAGCGAAGTCCTGAAAAGCTGGGTGCAGATCGTCAAGACCCACGGCGGCGAGAACAACCTGCACTACCACCGCAACGTCGACACCTTCTGGATGGTCCTGAAGGGCCGCGTCCGCTTCTACGGGCCGGGCGACGAGGTGCTTGGCGAATTCGGCCCGCATGAAGGCATCATCACGCCGCAATACAGCCGCTACTGGTTCGAGAACGTCGGCGAGGACGAGCTCGAGCTGCTGCAGGTCGCTGCCTACCATGGCGGCGACCAGGGCGCGCGCATCGACGTCAGCGACCAGAAGCTCGACATTTCGACCGTCCAGCGTTTCGATGCTCCGCCGCCCCGTGGGCGGTAAGGCCGCCAGCCTGTGCCGACGCGATGGAATGCAAAATCGGGCAGTAGGCAGCCCAAATCTCGTGAAAGAAGGACTCCTCCCCAGAGAAAATGGCTGTTTTCCTAGAAAAATGGGAAGGTGGATGTCTTCAAACTTTGCGTTGCGATCCTAGATTTTGAATGCAATATATGCGGCACATGAATAGCCCGGCACCATCGACAAACGATAGCCGGCTCAGGGGATCAGTATGAGCGAGCATCTGGGACAACATTTCCTGCAAATTCCCGGCCCTAGCCCGGTGCCGGACCGCGTGCTGCGCGCCATTGCCGCGCCCGTGATCGATCACCGCGGCCCGGACTTCGGCCGCCTCGGCGCCGAGGTGCTGGAAGGCTGCCGGCGCGTGTTCCAGACGTCGGGCCCCGTGATCCTCTATCCGTCCTCGGGCACCGGCGCCTGGGAGGCGGCGATCGTCAACACGCTCTCGCCCGGCGACAAGGTGCTGATGGTCGAAACCGGCCATTTCGCGACCCTGTGGCGCCAGATGGCGGCGCGCTGGGGCATCGAGGTCGACTTCGTCCCCGGCGACTGGCGCCATGACGCCGACCCGGCCGTGATCGAGGCCAAGCTGGCGGAAGACCGTTCCCACGCGATCAAGGCGGTGATGGTCGTCCACAACGAGACCTCGACGGGCGTCACCAGCAACGTCGGCGAGATCCGCAAGGCCATGGACCGCGCGGGCCATCCGGCCCTGCTGATGGTCGACACCATCTCCTCGCTCGGCTCGGTCGACTACCGGCACGAGGAATGGGCCGTGGACGTGAGCGTCGGCTGCTCCCAGAAGGGCCTGATGCTGCCCCCGGGCCTCGGCCTCAACGCGATTTCCGAGAAGGCGCTGGCGGCGTCGAAGACCAACAAGCTGCCGCGCTCGTTCTGGGACTGGAGCGAGATGCTGAAGCCCAACGCCAGCGGCTTCTTCCCCTACACTCCGGCGACCAACCTGCTCTACGGCCTGCGCGAAGCCATCGCCATGCTGCTCGAAGAGGGCCTGGACGCGGTCTTCGCGCGCCATCAGCGGCTCGCCGGGGCGACCCGCGCCGCCGTGCGCGCCTGGGGCCTCGAGATCCTCTGCCAGGTGCCGGCCTGCCATTCGCCGGTGCTGACGGCCGTCCTCATGCCGTCGGGCCACGACGCGGACCGCTTCCGCCAGGTCGTGCTCGACAACTATAATATGTCGCTCGGCGCCGGCCTTTCGAAGGTGGCGGGCAAGGTGTTCCGCATCGGCCACCTCGGCGCCTGCAACGACCTCGTCCTGATGGGCGCGCTCGCCGGCGTGGAGATGGGCCTCGGCCTGGCCGGCGTGCCTCATACGCCCGGCGGCGTGGCCGCGGCGCGCGACTATCTGACGAAGGCCTCGACCCCGGCGCCGGCGCTCATTCCCGCAGAATGAGGCGCGGCAACGAGTCCGGCGGACCTAGGGCATAGAGAGGCGGATCGCCGTCGCGGGGCTTGCCGCTGGCGGCAATCCGAAGTCGAGAGAGCAAAGCGGGATATTTCGCGTGCCCTTCATGCTTCGCCCGGCGAGGCTGTCGCGGCGGCAAGGCACGCGGTCAATAAAGGCGATACAAGACGGGATGGCTGACGGCTTTCGCGTCCAAGAAGGAGCTTCGACATGCTGACCAAAGAGCAAAACGATCTGCTGACCCAGACGGGCCCCGGCACGCCGTGCGGCGAGTTCCTGCGCAGCTATTGGCAACCGATCGCCTCCGCCGAGGAAATGCCGCTCGGCGGCGATCCGCTGCCGATCCGCATCATGAGCGAAGACCTGGTTCTGTTCCGGAACGAGAAGGACGAGCTCGGCCTGATCCAGCGCAACTGCCCGCACCGCGGCACCGACCTGTCCTACGGCCGCATCGAGAATGGCGGCATCCGCTGCCTCTATCACGGCTGGCTGTTCGACAAGGACGGCAAGTGCCTGGAGCAGCCGGCCGAGAAGCGCAGCTTCTGCGACACCGTGAAGCTCGTTTCCTATCCGGTGCAGGAGAAGGGTGGCGCGATCTGGGCCTACATGGGCAAGGGCCAGCCGCCGCTGATTCCCGATTTCGGCTTCCTGCTCGGGCCCGAGGCCAATCGCCTGACCTTCCGCGTCCAGCAGATGTGCAACTGGCTGCAAGGCCTGGAGAGCTCGACCGACCCGGTGCACACGACCTTCCTGCATCGCCGCCCGGTCGGCACGCCGAGCCAGCGTTCCGGCGCCGACATCGCGGCCGTGCGCGGCATCGAGGTGCCGGAAGTCAGCACCGAGGCGACCAGCGTCGGCATGCGCATCTATGCGCTGCACAATGCGCCGAACGGCAAGAAGTACCTGCGCGTGAACAACTACGTCTATCCGACGGGCGCGACGCCTTCGACCTCGGCGGGCGAGGGCGGCTATCAGGGCCGCTGGTACGTGCCGGTCGACGACTACAGCCACTTCCGCTTCGAGTTCTTCTACAGCCAGGCCGAGCCGCTCGATAAGGACCGCCTGCGCAAGAACCGCGCCGAGAACGTCGCCCCGGACCTGCGCCATGTTCGCCGCCCGGAGAATCGCTACATGCAGGACCGCGAGCTCATGAAGACCGGCCATTTCACCGGCATGGGCATGCATTTCCCGACGCAGGACGCCTTCGCCATCGAGACCCAGGGCGCGATCCAGGACCGCACCAAGGAAAACCTCGGCGCGAGCGACGTCGTCATCGCGTCGGTGCGCAAGACCCTGTTCAAGGCGATCAAGCAGGTGCAGGACGGCAAGGAAGCGCCCGGCCTGATCCGCACGCCTGCGGACAATCCCTTCGCCGATTTCGTCTGCACGTCCGGCTATATCGAAGATCACGAAGACGGTCCGAGCTTCTGCCGGCGCGTGCTGGCGGCCAAGACGGCGGCCGAGTAGCCCGCCCTTACAACGGAGAACGATCCCATGAAGAACGTTTCGGAAGAAACCATCAACGGCATCAGCCACAGCGGCTTCTATGTCGAGGATCTCGACCGCACCGCGGAGTTCTACATCAAGACGGTCGGCGCCCGCTTGGCTTGGCGCAACGACAATTCGAAGAGCCCGCTGATGAAGATGTACATCGGCGACTTCGGCCTCTCGATCATCAAGCGCCCGCCCGAGGTGGAGAAGATCGACATTCCGCACGCCATCCACTGGGCCTACCGCGTCGACCCGAAGCGCGTCGAGGAGACGATCGCCTACGTCCGCTCGCTCGGCATTCCGGTCGAAGGGCCGGTCGGCCACAAGCGCGAGCCGGGCATCCTCAACTGGTTCTTCCTCGACCCGGACAACTACCGCGTCGAGATCGAGGCGCGCTTCCCCGATCCGAAGGAAGCCGAAGCCGTGCTCGATCGCAACAAGGAGCATCGCCACGAGGAGATGGGCCTGTACGGCGGCGACGCCAATCACCAGAAGCTGGTCCAGGGCGGCGCGGACTAACCGCGCCGCGCCTTCGCCTTAACAACCCACATTTGAATCTCCGCCGCCCCGGCTGTCCGGGAACAAGGAGCGGGGGCACATAGGAGACTGCGATGATCAGGGGGCTTCTCACGACTGCTGCCGCGTTGGCGCTGACCTGCGGCCTGGGGTTCGCCTCGGCCGCGGGCGCGGCCGACCTGCCCAAGGCGACCCAGAAGGCGATGGCCGACCTCAAGCTCGATCCCAAGCTGCTGGACGGGCTCGACGCCGAGCTGACCGTGCCGCAGGCGTGGATCGACGGCGCCAAGGCCGAAAAGGACGTCATCATCACCGGCACCTGGGAGCCGCGTGAGTTCAGCGACATGACGGCGGCGTTCAAGGAACGCTATCCGTTCATCAACCTGCGCTACGAGCGCTCCGGCACGACCGGGCGCGGCATGCAGGTGCTGGTGGCTCTGGGCGAAGGCCGCGTCACCGCCGACGTGATGACGGGCTTCGGCGACGCCATCTTCTACTTCATCGACATGAAGGCCCTCGGCGACCTGCGCGAGCTGCCGGGCTTCAAGAACATCTCGCCGGACTACGTCGCCAAGGACGGCACCTGGATCAGCCACAAGCTGTCGTTCCGCTGCATGGCCTACAACACCGACAAGGTGAAGAAGGCCGATCTGCCGAAGACCTGGGACGACCTGGTGAAGGACACGCAGCACTGGGGCAACGGCAACCTCGCGCTGACCAACAACCCCAGCACCTGGCTCCTCGGCCTGTGGGGCGACAAGGGCGAGAAGTGGGGTTCCGACTTCACCCGCGACCTGTTCGAGAAGTTGAAGCCGCAGCGCCGCAAGGAGGGCCTGACGGCCCTGACGGCGCTCACGGTGGCAGGCGAATTCCACGCCAGCCTGCCGTCGCCGGAATGGGTCGTGCAGCGCTACGTCACGAAGGGCGCGCCGGTGGGCTACCATTGCCCCGAGCCGGTGCCGGTCACCCTGTCGCAGATCGCCATCCTCGACAAGGCGCCGCACAAGAACGCCGCCCGCCTGTTCGTCAACTGGATGGTGAGCCGCGAAGGCCAGATCACCCAGTATTCCTCCACCTTCGCCGTGCCGGTCCACAAGGACCTGCAGCTGCCGCAGTTCGTGCCGTTCAGCGACACGATCATCGGCAAGAAGGCGAACGTCCGCGACGACGTGCTGCTCACCAGCGACACCAACAAGAAGATGGGCGAAGAGTGGGACGGCTTCTGGGGCAAGCCGGCGGACTCGAAGAAGTAGCCGGGACTGGCTGAGCGGCCGGCCGGAAGGTTGGCCGCTCGCCAAGGCCCGTGTCGGGCGCCATGCCCTGACCAGATCGAAGGCTGTCCGCGCGCCCCAACCGGGTCGCGCGGACGCTTTGCGCTTGGGCTACGGCTGAAGCGCTGCGACAATAGCGGCTTGGAAACGAGGGGAGCTGAGAAGTGGCCAAGATAGTCTATGGGTTCGGTTCGTCGCACGGACCGCTGCTGGCGACGCCGCCCGAGCGCTGGGACCTGCGCGCCGAGGACGACCGCAAGAGCCTGCGGCATCCCTACAAGGGCAAGGTCTACACCTTCCCCGAGCTGGTCGAGGTTCGCCGCGGCGAGAAGGACTTCTTCCAGGAGGCGTCGCTCGAGACGCGCCAGAGCCGTCATGAGCGCAACCAGAAGGCCCTCGACATCCTCGCCGACAAGGTCGCCGCCGTGGCGCCCGACATCGTCGTGGTGGTGGGCGACGACCAGCACGAGTGGTTCTTCGACGACGTCCAGCCGTCCTTCACCGTCTACTGCGCCAACCAGGTCGTGAACGCCGCCATCGACCCGGTGATCATGAAGACCAAGAGCCCGGGCATCGCGCTCGCCATGTCGGCGAGCCATCCGCCCGAGGACGAGACCTATCCCGTGCCGTCGGACCTCGCCCGCACCATCATCGAGCGGGCCATCGTCGACGAGTTCGACGTGGCGAGCTCCGCCAAGCAGCGCGCCAACGAGCGTGGCGTCATCGGCGTCGGCCATGCGGTCGGCTTCATCTACCGCCGCATCATGCGCGACCGCCCGGTGCCGGTGGTGCCGATCCTGCTCAACACCTACTTCCCGCCGAACCGGCCGACGGCCAAGCGCTGCTACGCCTTCGGCCAGTCCATCGGCCGCGCCATCGCGGCCTGGGGCGGCGAGAACGCCGACAAGCGCGTCGCCATCTGCGCGTCGGGCGGCATCAGCCACTTCGTCATCGACGAGGACTTCGACCGGCGCATGCTCACGGCGATGCAGAACCGCGACACGGCGACGATCTTCGCCGAGCCGGAGAACATGTTCCGCTCCGGCACCTCCGAAACGAAGAACTGGATCACTGTCGCGGGCATCCTGTCCGAGACCAACCTGCAGATGAACCTGGTCGACTACGTGCCGTCCTGCCGCTCGGAAGGCGGCACGGGCTGCGGCATGGCCTTCGCGAGCTGGGAATAGACGCCGGGCCGCCCTAGCCTGAGAGCGCTGCGGGCGGCCGGCCAGGAGAGGAAAATCATGAAACTGCAACTTAGCATCGGCATGGCCGACAACCCGCGCACGCGCGCGATCTTCGACGGCCGGGTGACGCCCGACGGCATCGACCTGATTCCGACGGCGCTGCACGCCTCCGAGCTGTTCTGGCGTCAGCTGCGCTTCGGCGACTTCGACGTCTCCGAGATGTCGATGTCGTCCCTGATGATGGCCGTGGCCGGCGGCGACGACCGCTGGGTCGGCATCCCCGTCTTCACGACGCGCCGCATGTTCCACGTCGGCGTCCTGGTGCGCAAGGACAGCGGCATCGACAAGCCCGCCGACCTCAAGGGCAAGAAGATGGGCGTGCCGGAGTACCAGCAGACCGCGGCGCTGTGGACGCGCGGCTACCTGCAGCACGAATACGACGTCCATCCGCGCGACATGGAATTCTGGATGGAGCGCAACGACGACACCAGCCAGGGCGCCGCGACCGGCTTCCGCCCGCCGGCCGACGTGAAGGTCAACTACATCCCCAACAGCACGAACATGGGCGAGATGCTGCTGGAGGGAAAGCTGCACGGCGCGCTGCGCTACCTTGCCGGCACCAACAACCTGGTCGACCGCTCGTCGGTCGACCTCTACCGCCACCCGGACTTCAAGACCCTGTTTCCGGACATGCATGCCGAGGGCGTGAAGTCCTATCAGAAGACCGGCATCTACCCGATCAACCACGGCATGGTCATCAAGCGCGAGATCGCCGAGAAGCATCCCTGGGTGATCCTGAACCTCTTCAAGGCCTTCCAGAAGGCGAACGACATCGCCGAGAAAGCCCGCAAGGAAGCGGTCGAGTATCACCTGGAGACGGGCCTGCTGCCGCCGGAGGCCCGCAAGGCCCTGGCTACGCCGATCATCCAGCATGGCATCATCGCCAACCGCAAGGTGCTGGAAACCACTGCGCAATATTCCTTCGAGCAGGGCCTCACGCCGCGCCTGATCAAGCTCGAGGAACTGTTCGCGCCGTCCACGATGGAATTTTAGCCACCGACGCAACGCTGCGCGTCGCTCCAACGGAGAAACCGATATGTTTGCATTGCTGAACTACGCCGACGAGCAGGGCGCCGCGCGCGCCGGCATCAAGGTCGGCGAGACGATCGTCGACGTCGAGAAGGGCCTGGCCGCCATCGGCAAGTCCCTGGGCGCCGCCGACGCGCGCTCGACCATGGGCGTGCTGTCCGCCTGGGGGACGGCCGAGGGGCTGCTCGAGCAGCTCGCCGCCGCCGCTCCGGCCGGGGCCAGCCGTCCGCTCGCCGGCGCCAAGCTGCTGGCGCCCTTGCTCTATCCCGGCGGCATCTTCTGTGCGGCGGCGAACTACACCGACCACATGCGCGAGATGTCGGGCCGCGAGCCGCCCGACAAGACCAAGACGCGTCCCTACTGCTTCCCCAAGACCACCGTGCATTCGATCATCGGGCCGGAAGCCCCGATCCAGCTGCCGAAGATCTCGCAGCAGGTCGACTGGGAGGCGGAGATCGCCGTCGTCATCGGCAAGCCGGCGCGCAACGTGTCGGTGGCCGACGCGATGGACTACGTCGCCGGCTACACGATCATGAACGACCTCAGCCTGCGCGACCTCGGCAGCCGCACGGACTGGAACTTCCGCGTCGACTGGTTCGCCCACAAGTGCTTCGAGGGCTCCGCGCCCATGGGCCCGTGGATCGTGCCGGCCAAGTCGATCAAGAATCCCTACGACCTGTCGGTGAAGCTCTGGGTGAACGAGGAGCTGATGCAGGACTCGTCGTCGAGCTTCATGCATTTCGACATCCCCGAGCAGATCGCCTACCTCAGCGAGCGCATGACGCTGCGGCCGGGCGACGTCATCTCGACCGGCACGCCGTCGGGCGTCGGCCGTCCGCGCGGCATCTTCCTCAAGCCGGGCGACGACGTGACGATCACCATCGGCGGCATCGGCACCCTGCACAATCCGGTCGTGCAGGGCGAATAGCCGCCCGAATGGACTCCGAATAGACAATGCATGGGCCGCGGCGCAAGCTGTGGCCCATCGCGTTTCTGAGGCAGGGATTGAGCGCGGTTCTCGCGTTGCCGCCGCCCTGACGACCGTCGAACGCGTTATGAGAATAAGTGATATTCTTTAAACGGCGCATCTGATTGCGCATTACTGGCCCGAATACTGTATTGGGCCAGCTTTTAGTCTTTATGGCTTGCATCCCGAAGGCCCTGGGGTATGTATAAAAAAAACGATAGATGCGGGCCCGCGCCATAAGGCGACCGGCCCGCGACAGGGACGGAAATGATCAGGATCAAGAATCTTCGGATGACGTACCAAAGTGCGTCTTCGACCCACATGGCCGTGCGCGACGTGTCGCTCGACATTCCCGAGGGGCATTTCTTCACGCTGCTCGGCCCCAGCGGCTGCGGCAAGACCACCACGCTGCGCTGCGTCGCCGGGCTCGAGCGCCCCGATTCGGGCGAGATCACGGTCGGCGGCGAGGTGGTGTTCTCCTCGAAGGACGGCGTCTACGTCGCGCCGAACAACCGCCGCATCGGCATGGTGTTCCAGTCCTACGCGATCTGGCCGCACATGACCGTGTTCGACAATGTCGCCTTTCCGCTGCGCCATCTCAAGCCGCGGCCGGGCCCGGCCGAGATCCGCGACAAGGTCATGAAGGCGCTGGCGCTGGTGCAGCTGGGCGGCCTCGAAGACCGGCCGGCGCCCTTCCTTTCCGGCGGCCAGCAGCAGCGCCTGGCGCTCGCGCGCGCGCTGGTCGGCGAGCCGCGCGTGCTGCTGCTCGACGAGCCACTCTCGAACCTCGACGCCAAGCTGCGCGAGGAGATGCGCCTGGAGCTGCGCGAGCTGCTCAAGCGCCTCAACGTCACCACCCTGTTCGTCACCCACGAGCAGATCGAGGCGCTCACCATGTCGGACACGATCGCCGTCATGAGCGAAGGCAACGTCGTCCAGATGGGATCGCCGACGCAGATCTACGGCGAGCCGGAAGCGATGTTCGTCGCCGACTTCATCGGCAAGACGAACTTCCTCAAGGCGCAGGTCATTTCCGTCGACGGCGGGTCCTCGTCCGACCTGTCGCGCGTCGAGACGCAGATCGGGCCGCTGTCCTGCCGCCTGCGGGCCGGCACGTTGCAAGGGGATGGGGTCACCATCGCCGTGCGGCCGGAGAACGTGGAGCTGACGCGCACGCCGATGACGGCGGGCGACAGGAACGCGGTGCAAGGCGAGGTCGAGGCCGTCGTCTTCCTGGGCAACATGCTCGACTGCGTGGTGAATGTCCGCGGCGCGCAGATTCGCGTCCATCTTCATCCGTCGCAGGCGCCCAAGCGCGGCGAGGCGGTGACGCTGCGCCTGCCGCAGGAACATTGCCTCGTCATGCCGGCCTAGGCCCGGCCGAGGACTCCGCTTCAATCCGACGTTCGCGGCCGCATGCCGGCCGCCAAGAGAAGAGCAAAGACGCCATGACAGTACCTAGCACCATCGCCTGGGAGAAGCGCGCCGTCCTCGGCAAGGCGCGCGACGTCTGGCCAGGCGTGTTCCTGGGCGCCGTCATCTGCATGAGCGTCGTCATCCTGGCGCTGATCGTCATCGTCGTCTGGCTGAGCTTCCGCAGCGCCGCGCCGAGCGACCCGAGCGCGACCTGGACGCTGGCGAACTACCCGGAGATGTTCCTCGATTCCTTCACCTACCGGGTGCTGCTGAACACGGTGGGCTTCGCGCTCGTCATGCTGGTGGTGGCGCTCGGCTTCGGCGTGCCGGCCGCCTGGCTCGTGGAGCGCACGGACCTGCCGGGCAAGAAGGTGCTCTATACCTTCATGGCGATCGGCCTGCTGATCCCCGGCTTCGCCGCGGCGATGGGCTGGCTGCTGATGCTGCATCCGCGCATCGGCCTGGTGAACGTCTGGCTGCAGACGACCTTCGGCCTCGCGGACGCGCCCTTCAACATCGCCTCGATCATCGGCATGGGCTGGGTCCAGGGGCTGAACCTGGCGCCGCTCGCCTTCATCATGACGGCGGCGGTGTTCCGCGCCATGGACCCCTCGCTGGAGGAGGCGGCGCAGATGGCGGGCGCCAGCCTGAGGTCGACGCTCAGGAGCATCACCTTGCCGCTGGCCTGGCCCGGCGTGCTGGCGGCCGGCATCTACATCTTCACCATCGGCTTCGCGGCCTTCGACGTGCCGGCGGTGATCGGCTGGTCGAACCGCATCTTCACCTTCTCGACCTACCTCGTGCTGCAGCTCGCGCCGACGGAGGCGCTGCCGCGCTACGGCTCGGCCGCCGCGCTGTCGGTGCTGTTCATCTGCTTCGCCGGCCTCTTCAGCATGTGGTACGGCCGCATGCAGGCGCGCAGCCACCGCTTCCAGGTCGTGACCGGCAAGGCCTACCGGCCCAAGCTGCTGCGGCTCGGCCGGCGCAAGTACGTCGCCTGGGGCCTGCTCGGGTTCTATCTCGCCATGAGCAAGCTGATGCCCCTGGTGGTGTTGATGTGGGCGTCCGTGCTGCCCTATTTCCAGCTGCCGACGGCGGCGGCGCTGGCGACCGCGTCCTTCGACCGCTACACCCGCCTGCCGTGGGACCTGATCGGCGAGGGCTTCTTCAACACGGCGATCCTGATGGCGCTGACGCCGACCGTCACCCTGGCGCTGGCGCTCTGCTTCTCCTGGGTCGTCCTGCGCTCGAAGACCAAGGGGCGCGGGTGGTTCGACTTCATCGCCTTCCTGCCGCACACCATTCCCAGCATCGTCTTCGGCATCGGCGCGCTGCTGCTGTCGCTCTTCGTGGTCGAATCGATCCTGCCGGCCTTCGGCACGATCTGGCTGCTCCTGCTCGTCTTCGTCGTCGGCCGCATCAGCTACGCGACGCGCATGACCAACAGCGGCATGATCCAGATCCACAAGGAGCTGGAGGAATGCGCCCAGGTGAGCGGTGCCAGCACCATTGGCGTGCTCCGCGAGATCGTGATGCCGCTGCTGGCGCCGACGCTGCTGAACGCCTGGCTGTGGATCGCGCTGATGACCTTCCGCGAGCTCACCCTCGCCGTGCTGCTCACGACGCGCGACAACATGACCTTGCCGGTGGTGATCTGGAGCCTCTGGGTGGGCGGCGGCTTCGGCGACGCCGCCGCGATCTCCCTCATCATGCTGGGCCTGATGATCCCGGTCGTCGGCCTCTACTGGTTCGTCGCCAAGGGCAACGAACTGAAATCCGTCTAACTTTAAGCCAATACGGACCGCTGTTCCGAGTTCACAGGAGATGCACATGAAGCAGGAAGACAACGAACTTTTGACCCGCATCGGGCCGGGCACCCGCATGGGCGCGCTTCTGCGGCGCTACTGGTGGCCGGTCGGCTTCACGGAGAAGCTGGCCGACAAGCCCGTTCCCGTCCGCGTCCTGGGCGAAGACCTCGTCATGTTCCGCGACGGCGCCGGCAAGGTCGGCCTGCTCGAGCGCGCCTGCCCGCACCGCGGCACCTCGCTCGAGCACGGCCGCGTCGAGGACAAGGGGCTGCGCTGCTGCTATCACGGCTGGCTGTTCAACGCCGGCGGCCAATGCCTGGAGATGCCGGCCGAGCCCGAGAACAGCCCCTTCACCCAGGAAATGAAGACCCGGGCTTACAAGACGCAGGAAGCGGCTGGCGTCATCTTCGCCTACCTGGGGCCGGATCCGGTCCCGCTGCTGCCGGCCTACGACCTCTTGGTGCGCGAGGACATGGACCGCGTGGTCCGCGCCGGCATGGATAACTGCAACTGGCTGCAGCGCGCCGAGAATGGCGCCGATCCCTGCCACAGCATGGCGCTGCATGCCTCGGTCTATCCGTCGATCGCGCTCAAGCGGCCCTCGGTGGTCTACGAGAAGACCTGGTACGGCCTGCGCTTCGAGACGCAGTACGAAGGCGGCGAATTCCTGAACGTCTACCATCACATCGTGCCGGCGCATACGCGCCGCCTCGGCGCGCGCGCCGGCTATTCGCACCCGGCGCAGTTCCTGCATTTCCGCGTGCCGGTCGACGATTACCACACGCTGACCTACATCATCGAGGCGGTGCAGACCGAGGACGGCAAGCCGGGCACGCTCACGACCAAGGGCACCCGCGGCCTGAAGCCGGGCGAATACCAGAAGATCGAGGACGGCTGGTGGGGGCTCGCCTCCCAGGACCAGGACCGCATCGCGCAGGAGAGCCAGGGCGTCATCGCCGACCGCACGAAGGAATCGCTCGCGAGCTCCGACCAGGGCATCGCGATGTTCCGCCGCATGCTGCTCGACGGGCTGGACGCCATCGACAAGGGGGGCGACCCGATGGGCGTCATCCGCGACCGCGGCCAGAACCACATGATCGAGTTCGACGCGCAGAAGAACTTCACGGACATCGTCGGCTAGGGGCCGGGTGGCGGGACCGTCGCTTCGGCCTCGCCACGCCTCCCTTGCGGCATCTGCAAACATAAGAAACCACGAAATCCAACAGCTGGGAGAAGCGTCATGAAGTCCACGTTGCGTCTGTGCCGTCACGCCGCCGCAGGGCTGGCGCTGTTCGCCTTCGGCACGCTTCCCGCTGTCGCGGCCGAGCAGAGCCCGGCGCTGAAGGAGCTGATCGCCGCTGCGAACAAGGAGGGCAAGGTCAACCTGTCCTGGGGCGCCAAGCAGCTCGGCGGCAACGCCGGGGTGAAGGAGATCACCGACCAGATGAACGCGATGTTCGGCACCAAGATCGTGCCGCGCTTCACGCCGGCGCCGAACGAGAACGAGAACCTCAACGCCATCCTGATCGCGAAGAACGTCAACCGTCCGTCGCAGACCGACATCTTCCTGGGCTCCAACCAGCATGGCGCGCTGATCGCCAAGAACAAGCTCGGCACGGAAGTCGACTGGCAGGCCCTGCTGCCGGGCCGCATCCAGGCCAGCTCGGTGGAGGCCAACGGCGCCGCCATCCGCATGTACACGGTCCTTCCCGGCGGCATCATCTACAACACGCAGCGCGCGCCCTCTGTGCCGACCAATCTGACCGACCTCCTGAAGCCGGAATGGAAGGGCAAGATCGCCTCGACGCCCTACGCATCGGGCTTCGACCTG
The DNA here is from genome assembly GCA_036500145.1 of Alphaproteobacteria bacterium. Classification (GTDB taxonomy): domain Bacteria; phylum Pseudomonadota; class Alphaproteobacteria; order SMXQ01; family SMXQ01; genus CAMAVH01. The sequence goes on along the minus strand of DASYCO010000029.1, from coordinate 21,067 downwards.
CTGTCGTCGAAGGACGTCTGGGGCGAGGAGCGCACGCTCGACTTCGCGCGCAAGCTGTCGGCGCAGATATCCGGCCTCATGCGCTGCAACGAGTTCGAGCGCGTCGCCTCGGGCGAGTTCGCCGCCTATGCCCTCGACTGCACCGGCACGGACTGGCAGGAATGGGTGAAGAAGGGCATGCCGATCGGCCATGTCATTCCCGACGACTTCGCTGCCGTGCGCTACAACTACATGACGGTGCCGGTCAATGCGGTGAACCCCCATGCCGCCGAGCTGCTCATCACTTTCCTGCACACGCCGGAAGGCCAGAAGTTCATCTGGAACGAGCGCTACGCCGACCTGCATACCTACGAGGACGGGCAGATGGCGAAGGAGATCGACGAGCACAAGAAGCGCGGCGTCGTCTTCCATGAATTCACCATCGACTGGTACACGGCGCATCCGGAGATCCGCGAATCCGCCGCCAAGGTGGTGAAAATCATGAGCACGGGCCGCTGAGGCTCTCGCGCAGGATGCAGGAAAAGCCCGCTTCGGCGGGCTTTTTCACGCGCGCGCCAGATCCGGCGGGCAGGGCCTGCCTATGGCGGTCGTTTCTGCGGTGACAGGGCGGCGCGCGGGATGCTAGCAGTTAGCCGATGGAGATATCGGCAGTCAGCGTACCGGCGCCCCAGGATCCCAAGCGGCGCGTCCTGAAGGACGTGTTCGGCTTCGACGACTTCCGTCCCGGCCAGGCGGCCGCGATGGAGGCGCTGCTGGCCGGCCGCCATGTGCTGACGGTCATGCCGACGGGCGCCGGCAAGTCGCTCTGTTACCAGGTGCCGGCCCTGGTGCTGGGCGGGCTGACCGTCGTCGTCTCGCCGCTGGTCGCGCTGATGCAGGACCAAGTCGCGGCGCTCCGGCTCGCCGGGGTCGCGGCCGACACGATCAATTCTTCCATCGAGCGCGACGCCAACGTCGCCGCCTGGCGGCGCGTGGCGGCGGGCGAGACGCGCCTGCTTTATCTCGCGCCCGAGCGGCTGATGACCGAGCGGATGCTCGACGCGCTCGGCCGGCTCGACGTGCGCCTGATCGCCGTCGACGAGGCCCACTGCATCTCCCAGTGGGGGCCCGCCTTCCGGCCCGAATATGCCGACCTGGCGCGGCTGCGCGAGATGTTCCCCCAGGTGCCGATCATCGCCCTGACGGCGACCGCCGACGAGACGACGCGCGGCGACATCGCCGAGCGGCTGTTCGCCGGCCGGGTCGAGACCCTGGTGCTGGGCTTCGACCGGCCGAACATCAAGCTCGGCATCGCGGCCCGCCAGGAGGGCAAGCGCCAGCTGCTGGACTTCGTGGCGCGCCATGCGGGCCGCAGCGGCATCGTCTACTGCCTGTCGCGCAAGAAGACCGAGGAGACGGCGCAGTTCCTGGAAAAGAACGGCGTCCGCGCGCTGCCCTACCATGCCGGCATGACGAAGGAAGCGCGCGACGCCAACCAGAACGCCTTCATGAGCGACCCCGGCGTCGTCATGGTGGCGACCATCGCCTTCGGCATGGGCATCGACAAGCCGGACGTCGCCTACGTCTTCCACACCGACATGCCGGGCAGCCTGGAAGCCTACTACCAGGAAATCGGCCGCGCGGGGCGCGACGGCCGGCCGGCGGAGGCTCACATGCTCTTCGGCCTCGGCGACATCCGCATGCGGCGCATGTTCATCGACGACGAGGATTCGTCGCCGGACCATAAGCGCCGCGCCCATGGCCGGCTCAATACGCTGATCGGCTATTGCGAGACGGCGCAATGCCGCCGCCAGATACTGCTGACCTATTTCGGCGAGCAGGCCGAGCCTTGCGGCAACTGCGACAACTGCCTGAACCAGTCGCCGCGCGCCGACGGCGCCGCCCATGCGCAGCTCATCCTCGCGGCCATCGCCCAGACCGGCGAGCGCTTCGGCCCGGCCCACGTCGTCGACGTCCTGCTCGGCCACGAGACGCAGAAGGTCAAGGAGCGCGAGCATGACCGGCTCGCCTGCTTCGGCAGCGGCACGGCCCACAAGAAGGACCTATGGCAGTCGCTGATTCGCCAGCTCGTCGCCGGCGGATTCCTGACGCTGGACATCGGTGGCCATGGCGGCGTCTCGATCGCCGAGAAGGGCCATGCCCTGCGGCGCGGCGAGCTGCCGTTCGAATACCGCGTCGACCCGCCGCGCAGCGCCGGACGCGGCACCGCCCGCCTGGCCCAGGAGATGGGCATGGAGATTCGCGACCCTGGGCTGCTCGCGGCCCTCAAGGCGGTGCGGCTGCGCCTCGCCAAGGAGCGGCAGGTGCCGGCCTACGTCATCTTCTCCGACCGGACGCTGATCGACATGGCATCGCGCGCGCCGCGCGACCTCGACGCCTTCGCCGAGGTCAACGGCGTCGGCGCAGCGAAGCTGCGCGACTTCGGCCAGGTCTTCGTCGACGCCATCGCGGCCCACGCCGAATAGCGCCTATTTGCAGGCGATGTCCGTGGCCTCCGGGCTCTCGCCGGCATAGGTGATCTTGCAGCTCATCCCCGCCTTGAGCTCGCTGCGCTTGGCCTCCTTGCCGGCGACGGAAATCTTGGTGCGACCATTGTTGACGGCCACGGTCTCCATCGCCTCGTTGCTGTCCTGGAAGCGGATTTCCGCGCCGTTCTTGTTGACCAAGACGAGGCCCGTATTGATCGTGGCGGGCTTCTTCGGCGCGCCGCCAAGCCAGTGGCTTTCCCACAGCTTGGCCACCTTGGGCATCTCGTTCTCCAGCAGCTCCGGCGTGCGCGGGGCCGACGGGCGGTTCAGCGTCTGCTCGGGATAGAGCAGGAACTGCGGCTGCTGCAGGTCCTGGTGGATCGGCGGCGAGCCGTCGGCGTAGTTCTGCGCGATCTGTCCCTCCTTCGACAGGAACCAGTTGATGTAGAGCTTGGCCGCGTTGGCGTGCGGGCTCTTGTTCAGGATGACGATGGCGGAGGACGACACCGGCACCGGCGTCGCGCACCACCAGGCGACGGGTGCGCCCTTGGCGATGGCTTGGGCCGTCTGGTAGGAGGCCTCGGGCAGGGCGATGTCGATCTCGCCGGCGGCGGCGAGGGTGATGAGGCCGCCGACGCCTTCCTTGCGCAGCTGCGGCTTCACGACGTTGAACAGCTTGTCCATGAAGTCGGCCGACCATTCGGGGCCCTTGGCGCCCCACAGCATGATCATGAAGTTGTTCGGCCGGTCGGCAAGGCCGATGCGGCCGTTGCGCAGGCCCGGCATGGTCAGCAGGTCGTCCCAGGTCTTGGGCAGATCGCTGACCTGCACTTTGTCTGTGTTATACGTCATGCACCATTCGCGGATGCGCGGGCCGACGTAGTAGCCGTCCTTGTCGCGCATGGCCTCGGGCACGTTCTCGACGTTCGGGATGCCGTCGAGCTTCATGAGCGCGTCGACTTCCTTGTAGTCAGACAGGTTGACGCCGAGGCCTTCGATGATGTCGGTCAGCACGCGGCCTTCCTTGTAGGCGATCAGCGGCCGGACGTTGCGCGCGAACTGGCTGCCGCCGCTGTAGCGCACGTCGACGAAGGGGTACCTTTCATGGAAAGGCTCCAGCATCGTCGTGAATTCCTCGATGTGCATCGAGCCGCTGATGTCGAGGCGCTTTTCCTGCTTCGCGGCCTCGACGATGGCGGGGGATATCCGGTCGACCTCCTCGTTTATGTTCGCCGTCACGTCTGCCGGCAGCTTGATCTTGTCGAGCATCTTCTGCGTCGACTTGGGAAGCTCTCCGGCCGAGGCGGGAAAGCCTGCGGCCACGAGGCCGGCAATGAGCGAGCACGCAAGAGCGGTCTTCACACGCATCTGCATCATGTCCTCCCTGCATTCTCCGGCGACTTTCCGCCGCTCGGCGGCCTGTCCCTGCGGCGAGGCCTCGAAGGATTAGAGGACGGTTCGGGGCGTCCGGCAAGGCCCGCCTCCGTACGGCAGACATGAAAAAGCCCGCCAACCGGCGGGCTTTTCAAGCCGTGCGGGAGAATTCCTAGCTGGCTAGGGCCAGGGAGGCTTCCTTCACCTTGCGGGTGAGGGTGCCGGCGACCTCGGTCACTTCGGCGATCTCGCTCACGCTGGCGCTGATGTCGCTGACGCTGCGCGCGGCGGTCTGCATGTTGGACGAGATGCTCTGCGTCACGGTGTTCTGCTCCTCGGCGGCCGAGGCGATCAGGGCAGAGATGTCGCTGATCTTCTGGATCGTCTGGCTGATTTCCTTGATCGCCGTCACGGCTTCCATCGTGGCGCCCTGCACCTGGGAAATCTGCTCGGAGATGTCGTCGGTCGCCTTGGCGGTCTGGTTCGCCAGCGTCTTGACCTCGTTGGCCACGACGGCGAAGCCCTTGCCGGCCTCGCCGGCGCGGGCCGCCTCGATGGTCGCGTTCAAGGCGAGGAGGTTGGTCTGGCTGGCGATGTCTGTGATGAGCTTCACGACTTCGCCGATGCGGTCCGCCGCGCCGGCCAGGCCGTTGACGATGACGCTGGTGCGCTCGGCCTGCGCCACGGCCTGCGTGGACACGGCCGAGGCGTCGGCGGTCTGCCGGCTGATCTCGCCGACCGAGGAGACGAGCTGCTCGGTGCCGACGGCGGCGGCCTGGACGTTCGAGGAAGTCTCGACCGAGGCCTGCGCCGAATTGCTTGCACGCTGCGTCGCCGTCGTGACGGCCCGCACGATCTCGGTGAGGTCCGAATCGACACTCTTGCCGGTCGCTTCGCGCCGCATGCGGTCCTGGACCTGCTGCGTGATGTCGGTCGCGAACTTCACGACCTTGAAGGGGTGGCCGTTGAGGTCGAGGATCGGGTTGTAGCTGGCCTGGATCCAGACTTCGCGGCCGCCCTTGCCGAAGCGCTTGTACTCCGCCGTCTGGTATTCGCCGCGCCCCAGGGCCTCCCAGAACTGCCGGTATTCCGTGCTGCTGCGGTACGCCGGCTCGACGAACATGCTGTGGTGGCGCTCGACGACTTCGTCGAGGCGGTAGCCCAGCGCGTTCAGGAAATTCTCGTTGGCCGTGAGGATGGTTCCGTCCAGCTTGAACTGGATGACGGCCTGCGACTTGCCGATGGCGTCGATCTGGCCCTGGAAGTCCGCCGTCTGGAGCTTGCGGGCGGTCACGTCGGTCGCGAACTTCACGACCTTCACGGGCTTGCCGCCGCGGTTGCGGATCGGATTGTAGCTCGCCTGGATCCACACTTCCTTGCCGCCCTTGCCGACGCGCTTGTATTCCGCGGCCTGGTACTCGCCGCGCCCCAGCGCCTGCCAGAACGCCTTGTATTCCGCGCTCGTGCGCTGGGAGGGCTCGACGAACATGCTGTGATGCTGTCCCTTGATCTCGTCGAGGCCGTAGCCCATCGCTTCGAGGAAGCGCTCGTTGGCCGTGAGGATCTTGCCCGTGATGTCGAACTCGATGATGGCCTGCGAGGCATTGAGCGCCGTCAGGACCGCCTTGCTTTCATGCGTGCCGCTTGAACCGAATGCGCTGAACATTTCCTGCCATCTCCTGCTTCGCTGGTGCACGGAGAATCGCGCCGATTTGGTTGATAGACCTTTAATCGAATGCCAGGCGATGCGTACTCTTAAGAAGTAGCAGCATGTCTGGGCAAATGACTGCGTCCTGTAATCGAGGTGTCGCTCGCTTTGGAAGGGAACTCGAACGGTTCGGTAGAATAAGGATTATTTGCCTGTGCAACCTTCGGTTGCCGCGCAAGCGTTCTCTTCTATAAGAGTTGGCTTATTGCCCACTTTTGCATGACAACGCTCCGACGTAAGCTACTCGCCTTCTTCTCTCATTCAGGAAACAGGAGCCATCATGCAGGTGCCAGAGACCGATTCGCGCATTCAGGTCGAGACCGTGACGTTCAAGGGCGCCTCTGGCGACGTGAAGGCCTACCTAGCCAAGCCGGCCGGCGTATCGAAGGCGCCCGGCGTGCTCATCATCCACGAGAACAAGGGCCTGTCGGCCCACATCAAGGACGTCGCCCGCCGCGCCGCGCTGGACGGCTTCGTCGCCTTGGCGCCGGACTTCCTGAGCCCCGTCGGCGGCTCGCCCGCGAACGAGGCCGAAGGCCCCGACAAGATCAAGCTGCTCGACGCAGGAAAGACCAAGGGCGACGGCCTGGCCGCGCTCGACTACCTGCGCAAACGGCCCGACTGCAATGGTAAGGTCGGCAGTGTCGGCTTCTGCTGGGGCGGCGCGCTGTCGAACCAGCTCGCCGTGAGCGATCCGAGGCTGGACGCCGGCGTCGTGTTCTACGGCCGTTCGCCCGAGGATGCCGACGTCGCCAAGATCAAGGCGCAGATGCTGCTGCACTACGGCAGCCTCGACGAGAACATCAACAAGACCGTGCCGGGCTACGAGGCGGCCCTCAAGTCTCAGGGCAAGAATTACGCGCTGCACATGTACGAAGGGGCGGGGCACGCCTTCCATAACGACAGCGATCCCAGCCGCCATCACGCGAACAGCGCCAAGCTGGCCTGGGACCGCACGGTGAGCTTCCTGAAGAAGACGCTCGCCGCCTGACCTGAGCGCAGGGCAGTTCCGCCAGAAGGCCCGCCAATCGGCGGGCCTTTTTCTTGGGCATTCGCATCTCAACCCGGCGCAGATGCCATCTGCACATCAAACCTCGTGCAACGGCGCTCCCGCCGTTCTAGAAGTTTCGCAGCGCAACGATCTTGCCGGAGAATTCGCCTGGCCCGGAATCCCTATAAATTTCGCATGCTTCGCCGTTCGCGGGCCATGTGGGCCTCTCCACGCCTGTGGCGTCCCCGCCTGGTCTTCTGGGCCGGGGCGCTCGCCATCGGGCTGGTCAGCGTCCTGTTCGCGAAGTTGGCCGACGTCGCGCAGCACGCCTTCAAGGCCCTGACGGCCGGCCCCGGCGCGGCGCATTGGCTGCCGGTGCTGCTGACGCCGATCGGCATCGTTCTCTGCGCCTATGTCGCCTATGCGTTCTTTCCGGGGTCTCAAGGCAGCGGCATTCCGCAGGCGATCGCCGCGCGCCATCTGCGCGACGACGATGACCGCGAACGGCTCCTGTCCCTGCGCATGGTCTTCGGCAAGATCTTGCTGACGGTGCTGGGGCTGTTTTGCGGCGCCTCCATCGGACGCGAGGGGCCGACCGTGCAGGTCGGCGCCTCCATCATGCTGCAGGCGGCGCGCTGGGGCGGCATGGCGCAGGCGCGCGGCTTGATCCTCGCGGGATCGGCGGCCGGGATCGCGGCGGCCTTCAACACGCCGCTCGCCGGCATCGTCTTCGCGATCGAGGAGATGGGCCGCAGCTACCATGCGCGCACCAACGGCGTGGTCCTGTCAGCGGTCATCCTCGCCGGCCTCGCGTCGCTGGGCCTCGTGGGCAGCTACACTTATTTCGGCGCCACGCGCGCCGTGGGAGACTTTCCGGGCGACTGGCCGCTGGTTGTCGCCTGCGGCGTCGCCGGCGGGGCGCTGGGAGCGGCCTTCAGCTTCTGCATGCTGCGGGGAACGCGTCGGCTGCGCCGCTGGCTCGCGCCCGCCCCCATGAAGCGCACGCTTCTATTTGCCGGCGTCTGCGGACTGGCCGTCGCCGCCATCGGGCTGCTCTCCGGCGGGCAGACGTTCGGCACCGGCTACGACCAGGCGCGCAGCACGCTGGACGGCACGCCTTTGCCTTGGCCGTTCTTCATCGAGAAGTTCCTGGCCGGCCTGTTCTCGACGCTGTCGGGGATACCTGGCGGCATCTTCGCGCCGTCCCTCTCGGTCGGCGCGGGGCTGGGAAGCGCCCTGGGCCAGCTTTTCGGCGCCAGCGTGGGCTTCGCCGCCCTGCTCGGCATGGCCGGCTATTTCGCGGGCGTGGTCCAGGCGCCGATGACGGCCTTCGTCATCGTGCTGGAAATGACGGGCAGCCACGACAATGTCATCTCGCTCATGCTGGTGGCGATGATCGGCTATGGCACCGCGCGCATCATTTCCCATGAGCCGCTCTACCATGCGCTGTCGCGCCTCTTCGTCGCGGACGCCATCCGGCGCAAGCGCGCGATCGAGGGGGCGGAACAGGGAGAAGCGTCTGCGAAGGGGCCGCATTAAGTCGTCGCCGCGGCTTCCCCTTACAGGGTCGCCAAGTAGTTCCGCAGGGCGACGGCATTGTTGTGCTCCTCGTCCTTCGCGGCGAAGAGGAAGGTCAGGCGCTTCTGGCCCTTCATCAGCTCTTTAAGCGCCGCCAGGGCCTCGCCGTTCTTCTTGATCTCGGCGCGATAGCGCTTCTGGAATTCCGTCCAGCGCTCGGGATCGTGGGCGAACCAGCCGCGCAGCTCGGCGCTGGGCGAGACGTCCTTCACCCAGTGGTCGATGCGGGCCGCGTCGCGCTTCAGGCCGCGCGGCCACAGGCGGTCGACGAGGACGCGCAGGCCGTCGTCGTCCGACGGCGGATCGTAGGCGCGCTTGAGGCGGAGTCGCTTCACGTCCATGGCGTCGTGGTCCTTCAGAGCTGGACTGTCCGGCGCCCTTGCGGCGGCGGACCTATTCGGCCGGCGCCGCCGCGTTGGACGGCGCGATGCGCGAGAACCGGGCGGAGCTCAGCACCATCAGCATGCAGATCAGCGTGAAGATGGCCGAGGTGTAGAAGATCCAGGCTGGCGCGCCGGTGTCGATCATGAAGCCGAACAGCATCGGCGCGATGGCCTGGCCGATCGACTGGCCGGAGAAGACGAAGCCGAAGACCTTGCCCATGGAGCCCTTGGGGCTGGCGCGGCGGATCAGCATGTCGCGGGCCGGGCCGATGAGGCCGTTGGTGAGGCCGGCGAAGGCGAAGATCGCGACCAGGAGGACGCCGGGGATGTCGACGATGCCGACCAGCAGCACGACGCAGGAGGCGATGCCGAGGCCGACAGCGGCCACCAGCTCGTGGTGGTTCTTCATGCGGTCCGCCAGCCAGCCGCCGACGAGCACGCCGGCCGCATTGCTGACCAGGAAGGCGGTGAAGGCGGCGTTGGCGATGGCGTGCGACGTGTCGTGCGTGGCGGAGAGGCCGGCGACGGAGAAGTTCTTCAGGCCGCCGCCCGCGAGCTGGTTCATGCAGTAGTAGAGAAAGAGGAACAGGATCGCCGGCGAGCTCAGGATGAAGCGGGTGACTTCCCACGACGACTTCTTGTCCTCGGGGCCGGCTTCGGCGCCCTTCTTCTTCTTGCGCTTGGCGGGCACCGCGTCCTCGGCGAGCAGGCTCCACTGGCTCAGCAGCACGGCGAGGACGACGAGCCCCATGACGCCGGCGACGAGCAGGGAGATGCGCCAGTTGTAGAAGGACGTGATGGCGATCAGGACGGCGGGCGCCAATGCGTTGCCGACGTTCCCCGAGAAGGAATGCAGGCTGAAGGCGCGGCCCATGTACTTCTCGGCGACGCTGCCCGAGAGGATGCTGTAGTCGGCCGGATGGAAGGAGCTGTTGCCGATGCCGAGCACGAGGCCGCCGGCCAGGATCATCCAGTAGTCGACGGCGGCCGCCGTCATCAGCGTGCCGATGGCGCACATGGCCAGGCCGATGGACAGCACCATCTTGGCGCCGTAGCGGTCGACCAGGAAGCCGGCGGGCACCTGCATGCCGGAAGAGATCATGCCGCGGATGCTGATCAGCGCGCCCAGCATCGTGTAGCTGATGCCGAGGTCCTGGTTGAGAAGGGGAAGCAGCGGCGGGAGGGTGTTCGAGTAGAAGTGGCTCATCATATGGCCGGTACCGATCAGGCCCAACACACGGACCTGCGGACGCGTCGTCATTTCGGTAGCGGACACCAGAACCTCCCGGACTTTTTTGCTTTTTGCGGGCCGGATTATAGGAGTTTATCTGCACAAGAAAAGAGCTTCGCGGATGCGAAAAAGCTAGCTAATCCTGGTAATAATCGTGCGTCCACGCATCGCCTGGCGGAACGCTCGCCGGGCCGGTTGCGGCTCCCGAGGCGAGGACGCTCAGCCGGGCGGAACCGCCGCGCGGCGGGTCCAGGCCGTGAAGGACAGCAAGGCCATCGTGAGGGCCAGGAGCGTCAGCGCGCTCAGGGCGAGGGACCAGTGGATGCCGATCAGGCTGCCGCCGATGCCGACGGTGACGCCGCTGAAGGCGCGCAGGCCGTTGGCCGACATGTTGTAGAGCCCGATCACGCGGCCGCGGATTTCCGTCGGCGCGTTGGACTGCACCAGCGTCTGGTTCATCGAGGCGTAGCTCAGGTTGAGGAAGCCGGCGGCCAGCATGGCGGCAAGCGCGATGGCGTAGACGTCTGTGATGGCGAAGAGGGAGAGGGCGACGCACCAGAGCATCACCAGGATGAAGGCGGTGCGCGGGTTCGCCGGCAGCAGGTTCTTGCTCTCCAGCACCACGCCGGCGATCAGCGCCCCGCCGGCGTTGGCGGCGAGCAGCATGCTGTACTGGAGGCCGGCGTCGTCATGGCCGAGGTCATGGGCGAATTCCGGCATCTGCGCCTGCTGCGCGTTGCCGACGATCAGGGAGGCGAGGCCGCCGAGCGCCACCATCGAGAGGATCACGCGGTTGCCGGCGATCATGCGGATGGTGTTGAAGATGTCGGCGAAGCCGTTCATGGGCCGCTTGCGCGGCGCCGCGCCCGGCTGCTCCGCACGGAACTTCGGCCCGAAGGGCGCCTTCCACAGCCAGAGTATGAGCGGCAGGTAGAACAGCGCGTTGGCCAGGATTCCATAGGTCGGCCCGAAGGCCAGGAGCAGCCCGCCGCCGATCGCCGGCCCGAGCAACTGGCCGAGGGTGCGCGAGGTCGACATCATGCGGATGGCGCTCTGCAGGTGCTTCGGCCCGACGATGTCGTGGATGATCAGCTGCGCGGAAGGCCCCCACAGCACGCCGGCGCAGCCGTGGATCACCAGCAGCACGGCGGCATGCCACATCTGCAGCGAATCGGTGAAGAACAGCACGCCCCAGCCGACCGACACCAGCGCGAACATCGCCATGCCGACCTGGATGATGCGCCGCGGGTCGAAGCGGTCGGCCAGCGCGCCGGAATAGATCGAGAACAGCAGGAAGGGCAGCCAGTGCGAGATGACGGCGAAGCCGCCGAGGGCCGGCGAATGGAACTTCTGGTAGATGATCCAGTAGCTGATCACATGCTCGATGTTGTCGGCCATCATGGCCAGCATGCTGCCCAGCAGGTAGACGCGGCAGGCCGGGTGGCGCAGGGCGCCGAAGGACTGGTGTTCGGCGCTGTCCGCCTCGGAATGCGACTGGCTCATGTAATGCGACGCCTGGACGGGGACAGGAGGCCGGATGGCGCGTCCTGTCGCGACGCCTGAGCGATTTCCCCTCTGTGGCAACGGCGACGCTTGGCGGTCGCTGGCGGGCGCGATGCCCGTGAGGCCAGTATAATCGCATCGCCTGGCCTTCCAAGCCCCGAGGGTGGCCGGATCGCGTGGCGGACCGCCTCGCCGCCGCGCTTCACTCGGCCGCGGCCGGGGAATTATAATGGCGGCCAAGGATAGCGGCTCTGCCGAAGCGAGCCGAAAAACCATAAGTCTGCCGGAGGGCGTCATGCCGAAGTATTTGCTGGTCAGTTTCAAAACCTGCCCCTGGGTCCAGCGGGCGGCCATCGTGCTGCGCGAGAAGAAGACGCCCTTCGAGATGCGCCACATCGAGCCCGACAACCGGCCCGACTGGTTCCTGGCGATCTCCCCGCACAAGAAGGTGCCGGTCCTCCGGATCGACGATTCGGTGTCGCTGTTCGAATCGAACGCCATCTCGGAATACCTGGACGAGACGATCGCGCCGCGCCTGCATCCGGAAGACCCGGTCCTGCGCGCCATCAACCGCGCCTGGACCGACCATATCCCGACCTTCTCCAAGGCCGTGACGGGTACCGCCCATGCGGCGACGGAGGCCGAATACGGCGCCGTCGCGGCGAAGATCCCGGCGGCGTTCGAGCGGATCGAGAAGGCGCTCGGCAACCAGGGCAATGGGCCGTTCTTCAACGGCGCGGCTTACTCGCTGGTGGACGCCGGCTATACGCCGTTCCTGCAGCGCTACCTCTACCTCGAGCGCATCCGGCCCACTGGGCATATGGAGAAGTTTCCGAGGGTCAAGGCCTGGGCCGCGGCGCTGATGGCGCGGCCGTCGACCTATTCCTTCCCGCCCGACGAGTACGAGGCGCTCTACCGGGGCAGCATCAAGCGGCGCAAGGTCTGGATGTCGCAGTTCATCGCAGACGCCGCGGTGGCCGCCGAATAGCGGCCGCCGCCAGCCACGAGAGGATTACGCGGCGGGACGGCTGCCCGTGAAGCCGGTGCCCTTCAGCACGGCGCGGTGCATCAAGCGGCGCTCGCCGTGGTAGTCGTTCAGCGCGTAGTGCCAGACGGAGCGGTTGTCCCAGAAGGCGATGGACCCCTCCTGCCACTGGAAACGGTAGGTGAACTCCGGCCGTGACGCGTGCTGGAAGAGGAACTTGAGCAGCGGCTCGCTTTCCTGCTGGGTCCAGCCTTCGAAGCGCTCCGTGTAGGTCGGGTTGACGAACAGCAGACGCCGCCCGGTTTCCGGATGGCGTGGCGCCACGGGATGCACCGATTCGCGCGCCGCGAACTTGGCCTCGATGGCGGCCTTCTCCTCGGCGCTTATCTGGCGGTCGCGCGGCAGGGCGGCGAAGGCCCGCGTTTTCGCGTGCACCGCGTTCAAGCCCTCCAGCGTCTTCTTCAGGCCGTCCGACAGGGCGTCGTAGGCGGCGTACATGCTGGCGAACAGCGTGTCTCCGCCGTAGTCGGGAAGCTCGCGGGCCAGCAGGATGGAGCCGAGCGGCGGCATCGGGTCGAAGGCATGGTCCGTATGCCAGTTGCCGCCGATGTTGCGCGTCGCCTCCGGTTCCTTGCGCACTTCGCAGAGCAGCGGCTGGCCGGGCACCGGCTTGACGCCGGCCGTGGGGTCGACCTCGATCTCGCCGTAGCGCTGGGCGAAGGCGACCTGCTGGTCGGGCGTGATGGTCTGGCCGCGAAAGAATATGACTCCATGCTCGTTCAGGGCGGCGCGGATCTCGCCGGCCACGCGCTCGTCCAGCGGCTGCGAAAGGTCGACGCCGCGAATCTCGGCGCCGACGTTGGCGGAAACGGGACGGACGTCGACGATGCTGTTCTTCATGGTCGCTCCCTTGCGATGCGCTGGTCTTGTTTTGCAAGAATTATGCGTCCGCTGGGGGGAGCTTGAGAAGCTTCGTTTTCGGGGCTGACCGGGTTCGCTTTTACGAACAAGTGGCCGGAATCTGGGCGGCAAAGCCGTGGGCGGGCGCAACGCCAGGGGGCGCACGAAGCGGGGCCGCGGCGGCGATTGCGCGGATCGGCAGTTGATCTAGAGTGCCAGTCCGCGCCGCGCATCGCCGAGATCCCCATGGCCAAACGCATCTTCCTGATCCATCCCTATCGCCCTTCGATGGCTCCCATCGAGGAGGCCTTCGCGCGGCGGTGGCCGCAGGCGACCGTCTTCAATCTGCTGGAAGAATCTCTTTATGCGGAAGTGGACGAGGCGGGGCGCTTCCCGCAGACGCTGATTCCGCGCATTCGGGCATTGTTCGACTATGCCGAACTGGCGGGCGCCGACGGCGCCGTCTTCACGGGTTCGACCTTCGGGCCGGCGGTCGGCGAGGCGCGCGCCGGCTTGCGCATTCCCATCTTCAAATCCGACGAGGCCATGGCCGAGGCCGCCGTTAAGCTCGGCCGGCGCATCGGCATCCTCTGCACGGCGGAGCGCGCCATTCCCGTCATCGGCGCGGGCGTCAGCGAGGCGGCGCGTCAGGCCGGCAAGGCCATCGAGCTGGTTTCCCACTGGGTGCCGCAGGCGCAGGCGCTCCTGAACGCCGGCAAGCGCGCGGAGCATGACGCGCTGGTCCTGACGGCGGCTGCGAAGGCGACGGACTGCGACGTGCTGCTGATCGGGCAGGTCTCGATGGCGCCGGTGGCGAAAGAGATTGCGTCCGTGCCAGGGCGTACGGTCCTGACGAGCCCCGACACTGCGGTCGTCAAGATGCGGATGCTGCTCGGCGACTAGCCGTCTCTAGAGGGCGAAGGCCGCATCCGCCTTGTCGCAGGCCGTGCGGATCTCGCCGATCAAGGTCCGGCTTGTCGGCAGCAGGTTTTTCCAGCCGCGGTGGACGATGCCGATGGGGCGACGCAGGAACTTAGATCCCAGCTTGATCGAGGCCAGTTGACGTGCCGTGCCGTCAGCCATGACGACGCCTTCCGGCATCATCGTGACCAAGTCGCTTTCGAGCAGAATGGCGAGCTTGAACGAGGTCGAGGAGCCTTCGATGGTGACTTCGGGCGGATCGAGCCCTTCGGCCAAGAAGAAGTTGTCGATGCGCTCGCGGCGCGCGGTCCCGGCATTGGGATAGATCCAGGGGAAACGCAGCAGGTCCTTCGGCGTGACCTTTGCCATGCGCGTCAGCGGATGCGAAGGCCGCACGACGACGACAAGCTCGTCGTGAAACAGGATCCGGGAAATTTGCCCCGGCGCCATGCGGTGCTGATCGAGCACGCCAATGACGAAGTCGAAGGTGCCCTTGTCGAAGTCCAGAAACAATTCGGTGTTGTTCATCTCCGACACGGAAACAGTCACGCCGGGATGCGCGCGCGTGAGCTGTGCGATGGACTTCGGCAATATGCGGCGGGCGACCTCCGGGATGGCGCCGACGCTGACGCTGCCCTTGCGCACGCCGCGCAGATCCTCCAGCTCGTAGCGCGCGTTCTTGAATTCCGTGTCGATGCGCTTGGCGTGCTCATAGAAGCATCGGCCGAGCACGGTCATGCGCACGCCCTGGGCGCTGCGCTCCAGGAGCGCCGCGCTCATTTCCTGCTCCAGCTGTTGCAAGCTCTTCGACAGCGCCGGCTGGGTCAAGTTGAGCACGCGCGCCGCCTTGCCGATGCTGCCTTGCTCAACTGTTTGAATATAATGGGTAATTTGACGCAAATGCATGGTCATAACCCTTGGTTATCCATCCCCTATAGATATTCATTATCCCCCTCGGCCGGCACGGGATCAACATTGCGAATAACAAACAACATGTCTGGGGCGTCATGGATCCGATCACGTTAGAGGTCATCAATTCCTCTTTGGCCGCACATGCCGACGAGATGACCAACAGCTTCTGGCGCAGCTCCTACAGCTACATGAACTACGAGGTGCGCGACTTCGCCGTCGGCTTCATCGACCGCGAGGGCAGCATCGTCATGCAGTCGCGCTACACCCACCCAGCCTTCACGGGCGACCTCGGCTACGTCGTCAAGGCGACGGTCGACATCATCGGCGAGAGCGAGATCGAGGAGGGCGACATGATCGCCACCAACGATCCCTCGATCCAAGGCCAGCACCTGAACAACGTGGTGGTTTTCACGCCCGTCTTCATCGATGGCAAGATCTTCGCCTACTCCTGCGTGCGCGCCCACTTGCACGACGTCGGCGGCGCGACCATTGGTTCCGGCTCGCCGAGCTCGACGGAAGTGTTCGCTGAAGGCCTGCAGATCTGCGCCGCGCGCATCTATCGCGCCGGCAAGCCTGCCCACGACATGCTGCGGATGATCGAGGCCAACACGCGCTTCCCAGACCTCGTCATGGGTGACCTCAACGCCCAGGTCGCGGCTTGCAAGCTCGGCGTGCGCCGCCTCACCGAACTCGTCAACACCTATGGCGCCGAGACGACGACGCAGGCCGTCCGCGCCGGCTGGGACATGGCGGAGCGCGCTGCACGCAAGGCCGTCGCCGAGATTCCCGACGGCTCGTACACGGCGGAATCCTACCTCGACAACGATGGCGTGAACCTCAACTCGACGGTGCCGATCAAGGTGCGCGTCGAGGTGAAGGGCGAGGAGATGGTCATCGACTTCTCCGAGATCGCCGACCAGGTGCGCGGTTCGATGAACAGCGGATTCTACGGCGGCGCGACCAACGTCGGCCGCATCGCCTTCAAGTGCCTGACGACGCCGCATATGCCCTCCATCGAAGGCTGCTTCCGGCCGCTCAAGATCATCTGCCCGGAAGGCAAAATCCTCAACGCCCGGCGTCCGGCCGCGCTGAAGGACTGGTCCGTGCCCTTTCCGACGATCATCGACACCATCTTCAAGGCGCTGTCCCAGGCCATCGTCGGGCGCGTGCCGGCGGCGACGCGCGGCGATGCCCGCGGTTCCAACGTGAAGGGCTTCGACCCGAAGCGGCGCAAGTACTTCACCATCCACCTGCCGCATCCCGGCGGCCACGGCGCGCGGCCCCACGCCGACGGCCCGGCGCCGAAATGCTCGATCCAGCAGGGCAACGAGCACAGCATGCCCATCGAGATCAACGAAACCAAGACGCCGGTCATCTTCGAGAAGGTCGAGCTGCGCCAGGACTCGGGCGGCGCGGGCCGCTACCGCGGTGGCCTCGGCGTCGACGTGGTGGCCAACTTCACGCTCGAATCCAAGGTGCGCAACCGCATGACGCGCGTGAAATGCGCCCCCTGGGGACTGCATGGCGGGCTCGAAGGCGCGATCAACGAGAGCCGCGTGATCGAGGAGGACGGCGAGAAGCCGCTGTCGCGGGGCAGCGACTACACCCTGCCGGTCGGCCGCAGCATCCGCATCCTCACGGGCGGAGGCGGCGGGTACGGACATCCCTTCGACCGGCCCGCTGAAAAGGTGCGGGACGACGTGGCCGACGGCTACATCTCGGGCGAGGCGGCGGCATCGAAGTACGGCGTCGTCCTCACCGCCAAAGGCGACGTCGATGTGAAAGAAACTCAAAGCCGGCGCGCAAGCCGAAGCGGGAGCGCAGAATGATCAGGGTAGCCACGGACGTCGGCGGCACGTTCACGGATCTCGCGGCGTACGATTCCAGCGCCAATGAGATCATCGTCGCCAAGGCAAGCACGACCACCGACATCTCGACTGGCGTCGCCGACGCGGTCACCAAGGCCGGCATCGCTGTGCGCGGGACCGACCAGTTCATCCATGGCAGCACGATCGCCATCAACACGGTCATCGAGAAGAAGGGCAGCAAGACCGGCCTGCTGACCACGAAGGGCTTCCGCGACACGCTTGAAATCGCGCGCGGCAACATCATCAATTCCTTCGACCTGATGTTCACGACGCCGGAGCCCCTGGTGCCCCGACGCCATCGCCTGGAGCTGATCGAGCGCATCTACGCCGACGGCAGCATCACGACCCCGATCGACGAAGAGCAGACGCTGGCCGCGCTGCGCCAGCTGACAGACGCAGGCGTCGAGGCGGTGGCCGTCTGCCTGCTGCATGCCTATGCAAATCCGGTGCACGAGCAGAAGGTCCATGAGCTGATCAAGCGGCAGTGCGGCAATTCGGTCTTCGCCTCCATCTCGTCGGACCTGCTGCGCGAATATCGCGAATTCGAGAGGACCTCGACGGCGGTCCTCAATGCCTATGTCGGGCCGCGCGTCAGCGCCTACATCGACCGCATGCACCGCTACCTGGCCGATGGTGGCTTCAGCGGCAACGCCATGATCATGCAGTCGAACGGCGGCACCATGACCTTCGACCTGGCCAAGAGCCAGCCCGTCCGGACCATGGAGTCCGGTCCGGTCGGGGGTACGGTGGCTGCGGCGCATATCGCGGCGAAGTCCGGCTTCAAGAACGTGGTCGCCTTCGACATGGGCGGCACCACGGCCAAGATCAGCATCGTGCGCGACGGACGCATGGAGATCGCCGATGGCTACTGGATCGGCGGCGAGGAGCTGGGCTACCCGCTGCAGCTGCCTGTGGTCGACGTGGTCGAGATCGGCGCGGGTGGCGGCAGCATCGCCCGCATCGACGAAATGGGCGGTCTAAAGGTAGGCCCCACGAGCGCCAACGCCGTTCCGGGCCCTGCCTGCTACCGACGCGGCGGCACCTTGCCGACCGTGACCGACGCGAACCTCGTCCTCGGCCGCCTGAACCCGGACTTCTTCCTCGGCGGCGAGCTCAAGCTCTCGGCTGAACTGGCCGAGACGGCGATCCGCGAGCATGTAGCGGCGCCGCTGCATCTGGAGACCGCGCGCGCGGCCTTCGGCATCGTGAAGATCGCCGACACTCACATGGCTCATGCCGCCCGCCTGATGACGGTGCAGAAGGGTCATGACCCGCGCGACTTCGTGATGGTCGCCTATGGTGGCGCCGGCCCGGCCCATGCCGCGGCGGTGGCGCGCGCGCTCGGCATCAAGACGCTCGTCATTCCCTGCCACCCGGGCATCCTGTCGGCGGTGGGCATGCTGCTCACCAACGCCAAGGAGGAGTTCATCCTGAGCCATCCCGCGCGGCTGGAAGACATGTCTCTGCCTAAGCTAGAAGAGCTGTTCGCCGAGATGGAGGCCAAGGGCGCCGAGCGCATGCGCGCCGCCGGCTTCCAACCGGCCCGCATCTCGACCTGGCGCGCCGTCGAGATGCGCTACTCGGGCCAGGAGTTCACGCTGCGTCTGCCGCTCACCGAGCCGACGAACTCCAAGAGCTTCAAGGCGACATTGGCCCGCCAGTTCACGGAAATGCACGAGCTGCGCTACGGCCATGCCTTCGCGAAGGCCACCCCGGAGATCGTCTCGCTGCGTGTCGAGGTGTCGGGCAACCTCGACAAGCCGGCCTTGACCTTCCAGCATCCGCCGGCCACGCGCGCGAAGAAGAGCGGCAAGCGCCGCGTCTACTTCGAGTACGAGGGCTTCGTCGACTGCACGGTGCTCCACCGTACGGAACTGCGCGCCGGCGACGAGATCCCTGGCCCGGTCCTGATCGAGGAGATGGCTTCGACGACCCTGGTGCATCCAGGCGACGTCCTGCGCATCGACAACGACGGCAACCTGGTGATCACCCTGGCCGCGGCGCGCGAACATGCCAGGGAGCAGAAATATGGCGTCGCCGAACCGGCGTGAGCGCATTCTAGAATAAGCCGGGCCGATCAACGGCCCGGCGAGATGACTGAACGGGGATAGGCGTCATGGCTGGCGAGCCTTCAAACGAAAACGCGCTGCTGCGCAAGCTGGCTACGAACCGGTCGGCTATCTGCATGCCGATCCGGATGTCCCGCTCTGCCCACATCGTGGCCATGGCTCAGGCCGCCGGCTTCGATGCCATCTACATGGACATGGAGCAGAGCGACATTCCGTTCGATGCCATCTCGAATCTGTCGCGTCTGGCCTCGGCCTCGGGGGTGACGCCCCTCGTGCGCGTGCCGACGGTCGATCCGCTCACCATTGGGCGTGTGCTGAGTGGCGGCGCGGGTGGCATCATCGTGCCCCATGTCAACACGGTCGAGGATGCTCGGACGGCCGTCGCCGCCGCTCGCTTCCCGCCGCTGGGCCAGCGGGCCACCGCCGGGGTGAGCCTGGCGCTCAGCTATGCGCCGCTGTCGGCCATGGAGGCGGAAAAGCGGCTGGACCGGCAGACGATGGTGATCGTCATGATCGAATCGGGTGAAGCCGTCGCCAATGCGGCGGCCATCGCCGCCGTGCCTGGGATCGACATGCTGCTAGTCGGCACCGGCGACCTGGGGCGCGACCTCGGCGTCCATGGCCAGCACCAGCATCCGAAGATACGCGACGCTTATGCCGCCGTGGCCGCAGCCTGCCACGCCAACAAGCGGTGGCTCGGCGTCGCCGGGATCAAGGGCGTGGCCGCGGCGCCGATCCTGAAAGACCTGTACCGTCTCGGTGCCCGCTTCATCTCGGCGCGTACGGACGAGGCGCTCCTGTTGTCGGCCAGCCGGGACGAGGCCGCTGCGCTGAGAGAGCTATTCGCGGAGTAGGAGTGCGACGACAGAAAAAAAGACTGCACAGGGAGGATATAATGAAAAAAACCGTTTCGTCTTTTCCCGGCGCCGCCATCGCGCGCCGTTTCGCCGTTCCGCTGCTGGTCGCTGCCTCCGTCGTGGCCGCCGAGGCCGTGCCCGCGGTCGCAGCGGAATCGGTTGCCGATTTCTACAAGGGCAAGAACCTCATCCTCCTGATCGGCAACAAGGCCGGCGGCGGCAACGACATCTTCGGCCGCCCCTTCATGCGCTATTTCACTCAGCACCTGCCCGGCCACCCGACCGCCGTGATCCAGAACATGACGGGCGCTTCGGGCATCACGGCGGCCAACTACCTCTATAACGTCGCGCCGAAGGACGGCACCGTGCTCGGCATGATCACATCCGCCACGCTGTTCCTGCCGCTGTTCGGCAACCAGCAGACCAAGTTCGACCCCACCAAGCTGACCTGGGTCGGCAACGGCGACGAGATCATCGGTACCTGCGGCGTCTGGCACACCTCGGGCATCGAGACCTTCGAGGACCTGCAGAAGAAGGAAGTGAACTTCGGCGGCACGGCCGCCGGCGGCGTCAGCGTCCAGCATCCCATCGCGCTGCGCAACCTGTTCGGCGCCAAGATCAATCTCATCAAGGGCTATCCCGGCACCAACGACGTTAACCTGGCGATGCAGCGCGGCGAAGTGGCCGGCGCCTGCGCGCTGTCCCTGGCGTCCCTGAAGGACCGGTGGTGGGAGGACTGGCAAGCGGGCCGGGTGAAGCCGATCATCCAGCTTGGCATCAATAAAAGTCCCGACCTGCCGGGCGTCGCCCATATCTACGACTATGCGAAGACGGACGAGGACCGCCAGGTCCTCGACCTCGTGTTCGGCCGTCAGCAGCTCGGCCGGCCGATCAGCGCGCCGCCGGGCTTGCCCGCCGACCGCACGGCCGCCCTGCGCGCGGCGTTCGACAAGGTCATGGTGGACCCGGGCTTCACGAAAGATATGGCGGCGCTGAAGATCGACGTGACGCCGTCCGGAGGCAAGGAGGTCGAGGCGATGATCAAGCGCTTCTTCTCGATCTCGCCGGAGGTCGTCGCCAGGGCCTCGAAGGCGGTGGAGGAATAGGCGGCGTTTCCGCTCTAGTCGGCTTGAATGGAAAAGCCCGCCGGTTGGCGGGCTTTTCGACTCTCTGCGGCGGTCCTCAGAGCTTGAGGTTGAAGACCTTCTTTGCGTTGTCGGCGAAGATGTTCTTCTTGTCCTGGTCGGAGAGCCAGGAGATGCCTTCGATGAGGGGGCGCGTGTCGTCGAGCCACTTGCCGGTGGCAGGGTCCTTGGCGG
>DASYCO010000028.1:0-42751 GCA_036500145.1 Alphaproteobacteria bacterium | reverse complement strand
GGCCCCGAAACCTTGCCGGCCAGCCAATCGTGGCGCCGACACCCGTTAAGGGATCATGCCTTCGTTCTCGGTCATGCGAGCGACTCCGCCAAAGAAATGAGGCGAAAAAAGCAGGCGGCAAACGAAAAAGTGGGCCGCCGGCCCACCCGCTACGAACTCGACCGATGTGAAGGAGGCCTTGTATCAAGGCCAGGGAAATATAGCTGGCTCAGGGATTTCTTCAAGGTTTTTGGGATATTGGACCAAAAGCGGGGGGAATCCGGCCCCGCCGGGACGGCTGTTTCTTGGCTGTCCGGGAGCCCTCAGCGGGGCCGCCGCCGCCAAGTCATAAAGGCCGGGGCCGCTCCAGCTAACCCTTTGATTTCATAGCGTGTTTTCGGCGAATCGGCAGGCCGCTGGCGCCAATCCTCAGGCCGCCGGGCGGTCCAGCGGAAGGCCGGATGATCGGTCATTTCCACCAGCATCCATTGCAGATAGCCCGGATCGTCGGTCGCCAGCCGTAATTCCGCTCCGTCCTTGAGTACCCGGGCCAGTTGGTCGAGGTTGGCGCGCGACACGAAGCGGCGCTTGTGGTGGCGCGCCTTGGGCCAGGGGTCGGGAAACAGCACGAAGGCCCGGGCAATGCTGGCGTCCCGGAACGCCGCAATCAGCGGCCGGGCGTCGTCCATCAGCAGGCGGATGTTGGCGGCGCGTGCCGGCTGTTCGTCGATCTCGCGCAACAGCGCCGCCATGCCGTTGATGAAGGGCTCGCAGCCGATCAAGCCGGCTTCGGGATGGGCGGCGGCCTGCGCCAGCAAATGCTCGCCACCGCCGAAGCCGACTTCGAGCCAGGCTTCCCGCACTGTGTTCGAGCCGTCCGGCGTTGCGAACAAGGCAACCGGATCGAGCGACGCCGGCTCTGCCGGCACCGTCACGCCAAGGCGCGGCAGCCAAGTATCGACGGCCGATTGGCGCGCCGCCTTGAGCGGCCGGCCGAGGCGGCGGCCGTAGAGGCGGCTGGCTTTGGAAAGATCGTCGTCCGACATGAGGGTCTCAGAATACGACGACGGCCGGTCGCATGGCGACCGGCCGTCGGTAGAAGAAGCGAAAGCCGAACGCGCTTAGAACGCGCTCTTCAGTTCCTTCGCCAGGTCGAGCTTCTCCCAGGAGAAGCCGCCCTTGGAATCCGCCGTGCGGCCGAAATGGCCGTAAGCCGTGGTGCGCGCATAGATCGGCTTGTTGAGGCCGAGATGCTCGCGGATGCCGCGCGGGCTGAGTGACATGAGCTGCGGCAGGATCTTGGCGAGCTTTTGCTCGTCGACCTTGCCGGTGCCGAAGGTGTCGACATAGACCGACAGCGGATAGGCGACGCCGATCGCGTAAGCGAGCTGGATCAGGCAACGCTCGGCGAGACCGGCGGCCACGACGTTCTTCGCCAGATAACGCGCGGCGTAGGCGGCCGAACGGTCGACCTTGGTCGGATCCTTGCCGGAGAAGGCGCCGCCGCCGTGCGGGGCCGCGCCGCCGTAAGTGTCGACGATGATCTTGCGGCCGGTCAGGCCGGTGTCGCCGTCAGGGCCGCCGATGACGAAGTTGCCGGTCGGATTGACGTAGAAATGCTCGTTCGACGGCATCCAGCCCTTCGGCAGGACCTTCTCGACGTAGGGACGGACGATCTCGCGCACGTCGTCCTGGTCGACCTTGGCGTTGTGCTGGGTCGAGACGACGACGGCGGTGCAGCCGACCGGCTTGCCGTTCTCGTAGCGCAGCGTGACCTGGCTCTTGGCGTCCGGCTCGAGCATCTTCTCCTTGCCCGAATGGCGGGCGGCGGCGAGCGCGCTCAGGATGTTGTGCGAATACTGCAGCGGCGCCGGCATCAGCTCGGGCGTCTCGTTGCAGGCATAGCCGAACATGATGCCCTGGTCGCCGGCGCCTTCGTCCTTGTTGTCCTTGGCGTCGACGCCCTGCGCGATGTCGGCCGACTGGCCGTGCAGCAGAATCTCGACCTTGGCGTGCTTCCAGTGGAAGCCGTCCTGGGCGTAGCCGATGTCCTTGATCGCGGCGCGCGTCAGCTTCTCGATCAGCGGCTTGTTGATCTTCGCGGCGCCGCGGCCGACCGGCTTGAGCATCGGCGCGCGGGCGCCGAGCTTCTTCGAGTTCATGCCGACTTCGCCGGCGATGACGACGCGGTTGGTCGTGACCAGCGTCTCGCAGGCGACGCGCGCATAGGGATCGGCGCCGAGGAAGGCGTCGAGCACGGTGTCGGAAATACGGTCCGCCACCTTGTCCGGATGGCCTTCGGAAACGGATTCACTGGTGAACAGGAAATTCTTGGGCACGGATGACCTCCGGAAGCCGGTGGAGCCCGCGCGGACTGCACGGACGACGGGGCGGGAGCGATGGCGGGAAAGACGTGCCGCGCGCCGCCATGAAAGCCTTGGGCGAAAGCGAGGGGCGAAAGCGCGGACAAGGCGCGGTTTTTCTCCCCTTTTCCGCACCTTCGTGGGGGGTTGTTGCAACCTTTGCAGGGGGCGTCAAGTGGATTTGCCGTGTCCGCCAGTCACACGCGAAACGGCCCCGAAGCCCGGCCTGCGGCGGACTTCGGGGAGCGCGGACGGCCGCTTCGGCGGCCCAGGCCTAGCCCAATCGGGCCTCGCCTAATCGAGCCTGGCCTCGTCGGGCCTACTCGGCCGGCTTGGCGAGAGTGCGCACCAGGTCGAGGATGCGCTTGCGCACGTAAGGGTTGGAGATGGCGTAGTAGGCGCGCACCAGCTCGAGCGTCTCGCGCCGCCCGAACGGGTCGCGCATCATCGCTTCCTTCGCCGTCGCGTCCTTGCCGTTGCCGGTGGCCTTCGCCTTGTCGGACTTGGCGCGGCTGCGCGTCTTTTCGGGCGCGCCCGGCGCGTCCTCGAAGAAATAGGCGATCGGCACGGCCAGCTCGCGGCTCAGCTGGAGCAGGCGGCTGGCGCCGATGCGGTTGGCGCCGCGCTCGTACTTCTGGATCTGCTGGAACGTCAGCCCGATGGCGCGGCCGAGCTTGTCCTGACTCAGGCCAAGCAGCGCGCGGCGCTGGCGCAGCCGGCGGCCGACATGGATGTCCACAGGATCCGCAACATCGTCTCCTCGACGAGGCCCGTTCGCACGCACGGTCCCGGCACGTAGCACTCTGACCATACTTCCCCTCAACTCAAGCCGGCCAACCATCGTCATGGCCGTACAGTAGCGACTCACGCACGCCGAATTGGCGGGCCGACGACCCGGCTCAATCGCCGCATAGCATACAAGTGTATGCTGCCGTCGTCGGGTTGTCTCGCATTTATCGGTTAAGGAATACGACAGGTGCCGGGCCGTCTGTGACAGACGCGCCCAAAAGGATGCGGCCTGGCTCCAGAAGCCATTCGTTATGACTGGGACTTTCGCCGAAGAGGCGTCAGCGACGGATGCGAATGGCGCAAAGCCCGGCGGCAGCGGCGAACAGGACCAGGAAGGCGAGGTCGCCGAACCGCGCGTAGAGCGTGGGGGCGAGCGCCACCGGCAAGGCGCCGTCGAGCACGCCGGTCTCGCCGAGAGCGAGAGACATTCGCAACCGGCCGTAGGAATCGACCAAGGCCGAGATGCCGGTGTTGGCGGCGCGCGCCAACGGCAGGCCCTCTTCGACGGCGCGCAGCTGCGCGCTGGCGAGATGCTGGTGCGGGCCGGTCGAGATGCCGAACCAGCCGTCGTTCGTGACATTGAGCAGCCAGCCGGCGCGCGACGAACGGTCGGTCACGGCGCCCGGGAAGATCACCTCGTAGCAGACGAGCGGCGAAGCCGGCGGCAGGCCGGGCAAGGCCATGGTCTGCGGGCCCGGGCCGGTGGAGAAGTCGACGCTGCCCGGCGTGATCTTGTCGAACGGCAGCCAGCCGCGCAGCGGCATGTATTCGCCGAACGGCACGAGATGGTGCTTGTCGTAGGTGCCGACGATCTTGCCCTCGCCGTCCACCGCCTGCACGCTGTTCCACACCTGATAGGTCGGGTTGCGTTCGGCGCGCGGCGTGCCGGTGATGACGAGGCTGTCGGGGCCGAGCCGGCGCGCGAGCTGGCCGAGCGCGTCGAGCAGCCCCGGCTCGTCGGCGAGGAAGAAGGGCACGGCAGTCTCGGGCCAGATGACGGCGGTGATCGGCGCGGCCGAGGGCTGCGTCGACAGGGTGAGATACTTGCGCACGGTCTCGACGCGCACGTCGTCCTGCCACTTGAGGCGCTGGTCGATGTTGCCCTGCACGAGCCGCAGGCCGACGCCGGGCACGTTCGCGTCGGTCGCGCCGTGCAGGCGCCAGGCGCCGAACAGGCCGCAGAGCAGCAGCGGCAGGAAGAGCGCCAGGCCCCAGAGGCGCGCGCGCGGCGCAAGGTCGCGCTCGCCGAGCGCCGCCGGCGCCGCGGCGGCGGCCACGGTGATCAGCGTCAGGCCGTAGGCGCCGAACAGCGCCGCGCTCTGCGTCATGACCGGCGTGGCGCTCCACACGGTGGCGATCTGGTTCCAGGGAAAGCCGGTGAGGATGTGGCCGCGCAGCCATTCGACCGCCGTCCAGGCGAGCGCGAAGCCGACCGGCCAGGCCCAGGCGAGCGCGAAGCCGCGCGCGCGGAGCTTATGCAGGACGAGAAGCGCCGCGCCCGAAAACAGCGCCAGGCCGCAGGAGAGCCCGCCGAGCGCGAAGGGAATCATCCAGCCGAACTTGACCGGATCGACGAGCAAGGCGTCGCAGATCCAGTAGAGGCCGGCGGCGTAATGGCCGACGCCGAACCACCAGCCGGCGAAGAAGGCGGCGCGCGACGTCTTCGCGCCGGCGGCGACCCACAGCAGGCCGGTGAAGGCGACGAGCAGCAGCGGCACGGCGAAGAAGGGTGGCAGCGCCAGCACCGACAGCAGGCCGAGGCCGAAGGCGAGCCCGCGCCGGCGCCAGCCGTCGAGCGCGGCGAGGCGCGCCGCGAGCGCGGCGCTGCCCGCGAGCCAGGCCCGCGCGGAAAGGACGGAAGACACTAGCGGCCGCCGGCGGCGGCGGACGGCGTTGCCGGCGCGCCAGCCTTGGGCGCCATGCGCACGCGCAGGCGCTTCACGCGGCGCGGGTCGCCGTCGACGACTTCGAACTGCATGCCGGAGGAATGGCGCACCACTTCGCCGCGTGTCGGCACGCGGCCCGCGAGGAAGACGACGAGGCCGCCGAGCGTGTCGATGTCGGCCTCGCGCTCCTCCTCGGTCATCACGTCGCCGACCTTCTCCTCGAAATGCGCGATGTCGGTGCGCGCGTCGGCGAGCCAGGTGCCGTCCGGGCGCTCGATCATGCCCGGCTCCTCGGCGTCGTGCTCGTCCTGGATGTCGCCGACGATGGCCTCGATCATGTCCTCGATGGTGACGAGGCCGTCGATGCCGCCGTACTCGTCGACCACCATCGCCATGTGGACGCGCGTCAGCCGCATCTCCAGCAGGAGGTCGAGCACGCGCATGCTGGGCGACACGAAGAGCACCTTACGCAGCATGTTCGCGAGGTCGAAGGGCTCGGACTTCAGGGTCTGCGCCAGCACGTCCTTGATGTGGACGACGCCGCGCACGTCGTCGAGCGACTCGCGGAACACCGGCAGGCGCGAATGGGTGTCGCGCGCCATGCGCTGGACCAGCGCGGGCAGCGGCGTGGAAAGCTCGACGGCGGTGATGTCGGCGCGCGGCACCATCACGTCGTAGGCCGTGACGTCGCGCAGGTGCAGGATATTCTGCAGCAGCAGCCGCTCGTCGGAATTGATTTCCTCGGGGCCGCTCTCGCCCTCGGCGGCGTCGCTGTCCTCGATCAGCTCCTCGATGGCCTCGCGGAGCGATTCGTCGGCCTTGCGGGCGCGGCGGAATTTCTGCAGGAGGCCGCGCAGACCGCGCGGCACCGGCTGAGACGCCCCGGGAGCGGCTCCGGCTTGCGAAGCCGGCTGCTCATCGCGGGGCAACGTACTATGGGTCGGGTCGGTCATGTCCTCTTACGGGCCGCTTGCCGGGCTCGGCCCCCTGGTTCGGTAAGGCGGGGTTTCCGGACGCGGGGAGCGGCCTTGCGCGCGGCGCGGAGAACATAGGGATCCCTGATCCCAAACCGCGCCAGCACCGCCCGCTCCAAGCTTTCCATGTCTTCCGCTTGGGATTTGTCGAGGTGATCATAGCCGAAAAGATGCAAAACGCCATGCACCGTCAGGTGCGCCAAATGGTCGGCCAAGGTCTTGCCCTGGCTGCGCGATTCGGCAGCCGTGGTGGCAAAGGCGACGGCAATGTCGCCCAGGTTGAGCGCTTCCCCGGCGACGGGGGGTTCGGCGCCTTCCCAGGCGGGAAAGGACAGCACGTTGGTCGGCTTGTTCTTGCCGCGAAAGTCGCGGTTCAGCTCCTGCAGCCGGCCGTCGTCGCCGAGGACGACCGTCAGCGTCCAGGGGCGCGCCACGGGCGGCGTCGGCACGCCTTCGGCGACGGCCGCCTTGATGGCGGCCCGCGCGAAGCGGCGCACCAGGGCGGCAGCGTCGGGGATGCGCTTGCGCCAGGCCGGCGCCTCGACCAGCACGACGATGCGCGGCAGCGGGGCGGCCTTGGCGGCGGGACGTCGCGTCGGCTTCGCGGTCATTCGCCCTTGCGCGGCTGGGTGACGAAGGACGGCAGCGACGCCGCCGTCTGCTCTTCGGAGGAATCATCAGATGCGGCCCCGGGCGCAGACGGGCGCACGCGCTCGGCGCGCGCCTTGTCGGCCTTCTCGTAGGCGCGCACGATGCGGGCCACGACCGGGTGACGCATGACGTCGACGTCGCTGAAGCGCACGATGGCGACGCCTTCGACGTCGGACAGGGTCTCGAGCGCGTCGGTCAGGCCGGAGCGCGCGCCGGTCGGGAGGTCGACCTGGCTGAGGTCGCCGGTGACGATCATGCGCGAGCCTTCGCCGAGGCGCGTCAGGCACATCTTCATCTGCATCGGCGTGGTGTTCTGCGCCTCGTCGAGAATGACGAAGCTATGGGCCAGCGTGCGTCCGCGCATGAAGGCGAGCGGCGCGACCTCGATCTCGCCGGACTCGAGGCGCTTCTCCACCTGGTCCATCGGCAGCATGTCGTAGAGCGCGTCGTAGAGCGGCCGCAGATAGGGATCGACCTTCTCGCGCATGTCGCCGGGCAGGAAGCCGAGGCGTTCGCCCGCCTCGACGGCAGGGCGCGACAATACGATGCGGTCCACTTCGCCGGCGGTCAGCGCCGCGACGGCGGCGGCGACCGCGAGGTAGGTCTTGCCGGTGCCGGCGGGGCCGATGCCGAACACCATCTCGTTGTCGCGCATCGCGCGCAGGTAGGTCGCCTGCATCCCCGAGCGCGGCGAGATCTGGCGGCGGCGCGTCGAGATGACGAGGTCGCCGTCGGCGCGCGTCGCCGTGCCGCCGCGCGTGACGCGCGGCGGGCCGTCGTTGCCCTGGGCCAGTCGCAGGGCGGCGTCGAGCGCGCCGGAATCGGCCGGCAGGCCGAGCTTGAGATTGGAATAGAGGACGTTGAGCGTCCGCTTGGCCTGCTCGACGCCGGCCGCCGGGCCGGTGACGGCAAGCCGGTTGCCGCGGCTGACGAGCTGCACGCCGAGCGCGCTTTCGATGCGCGCGAGATTGCGGTCATGCTCGCCGTAGAGCTGGGGCAGCAGGCGGTTGTCGTCGAATTCGAGCTGCAGCGGCGCTTCCGCGAGGCCGGGCGGCAAGGGCGGCAGGCCAGAATCCGCCGGGCTCATGAGCGAATCCTCATCTGTTCGTCCTCATGCCGCGACCTCGTCCGCCGGAACGTCGAGCAGCTCGCCGGCGAGGCTGTTGGTGGCGGCAGACAGCACGCGCACGCGGCGAACCTGGCCGACCAGGGCGGCGACGCGCGACGCGTCGCCGGCTTCGACATGGACGGCCTGCAAGTAGGGGCTGCGGCCGAGGGCCTGGCCGGCATGGCGGCCGGGGGCAGCGAACATCACGTCGATCTCGCGGCCGACCTGCGTCGCGTTGAAGGCGCGCTGCTGGTCGACCAGCAGCGCCTGCAGGGCGTCGAGACGCACCGTCTTCACATCCTCGGCGACCTGCTTGGCGATCACCGAGGCGGGCGTGCCGGGCCGCCGGCTGTACTTGAAGGAATAGGCCTGGGCGAAGCCGATCTCGCGGACGAGCGCCATGGTCATCTCGAAGTCGGCGTCGCCCTCGCCGGGGAAGCCGACGATGAAGTCCGACGACAGGGCGAGGTCGGGGCGCGCGGCGCGCAGGCGGTCGACGACGCGGCGGAAGTCGTCGGCGCCATACTTGCGGTTCATCGCCGCCAGCACGCTGTCGGAGCCGGACTGCACCGGAAGATGCAGGAACGGCATGAGCTGCGGCAGGTCGCCGTGGGCCGCGATCAAGTCGTCGTCCATGTCGTTGGGATGCGAGGTCGTGTAGCGGATGCGCTGCAGGCCGTCGATCCCCGCGAGCGCGCGGATCAGCCGCGCGAAGGACCAGGTCGCGCCGTCCGGCCCGTCGCCGTGATAGGCGTTGACGTTCTGGCCGAGCAGCGTGAGCTCGCGCACGCCGAGCGCCACGAGCGCCTTCGCCTCGGCGATGACCGAGGCGGCAGGGCGCGAATATTCCGCGCCGCGCGTGTAGGGCACGACGCAGAAGGTGCAGAACTTGTCGCAGCCTTCCTGCACGGAGAGGAAGGCGGTGACGCCCTGGGCCGCCGACGGCTCGGGCAGGAAGTCGAACTTCGGCTCGGCGGGAAATTCGGTGTCGAGCACCGTCTTCCGCCCCGTGGCCTTCGCCACCATCTCCGGCAGGCGATGATAGGCCTGCGGCCCGAAGACCATGTCGACGAAGGGCGCGCGCTCGGCGATCTCGTCGCCCTCGGCCTGCGCGACGCAGCCGGCGACGCCAAGCAGCAAGGTCTCGCCCGCGGCGTCCCTGCCCTGCTTCATCTCGCGCAGGCGGCCGAGGTCGGAATAGACCTTCTCCGCCGCCTTCTCGCGGATGTGGCAGGTGTTGAGGATCACCATGTCGGCGCCCTCCGCCTTGTCGGTCGGCGCATAGCCGAGCGGCGCCAGGACATCCGCCATGCGCGCGGAGTCGTAGACGTTCATCTGGCAGCCGTAGGTCTTGATGTAGAGCTTCTTGCTCGCCACGCGGGATCCGGTGAAGACAGGCGTCGGGGACGACGGATTAAGGACTATGGGAGGCGGATACTAACGCCGCCGGCCCGAAGCGAACAGCGATTCGGCGAAACCGGCCTCGACGGCGGCCTGGCTGCGCTCGGCCAGGACCTTGCGCCGGGCGCCGCCGGTCAGAGGCGGCAGGGCCGCCGCAGGCGCTTCCAGGGCGGGGGCCGCCGGGACGGACGGGGCCAGCGTGGCCATGTCGATGAGCGGCTGGAACCCGACCTCGACGGTCAGCTTGCCGAGCGTGAACAGATTCCAGGCATGGCCCATCATGCTCATGTCGCCGTACCAGGCGACGTTGGGCCGCCATTCGCGGCCGATCGGCAGGCCGTCGAGCTTCAGGTAGGCGACCGACACGGGCTGCACGGCCAGGGGCCGGCCGTCGACCTCGCGCTCGGCGACGCTGAACAGCGCGCTCTTGAACGGCAGGATGCGGTTGCCGTCGCTGCTGGTGCCCTCGGGAAACAGGATCAGGTCGTCGCCGGCGGCGAGGCGGCGCGCGATCTCGTCGCGGTGCTGCGCCGCATGGGCGCTGCGCCGCTCGATGAAGACGCTGCGCTGCAGCCTGGCGAGCAGGCCGAAGAAGGGCCAGTGCGCGATCTCCGCCTTGGCGACGAAGGAGCCGCGGATCAGCGCGCCGAGCACGGTGATGTCGAGGTAGGACGCGTGGTTGGCGACGAACAGCACCGGATGGGCGTCGGACGGCGCGCCGCGCACCACGAGGTCGATGCCGATGATGCGGCAGCAGCCGCGGTGATAGACGCGCGGCAGGCGCGAGGCGAGGCGCAGGCCGAAGACGACGGCGACCATCTGGACCGGCAGCAGCAGCAGGGTCCAGACGGCGTAGATCGCGAGGCGAACGATGGCGCGAAGTTGGGAGCGCATGGGGCGCGACAGTGTCCGGGTCAGGATCGTTGAAGGTGGCCGTCGTAAAGCGGAGCGTCGAAGATCAGGCCGGCGGCGTGTCGCGCTGGCTTTCGTAGTGCCGCATGTACTTCTCGGTCACCAGCTCGGTCTTCACGATGACGCACACGTCGATGGTGTTGAACTGCTCGTCGATCACCGCGCCGTCGCCGACGAAGCCGCCGAGGCGCAGGTAGCCCTTCACCAGGGGCGGCAGGTCCGCGAGGCAGGCGCGCGCGTTCAGCGCGTCGGCCGGCTTGAGCGCCATGTCGACGTAGCGCGACGGCAGCGCGCGCGTGCGCAACGCCGGCGGCGCCAGGTGGAAATGATGCAGGTAGGAGAGGATATCGGCCTGGTCGCGCACGTCGGTGCCGGGCAGGCTGGCGCAGCCGAACATCACCTGGATGTCGTGGTGGAAGACGTAGTTGGAGATGCCGCGCCACATCAGCTGCATGGTCGGGCGGTTGCGGTGCGCCGCGTCGACGCAGGAGCGGCCGAGCTCGAGGATCTCGCCTGGCAGCGCGACCAGCTTGGAGACGTCGTATTCCGAGGCCGAGTAGAAGCCGCCGACCTTGGCGGCGGCGGCGCGGCGGATCAGGCGGTAGGTGCCGACGACGACGGGCGACCCTTGCGAATGGTCGAGCACCAGCAGGTGGTCGCAGTAGGCGTCGTAGGCGTCGACGTCGCGCTTGGCGCGCGCCGTCTCGCCCGTCGGCTTCGCCGCCATCTCCTCGTAGAAGACGCGGTAGCGCAGCGCGAGCGCAGCGTCGATTTCGGCCGGGGTCTCGGCGAGACGCAACTCGAGGTTGCCGGTCCGCAGAGCCGGCAGGGGACGGTCGTTTTGCAACACAGCGGTCATTTCAGCGGACGCCAAAGCCTGCGGCGAGGCCATGGACTTCACAGGAGGCCCATGGGATCGGCGAAAAAGTTAATTGTCGCCACCTTTGAGCGGCACCGCAAAGAGTTCCAGCCGGTGGTCGACCAGCTTGAAGCCGAGGCGCCGGGCGATCTCGCGTTGCAGGGCCTCGATCTCCTCGTTGTGGAACTCGATGACCTTGCCGCTCTTGATGTCGATGAGATGGTCGTGATGGCTTTCGGGCGCGCGCTCGTAGCGCGCGCGGCCGTCGCCGAATTCGTGACGCGACAGGATGTTGGCTTCCTCGAACAGCCGCACCGTGCGGTAGACCGTGGCGATGCTGATGCGCGGGTCGATCGCCGAGGCGCGCCGATGCAGCTCCTCGACGTCCGGATGGTCCTCCGCTTCGGACAGCACGCGCGCGATGACGCGGCGCTGGCCGGTCATCTTCATCCCCTTCTCGAGGCAGATCTTTTCGAGCGACGACATTTCTTGAGCCATGATCCTAACCTCCGGGCGCGGCCGGCGACGGCGCGACGACCGCTGGACGGCGTCCGCGACCACGCCCGCCTGGCGCTGAACGGTCCACACCATAACCGATTAGGCGGGGCCCGCCTACCCTGGGTCTTGACCCCCCGGAAAGGACGTTCCGTGAACGAAATCAGGGGCCTGGACGGTTCGGCAGGACGCCGAACGATAACGTGAAAGGTCAGCGCGAACGCTTGCGCGGCTTGGTGCCGAGGCCGATCTTCTTGGCCAGCGAACTGCGCTGCTTGGCGTAGTTGGGCGCCACCATCGGATAGTCGGCCGGCAGGTCCCAGCGCTCGCGGTAGTCGTCGGGCGTCATGTCGTAGGCGGTCTTGAGGTGGCGCTTCAGCATCTTCAGCTTGCGGCCGTCTTCCAGGCACACGATGTAATCGGGCGTGATGGACTTCTTGACCGGCACGGCCGGATCGGGACGCTCGCCGAGGCTGCCGACATGGCCGGCGGGCGCTTTGCCGATGCCCGCAAGGGTTGCATAAACCTGCTGGATCAACTGAGGCAGGTCGCTCAACGAAACAGTATTGTTGGCGACATGGGAGGATACGATCTCCGTGGTCAAGACCAGAAGGTCGCTTGAAGCATTGTCCTCAGGCATACAGGCTACTCCGATATGATGATTACGCGGTTATAAGTTCTTTTATTCATTGTATCAATCCGGATTTCTTTGTCGGGCAAGCATAACGGAGTTTTGTTACAGAAATGACCGACCATCGCTTAGATATCACTACTGAGGTCTGCCCGATGACCTTCGTGAAAACGAAGCTGTTGCTGGAACGCATGGCGCCGGGCGAAACCGCCGAGGTGCGGCTGAAGGGCGTCGAGCCGCGCGACAACGTGCCGCGCTCGGTGCGCGACCATGGGCATGAAGTGCTGGCGCTCGACCCTGAGGCTGACGGCGAGACCTACCTGCTGCGCATCCGCAAGCGCTAGGGCATCTCGGGCGGCACGAGGCCCGGCGGCAAAAGGCCGCGCCGCCCGTCCAGGTCGAGGCGCATGGTGATGGCCGTCACGGCCGGGCCGTCGAGCCGCTTGTAGTAGCCGGCGCGCCGGCCGATCTGCACGAAGCCGAAAGCGTCGTAGAGCGCGCGCGCGCTGTCGTTGTCTTCCGCCACCTCAAGGAACAGCCTGTCGGCGCCGCGCTCGATCGCGCCGTCGATCACCGCGCGCATGAGCCGCTTGGCGGTGCCGAGGCGGCGGTGGTCGCGCAGCACGCCGATGGACAGCAGCTCCCATTCGTCGCCGGTGCCGCAGGCCAGCGCGAAGCCGACCGGCGTCTCCTCGTCGTCGTCCTTGCCGAGGATGGTGCGCGCGCGGTTCTCGTCGCCGCGCAGGACCGCGACGTAGCCGAAGGCGCCGGCCATGCGCATGACCTGGCCGACCGTGTAGACGGTCCAGCCGTCGTCGAAGCAGCGCTGGTGCATGGCCGAGACGACGGTGTGGAAGGCGGCGCCCACCGGCAGCAGGCGCAGTTCGGGCATCACGCTGCTCATGATGCAAGCGGCCTCAAGCGTCCCCCGTCCTGCGGCAACTTGGCGTCGGGCGGGCGCAGGTAGAGCGGACGCGGCGGCGTCGCCGCAAGAGATGCGCCGGCAAGACGCAAGGCCGCGAGGCGCGCCACCACGGCCGCGTCGGGCACGGCATGGTCAGAGAGCAGCGTCGCGCGGGCGCGCGCCGCGTCGGAGAGCGCCGCATGCAGGCGGGACGCCCCGTCGCCGGCGATGAGGAACGGCCCTTCCGGCAGACGCGTTGCAACCATGGCGGGCAGCAGGGCCGCGGGATCGCCGGCCGGCGTCCAGGCGCTCCCGCCCGCGAAAGTCTGCACGTAGAGGTCGTCGCGCTTGGCGTCGATCGCCACCACGAGGGCACCGGGCGCTGCGGGCACGGCGGCGGCGATGGCCTCCAGCGTGGTGACGCCGACGGCGGGCTTGCCGCTCGCCAGCGCGAAGGCGCGCGCGGCGGCCAAGCCGATGCGCAATCCGGTGAAGGCGCCCGGCCCGACGGTGACGCCGATGCCGGCGAGATCATCGAAGGCGAGGCCGGCCTGCGCCATGACGCGCTCGACCATCGGCACCAGCGCTTCCGACTGGCCGCGCGCCATCGCCTGAAACTCGCGCGCCAGCAAGGCGCCGTCGCGCCAGACCGCGGCCGAGCAGGCGTCGCAGGCCGTGTCCAGGGCGAGCACGGGTCCGGTCGCCGCCGTCATCGGGCCGCTCGCTTGCGGGCTGCTCGTTTGCCTGCGCGCCGATTCGGCGGCATCATGTCGGTCGCTCTTCTCGTCATGGATGGATATTCGCCGTGAATTCGCCCGTTCCGCAACCCGTTCCGACCCTGCCGCAGGTGCCGCTGACGGAGATCGCGCCGCCCGCCTTCGACGTGGACCTGCAGATCGCCTACGCCACCGCCGACAATATCACCGAAACGCCGGTCTATGGGCGGGCCGCCTGCTACCTGCATCCGGACGCGGCGGCGAAGCTCGCCCTCGCCATCGATCTTGCCCGCCCCCTCGGCTTTCGCCTCAAGGTCTTCGACGCCTACCGCCCGACCGAGGCGCAGTGGAAGCTGTGGAACGCCCGGCCCGACCCCGAATTCCTCGCCGACCCCCGGCGCGGCTCGCCCCATTCGCGCGGCGCCGCCGTGGACCTGACGCTGCTCGACAGCGCCGGGCGCGAACTGGACATGGGCACCGCCTTCGACGCCTTCACGCCGCTGTCGCACCACGGCGTCACCGAAGTCTCGGCGACGGCGCAGCATAACCGGCTGCTGCTGCTCGGCCTGATGACGGCGGCGGGCTGGGACTTCTACCGCAACGAATGGTGGCACTACCAGCTCTTCGACGCGCGCCGCTATCCGCTGATCGACGACGGCCAGTGCGCTCCGCGCATGATGTGAAAATCGCCGCCGCCGATGATGCAGGCCGCGTCCGGACCTCATAGAATCCGGCAGACCTCGTCGAAGGCGAAGCGCGGGCTGCGCGGGAACAGCTTGTCCGCGTCGCCGTGGCCGAGGCTGCAGATGAAGTTCGACTTGACCTCCGTGCCGGCGAAGAACGCCGCGTCGACCATCGCGTTGTCGAAGCCCGACATCGGACCGCAGTCGAGCCCGAGCGCGCGCGCCGCCAGCATGAAGTAGGCGCCTTGCAGCGTGCCGTTGCGGAACGCCGTCTTCTCGATCAGCTCGGGCGCGCCGGCGAACCAGGGCCGCGCGTCGACATGCGGAAACAGCTTCGGCAGGTGATCGTAGAAGCGCAGGTCGTGGCCGAAGATCACGGTGACGGGCGCGGCCATCGTCTTCTCCAGGTTGCCCGCCGACAGGGCCGGCGCGAGGCGCTGCTTCGCCTCCGCGGAGCGGACAAAGACGTAACGCGCCGGGCTGGTGTTGGCGCTCGTCGGGCCCATGCGCGCGAGGTCGAAGGCGGCGCGCAGCTCCGCGTCGCTCACGGGCCTGTCGGTCCAGACGTTGTGGGTGCGCGCGTCGCGAAAGAGAAGGTCGAGCGCCGCATCGTCGAGGACGCCGGCAGATTGCGCGGAAGCCATGGAACATGTCCTTGTGCGAAAGCGCCGATGCGGCGCGAGGGGTTGCGTGCATTAGGCATCGCAGCGGATCGGCGCGCAAGACGCGCGGGCTATCACCTTGCGGCAAAAGCCGTCATAATTGGGCCTTCGAACGATCCGCGCGGTTACGCGCGGGAGAGCGGATGAGCCGGTCGAAACCGGGCAGTTGACGCAGCGGAGGGGGGCCGCGCCGTCGGGGGGAGAGGATCGTCATGACATTCGGTTTGTCGCCGCGCGCGCTGCGCGGCTTGGCCGTCGCGGGCGCGATGACGATGTTCGGCGCGGCCTGCGCGCAGGCGCAATCGTCGAACAGCCGCCTGAACGGCGAGGCCGTCGCGTCGCACGCCGTGATCTTCACATACCACCGCTTCGGCGAGGCGCAGTCGCCCGCGACCAATCTACGGCTCGACCAGTTCGACGCGCAGGTCCAGGAGCTGCTCGAAGGCGGCTACAACGTGCTGCCGCTCGCCGACATCGTCGCGGCGCTGCAGGCGGGCGAGACCTTGGCCGACAAGACCGTCGGCCTCTCGGTCGACGACGCCTACGCCTCGTTCTACGTCAACGCCTGGCCGCGCCTGCGCGCGGCGAACCTGCCCTTCACGGTCTTCGTCGCGACCGACAGCCTCGACCGCAATTCGCCGGACGTCATGACCTGGGACCAGCTGCGCGAGATGGTCGCCTCCGGCCTGGTGACCATCGGCAGCCAGAGCATGAGCCATCCGCACATGCCGACGGCGGATGACGCGCGCATCGCCGAGGAGTTGACGAAGTCCGCCGCGCGCATCGCCGCCGAAATCGGCGCGCCGCCGGCGCTGTTCGCCTATCCTTACGGCGAGATGAGCAGCCGCGTGCGCGAAGCCGTGCGCAAGGCGGGCTACGCCGCCGCCTTCGGGCAGCATTCCGGCGTCGCCTTCGCGGGCGAGGACTTCTTCTATCTGCCGCGGTTTTCCGTGAACGAGCGCTTCGGCGACATGAGCCGCTTCCGCCTGGCGGCGCAGGCCCTGCCCCTGCCCGTCGGCGACGTGACGCCGGCCGACCCGTTCCTGATGGGCGACAACCCGCCGGCCTTCGGCTTCACCATGACGGCCGACCTGCGCAACATCGACAAGCTCGGCTGCTACTACGCCGACCAGAGCCTGCAGATCGAACGGCTGGGGGAACGGCGCATCGAGGCCCGCATCGCCAAGCCCTTCCCGCCGGGCCGCGCGCGCCTCAACTGCACGCTGCCGGCGGGCAACGACCGCTGGCGCTGGTACGGCACGCAGTTCGTCGTGCCCGACCCGTCCGGCGCCAATCCGCCGGACTGAGGAAAGAAAGCCTTAGCGGCTGGCGAGCTGGGTGTTGCTGCCGCCCGGCTCGAGGTGCGCCTCGTCGAACTTGCGCATGCCGTTGGTGCGCATGAGCTGGCGCAGGTCCGCCGTGTAGCTCAGGCCGCGCTCGGAATAGCGCAGCAGCGTGCGCGCCAGCGCGTCGCCGTCGGGCGTGCCGCCGTTGCTCTTGCGGCGCATGTCGGCGCGCTGGGCGCGGAATTCCGCATAGGCCGGATGGGAGTTGAGGTTGTGCGCGTAGGCGCGCACGGCGCTCAGCAGGCTGTCGAAGCTGCGCATGCGCTGCACGTCGGCCGGCTTGGTGTGGCGCGACACCAGGCTTTCCACGGTGTCGTTGAAGGCGCGCTGGCCGAACAGGGCGTTGCCCTCCTGCGCATAGCGCGAGGTGCCCCAGCCGCTTTCGAGGGCCGCCTGGGTCAGGGCCAGGGACGGCGGCACGATGTCGACGCGGCGCAGCAGCTCGTGCAGCACGGCGGCGCGGTTCGCCGCCTTGACGTCATAGAGCGCGGACATGTCGTCGACGGCGGCGATTTCGGCGTCGCTCAGCGGCAAGCCGGCGTCGATGCGCTGCGAATAGCCGACGAGCACGGCGCGGCGCGCCAGGATCTCCTCGTTGACGCGCAGGATCGGCGGCAGCACGGACTTGATGAACAGCGCCTTGCGCAGGTCGCTCGAATCGACGTCGGCGAGGTCCGACGGCAGGGCGCGCAGGTAGACGCGCGGCACGGTGCCGTAGCCTTCGCGCAGCAGGTCGAGGCGGTAGCCCATCTCCTCGAAGGCGGCGACGACGCGCTGGCTGTTGCCGAGCGCGCCGACCGCGCGGGCGACGTCGAGGCCCTTGAACTTGCCGGCGGCGGTGAACTTGTCCCAGTCGGCGCCACGGTCGTCGGGCGCGGCGGCGGCGGCGGCGAGGCTCAGCGTGTAGGCGATGCGCTCGGACGCGGACGTGCGGGCGGCATCCGACTGGCTGCCGGGCGGCGTGAGGAATGCGAGGAGCAGGCAGAGCGTCAGGCCATAGGCGCTAATGGAAGCAGGCTTCACGGCGAGAGCGCCGACTGACGACAACGAACGAATCAACGAACTGGACAAATAAATTCCTTTCATAGCCGCGCTCCTCCCCCGTTTTTGCAATGTCTTACGCGGTAGGCAGCGGTAGGCGCACGCCGGACGGTCCCAGGAATGGGGCCGCGTCGGCGGCTGAACGGCCCGTGCTACTGGGCCGCCCTCACCTCCCGAACTTCGGGGATGTAGTGCCGGAGGAGGTTCTCGATCCCCGCCTTCAGGGTGGCCGTCGAACTCGGGCAGCCCGAGCACGACCCCTGGAGGTGCAGAGTGACGACGCCGTCTTCGAAGCTCTGGAAGATGATGTCGCCGCCGTCCTGGGCCACCGCGGGACGGACCCGGGTCGCCAGCAGTTCCTTGATCTGGGTGACGATCTCGTCGTCGCCCGAGCTATCGGTGCTGGCCTCGGCGGCGCCGCTGAACAGCGGCTGCTCGGCCGTGAAATGTTCCATGATGACGGAGAGGATCGACGGCTTCAGGAGCTGCCAGTCGCGCGCCTCGTCCTTGGTCACCGTCACGAAGTCGCCGCCGAAGAACACCCCGCGCACGCCGTCCACCGCGAAGAGCGCGGTGGCCAGGGGCGAGCGCCCTGCGGTCTCGGCCGACGGGAAGTCGGCCGTGCCCGACTCCATGACCTCACGGCCCGGAAGAAACTTCAGGGTCGCGGGGTTGGGGGTCTGCTCGGTCTGGATGAACATGCGGAATGGGCCCTTAGGGTCTCGGCGGAGCCGGTGGCAGGAACAAGGTCTTAAAAAGCCGTTAACAGATGGTTGGCGGGACTGTCTTAATCAAGATAATTTTCCCTAACACTTTCATATGGTTAACGGGAAAACGACCTTGCTCATCGACTGGGCATTTCGGTCGTAAGGTGAGGATTCCATTGAAAAAAATCTGTAACAATTGGGAATCCGGCCGTTAGCTCAGCTTACCTTATGGCTATTTTTTCATCACTTTCGGGCCCCGATTCGAAGGGGCCTTGGGTGACGACAAATTCTACTCACAGGAAAATAACGGTCCGGCGCGGCGCGAGTTCCGCCTTGGCGGACCCTCGGCAGCGAACGGGCCTCGGGAAGAGGCCTCCGGACAGGCGGGCGGACCTCAGGCCAGGCGGTCGATCTCTTGGTGGCTGAGGTCGCCGGGCACGATGGTCATGGGGATGTGGAGCTTCGTCCACATCTTGCCGGCCAGCGCCGTGATGAGCGGGCCGGGGTTCTTGCCGCGCGCGGCGGCGGCGAGGACCAGCACGGAGATGCCCTTGTCCTCGTCGATCAGGGCGAGCAGCTCGTCGCGCACGTCGCCTTCGCGGATGTGGAAGACCGGCGTGCGGCCGCAGATGTCCTGCACCTCGGACGACAGGCCCTGCATGACCGATTCGGCCTCCTGGCGCTGCTCCTCGCGCATCAGGTTCTCGACCGCGCCGAAGGCCTGGAAGGCGGCCGGCTCGATGACGTAGAGCAGGGCGACGCGCCCGCCGGTGCGCTTGGCGCGCAGCGCCGCGTAGCGCAGCGCCACCTTGTGCTCCTCGCTCTTGTCGACGACGACGAGGAAGACGCGCTCGGCCAGGGCGGCGGCGGTGGCCGCGGCGCCGTTCGACGGTTCGCTCCCGTTCATGCAGCGCTCCTTCGCAGGCGAGACTCGCGCAGGCGAGGCTGGATGCGGGCGTCTGGCTGTCGTGTCATGCGGGCCTCCGTCGGATCGAAAGATGCTGCCAGGACATTAGGTGCGGCGGAAGACGAGGGCCGCGGCCCAGCCGGCGAGCAGCGCGAGGATGACGGCCAAGGCGCCATAGGCCATCGGCCAATCATAGGCGAAATCGTAGACCTCGGCGCCGAAACCGACCTTGCTGACGATCAGCGGCGTCGACTGCGCGCTCACCACCGCGCCGCTGCGCACGAGATAGACGTCGGCGGTATAGCTGCCTGTCGGCAAGGTCGAGGGAAAATAGACGCGGGTGCGGAACAGCCGCGCGCCGAGGAACACCACCTTGCCGGGGTCCTCCACATAGAGGTCGGCGCGCTGCTTGTTGCGGATCAAGGCCTGGCGGAAGCTCTCGACCAGGGCCGCGTCGGCGCCGTCGGCCGGCTTCTCCGGCGCGAAGCGCAGGGTGTCGAGGCCGATCTCCTGGCGCATCCGCGCGCCCGGCGAGAGGATCTCGTTCAGCGGCCGGTTCGACGACACGCTGTAGAAGGTCGGCACG
Organism: Alphaproteobacteria bacterium; assembly: GCA_036500145.1. Taxonomy (GTDB): domain Bacteria; phylum Pseudomonadota; class Alphaproteobacteria; order SMXQ01; family SMXQ01; genus CAMAVH01. Next base: position 23,151 of record DASYCO010000028.1, on the reverse strand, counting down.
CCCGTGAACGGCATCTCCTTGTCGTTCAGCCAGACGCCGGCGTAGCGGCTCTTGCGCCGCACCAGCTCGCGGCCGTTCGGCCCGCGCAGCACGACGATGACGTCGCCGTCGCCCTCGATGGCGCCGAACAGCAGCACGTCGGTGCCGATGAAGCCCGTGGTGATGGCGATGAAATGGTCCGACAGGTCGGCGACCAGCGCCTGAGCGCGCGCCGGCGCGCCATGGGCCGCGAGCGCCAGCAGCGCCGCGACGCCGATCAGCATATGGCGAAGAGCGCGCGTCATGGGCGCCGTCATGGCGCGAAGGCCAGGCTGTAGACGTCGAGCGGCGGCAGGAAGAGGTCGACCAGGATCTTCACGCCGACGGCGAGGATGATCGCGCCGAGCAGGGCGCGCAGCTGCTCGCCGCGCAGACGCGACGAGAAGCGCGTGCCGAACTCCGCGCCGATCACGGCGCCCGCCAGCAGGATGAGCGCCAGCAGCACGTCGACGGTCTGGTTCTGCGTCGCCTGCAGGAAGGTGACGTTGGCGGTGACGAAGATGATCTGAAACAGCGAGGTGCCGATAACGACGAGAGTCGGCATGCCGATGAGATAGATCATCGCCGGCACCATGATGAAGCCGCCGCCGACGCCCATGATCGCCGACAGGATGCCGACGACGCAGCCCAGGCCGAAGGGCAGTAGGGCGCTGACATAGAGCCGCGATTTGGGAAACCGCATCTTGAGCGGCAGGCCGTGCAGCCAGTTGTGCTGGTGCAGCTTGCGCAGCCCCAGCCCCGCCCTGCCCTGGCGGCGCCAGGCGCGCCAGCTCTCGACGATCATCAGCGGCCCGAGGCTGCCGAGCAGCAGCACGTAGGTGACGGAGATCGCCAGCTCAAGCTGGCCCAGCTTGCGCAGCAGGGCGAACAGCCAGACGCCGAAGACCGAGCCGACGAGGCCGCCCGCCACCAGGATGCCGCCCATCTTGAAGTCGACGTTGCCGCGCCGCCAATGGGCGATGGTGCCGGAGACCGAGGCGGCGAGCGTCTGGTTCGCGCCGGTCGCCACGGCGACGGCGGGCGGAATGCCGATGAAGATGAGGAGCGGCGTGGTCAGAAAGCCGCCGCCGACGCCGAACAGCCCGGACAGGAACCCCACGCCGCCGCCGAGCAGAAGGAGAACGAAGACGTTCTCCGAGATTTCGGCGATCGGCAGGTAGATGTCCATGGGCTCATCCGTTCCGTTCGCCGACGGAGCCACTGGCTGAACTGGGCGGCGGAATCTTTGGTGGTCCTAACGCGCGACTCTTCGACTATACGCGCGAGGATTCGGGCCGTCGTTCAAAAAACCGCAAGCCGCGCAAAAATCGCGGCGCGGCGGAGGAGGCCGAGCGGCGAACAAACCGTGCGGCCGCACATTCCATCGTCGCGTTCAGCCGTCGGGCTCAGTCGTCACGTTCCGGCCGCGCCCCCTCATTCCCGCGTCACCCTCGGGCTTGACCCGAGGGGCTAGGGCAAGCGCTCAAGTGGCGGATCAATGGACCCTCGGGGCAAGCCCGCAGGCGACGCTATTGAGAGAGCCCGCCCATCCCCATCGTCACGCCCGCCCTCGGTGCGGGCATCGACGCAGTCGAGAGCTCAGCTCTTCCAGCGCAGCGTGCGTTCGCTGATGGGATTGGCGAAGGCGCGGCCTTCCGCCTGGCTCGCCTGCCATTCGCGCTTCAGGCGGTAGAACCACTTGGCCTGGCGGTCGGCGTCGTCGATCAGCATCAGGCTCGGCCGCAGCTTCAGGCCTTCCTGCTGGATCATGACGATGTTGCGGTCCTGCTGCAGGAAGGCGTGGGCGAAGTGCTTGAGGATCGGCTTGAGCGGCGTCAGCCAGGGCGTCGTCCAGTAGATCAGGTTGCTGACGCGCGTCATGTTCTCGCTCACCGGCGTCACCGCCGTGAAATTGACCAGCGTGTGCCGGCCAGCTTTCGTATGGTCGATGCGGATGCCCGGCAGACGGAAGGCGATCTCGGTTTCCGGCGCGCCGCCGAGCAGCTTGTAGGCGCGCGAATTCTTCGACGGCTTGTGGCGCAGCATGGTGAAGCCGAGGTCGTTCGGCCCGAAGCGCTTGGCCTTCTCATGGGCCGACGCGCCGGGCCGCCACCACCAGGATTTGTGGACGTAGGGGCCGTGGGCCGGGTCGATCAGGCCGATCACCGCATGGTCCATGTAGCAGGGGAAGTCGAGCGTATCGACGATGTGCAGCTGGTCGGCCGTGACCTCGGGCAGCTGCGGCGGCGCCGGCAGGCTCGCTTCGTCGATCGCCGCGCGCGGCTTGTCGCCCATGTAGACCCAGATTATGCCCTGGGCTTCGCGGCAGACGTAGCTGCGCACGCGGATCTTGTCGCGCGCGATGCCGCTCTGGCCTTCGACCAGCGAAGGGATCGCCGTGCAGCGCCCGTCGGGCGCGAAGCGCCAGCCATGATAGCAGCACTCCACCTCATGGCCGTCGAAGCTGCCGTAGGACAGCGGGATGCCGCGATGCGGGCAGATGTCGAGCACGGCGAAGACTTCGCCCGCGTCGGTGCGGCCGAACAGCAGGGGCTCGCCGAGCATCCACAGGGCCTTCATCTTGCCCTTGGCCAGCTCGCGGGCCGGCATGGCGAAATACCAGAGGTTGCGCAGGAAGAGCGCATCGGCGCTGCCCGACGCCTGGTAGGCCTGGGCGTCCTTCGGGGGCGGCGGGTCGAGCATGGTCTCAAGGGTCGTCATGGCTGAAAGCCTAGCATGAAGGGGGCGCGGATCGTCATGGCCTTGCCCGGGCGGCCTGCGGTCACGAGCGCAGGCGCTGAGCGCCGACCAGGGTCGCGAGGCATTCGCTCGGCCCCGTCGTCGTGGCGGGGGCGCCGATCTGGCGTGAGCGCGCCTCGGCATATTGCACGCGCTTCTCGCCGCCTTGCGCGGGATAGAGGAAAAGATGCAGCACGCAGCTCTCGCTGCGGTATTGCCACATCTGCGCCGCCGGCTCGTCGCGCAGCAAGGTCGGCTTGCCGAGCAGGGCCGTGAGCTGCGCCGCGTTCAGGCCGCGCAGCTCCTCGAGCTTCGGCGGCTCCGGCGGCGGCTCGCCCGTCGTCGCGCCGGCCGGAGGCCGCTGGACGGGCGGCAAGGAGGCCTGGCGCTGCGGCGCGGGAGCCGACGCGGCATCGGATGCGGATGCGGCATCGGGCGCGGCCTGTTCGGGCGGCGCCGCCTGACTGGAAGACGGCTGACCGGAAGACGCCTGGCCGGGAGCCGCCTCCTGGCCAGGATATGTGTCCGCCCAGCGGCCATAGGCGTCGTGCGGCGGCTGCGGCGTGCCGCAGGCGGCCAGCGCCAGGGCGGCGAAGGCGATGGCCCAAACGGGGACGCGGCGGAGAGATTCGCGGGACGGCACAGCCTTGATCCTGGGGAACATGGACATGAGCAATCCTATAGCGCGCGAGGCTTGGCCTGGCGAAGGATTTTGCCGGTTTCAAATCGCCGTTCGCCTCGGCTGCCGGGCCCATTGTTCCGACGGGTGCGGCGGCTATACTGCGCCGCCCTTCCATTTTGATCCGCGTCCAAGGAGCCGTCTTGTCCCAGTCAGCCACACTCGATGTCGTCGGCATCGGCAACGCCATCGTCGACGTCATCGCCCATGCCAACGACGGGTTCCTCGCCCAGCACGACCTCGCCAAGGGGGCCATGACCCTGATCGACGGCGCCCGCGCCGAAAGCCTCTACAAGGTGATGGACGCGGCCATCGAAGCCTCTGGCGGCTCGGCGGCGAACAGCATGGCGGGCCTCGCCTCGCTCGGCGGCCGCGCCGGCTTCATCGGCAAGGTGCGCAACGACCAGCTCGGCGGCATCTTCGCCCATGACATCCGCGCAGCCGGCGTGCGCTACGAGACGGCGCCCGCCACCGACGGCCTGCCGACGGCGCGCTGCCTGATCTTCGTGACGGCCGACGCGCAGCGCACCATGCAGACCTTCCTGGGCGCTTCCACCGACCTCGGCCCCGCCGACGTGGACGAGGCGATGATCGCCGACGCCTCCGTCACCTATCTCGAAGGCTACCTGTGGGACAAGCCGCAGGCGAAGGAGGCTTTCCTGCGCGCCGCCGCCGCCGCCCACAAGGCCGGCCGCAAGGTGTCGCTCACCCTGTCGGACGCCTTCTGCGTCGACCGCCATCGCGCCGACTTCCGCAAGCTGGTCGAAAGCCATGTCGACATCCTCTTCGCCAACGAAGCCGAAATCCTCTCGCTCTACGAGACGGCGAACTTCGACGACGCCGTAGCCAAGGTGCGCGCCGACTGCGACGTGGCGGCGCTGACCCGCAGCGAAAAGGGCGCGGTAATCGTCGCGCGCGACGCGGTGCACACGGTCAAGGCCGAGCCGATCGCCAAGCTGGTCGACACCACGGGCGCCGGCGACCTCTATGCCGCCGGCTTCCTCTATGGCTACACGCGCGGCCTCGCCCTCGACGTCTGCGGCCGCATCGGCGCCATTGCCGCGGCGGAGATCATCGGCCATTACGGCGCGCGGCCCGAGACCAAGCTCGCTGACCTGGTGAAGGCCAAGCTCGGCGCGGCAGTCTAGGCATGGGCGAGCCGGCCGCCGCTGGGGCATCCAGAACCTCCAGGTGGCGCGCCGCCCTGGCGGTCTACGGCGACCGGCGGATGCTCTGCATCCTGCTGCTCGGCTTCTCGTCGGGCCTGCCGCTGGCGCTGACCGGCGCGACGCTCTCGGCCTGGCTCTCCACCGCCGGCGTCACCAAGACGGCCATCGGGCTCTTCGCGCTGGTCGGCGTGCCCTATGCCTTCAAGTTCGTCTGGTCGCCGCTGATCGACGGCCTGCGCGTGCCGCTGCTCGGCCGCTGGCTCGGCCGCCGGCGCGGCTGGGCGGTGGCGAGCCAGCTCGCGCTGCTCGCCGCGATCCTGGCGCTCGGCACGCTCGACCCGGCACGCCAGCCCCTCGTCGTCGCCGCCTTCGCCGTGCTGGTCGCCTTCCTCTCGGCGACCCAGGACATCGTGGTCGACGCCTACCGCGTCGAGATCCTCAGCGCCGACGAGCAGGGCGCCGGCTCGGCCGCCGTGCAGGTCGGCTACCGCATCGGCATGCTGGTGTCGGGCGCCGGGGCTCTCTACATCGCGGAATATTTCGGCTGGTTCGCCGCCTATGCCGTGATGGCCGTGCTGATCGGCGTCGGCATCGCGACGATCCTGTCCAACCCGGAGCCTCAGGGAGACGCCGCGCAGCACGCGCGCCCGGAGGGCGTCGCCGCCTGGCTGAAGGAGCATGTCGTCATGCCCTTCGGCGACTTCCTGCGCCGCGCCGGCTGGGCGCAGATCCTCGCCTTCATCGTGCTCTACAAGTTTGGCGACGCGGTCGCCGGCGTGATGGCGAACAAGTTCTACATCGACACCGGCTTCACGCTGGGCGAGATCGCCAGCGTCAGCAAGCTGTTCGGCTTCCTCGCCACCCTGGCGGGCGCGGCGGCCGGCGGCGTCGCCGTGGCGCGCTACGGCATCCTGCGCGCCCTGATGGTCTGCGGCGTGCTGCAGATGCTGTCGAACCTGATGTACGCCGCCCAGGCCCTGGTCGGCCACGACGTGGCCTTCCTCACGCTGACCATCGCCAGCGAGAACTTCACCGGCGGCATGGGCTCGGCGGCCTTCGTCGCCTACATCTCGTCGCTCTGCAGCTTCTCCTTCACGGCGACGCAATATGCGCTGTTCTCGTCGCTCGCCGTGGTCGGCCGCACGATGCTGGCGTCGGGCGGCGGCTGGCTCGCCGAGCGGGTCGACTGGGTGAGCTTCTTCGCCATCTCGGCGGCGGCGGCCCTGCCGGGGCTCCTGCTGCTGGCCTGGATGATCCAGCGCGGCCAGACGGGACTCGCGCCGAAGGCGCGGTAAGGGGCTTAGGCGCCGAAGGCGCGGTAAGGCTTCGCCGTCGAAGGTGCCGCAACGGCAAGCCGGAGACGGGCGGCCCTAGACGCGCCGAAGCCCGCCGCAGGCGCGACGCCAGCGGCAGGCTGGGCATGTTGCGGGGATGCGCCGCCGGACGGCGGCGCGGCGCCTAGCTGGCCTCGGCTTCGCTGAAGCCGTCGCTCTCCAGCGAGTAGCCGGTGGCGCGCACGGTGCGGATCACGTCTTCGCGGTTGCCGCCGTTGAGCGCCTTGCGCAGGCGGCGGATGTGCACGTCGACGGTGCGCGGCTCGATGTAGGTGTCGTGCGTCCACACCGCGTTGAGCAGCTGCTCGCGCGAGAAGACGCGGCCGGGATGCTCGATCAGGAAGCGCAGCAGGCGGAACTCGGTCGGGCGCAGATGCACCGGGCGGCTGTTGCGGAACACGCGGTGCGCCGCCAGGTCCATGACGATGTCGCCGTAGGTCAGCGCTTCGGCGGCGAGCGCCGGACGCGAGCGGCGCAGCACGGCCTGCACGCGGGCGATCAGCTCGCTCGGCGAGAACGGCTTGGTGATGTAGTCGTCGGCGCCGGAGTTGAGGGCGCGGATCTTGTCGCCTTCCTCGCCGCGCGCCGTCAGCATGATGATCGGCATGTCGCGGGTCTCCGCCTTGCGGCGCACCTGGCGGCAGATCTCGATGCCGGAGACCAGCGGCAGCATCCAGTCCAGCAGCATGATGTCGGGCCGGCGTTCGTCGAGCATCATCAGCCCTTCTTCGCCGTTGGTCGCCGTCATCACCTCGAAGCCTTCTCGCTCGAGGTTGTAGCGCAGCACGGTGAGCAGCGCTTCCTCGTCTTCGACCAGCAAAATGAGAGGTTTCATGGTTTACGCCTTTGGGATTTCTTACGCGCGCGGGGCCTCGTCGTCCGGGCTGACGACCAAGAAGCTGGAAGAGTCGCCCTTCGGACGCATGGCGCCGAGGGTCGTGCCGTGGACGATGAAGTAGATGGTCTCGGCGACGTTGGTGGCATGGTCGCCGATGCGCTCGATGTTCTTGGCGACGAACAGCAGGTGCGTGCAGGGCGTGATGTTGCGCGGGTCTTCCATCATGTAGGTGAGGGTCTCGCGGAACAGGCTGTTGTAGGCGTCGTCGACTTCCTCGTCGCGCAGCCAGACCTGCTTGGCCTTGTCGGCGTTGCGCTCGTTGTAGGCGTCGAGCACGTCCTTGATCAGGTGCTGCACGAGGCGGCCCATGCGCGGGATGCTGTTGAGCGGCTTCACAGGGCGCATTTCGGCGATGGCGATGGAGCGCTTGGCGATGTTGGCGGCGTAGTCGCCGATGCGCTCGACGTCGGCGGCGATCTTGAGCGAGGAGATGATCTCGCGCAGGTCGCTCGCCATCGGCTGGCGCAGGGCCAGCATGCGCACGACGCGCTGGTCGATGGCCGCGTTCAGCTCGTCGAGCTTCACGTCGCCCTTGACGGTGAGAGCGGCGACGTCGGCGTCTCGCTTGGTGACGGCCTGGATCGCCGAGGCGAACTGCGCTTCGGCGATGCCGCCCATGCGCAGGATGTCCTCGTGGAGGTTCTTCAGCTCGTCGTCGTAGGATTTTACGGTGTGGTCGGCCATGGCCTGTTCGTTCCTTACCTGAAGTCAGCGATCAGCCGAAGCGGCCGGTGACGTATTCTTCGGTCTTCTTGACGCTGGGCGTCGTGAAGATCTTTTCCGTGCGGTCGAATTCGATCAGCTCGCCGAGGTACATGAAAGCCGTGAACTCCGACACGCGCGCCGCCTGCTGCATGTTGTGCGTGACGATGGCGATCGTGTACTGGTCCTTCAGCTCGTCGATCAGCTCCTCAATCTTGCTGGTCGAGATCGGGTCGAGGGCCGAGCAGGGCTCGTCGAACAGGATCACTTCCGGGCGCACCGCGATGGTGCGCGCGATGCAGAGGCGCTGCTGCTGGCCGCCCGAGAGCGACAGGCCGCTGGCGTTGAGCTTGTCCTTCACCTCGTCCCACAGCGCGGCGCGGCGGAGCGACGACTCGACGCGCTCGTTCATTTCGGCGCGCGGCAGGTTCTCGTAGAGCTTCACGCCGAAGGCTATGTTGTCGTAGATCGTCATCGGGAAGGGCGTGGGCTTCTGAAAGACCATGCCGATCTTGGCGCGCAGCAGGTTGAGGTCCTGCTTGCCCTCGAGGATGTTCTCGCCGTCGAGCAGGATCTGGCCCTCGGCGCGCTGCTTCGGGTAGAGCTCGTACATGCGGTTCAGGCAGCGCAGCAGCGTCGACTTGCCGCAGCCCGACGGGCCGATGAAGGCCGTGACCGTGCGGTCATAGAGGGGCAGCGAGATGTTCTTCAGCGACTTGTTCTCGCCGTAGAAGAAGGAGAGGTCGCGCACGGAGAGCTTCTCCGGCGTGTTCTCGTTCGTGCGGGCGCTGCTGTTCGCGCCGAGGTGATTGGCCATCATACTCATCGTTCGCCACCCGATTTGCTGGAAAGGACTCGCGCGAGGATGCTGAGCGTCAGCACGGCGAGCGTGATAAGGAGCGCGCCGGCCCAGGCCAGTTCGCGCCAGTTTTCGTAAGGACTCAAAGCGAACTGGAAGATGATGACCGGCAGGCTGGGCATCGGCTTGTCCAGGTTCGCGCTCCAGAACTGGTTGTTCAGCGCCGTGAAGAGCAGCGGCGCGGTCTCGCCGGAGATGCGGGCGACCGCGAGCAGCACGCCGGTGATGATGCCGGTGCGCGCCGCGCGGTAGCCGACCTTGGCGATGATGTACCAGGTCGGCGTGCCGAGGGCGGCGGCCGCCTCGCGCAGCTGGTTCGGCACCAGGATCAGCATGTCCTCGGTCGTGCGCACGACGACCGGCAGCACGATCACGGCCAGCGCGATGGCGCCGGCGAGGCCCGAGAAGTGGCCCATCGGGCGGACGACGATCTCGTAGATGAACAGGCCGATGACGATGGACGGCGCCGACAGCAGGATGTCGTTGATGAAGCGGATGACCGGGGTCAGCCGGTCGTAGCGGCCATATTCCGCCATGTAGGTGCCGGCCAGCGTGCCGATCGGCGTGCCGATGGCGACGGCGAGGCCGGTCATGATCAGGCTGCCGACGATGGCGTTGGCGAGGCCGCCTTCGCCGCCGGGCGGCGGCGTCATCTCGGTGAAGACGTGCAGGCCGAGGCCGGCGACGCCGTTGACGACGAGCGTGCCGAGGATCAGCGCCAGCCAGCTCAGGCCGAAGGCGGTCGCGCAGAGCGACAGCGTCATGTACATGCGGTTGCGGCCGATGCGGCGCCTGTAGCGGCCCATGTCGATCGAGGGGGTCTTCATGGTCTTAGTTTCCCGCCATTTTTTCGAGCCGTAGCAGCATGTAGCGGGCCGCCGCGAGCACGAGGAAGGTGATGAAGAAGAGGATGAGGCCGAGCGCGATCAGCGAGGAGAAGTAGACCTCGCCGACGGCTTCCGCGAATTCGTTGGCGATGGTCGCCGAGATGGTGGTGCCCGGCGCCAGGATCGATTCGGAGATGCGGTGCGCGTTGCCGATGACGAAGGTGACCGCCATGGTCTCGCCGAGCGCGCGGCCCAGGGCCAGCATGATGCCGCCGATGACGCCGACGCGGGTGAAGGGCAGCACGACGTTGCGCGTCACTTCCCAGGTGGTGCAGCCGAGGCCGTAGGCCGATTCGCGCAGCACGCTGGGGACCGTCTCGAAGACGTCGCGCGTGATGGCGACGATGAAGGGCAGCACCATGATGACGAGGATGAGCGAGGCCGTCAGGATGCCGATGCCGTAGGGCGGGCCGGCGAAGATGCCGTTCAGCACGGGCACGTCCTCGAAGACCGCGATCAGGAAGGGCTGCACATGGCTCTGCAGGAAGGGCGCGAACACGAACAGGCCCCAGATGCCGTAGATGATGCTGGGGATGCCGGCGAGCAGCTCGATGGCGATGCCGATCGGGCGGCGGATCATCGGCGGGCAGAGCTCGGTGAGGAAGATGGCGATGCCGATGCCCACGGGCACGGCGATCAGCATGGCGATGAAGGAAGTCACCAGGGTGCCGTAGATCGGCGCCAGCGCGCCGAACACGTTGGTCACCGGGTTCCAGCGCTCCGTCACCAGGAAGTCGAACTTGAACTTGCTGAGCGCCGGGATCGAGCCCTCGAGCAGCGAGAACATGATCGCGCCGAGGATGACCAGCACGGAGATCGCGCAGACGCGCGTCAGGCTCCGGAAGAAGGCATCCGTCCACGCGAAGCGCTTCAGCGCGCGTGACCGGTCGACGTTGGCCGCCGTGATCGAAGTGTCGACGCTTAATTCCGCCACGATGGCACCGTTGTCCGTGATTGTTGGCGAGGAAGCAGAAGGTGGGGGCCGGATCTCTCCGGCCCCCGTAGGCACTTGGCAATCAGTCGATTACATCTTGTAGACAGGCTGGCCGTTCGACTTGATCTCGTTCGTCCAGGTCTTCTTGATCAGGTCGATGACGTTGTCCGGCAGCGGAACGTAGTCGAGTTCCTCGGCCAGCTTGTCGCCCGTCGGGCCGTAGGCCCAGTTGAAGAACTTCAGCGCTTCGGCCGAAGCCGCCGCGTCCTGCGCCTGCTTGTGCATCAGGATGAAGGTGGCGCTGGTGATCGGCCAAGAGTTGTCGCCCGGCTCGTCGTTCAGGAGAACGGCGAAGCCCGGAGTGCCAGCCCAGTCGGCGTTGGCAGCAGCGGACTGGAACGCCGGGATTTCCGGGTTCACGGTCTTGCCGGCCTTGTTGATCATCTTCGCGAAGGTCAGCTTGTTCTGCTTGGCGTAGGCCGTCTCGACGTAGCCGATGGCGCCCTTGGTCTGGCTGACGGTGCCGGCAACGCCTTCATTGCCCTTGCCGCCGATGCCGCCCGGCCACTCGACCGAGGTGTTCACGCCGACCTTGGACTTGAACTCGGGGCTGACGCGCGCGAGGTAGTCGGAGAACACGAAGGTCGTGCCCGACGCGTCGGAGCGGTAGACCACGGCGATCGCCTGCGACGGCAGCTTCACCGACGGGTTCAGCTTCGCGATGGCGGCGTCGTCCCACTTCTTGATCTTGCCGAGGTAGATGTCGGCGAGCGTCTTGCCGTCGAGGACCATCTCGCCCGGCTTCACGCCGTCGAGGTTGGCGACGGGAACGATGCCGCCCATGACGGTCGGGAACTGGACGAGGCCGTCCTTCGCGAGGTCTTCCTGGCTGAGCGGCATGTCCGAGGCGCCGAAGGTGACGGTCTTGGCCTGGATCTGCTTGATGCCGCCGCCGGAACCGATCGACTGGTAGTTCAGGCGGTTGCCGGTCTCCTTCTGGTAGGCGTCAGCCCACTTCGAGTAGATCGGGTAGGGAAAGCTGGCACCGGCGCCGGAAATGTCGGCCGCAGTGGCGGCGTTCACGGCGAAAACCGTGGAAATGGCCGCAGCCGCCGCGACGAGGCTCGCTGTCATGCGCATGGAGGGACTCCCGTAGGGTTTGTGGAATGTTCGGACGAAAAATCCGAGGGACGCGATCAGGGCCTTTGATGCGCCCCGAGCTTGCGCGGCGCAGACTAGGGGGCTCCGAGGTCACAAATACTACAGTTATGTGAAAGTTATGTGACAGCGCGCCGGCAAGCGCGTGTCAATTGCAAGTCATTGTCTCTAAAGGGATTTTTGCCTATTCGGCCGTCGGAGCCGGCACATCGGTGGGCAAAAACACCGTAAAGCGGCTGCCCTGGCCGGGCACGCTGTCGATCCGCAAATGGCCGCGGTGGCGGGCCACGATGTGCTTCACGATGGCCAGCCCGAGGCCGGTGCCGCCGACGGCGCGCGAGCGGGCCGTGTCGACCCGGTAGAAGCGCTCGGTCAGGCGCGGCAGGTGGTCTTCGGGGATGCCCTCGCCCTTGTCGATGACGGAAACCGCCAAGGCGGTCGCCGGCACGGCGTACTCGCTGGCCTCGGCGGCGCTGATCCGCCAGACCCGCACGGCCACCTCGCTGTTGGCGGCGCCGTACTTGATCGCGTTGTCGATCAGGTTCTGGAAGAGCTGTGCGAGCTGGTCGGAATCGCCCGGCACCGCCGGCACGTCCTGGCCACCTTGAGGGGGCGCCTCGACGGCGATCTTCACGGTCATGCTCTTGGCGCGCGCCTGGAGCTGCAGGATCGCCACCACGGTCTGGAGCAGCGACGGCAGGTCGACCTGGCCGGCCGGCGGCTTGTGCTCGCTCATCTCGATCATGGAGAGCGACAGCAGGTCGCGCACCAGGCGGGCCATGCGGTGGGCCTGCTCGTGCATCAGCTTGAGGAACTGGTCGCGCGCCGGCACGTCGTCGCGCGCCGGGCCCTGCAGCGTCTCGATGAAGCCGATCAGGCTGGAGAGCGGCGTGCGCAGCTCGTGCGAGGCGTTGGCGATGAAGTCGCTGCGCATCTGCTCGATGCGCTTCATCGCCGTCAGGTCGACCATGGCGAGCACGCAGACGGCGCCGCCCGGCTCGGGGGCGCGCAGCTTCTCGATGCGGGTGGCGAGGTGGCGCTCGGCCGGCTGCAGCGGATGGAAGTCGGCCTGGCGGCCGACGCCGTCGGCGAGCACGCCGTCGACCGCCTCGAGCACGCCGGGATCGCGCAGCGCCATGGCGAGGTCGGCGCCGACGGAGATGGTGCCGAGCAGCTGACGCGCCGCGGCGTTGCCGAAGGTCACGCGGCGGCGGGCGTCGAGCAGGATCAGCGGGTCGGGCAGGCTGTCGAACACGCCCTTGTTCTCGCCGACGCCGCCGCGCAGGGCGTCGGCGCGGGCGCGCCAGGCGCGGTCGAGACGCAGCACGGCGGCCAGGGCGTCGTTGGCCAGGCGGCCGGCGAGGCGCGGGCGTGTCACCGTCTTGTCGCCGTCGGGCTCGCAGAGCGCGTCGGCCGTCGCGATCACGGCGGCGATCTCGCCGAGATGGCGATGGACGAGGAATAAAAGCGCCGCGACGACGATGACGCCGCCGCTGAACACATGGATCCAGGCGAGCGCGCCGCTGATCGCCAGCACCACCAGCACGATGAGCGTCGGCACGGCGAGCGCCAGCGCCGCAGCGAAGGAACGGCCGGTGAAGACGCTACCGAAGACGGATCTGGCGGACGGCATGGGCGATGGGGCTTTCAAGCGAAGCGGCGATCGGGTCTATCGCCTCTTCCCCCGCCGGGCGCGCGAAGTCAAGCCGGATCGCCCTCATGCGCTCGATGCGCATGGGGGCGATCCTTAACGGCGTCCGCGTCAGGCCTTGATGGCGTCGTAGGCGGCGAGCGCCGCGACGTTGACCAGCTCGGTGACGTTCGAGCCCATGGGCACGATCTGCGCCGGCTTCGACAGGCCGATGAGCAGCGGGCCGACGACGGTGCCGCCGCCGAGCTCCTGCAGCAGCTTGGCCGAGATGATCGCCGGGTCGAGCGCCGGCATGATCAGCACGTTGGCCGGCGCCGACAGGCGGCAGAACGGATAGAGCGTGCGCAGCTCCGGGTTGAGCGCCACGTCGACCGACATCTCGCCGTCGTACTCGAAGTCAACGTTGAGGGTGTCGAGGTACTCGACGGCCTCGCGCACGCGCTTGCCCTTCTCGCGCAAGGGATCGCCGAAGTTCGAGAAGGAGACGAAGGCGATGCGCGGCTCGTGGCCGAGCTGGCGGGCGGCGCGCGCCGCCTGGATGGCGATGTCGGCGAACTCCGCCGTCGTCGGCACTTCGTGGACCATCGTGTCCGCGATGAAGACGGTGCGCTCGCGCGCCAGCATCATGGTCAGGCCGATCACGCGCTCGTTCGGCTTGGCGTCGATGACGCGGCGGATCTCGCTGTAGGCGACGAAGGAGGAGCGCGTCATGCCGGTCACCATGGCGTCGGCGTCGCCGAGCGCCACCATGCAGGCGGCGAAGACGTTGCGGTCCTGGTGCACCATGCGCTGGCAGTCGCGGTAGAGCACGCCGTGGCGCTGCAGGCGCTCGTAGAGGAAGTCGATGTAGCGCTTGTTGTCGGGGTTGAGCGCGGCGTTGAAGACTTCCATCTTCTCGCCGACCTTGAGGCCGAGCGCCGTCATCGTCTCCAGCACGCGGTCCTGCACGCCGATCAGCACCGGCGTGCCGTAGCCGGCGTTGCGGAACGAAGCGGCGGCGCGGATCACCGTCTCCTCCTCGCCCTCGGCGAAGACGACGCGCTTGGGGTTGGCGCGCACGGTCTCGAAGATCGAGTTGAGCGCGGCCGATGTGCGGTCGAGGCGCGAGGCCAGCACGCGGCGGTAGGCCTCCATGTTCTCGATCGGCTTCTGCGCCACGCCCGACACCATGGCGGCCTGCGCCACCGCGCTCGGCACGGCGACGATCAGGCGCGGGTCGAACGGCGAGGGAATGATGTAGTCCGGCCCGTACTTCAGCTTGCGGCCCGACGAGGCGTCGGCCACTTCGTCCGGCACGTCCTCGCGGGCCAGCTCGGCGAGCGCGCGGGCGGCGGCGATCTTCATCTCGTCGTTGATCGTGCTGGCGCGCACGTCGAGCGCGCCGCGGAAGATGTAGGGGAAGCCGAGCACGTTGTTGACCTGGTTCGGATAGTCCGAGCGGCCGGTGGCGATGATGGCGTCGGCGCGCACGCTGCGCGCCTCCTCCGGCGTGATCTCGGGGTCCGGGTTGGCCATGGCGAAGATGATCGGCTTGGCGGCCATGCCGGCGACCATCTCCTTGGTCACGGCGCCCTTGACCGACAGGCCGAAGAACACGTCGGCGCCCTTCATGGCCTCGGCCAGCGTGCGCGCGTCGGTGGCGATGGCGTGGGCGGACTTCCACTGGTTCATGCCGTCGGTGCGGCCCTGGTAGATGACGCCCTTGGTGTCGCACAGCGTGACGTTCCCGTGCGGCACGCCGATGGCCTTGACCAGCTCGACGCAGGCGATGGCGGCGGCGCCGGCGCCGTTGACGACCATCTTGAACTTCTTGATGTCGCGGCCGGTGACTTCCAGCGCGTTGATGAGCCCGGCGGCGGCGATGATCGCCGTGCCGTGCTGGTCGTCGTGGAACACCGGGATGTCCATCAGCTCGCGCAGGCGCTGCTCGATGATGAAGCACTCGGGCGCCTTGATGTCCTCCAGGTTGATGCCGCCGAACGACGGCGTGAGGAAGCGCACGCAGTTGATGAATTCCTCGACGTCCTTGGTGTCGACTTCGAGGTCGATGGAATCGACGTCGGCGAAGCGCTTGAACAGCACCGCCTTGCCTTCCATGACCGGCTTGGAGGCGAGCGGGCCGAGGTCACCGAGGCCGAGGATGGCGGTGCCGTTGGTGATGACGGCGACCAGGTTGCCGCGCGCCGTGTAGTCGTAGGCGGCGGAGGGGTCCTTGGCGATGCGCAGGACCGGGGCGGCGACGCCGGGCGAATAGGCCAGCGACAGGTCGCGCTGGGTCGTCATGGGGACGGTGGCGACGATCTCGAGCTTGCCGGGCCGGCCCGACGAATGCAGCAGCAAGGCTTCTTCGTCGGTCACGTGGTCTTTGTTATCCAACTTACACATCCTCTGACGACGGCCGCGCCGCCGCGAAGGTCTTCGCGCGATGCCTGGCCGTCTGCGTTGCGCCCTGGTCTGGGCATCCGGGGGGTACTGCGCGCGGCCGAGGCCGTGTCAGCGCGTCGATCTGGACCCCCGGGGAAAGAGCCGACAAGCTGCCGGCCCGATTTCGTGCGGGAAACTTGCCAAGTGCGGCCCGCACTGTCACCTAAATTCATCACAGCCGGCGGATGGCCGCAGGCCGCGCGGAGGGATACGTTGTCCGCGCGCGGCCGCCTCGGTAAGTTAAGACAGTTGTTCCCGAACCGGATCGTTCCTCCGCCGCGCGTCATCCCAGAACGCGAGTTCAGAAGCGTATTATTGCAGTGCAACAAAACAGCGAAATCGAAACAGAGCCGAGCGAAGACGCTCTCGTCGCCGCCCAGGTCGCCGCGGTGGCCGCCGCCATGGTTTCCGCCGGCGAAACCACGCCGCTGATGGCCCAGTACCACGCCATCAAGCGCGCCCACCCGGGCTGCCTGCTGTTCTACCGCATGGGCGACTTCTACGAGATCTTCTTCGAGGACGCCGTGCAGGCCTCGCGCGCGCTCGACATCGCGCTGACCAAGCGCGGCAAGCACAACGGCGAAGACATTCCCATGTGCGGCGTGCCGGTGCACGCCGCCGAGGCCTATCTCGCGCGCCTGATCCGCAAGGGCTTCCGCGTCGCCGTCTGCGAGCAGGTGGAAGACCCGGCCGAGGCCAAGAAGCGCGGCGCCAAGTCTGTGGTGAAGCGCGACGTGGTGCGCCTCGTCACCCCCGGCACCCTGACGGAAGACTCGCTGCTCGATTCGCGGCGCAACAACTTCCTCGCGGCGCTCGCCGAGGCCGGCGGCTCGCTCGGCCTCGCCTGGCTCGACCTTTCGACGGGCGAATTCGTCGCCCAGTCGCTCATCCCCGAACAGCTCTCCGCCGCGCTGGCGCGCGTGGCGCCCGGCGAGCTGCTGATCGCCGACAAGCTGCTGGCGCGCGCCGACGTGGCCGCCGCCGCCAACGACGGCGCCGGCGCGCTGACGCCGCAGCCCTCCAGCCTGTTCGACAGCGAGAACGCGCGCCGCCGCCTGCAGACGCTCTACGGCGTCGCGGCGCTCGACGCCTTCGGCAGCTTCGGCCGCGCCGAGCTGGCCGCCGCCGGCGCGCTGATCGACTATGTCGAGCTCACCCAGAAGGGCCGCGTGCCGCTGCTGGCGCCGCTGCGCCAGCTCGCCGCGCGCGCGGTGATGGAGATCGACGCGGCGACGCGGCGCAACCTCGAGCTGGTGCAAGGCCCCGACGGCGGCCGCGACGGCAGCCTGCTCGCCGTGATCGACCGCACCCTGACCGGCGCCGGCGCCCGCCTGCTCGCCGCAAGGCTCGCAGCCCCCCTCACCGACATGGCGCGCATCCGCCGCCGCCACGACGCCGTCGGCTTCTTCGTGCAGTCGCGCAACCTGCGCGAGGACGTGCGCGCGGTGCTCGGCCGCCTGCCCGACATGGCGCGCGCGCTGTCTCGTCTCGGCGTGGGACGCGGCGGCCCGCGCGACCTCGCCGCGATCCGCGACGCCTTGGCCGCCGGCGCGGCGCTGCGCCGCCGCTTCGAGACGCCCGGCAAGCAGGACGGCTTCGACGAGCTGCCCGACGCCATCTCCACCGCCTGCGCGGCCCTCGGCACCGAAGGCGCCCTGGTCGACCTGCTCGGCCGCGCGCTCGCCGCCGAGCTGCCGATGTTCGCGCGCGACGGCGGCTTCCTCGCCGTCGGCTACGATCCGGAGTTCGACGAGGCGAAGGGCCTGCGCGACGACAGCCGGAAACTGATCGCCGGCCTCGAATCGCGCTACGCCGAGGCGGCCGGCATTCCCGGCCTCAAGATCAAGCACAACAACGTGCTCGGCTATTTCATCGAGACGCGGCCGAACCTGGCCGAGAAGGTGACGGCGGCGACCGGCCCCGAAGGCCAGGAGCGCTTCTTCATCCATCGCCAGACCATCGCCAGCGCCGTGCGCTTCACCACGCCGGAGCTGGCCGAGCTGGAGACGCGCATCGCCCGCGCCGCCGACCGCGCGCTGGCGCTCGAGCTCGCCGCCTTCGAGGAGCTCTGCACGGAGGTGCGCAGCCGCGCCGCCGCCATCGCCAAGGCGGCCCAGGCCATCGCCGTGCTCGACGTTTCGGCGGCGCTCGCCGAGCTGGCGGTCGAGGCGCGCTGGCTGCGCCCGCAGATCGACGACAGCCTCGCCTTCGACATCAAGGGCGGCCGCCATCCGGTGGTCGAAGCCGCCCTGGCGCGCGAGGCCTCGGGCAGCACGAGCTTCGTCGCCAACGACTGCAACCTCGGCGGCACGGAAAACAGCGACGGTAGCCGCCTCTGGCTCGTCACCGGCCCCAACATGGCGGGCAAGAGCACCTTCCTGCGCCAGAACGCCGTCATCGCCGTGCTGGCTCAGGCGGGCGCCTTCGTGCCGGCGGAGAGCGCCGAGATCGGCGTCGTCGACCGCCTGTTCAGCCGCGTCGGCGCCGCCGACGACCTGGCGCGCGGCCGCTCCACCTTCATGGTCGAGATGGTCGAGACCGCCGCCATCCTCAACCAGTCGAGCGACCGGGCGCTGGTCATCCTCGACGAGATCGGCCGCGGCACCGCGACCTACGACGGCCTCTCCATCGCCTGGGCGACCATCGAGCATCTGCACGACATCAACAAGTGCCGGGCGCTCTTCGCCACCCACTACCACGAGCTGACGGCGCTCTCGGCGCGCCTGCCGCAGCTCTCCAACCATTCCATGCGCATCAAGGAATGGCAGGGCAACGTGGTGTTCCTGCACGAGATCGGGCCGGGGGCGGCGGACCGTTCCTACGGCATCCATGTGGCCAAACTCGCCGGCCTGCCCGCCGCCGCCGTGCTGCGCGCCGAGGAGGTGCTGGCGAGCCTGGAGGAGGGCGGCAAGACCAAAGCCGTCAACCAGCTCGCCGAAGACCTGCCGCTGTTCTCCGCCACGGTGGCCGCCGCGAAGCCGGCGGCGCCGGACGAACCCTCCGAGATCGAACGCAAGCTCGCCCGCGTCAATCCCGACGACCTCACGCCGCGCGGCGCGCTGGACTTGCTCTATGAGCTGCGGGGATTACTGCCGGACGACTGACCCAACCCGCTGCGCATCCGACGGCACGCGCAGCACGGGCGCTTCCTTCGCCTTCTTCGCCGCGTCACTCGGCGGCAGCGACTCGTCCCACAGGTTGCCGACGTAGCGGCCGCCGCTCTGGCCGTCGGACAGGGTCGAGGCGAGCCAGAGAATCGGCGGCACCATGATCTCGGGCGGCAGCAGGCGCGAGCTGCCGCGCGCGCCGAACACCATGGTGGTGTCCGCCGCGCCGCCCGGGATCAGCGTGTTCATCGTGACGCCGGTCCCTTCCAGCTCCTGCGACCAGATCAGGGTCGCGGCTTCCATGGCCGCCTTGGTCACGCCGTAGGGCGAGTTGTCCTTGCGCTGCATCGTGCCGATGCTGGTCGTGACGTTGACGATGCGGCCCCAGCCCTGCCTGACGAGATGGGGCGCCACCGCGTGCGCCATGAAGAAGCCGCCGATGACGTTGACGTCGATCACGTCGCGCCAGCGGTCGGGATCGGCCTCCCAGAACTTCGTCGACTTGGAGTTCGGCGCCTCGGCGACGTGGCGCATGCCGAGCGCCGCGTCATTCACCAGCATGTCGACCTTGCCGAAGGCCTTGACCGTCTCGGCCACGACCTTCTCGCAGTCGGCGCGCTGGCGCACGTCGCAGGTCAGGCCGACGACCCTGCCCTTGCCGAAGTCCTTCTCCGCGTCGGCGACGGCGGCTTCAATGGAATCCACGGCGGCGAGCGTCACCTTCGCGCCGGCCCTCAGCAAGCCCCAGGCCATGGCGCGGCCGAGGCCGCGGCTGCCGCCGGTCATGATGACGACGCGATTGGAAAGGTCGATGCCGGCCGGGCTGCTCGTCGCCATGGATTTCACCTGAGTCGTTAAGGGCTTGCCGCCACTGTGGCGCGGCCTCGCCGACCGGTCAACCGACCGGAGCCGGCAGGAACGCCCGCTGCGCCTTCGTTCTGTCAGGCGATACGTGCTAAGCTGAATTTAACCGCACAGCCTGTTCACTGTGGGGAATCGGCGGCGATTTGCCAGGATGGCGTTGTAAATCCCCGCGTCCCGCCGCATCTGTAAGGCCGCATTTCCTCGAAGGTCTCGCAACCGGACCATGACTGCCGACGCCGCCCATAGCCTCGCCGTGCGCGGGGACGACCAGGACGAGGTCACGATCCCGACGCCGCCTTCGAAGGCTGGGCGGCAAGGGTCGTCGGCGCGTTCGGCGGCCAGCGCCGCCGTCGCCCGCCTATCGACCAATCTCGAAGGCCTGGCGCGCGAGGCCAAGCCGGGGGAGCTGCGGCCGAAGGCCCTGGCGCTGCTGCGCGAGACCCTGGAGATGGGCCGCGCCGAAGCGCGCAAGGCATTCTACGAATCGGGCGCCAGCGGCGCCGACACGGTGGCGGCCAACGCGCGCCTGATGGACGGCGTGATCGCCGCCATCCTCGCCTTCGCCACCCGCGTGATCTACCCGATCGCCAACCCGACCAAGGGCGAGAAGCTCGCCGTCGCCGCCGTCGGCGGCTACGGGCGCGGCGAGCTGGCGCCGCAGTCGGACGTCGACCTGCTGTTCCTCGTTCCCTACAAGAAGACGCCGCACACCGAGCAGGTGATCGAATACGCGCTCTACCTGCTGTGGGACTTGGGCCTCAAGGTCGGCCAGGCGATCCGCTCGGTCGACGAGTGCATCCGCCAGGCCAAGGGCGACATCACCATCCGCACGGCGATCCTGGAGACGCGCCACCTGTGGGGCGACGCGGCCCTGTCGGAGGAGCTGCGCAAGCGCTTCCGCAAGGAGGTCGTCGCCGGCAGCGAGGCGGACTTCGTCGAGGCCAAGCTCGCCGAGCGCGACGCGCGCCACCAGCGCGTCGGCGATTCGCGCTACGTGCTCGAGCCCAACGTGAAGGAAGGCAAGGGCGGCCTGCGCGACCTGCACACGCTGTTCTGGCTCATCAAGTACATCTACGGCGTCGACGACGTGGCGCGCATCGTGAGCCGCGGCATCCTGTCGGCGCGCGAGGCCAAGCGCTTCGAGCGCGCGCAGAACTTCCTGTGGACCGTGCGCTGCCACCTGCACTACCAGACCGGCCGCCCGGAAGAGCGCCTGACCTTCGACATGCAGTCCGAGATCGGCCGCCTCATGGGCTACACCGACCATGCCGGCGCGCGCGGCGTCGAGCGCTTCATGAAGCACTACTTCCTGATCGCCAAGGAAGTCGGCGACCTGACGCGCATCGTCTGCGCCAACCTGGAAGACAACCACAAGCGCCGGCCGCGCTCGCGCCTGCCCTTCTGGGGCAACAAGGGCGAGAGCGCCAAGATGCTCGAAGGCTTCAAGGTGCTCGGCGGCCGCATCGACGTCGCCGACGACGAGGCCTTCGCCCAGGACCCCGTGCGCCTGATCGGCCTGTTCCACACGGCGCAGCGCCACAAGCTCGACATCCACCCGCATGCGCTGCAGCTCATCACGCGCAGCCTGCTGCTGATCGACGACGACCTGCGCAACGACCCGGAGGCCAACCGCCTCTTCATGGAGATCCTGGCGTCGCCGGACAATTCGGAATTCATGCTGCGGCGCATGAACGAATCTGGCGTCTTCGGCCGCTTCGTGCCGGACTTCGGCCGCGTCGTCGCGCAGATGCAGCACGACATGTACCATGTGTACACGGTCGACGAGCACACCATCTTCGCGCTCGGCATCCTGCACCGCATCGAGATGGGCGAGCTGAAGGACGAGCTGCCGCTGGCGAGCGAGGAGATCTTCAGCGTGCAGTCGCGGCGCGCGCTCTACCTCTCCGTCCTGCTGCACGACATCGCCAAGGGCCGCGGCGGAGACCATTCCGAGCTCGGCGCCGAAGTCGCGCTCAAGCTCGGGCCGCGCCTCGGCCTGAGCGAGGAGGAAACGGAGACCGTCGCCTGGCTGGTGCGCCAGCATCTCGCCATGAGCAAGACCGCCTTCAAGCGCGACATCAACGATCCGTCCGCCATCAGCAGCTACGTCGACGTGGTGCAGTCGCCCGAGCGGCTGCGCCTGCTGCTGCTGCTCACCGTCGTCGACATCCGCGCCGTCGGCCCCAACGTGTGGAACGGCTGGAAGGCGGCGCTGCTGCGCGACCTGTTCTACTTCGCGCGCGAGATGATGTCGGGCGGCCTGATGTCGGAAGGCCGCGCCGCCCGCGTCGCCGCCGCCAAGGAGGCGCTGCGCGCCGCGCTCCCCGGCTGGAGCGACGAGGAGTTCGCCGAATATGCCGCGCGCGGCTACCTGTCCTACTGGCTCGGCTTCGACACCAAGACCCACCTGCACCACGCCAAGATGATCCGCGAGGCCGAGGCGGAAGACACGCCGCTCGCCATCGACGTGGTCGCCGACGCCTTCCGCTCCGTCACCGAGGTGACGATCTACACCGCCGACCATTCCGGCCTGTTCGCCCGCGTCGCCGGCGCCATGGCGATGAGCGGCGCCAACATCGTCGACGCGCGGGTCTACACCCTGGCCAACGGCATGGCGCTCGATTCCTTCTGGATTCAGGACGTCGAAGGCGGCGCCTTCGAGCAGGCCGAGCGCGTGCGCAAGCTGCGCAGCAACGTCGAGGGCGTGCTCGAAGGCAAGATCCGCCTGCGCCGCGAGCTGGCGGACAAGCGTTCCGGCCCGGCGCGCGCCCGCGCCATCCAGGTGCTGCCGCGCGTGCTGATCGACAACGAGGCTTCCTCGACGCACACGGTCATCGAGCTGAACGGCCGCGACCGGCCGGGCTTCCTGTTCGACGTCACCACGGCGCTGACCGACATGTCGCTGCAGATCTCAAGCGCCAAGATCTCGACCTACGGCGCGCGCGCCGTCGACGTCTTCTACGTCAAGGACCTGTTCGGCCTGAAGGTCACCCACGAGGGCAAGCTCGCCCAGCTGCGCGAGCGCCTGTTCGCCGCCGTGCGCGACCCGGACGCCCCCGCGGCGCCGGCCCTTCCCGCTAAAGCATTGATGTAAAAGGCTGAACTGCGCGGCGATTTTCTGCTATAGTCCGCCCGCCCTTCAATAACCGAGCACTCCCATCCCATGATGGCCCTCGAGCTGACGCTCGTTGTTCTGCTGATTTTCCTCAACGGCTTCTTGTCCATGTCCGAGCTGGCCGTGGTCTCCTCCCGCCCAGCGCGTCTGCGCGCGCTCGAATCGGCCGGCGTGCGCGGCGCCGCGACCGCGCTCCGCCTCGCCGAAAACCCGAGCAAGTTCCTCTCCACCGTGCAGATCGGCATCACCTTGGTCGGCGTGCTGGCCGGCGCCTTCTCGGGCGCCACCATCGCCGAGGACTTGGCGGCTTACCTGGCGGAACTCGGCATGGCGCCCGCCTGGGCGGACGGCGTCGGCCTGGTCGGCGTCGTCGCCGTCGTCACCTATCTCACGCTCATCATCGGCGAATTGGTGCCCAAGCAGATCGCGCTCGCCAATCCTGAGCGCGTCGCCGCCTTCGTCGCCCGGCCCATGCTGTGGATCGGCCGCATCTTCGCGCCCGCCGTGATGTTGCTCGATTTCTCGTCGAAGCTTTGTCTTAAGCTGATCGGCCGCGACGGCATGTCGAAGGAGTTGGTGACGGAAGACGAGATCAAGATGCTCGTCGCCGAGG
>DASYCO010000027.1:0-13968 GCA_036500145.1 Alphaproteobacteria bacterium | reverse complement strand
ATGCGGCCGACGAGCGTGCGTTTACGGTCCGCACCGTCGGGCACTAGGAAGCCGGCCTCGAAGCGCGGCTTTGGCTTGAATTTCATCTGCATGAAATAGTCGCGCACGCCCGGCACGAGGCTGGCTATGCGGATGGCGTTGACCAGCAGATTTTCGCGCAGGCGCGTCGTCGGGTTCATCACCTGGCCCATGCGCACGGCCATCATGATGAGCGACCAGGCGTGGGGCTTGCGTTCCTGCGCGTAGCTGTCGAGCAGGCGCGGCACGATGCGGCCCTGCGTCACGGCGGCGAGCTTCCATGACAGGTTATGGGCGTCGCGCACGCCGGAGTTCATGCCCTGGCCGGCGAAGGGCGGCGTCAGATGGGCGGCGTCGCCCGCGAGGAAGACGCGGCCGTCGCGCCAGCGTTCCGCCGTGCGGGCGTGGAAGGTGTAGACGATCTGGCGCACGATTTCGGCTTCTGTGTCGCCGCCGTACATCGCGAGCATGCCGCGGATCGATTCGGGCTTCAGGGCTTCGGCGTCGGTCTCGTCGTCGCGCAGGCGGAATTCCCAGCGTCGCGTGCCATGGGGGCCGGGCAGGGTGATCGCCGGGCGCTCGGCGCTGCAGTAGACGTGAGTGTGCTGGATCGCGTCCTTGCGGTTCACGATGTCGAGTACGACCCAGCGTTCCTCGAAGCTGGAGCCGACGAGCGGGATGCCGAGCAGCTTGCGGATCGGCGAGGAGCCGCCATCGCAGGCGGCAAGGTAGCCGGCGCGGATCTCGACGCGCGAGCCGTCGGCGCGTTCCACGTCGGCGGTGACGCCGGACGCGTCCTGCGTGAAGCCGACGAGTTTGTGGCCGAACAGCGGGCGGACATGCGGGTAGCGGGCGAGGCCCTGGCGCAGCGTCGCCTCGAACAGCGGCTGCTGGAACGGGCAGCGGCGCGGATAGCCGTAGTCCGCCGCCGTCGGCAGCACCGCCGCGAAGCGGTGGCCGTGGCGCGTGAAATAGTGATAGCCGTAGCCGCCGAGGATGACGTCCTTGGCCACCTCGTCGATCATGCCGGCGGCCTGCATCGTGCGCAGCGACTCGTCGTCGATCGAGACGGCGCGCGGCTCCTGCACGGTGCTGACGTTGCGCTCGATCAGGATCGTCTCGACGCCGTAGCGGCCGAGAAGGTTGGCGAGCGTCAGGCCGGTGGGGCCGGCGCCGACGACCAGCACCGGCGCCGTCAGCCGTTCGACGGGATCCGACATGGAGGAAACGGGACTATTCCGCGACGATCTTGTTCTCGAGGATGCCGATGCTGCTGATCTCGACCTCGACCTTGTCGCCGGCCTTCATGAAGAGCTGCGGATCGCGCTTCACGCCGACGCCGCCCGGCGTGCCGGTGGAGATGACGTCGCCCGGGTTCAGCTGGGTGAAGGTGGTGATGTAGGCGATCAGCGTCGGGATAGGGAAGAGCATCAGGTCGATGCCGGTTTCCTGGACCTGCTGGCCGTTGAGGCGGGTCTTCAGGGTCAGCTTGTTGACGTCGGGAATCTCGTCCTTCGTCACCATCCAGGGGCCGAACGCGCCGGTCTTCGGGTAGTTCTTGCCCGGCGTCCACTGCATCGTGTGGTACTGCCAGTCGCGCACGCTGCCGTCGTTGTAGCAGGAATAGCCGGCGATGATGCTGTCGTGGTCCTTCTCGGAGACGTGGCGGCCGGTCTTGCCGATGATGACGGCGAGCTCGCCCTCATAGTCGAACTGCTCGGAGTTCTTCGGCTTCACCATGGCTTCCTGGTGCGCCGCCTGGCTGTCGGGGAAACGCACGAACAGGGCCGGGTTGTCGGTCGGCTTGCGGCCGGTCTCTTCGCGGTGCGCCTTGTAGTTCAGGCCGACGCAGATGATCTTGCCCGGGTTGGCGATCAGCGGCAGGAAGGTGACGTCGGACAGCTTGACGTCGGCCTTTTCCTTGGCGGCGTCGGCGGCCTTGGACAGGCCGTCGGCTTCCAGCAGCGCGCGCAGGTCGGCGTAGGGCAGGCGCTTGCCGAGATCGACGATGCCGTCGCCGACGACGACGCCGTAGCTGTTCTTGTTGTTCAGGCGATAGCTGGCAAGCTTCATGGTGCTGGTCCCCAGTGTGTTGCGTGTGCGTTGATGGCGGCGCGATATCCGGAGCGCTTAGCTCCGCATCCAGGCCGTTCCCCAGGAATTGAGCGTGCGCTGCTCGTGCGGCCACTCGCGCGTGGCGATGTCATGGTCGATGTGCTCGATCTCGGCGGAGAACTCGAAGGCGTTGCCGTCGGGGTCGTTGAGCATGAAGAAGAGGTTGTTGCCGGGGCCGTGGCGGCCGGGGCCCCAGCCGATCGGCAGGTGCATCGTCGCCAGGTGGTCGGCCCAGTCGCGGATGTCGTCCCACTTGCTCGTCTCGAAGCAGAAGTGGTCGAGCTTGCGGCCGCGCGCGCGGAAGCAGGCGAAGCTGTGGTGCTCGTCGTCGGAGCGGAAGAAGGCGGCGGTGGTGTCGCCTTCGTGGTCCTGCACCCGGTCGGACAGGCGGAAGCCGAGGACGTCGGCGTAGAACGCCATCATGCCCGGCATGTCTTCGGTGGTGACGACGACGTGCTGCAGGCGGCCCGGGAGCTTGTCGGCGGCCGGCGCGTCGGGAATGCGCGCGCCGACGCTGAAGGCGATGAGGTTGCCGTTGGGGTCGGCCACGGCGAAGGCGCCGTCGCCGAGCAGGGACAGCGGACTCGGCTGGATGGCGATGCCTTGCTTCTCGACATGGGCGCGCAGCGCGTCGAGGCGCGCGCGGTCGCCGAGGGCGTAGGCGGCGTAGCCGAACTTTCCGGCATCGCCAGGTCCGACGAGGATGCGCCGTTCGGCGCCGGCCAGGAGACGTTCGCCGTTCGGCAGGTCGACGACTGCGCCGCCGAGGATGCGACGGTAATAATCGAACAGGACGTCGGGCTGCGGGCTGGTGACCTTGACGAGGTCGAGATGGGCAGGCCAAAGGGGCGAACGAGCGGTCATGGCGTCATATATGCTGATTGGGCGTGCAAGACATAGAAGAAACCGGCCAGGCCGTCGATGGGGATTCGGGCCTCAGTTCGGGCAACGATCCCAGCCGCATTTTTACGGCCTGGAACAATAGCTTCCCGGCACCCGCTTATAGTTCGCCCGTGGGAAAAACGCCCTATGAAAAATGGCGAACGCCCTGGCTGGCCGGAAGCCGGGCGGCCGGAAAGCCGGGCCAAGGCGGGATTGCGACGCTGCGAGCGGCGTCGGCTAGCTGAAGCGGTTCGCGCCTAGCCCGGAAATGTCGACGGCAGGCGTCGCCCCGCTGATCGCGTCGGCGAGGACGCGCCCCGAAGCGGCGGCAAGGGTCCAGCCCAGCGTGCCGTGGCCGGTGTTGAGCATCAGGTTGCGGTAGCTCGTCGCGCCGATGATCGGCGCGCCGTCCGGCGTCAGCGGGCGCAGGCCGGTCCAGAACTCCGCGCGCTCGAAGTCGCCGGCCTCGGGAAACATCTGGCGCACGACGTCGACGATGCCTTCGGCGCGGCCGGGCGTCAGCGTCGCGTTGTATCCGGCGAATTCCGCCGTGCCGGCGATGCGCAGGCGCTGGCCGAGGCGGCTGTAGACGAGCTTCACCGCGTCGTCGGTGATGCTGATGCGCGGCGCCCGATGCTCGTTGCCGACGGGCAGCGTCACCGAATAGCCCTTGGCGGGGTAGACGGGAATCTTGATGCCGAGCGGCGCCAGCATGGTCGTCGAGTGGCTGCCCATCGCCACCACGTAGGCGTTGGCCGTGATCATGCCGCGGTTGGTCATGACGCCGGTGACTCGGTCGGCCATGGTCGAGAGGCGGATGACGTCCGTGTCGTAGAGGAAGCGCACGCCCATGCGCGCGCAGACCTCCGCCAGACGCACGGTGAAGAGATGCGCGTCGCCGCAGGAATCGTCGGGGCTGAAGACGCCGCCGGCGAGGCGGCCTTGGTCGCCGTCGAGCGCGTCGTCGATGGCGATGCATTCCTCGGTCGTCTTGGGCTCGAGCCGGCAGCCGAGCGCGGAGAGCCAGTCGGCGTCTCGCTTGGCGGCTTCCAGGCTCCGGCGGTCGCGGAAGACCTGCAGGATGCCGCCGCGGTTGTGGTCGAAGGTGATGCCGGTTTCGCTGACGATCTCGGCCATCATGTCGCGCGAATAGAGCGCCAGGCGGACGATCTTCTCCGCGTTGGCGCGGCTGCGCCCCGGCAGGCAGTTGCGCAGGAAGGCCATGCCCCAGCGCCACAGCGCGGCCTCGGCCTTGAGTGGATGGAAGACGAGCGGCGCGTTGGAACGTCCCAGCCATTTGGCGAGCAGCATCGGCGTGTGCGGATTGGCCCAGGGAATCGACTGCCCGGCGGAGAGCTGGCCACCGTTGGCGAAGCTCGTCTCTTCGGCGGCGCCCGGACGACGGTCGATGACGATGACGTCGTGCCCGGCGCGCGCCAGGAAGTAGGCGGTCGTGACGCCTAGAAGGCCGGCGCCGAGGATAAGCGTTTTCAACTCATGAATCCTTAGAGGCGGTGATCATCTCCGCTCGCGAATTATAGCGCCTCGCGCTCCGTCTCAAACGTGTAAAAAAAGAAAAGGCCGTTTCGCGCCATGATCCTGCCGCGACAGCTTGCTCGCATCTCGTTATCTTATGGGTGCGTTTCAATGCGAGGGAACGATGCGCGTGGCGAATCCATCGAACGGCGCTGAAGCGAAGGGCTGCGAAGTGCTGAACGTGTCCCAGATGATGCGTGCGGACGCCTTCGCGATGTCCGCTTCCGTTCCCGGCGTCGACTTGATGGAAGCGGCGGGCAAGGCGGTGGCGGACGCGGCGCGCGCCCGCTGGGCGCGCCGGCCGGTCGTCGTGCTCGCGGGGCCCGGCAACAACGGCGGCGACGGCTTCGTCGCGGCACGGCATCTCGCGGCGGACGGATGGCCCGTGCGCGTGGCGCTGCTCGGCGAGCGCGCCGCCCTTAGGGGCGACGCAGCGCATCACGCGGCGCTGTGGGGCGGCGAGGTCGTGCCGCTGTCGCCGGCTGCGCTGCAGGACGACGACTTGGCGATCGACGCGCTGTTCGGCGCAGGGCTGACGCGGCCGCTCGACGGCACGGTCGCGGCCGTCGTCGCGGCGCTGCGCGAGCGCGCCTTGCCTTGTCTGGCCGTCGACTTGCCGAGCGGCCTGTCCGGCGACAGCGGCGCGCCGCTGGGCGAGATGTTCGTGCGGGCCGACGCGACGGTGACGTTCTTTCGCAAGAAGCCGGCGCACCTGCTGTGGCCCGGCCGCGGCCTGTGCGGCGACGTGACGGTGGCCGACATCGGGATTCCCGCCGAGGCCCTGGCGGCCTTGGCGCCGCAGACCTTCGAGAATCTGCCGGGCCTGTGGCGCGGCCTCTATCCCTGGCCGGGCCCGACCGATCACAAGTATAGCCGTGGCCATCTTCTGGTCTGCGGCGGCGCGGCGATGACGGGCGCCGCGCGTCTGGCCGTGCGGGCCGGGCAGCGGGCAGGGGCCGGCATGGTGAGCCTCGCCTGTCCGCCCGAGGCGACGGCGATCTATGCCGCGGACCTGCTGTCGGCCATCGTCTCTCCCGTCGCCGACCTGGCCGGCTTCATCCGTCTCTTGGAGACGCGCAAGCTGGCGGCCGTCGTCGTCGGGCCGGGCAACGGGATCGGCGAGGCGACGCGCGCCCATACGCTGGCGGCGCTCGCTGCGGGGCTGCCCTGCGTGATCGACGCCGACGCGCTCATGACCTTCGCGCAGAGCCGGCCGCAGGGGCCCGGCGAGCTGTTCGCGGCGCTTGCGGAGTCCTCCGGCGCCTGCGTGCTGACGCCCCATGAAGGCGAGTTCGGCCGGCTGTTCCGCGGCATGGATGCGGACGCCGACAAGCTCACGCGCGCCCGCGCGGCGGCGGCGCGGGCCGGGGCGGTGGTCGTCCTGAAAGGGTACGACACGGTCGTGGCGGCGCCGGACGGCAGGGCGGCGATCAACGCCAATGCGCCACCGGCCCTGGCCACGGCGGGCGCCGGGGACGTGCTGGCGGGGCTGGCGGGCGGATTATTGGCGCAAAAAATGCCGGCATTCGAGGCGGCCTGTGCCGCCGTCTGGTTGCAGGGGGCGGCGGCTGACGGCTTCGGCCCGGGCCTGATCGCGGACGACCTGCCGGAACAAATTCCCCATATTTTACGCGGGCTTCGTGGGAATTAAGTGACGGTTTTGCCGGTAATTTCCGGCAATTCCCGCCCATCCGTCGGACAAGTCTGGGGATAAGCTGTGGATAAAACCCGCTCACGGCCGCATGATAGATTGCATTTTAACTTAATTGAAGCAGGGAAGGGCTTGTAATTGCAGCCCCTTTTCTGTTTTCCTTTAACCTGTCGTTAAATCTTCTCAATTACGGATGTAAGCGTAGGCAGTTAGCATTAACTCCGGGGGCATCGTTCGGCGATGTTGGCAAAACTTTTCAAACGTGACGAGCCGGCCATCGAAAAGGGGTGCGTCTATCGGCGCATCCGCATGGACCGGACGGTCGAGACGGCTCAAGTGCTCAGTCTCTACAAGGATACGTTCGGCATCCCGCATGTGCGCTACCAGGTGATGTTCGGCCGCATCGACGGCGTGCCGCACCACGACGGCCCGCGCATGCTGTCGGTCGACGCCTTCATCCAGCAGTACCGCGAGCGCATCGCCCGCGTCGCCAGCCACTAAGGCCGGCCAGCGCGGTTCCGGCGCCCCTTGCGGAGGCGGCGCCGCGACACAATCTATGCCGCGCTGCCCTTCGGCGGCGCGGCTTTCTCCTGTTTCCCAAACATGCTTCGGGTGCTATAGAAACCGCCTTTCGGGTCAAGGCGATCTCGTGGTAACCCGCGGTTCCTGCCGGCTTCGGCGGTTTGCCGCCGGGCCTGCGCGGGGCGGGCGTGGCGGAATTGGTAGACGCGCTGGATTTAGGTTCCAGTGACTCTGTCGTGGGGGTTCGAGTCCCTCCGCCCGCACCAGATGAGAGCTTCAGTCCATCCATCCTGCGCGCCGTCATCGGCGCGCGACAAAAAACCAGAGAACGACAGGACGATTCCATGCAGGTTACCGAAACGGCGAGCGAAGGTCTGAAGCGGGAGTTCCTCATCCGCATTCCGGCTTCGGACATTGAGACGAAGCTCAACGCTCGCCTTCAGGAAATGAGCGCCAAGGTGAAGCAGCCGGGCTTCCGTCCTGGCAAGGTGCCCATGGCCCTGCTCAAGAAGCAGTACGGTCCGTCGCTCATGGGCGAGATCCTCGAATTGGCCGTCGCCGAAGGCACGCGCGAGGCGCTTGACGGCAAGGGCCTGCGCCCGGCCATGCAGCCGCGCATCGAGATCAAGTCGTTCGCGGAAGGCGGCGACCTGGAATATTCGATCGCCGTCGAGCTGATCCCGGAGATCAAGCCGCCGTCGTTCAGCGACATCAAGATCGAGAAGCCGACCGTCGCCATCGACGACGCGGCCATCGACGAGGCCGCCGGCCGCCTGCTCGAGAACAACCGCGTCTACGAGAAGACGGAAGACGCCGGCCGCCAGGCCACCAAGGAAGACGCCCTGCTGGTCGACTTCATCGGCCGCGTCGGCGGCACGGCCTTCGACGGCGGCACCGCCAAGGACTTCGAGGTCGCCATGGATTCGGCCGGCTTCATCCCGGGCTTCGTCGAGCAGATGCATGGCGCCAAGGCCGGCGACAAGCTGACCGTGAAGGTGAAGTTCCCCGACGACTACGGCAACGCCGACCTCGCCGGCAAGGACGCCGAGTTCGAGGTGGACGTGAAGGAAGTGCGCGTGCGCAAGGTTTCGTCGCTCGACGACGCCTTCGCCAAGAGCGTCGGCTTCGAGAGCCTCGCCGAGCTGCGCAAGGGCCTCAAGGAGCGCATGGAGCAGGAATACAGCCAGGTCACGCGCATGCGCGTGAAGCGCAACCTGCTCGACAAGCTCGCCGACAAGTGCGACTTCGAGACGCCGAAGGGCCTGGTCGACAACGAGTTCGCCGGCATCTGGCAGCAGATGACGGGCCAGGCGCCTGCGCATGACGCCGAAACCTGCGACGACCCGTCGCACGACCACAGCCACGACCACCATGGCCATGACCATGGCGACCACGCCGGTCACGACCACGACCACGACCACGATCATGGCGACCACGAAGGGCACGATCACGGGCCGGCGACCGACGTCCTCAAGGGCAAGTCGCCGGAAGAGATCGAGAAGCTGAAGGCGGAATACCGCGCCATCGCGGAACGCCGCGTGAAGCTCGGCCTGCTGCTCTCCGAGACGGGCCGCGCCAACAACATCGAGATCTCGAAGGACGACCTGAACCGCGCCCTCATCAACGAGGCGCGCCGCTACCCGGGGCAGGAGCGTCAGGTGTTCGAGTTCTACCAGAAGAACCCGGACGCCCTCGAGCAGCTCCGCGCGCCGGTCTTCGAGGACAAGGTCATCGACTACATCCTCGAGCTGGCCAAGGTCGAGGAGCGCAAGGTTACCGCTGAGGAACTGATGCGCGATCCGGACGAAGACGCGGACGCGGCCAAGGCCTAAGCGGTTTACCTAGGCCTAAGCGGTTTCCAACACACCGCGCGGTAACGCCTTCACGGGCGTTTCCCGCGCGGTGGGAACCGGATAGTCTCACTTCATCTCTTTTCGTTCCGAAGGCGGCGCCCGATGCGAGATCCGATCGATACCTACATGAACTATCTGGTTCCCATGGTGGTCGAGCAGACCAACCGCGGCGAACGCTCCTACGACATCTATTCGCGCCTCCTCAAGGAGCGGATCATCTTCATGGTCGGCCCCGTCGACGACGGCATGTCGAGCGTGATCTGCGCCCAGCTGCTGTTCCTGGAGGCCGAGAATCCGAACAAGGACATCTCGTTCTACATCAACTCGCCGGGCGGCGTGGTCACCTCGGGCCTCGCGATCTACGACACCATGCAGTACATCCGTCCCGACATCGCCACGATCTGCATCGGCCAGGCGGCCTCCATGGGCTCGCTGCTGCTCGCGGCCGGCACGGACAAGAAGCGCTTCGCGCTGCCCAACGCGCGCATCATGATCCACCAGCCTTCGGGCGGCGCGCAGGGCCAGGCTGCCGACATCGAGATCCAGGCGCGCGAAATTCTTTCGCTGCGCGCCCGTCTCAACGGCATCTACGCCAAGCATACCGGCAAGCCGATCGAGGCCATCGAGAAGGCCATGGACCGCGATAACTTCATGACGCCCGACGACGCGAAGACCTTCGGCCTGATCGACGAAGTGT
This sequence comes from Alphaproteobacteria bacterium, assembly GCA_036500145.1. Taxonomy (GTDB): domain Bacteria; phylum Pseudomonadota; class Alphaproteobacteria; order SMXQ01; family SMXQ01; genus CAMAVH01. The sequence continues at coordinate 4,694 of DASYCO010000027.1, read as the reverse complement.
TCGTGAAGCGTCCGTCGTCGGAAAAGGCGGAGACCCCGGCGCGCTGAGACGCCTTCGGGAAACGATACCTACGCGCGGCGCGGAAACGCGCGGCGCAGGGACGGCGACGGGCAGGACACAGCGATGTTCCTGCCCGAACGCTTTTTCGAAACCCGTTTCGCAGCCTGCTTAAGGGCCTGAAACGCCCAGCTTTTCGGGAAGGGCCCGGCGGCTTAACCCGATCTTAGCGCGCGGCTGTCATGCAAGACCGGCGGTTCATATGCGGCGCCGGCACCCCATATACTGTGGCGAACGCCTCCGCGCGGATGTCGTTGAATCGGGCAGGGGAGGCTCTCGTCGGCCGTGGATTTGCCGCCTATCGGCGGGCCGAGATCGGCAAATACCACATTTGGTATTTTAGTTGTGTGTTGCAGACCCTGTGTCTAACATGAAGATGGAGGCCGAGTATCCGGCCGAGATGGAGCGACCATGAGCAAGTCTAGCGGCAGCGGCGAATCGCGTAACACTCTCTACTGTTCTTTCTGCGGGAAGAGCCAGCACGAGGTGCGCAAGCTCATCGCCGGTCCGACCGTGTTCATCTGCGACGAGTGCGTCGAGCTCTGCATGGACATCATCCGTGAAGAGCATAAGACGACTCTCGTCCGCTCGCAGGACGGCGTTCCGACGCCGCGCGACATCTGCACGGTCCTCGACGACTACGTGATTGGCCAGGTCCATGCCAAGCGCGTGCTCTCGGTCGCGGTCCACAACCACTACAAGCGGCTCGCCCATGGCCAGAAGGCCAACGACGTCGAGCTGGCCAAGTCGAACATCCTGCTCGTCGGCCCGACCGGCTGCGGCAAGACCCTGCTCGCCCAGACCCTGGCGCGCATCCTCGACGTGCCGTTCACGATGGCCGACGCGACGACGCTGACCGAAGCCGGCTACGTCGGCGAGGACGTCGAGAACATCATCCTGAAGCTGCTGCAGTCCGCCGACTACAACGTCGAGCGCGCGCAGCGCGGCATCGTCTACATCGACGAGGTCGACAAGATCTCCCGCAAGTCCGACAACCCGTCGATCACGCGCGACGTGTCGGGCGAGGGAGTCCAGCAGGCGCTGCTCAAGATCATGGAAGGCACCGTCGCCTCCGTGCCGCCGCAGGGCGGGCGCAAGCATCCGCAGCAGGAGTTCCTGCAGGTCGACACGACCAACATCCTCTTCATCTGCGGCGGCGCTTTCGCCGGCCTGGAGAAGATCATCTCGGCGCGCGGCCGCGGCACCTCGATCGGCTTCGGCGCCGACGTGCGTGCGCCGGAAGACCGCCAGACCGGCGAGCTGCTGCGCGAAGTCGAGCCCGAGGATCTGCTGAAATTCGGCCTGATCCCCGAGTTCGTCGGCCGCCTGCCGGTCGTCGCGACCCTCGACGACCTCGACGAGGACGCCCTGGTCGACATCCTGACCGTGCCGAAGAACGCGTTGGTCAAGCAGTACCAGCGCCTGTACGAGATGGAGAACGTCCGCCTCGAATTCTCTGACGATGCCCTGCGCGGCGTCGCCCGCAAGGCGATCCAGCGCAAGACCGGCGCGCGCGGCCTGCGCTCGATCATGGAGACGATCCTGCTCGAGACCATGTTCGAGCTGCCCGGTCTGGAAGGCGTCGAGGAAATCGTGATCAACAAAGAGGTGGTCGAGGGCCGTGCGAAACCTCTCTACATCTACTCCGATCGCCGCGAAGACACGGGCGCTGGCGCCAGCGCCTAGCCACGCCGGCGAAGTCCGCCGTTTCTCCCGGCCGGCCCTCTAGTGCCGGCCGCGGAGCGGTTCATGGGGTTTTCCACCGTTTTCCCCGCCGGGAATAGGTACGGCGCCGGGCAGCCCTTGAATCCGGCCGTCTTTAGAACCACTTTTAACGCAATCCGGGATGTCGGCCTGTGCCAGTGTGGGCAGGCCTGCCCCTTTCCCAAGCGCCGCCCGTAGCGGTGGAAGGAAGAGCATGAGCGACATTGCCAAAACAGTAACCTACCCAGTCCTGCCTCTCCGCGACATCGTCGTGTTCCCGCATATGATCGTGCCGCTGTTCGTCGGCCGCGAGAAGTCCGTGCGCGCCCTTGAGGACGTGATGAAGGACGACAAGCAGATCCTGCTCGTCGCCCAGAAGAACGCTTCGCAGGACGACCCCGCGCAGGACGACATCCATCTCGTCGGCACCGTCGGCACCGTGCTGCAGCTCCTCAAGCTGCCGGACGGCACCGTGAAGGTGCTGGTCGAGGGCGGCCACCGCGCCCGCATCACGCGCTTCACCGAGAACGAGAACTTCTTCCAGGCCGAGGCCGTCGTCATCGACGAGAAGGCCGGCACGGCGGAAGAGCTCGAGGCTCTCGGCCGTTCGGTGATCGGCGAGTTCGAGCAGTACATCAAGCTCAACAAGAAGATCCCGCCTGAAGTCCTGGTCTCGCTGAACCAGATCGACGACCCGGCCAAGCTGGCCGACACGGTCGCGTCGCATCTCGCCCTGAAGATCTCCGAGAAGCAGGAGCTGCTCGAGATCGAGACGGTGAGCGAGCGCCTCGAGCGCGTCTATTCCTACATGGAAGCCGAGATCGGCGTGCTCCAGGTGGAGAAGCGCATCCGCAACCGCGTGAAGCGGCAGATGGAGAAGACGCAGCGCGAATACTACCTGAACGAGCAGCTGAAGGCGATCCAGAAGGAACTCGGCGAGACCGAGGACGGCAAGGACGAAGTGTCCGAGCTGGAAGAGCGCATCCGCAAGACTCGCTTGAGCAAGGAAGCGCGCGACAAGGCGCTCGCCGAGGTCAAGAAGCTGCGGACCATGGGCCCGATGTCGGCCGAGGCGACGGTGGTGCGCAACTACCTCGACTGGCTGCTGAACATTCCGTGGAAGAAGCGCACGCGCGTGAAGCGCGACCTCAAGAACGCCGAGAAGGTGCTGAACGCCGACCACTTCGGCCTCGACAAGGTGAAGGAGCGCATCCTCGAGTACCTCGCGGTGCAGGAGCGGGTGAACAAGATCCGCGGCCCGATCCTCTGCCTCGTCGGTCCTCCGGGCGTCGGCAAGACCTCGCTCGGCAAGTCGATCGCCAAGTCCACGGGGCGCAACTTCGTGCGCATGTCGCTCGGCGGCGTGCGCGACGAGGCCGAGATTCGCGGCCATCGCCGGACCTACATCGGCTCCATGCCCGGCAAGATCATCCAGGGCATGAAGAAGGCGAAGTCCTCGAACCCGCTGTTCCTGCTGGACGAGATCGACAAGCTCGGCGCCGACTTCCGGGGCGACCCGTCGTCGGCCCTGCTGGAGGTGCTCGACCCGGAGCAGAACGGTAGCTTCAACGACCACTACCTCGAGGTCGACTACGACCTGTCGGACGTGATGTTCATCACCACGGCGAACTCGCTGCGCATGCCGCAGCCGTTGCTGGACCGCATGGAGATCATCCGCATTCCCGGCTACACCGAGGACGAGAAGGTCGAGATCGCGAAGCGCCACCTGGTGTCGAAGCAGCTCGAAGCCAACGGCCTGAAGAAGGACGAGTGGTCGATCTCCGACGACGGCCTGCTCGACCTCGTGCGCTACTACACGCGCGAGGCCGGCGTCCGCAGCCTGGAGCGCGAGATCGCGAACCTGACCCGCAAGGCGATCAAGGAGATCGTCAGCGGCAAGGCGAAGCAGATCAAGGTGAGCCGCCGCAACCTGGAGAAGTACGCGGGCGTCCGCCGCTTCCGCTACGGCGAGGCCGAGGCCGAGGATCTGGTCGGCGTCGTGACCGGCCTGGCCTGGACCGAAGTCGGCGGCGAGCTGCTGTCGCTCGAAGCCGTGGTCATGCCGGGCAAGGGCGCGGTCGCGGCCACCGGCAAGCTCGGCGACGTGATGCAGGAATCCGTGCAGGCCGCGCGCAGCTACGTGCGCTCGCGTCTGCTCAGCTTCGGCATCAAGCCGCCGGACTTCAACAAGAAGGACATCCACGTGCACGTGCCGGAAGGCGCGACGCCCAAGGATGGCCCGTCTGCCGGCGTCGGCATGCTGACCGCGATCGTGTCGGCGCTGACGGGCATTCCGGTGCGCAAGGACATCGCCATGACCGGCGAGATCACCCTGCGCGGCCGCGTGCTGCCGATTGGCGGCCTGAAGGAGAAGCTGCTGGCCGCCTTGCGCGGCGGCCTGAAGACCGTGCTGATCCCGAAGGAGAACGAGAAGGACCTGGTCGAGATTCCCGACAACGTGAAGAAGGGTCTCACCATCATCCCGGTCTCCACGGGCGACGAAGTCCTCAGCCATGCGCTCGTGCGTCCGCTGACGCCGATCGAATGGACGGAACCGGAAGATGTGAAGCCGGTGGCGGCCTCGTCGACGGACGGCACGGATCACGGCGTCGTTACGCATTAATTCGACGCGACGAAACGTCTGAACTGCGACATGTGGCGGGCTCGCAAGGGCCCGCCACAATCGTATAAAAAGCCCGAAAAACCGGCAAAAATCTGGGGAAAACTGCGCTTCTGCGATTGACGCCTCTGAAAGCGCCGATCTAGAGTCGTCGCCTTCGGATCGTTTCGGTCTTGCGACGAGCGACCCGTCCAAAAATTCGCAGAGGGGATACTCAAGTGAATAAGAACGATCTCGTGGCAGCGGTTGCGACCGGCACTGGTCTGTCGAAGACCGACGCATCGAAGGCCGTCGATGAGGTGTTCGACGTGAT
>DASYCO010000026.1:0-6899 GCA_036500145.1 Alphaproteobacteria bacterium | reverse complement strand
GTCGTCGGCGCCAGGCCCATGGGGCAGGCTTCGGCGACGGCGGGCAGCACGAGCGCCACGTCGGCATTGTCGGCGAGCGAGCTCGGCCGGCGGCTGGTGATGGCGATCAGCGGAATGCGGAAGCGGCGCGTGTGCGCGACGAGGTCGGTCAGCTCGGCGGTCTCGCCGGAATTGGACAGCGCCAGCACGACGTCGCCGCGCGTGATCATGCCGAGGTCGCCATGGCTCGCTTCGCCAGGATGGACGAAGAAGGCCGGCGTGCCGGTCGAGGCGAGGGTGGCGGCGATCTTGTGGGCGACATGGCCGCTCTTGCCCATGCCGGAGACGACGACGCGGCCCTGGCAGGCCATCATCAGGTCGAGGGCATGGGAAAAACCGGCGTCGAGCGTGCGCGCGAGAGCGGCGATGCCTTCGGCTTCGAGGGCGAAGACGCGTTCGGCTGCGGTCACGTCGCCGGGATGCGCGTTCTTGGAGGCGGCACGCAGCGTGGGGCGTGACTTGATGGGAATGACCTTGCCGGTCGTCTCCTTCGTCGCGCGGGATTTGGCCGTACGAGCTTTCATGTCCTCTCGCCGGTGTCGGTCGATGGGGCGGATGGCCGCCGGCCGGAAGGTTCGCGCGCTTGGGCAGCGGGCGAAGCATCTCGACGCGAGGCGACGACGTTATATGTGTTTACTCTCTTCGCCCGGATCAATCAAAGATTTGCGGCGGCGAAAAGGGCGTAAATCGGCGGAATCCCTCAGCTTTTTGCAAGGGATTGGGCCGGTCTCAGGCGCCGCCCGGCCGGGCGGGCCCGGCGGCGCGGCTCAATGGGCGAAAATGTCGTCTTCGGCCCAGCCGCCGATGTCGAGATTGGCGCGCGCCGGGAGGAAGCGGAAGCAGGCTTCGGCCAGCTCCATGCGGCCCTCGCGCAGCAGCATGGCGTCGAGCTTGGCCTTGATGGCGTGCAGGTAGAGGACGTCGGAGGCGGCGTAGTCGAGCTGCTCGGGGGTGAGCTTGGCGGCGCCCCAGTCGGAGCTCTGCTGCTGCTTCGACAGGTCGACGCCGACCAGTTCGCGGCAGAGGTCCTTCAGCGAATGGCGGTCGGTGAAGGTGCGCACCAGGCGCGAGGCGATCTTGGTGCAGTAGACGGACTGGCAGTCGACGCCGAGGTAGTACTTGATCGCCGCGACGTCGAAGCGCGCGAAATGGAAGAGCTTGGTGACCTTCGGGTCGGCCATCAGCGCCGCCAGGTTGGGCGCCTTGTAGGGCCGCTCGGCGATGGGCCCCGGAAACTGGACGAGGTGGCAGTCGCCGTCGCCGGCCGAGAGCTGGACGAGGCAAAGGCGGTCGCGCAGGTGGCGCAGGCCCATGGTTTCGGAATCGACCGCGACGCTCGAGCCGAAGCTGAGGCCGTCGGGCAGGTCGTTCTGATGGAGATGATTGGCCAAAGCCGGTCCCTTTCACGCGGTGAGAGAGTGGTGCCCAGGAGAAGACTCGAACTTCCACGAGGTTGCCCCCGCTAGCACCTGAAGCTAGTGCGTCTACCAATTCCGCCACCTGGGCACACAGGCTCGGACACGCGGCGGCAGGTAGGGCCATCCGCGAGCCGGTTTGGATAAACGCCGGCGTGGGGAAAGTCAACCGCTCCCTGTATCCCGCCACTTGCCGGGCCCTCCGTCTGTCCATGGAACGGGCGTCTGTCATAAAAGCAGGAAAGCGGCCAAAGCGAAGGGCTTGGCTGCGGCGCTGTTGACGCCTCCCGCGCCAGCGAATATTCACCCAGGGGCGTCCTGCGGACGTTCAGTCGGGCCCCGGCGGGCCCCAGAGTTTAGGGGATAGGCATGGCGATCAAGCGCGTCACGGTGTTCGGCGGTTCCGGCTTCGTCGGCCGTCATTTGGTGCAGCGCCTGGCGCGCGCCGGGGTGCGCGTGGCGGTGGCCGTGCGCTCGCCGCGCCATGCGGATTTCCTGCGCCCGCGCGGCGACGTCGGCCAGATCGTGCCGGTCGCCGCCGACATCCTCGACGATGCGGCGGTCGCCGCCGCCGTCGCCGGCTCGGACGGGGTCGTCAACCTCGTCGGCGTGCTCTACCAGCGCGGCCGCTATTCCTTCGACGAGGTCCATGCCGAGGGCGCCGAGCGCGTCGCCAAGGCCGCCGCCGCCGCCGGCGTGCCGCGCCTGGTGCATGTCTCGGCCATCGGCGCCGACGCCCAGTCGCGCTCGGCCTACGCGCGCTCCAAGGCGGCCGGCGAGGCGGCGGTGCGCGCCGCCTTCGCGCAGGCCACCATCCTGCGCCCGAGCATCGTGTTCGGGCCCGAGGACGATTTCTTCAACCGCTTCGCCGCCATGGCGCGCCTGTCGCCGGTGCTGCCGCTGTTCGGCGGCGGCGCCACGCGCTTCCAGCCGGTCTACGTCGGCGACGTGGCGGACGCCATCGTCAACAGCCTCACCCTGCCGCAGGCGGCGGGCCGCACCTTCGAGCTCGGCGGACCGACGGTCTACAGCTTCGAGGAACTCATGCGCCTGGTGCTGTCGGAGACGGGCCGCGAGGCGAGCCTGCTGAAGCTGCCCTTCTGCGCCGCCGACATGATCGGCACCTTCGCGCCGCTGGTGCCGCTCGGCGCGCCGCTGCTGACGCGCGACCAGGCGCGCCTGCTGCGCATGGACAACGTGGTGGGTGCGGGGGCTGCGGGCTTCGCCGATCTCGGCCTGACGCCGACGGCGGCCGAGGCCATTCTGCCGACGTATCTGCAGCGCTTCCGCAAGGGCGGCGGGCTTACCCGCGTGGCCTGAGCCGCGCGGCGAAACCTGCGAGGTGGCGGCCCTGCGCGCTTATGGCGCGCTGACGGTCAACGCGCTTACTGCGTGCTAACCGCACAGACCGTGCCGACGGCGCGTAACGCTCAACGCGCCTACGGCGCGCTAGCAGTCAACGCGCCTACGGCGCGCTAGCAGTCAACGCGCCTACGGCGCGATGTGCGGGCCGCCGAAGCCGTAGACCCAGACCAGCAAGGCCAGGCCGAGCGCCACGCGGTAGATCACGAACGGCGTGAAGCTGGCCGTCCGCAGGTAGTTCATCAGGAAGGCCACGGTGGCGAGCGAGGCGAGGAACGCCCCGCCGGCCGCGAGCGCGGCGTCGTGGAAATGCGCGCCGCCATCGGCGCCCTTCAGGATCTCATGCACGCCGAGCAGGCCGGCGCCGAGCGTGACCGGCAGCGAGACGAGGAACGAGAAGCGCGCCGCGTCGCGCCGCTCGAAGCCGAGGAAGCGGCCCGCCGTCATGGTGATGCCGGAGCGGCTGGTGCCGGGGATGAGCGCCAGCACCTGGGCCAGGCCGACGATCAGCGCGCCCTTCCAGGTCATGTGCTCCAGGCGCTTCACGCGCACGCCGAAGCGGTCGGCGACGTAGAGCAGGATGCCGAAGAGCGTCGCCGTCCAGGCGATGATGGCGACGCTGCGCAGCACCGTCTCGGCGTAATGCTGGATCGACAGGCCGGCGATGATGGCCGGGATGGTGGCGATGATGACGTAGCCCGCGAGGCGCGCGCCCGGCGTCACCTTGCCGCGCAGCAGGTTGAGCAGGCCGACGATCATCTCCAGCACGTCGCGCCAGAAGTAGAGGGCGATGGCGGCGAAGGTGCCGAGATGCAGGGCGGCGTCGACCATCAGGCCCTGGTCGGGCCATCCGGTGATCGCGGGAACGAGGATGAGGTGGGCGGAGGAGCTGATCGGCAGGAGTTCCGTCAGTCCCTGCAGCAGGGCCAGGACGATGATGTTCAATACGCTCACGACTGACTCCTGATCGCGCCGCTGCCCGCTGTTGGGGAGGCGGCGACCCGCGAGCGGCTTTTCGGCAAGCCGCATGCCCTGCGCTATAGCCTTGGAATCCCCCAGAATCTTGGGGCGAATCTCGATCCACGCGGCTTATAGCACCAGCCTTCGAAAGCACGAATCGGAAAATTAGGCCCGGTGCGTGACCAGTTTATGAGCGTCACCTCCCAGCTAACGGCGGGATTTTATTGAACAATTTAGTTTGCAGGGCTATATAGGTCATCTATATTGACCTTCTTTCCAGATTCCCCTCGCCCCGTCTGGAAAACTGCCCTATGAGGGGAGCCAGAGGCCGCCGGTCAAAATTTCGACAGGCGGAAGGGCCGCGCCGTCAGGCGCCGGTCCACAGGGCCGCCGCGCCAGGATGGTCGGCGGAGACTTGAGGACAGCAGGAAGCGAGCGACCGGGCCCGACCCGGCGGCCGCTTCCGTTTTGTTTGCCGCCAGCTTCGAGACGCGCCGGCCCGGGACAGCCCTCGGGCCTTTCGTGCGCGGCCAGGGCCGGCGCTGAAACGTGAAACGAGAGAGACGCGTCATGGCGCAGCAGATGTTGAAGTTCGTGAAGATCGGCAACCACATGCCCGACAAGCGTGCGGCCGGCGAACGCAAGGAAGACTTCAGCGAGATCTACGGCACCTTCGCCGACGAGGCGGCGGCGACGCAGGCGAGCCGCTGCTCGCAGTGCGGCGTGCCCTTCTGCCAGGTCCACTGCCCGGTCAACAACAACATCCCCGACTGGCTGAAGCTCACGGCGGAGGGCCGTCTCGAAGAGGCCTACGAAGTCTCCTCGGCGACCAACAACTTCCCCGAGATCTGCGGCCGCATCTGCCCGCAGGACCGCCTGTGCGAAGGCAACTGCGTGCTCGAGCAGTCGGGCCACAGCACGGTCACCATCGGCTCGATCGAGAAGTACATCACCGACACCGCCTTCGAGCAGGGCTGGGTCAAGCCGATCAAGCCGAAGCGCGAGCGCGGCCAGTCGGTCGCCATCATCGGCGCCGGCCCCGGCGGCATGGCCGCCGCGATGCAGCTGCGCGCCAAGGGCTACCAGGTCCACATCTACGACCGCTACGACCGCGTCGGCGGCCTGATGATCTACGGCATCCCGAGCTTCAAGCTTGAGAAGGAAGTCGTGGCGCGCCGCGCCGAGCTGATGAAGCAGTCGGGCATCGAGCTGCACCTCAATTTCGAAGTGGGCCGCGACGCCACGCTGGACGCGCTGCGCGCCAAGCATGACGCGCTGCTGATCGCCACCGGCGTCTACAAGGCGCGCGACGCCGCCATGCCTGGCGCCGGCCTCGCCAACATCTTCCCGGCGATGGACTACCTCACGGCGTCCAACCGCAAAGGCCTCGGCGACAAGGTGCCGTCCTTCGACGACGGCACGCTCAACGCCGAAGGCAAGGACGTCGTCGTCATCGGCGGCGGCGACACCGCCATGGACTGCGTGCGCACCGCCGTGCGCCAGGGCGCCAAGTCGGTGAAGTGCCTCTATCGCCGCGACCGCGCCAACATGCCGGGCTCGCAGCGCGAGGTGAAGCACGCGGAGGAGGAGGGCGTCGAGTTCGTCTGGCTCGCCCAGCCCGAAGCCTACCTCGGCGACGGCACGGTCAACGGCGTGCGCGTCAGCCGCATCCATCTCGGCGTGCCCGACGCGACCGGCCGCCAGACGCCGCAGGTGCTGCCCGGCTCGCACTTCAACGTGAAGGCCGACATGGTGATCAAGGCGCTCGGCTTCGATCCCGAGGACCTGCCGACGATGTTCGGCGCGCAGGAGCTTGGCGTCACGCGCTGGGGCACCCTGAAGGTCAACTACCGCACCATGATGACCAGCCTGGACGGCGTCTTCGCCGCCGGCGACATCGTGCGCGGCGCGTCGCTCGTCGTCTGGGCGATCCGCGACGGCCGCGACGCCGCCGAATGCATGCACAACTACCTCGCCGCCAAGGCCGAAGGGCGCGTCGCCGCGCCCGCCGCCCTGGCCGCCGCGTCCTAAGGGAGGGCCGCCCATGTCCGACTATTCCACCCCTAGTCAGTCCGATGAAGGCCAGAAGTTCCTCAACGAGTGGACGGCCAACGCCGACCATCTGCAGGAGAACGGCCTTTACGACCGCGCCAACGAGCATGACGCCTGCGGCGTCGGCCTGATCGCCTCGCTCGACGGCAAGTCGCGCCGCGACGTGGTCGAGGCCGGCATCGCCGCGCTCAAGGCCCTGTGGCACCGCGGCGCGGTCGACGCCGACGGCAAGACGGGCGACGGCGCCGGCATCCACCTGCAGATTCCGCAGGACTTCTTCAAGGAGCACATCGCGCGCACCGGCCACGAGCCGAAGCGCGGCCGCCTCGCCATCGGCATGATCTTCCTGCCGCGCAGCGACTTCGGCGCGCAGGAGCGCTGCCGCTGCATCGTCGAGACGGAGATCCTTCGCTTCGGCTACTCGATCTACGGCTGGCGCCAGGTGCCGGTGAACACCGCCGTCATCGGCGACAAGGCCAACGCGACGCGTCCCGAGATCGAGCAGATCATGATCGCCTCGAACCCGGGCACCGGCGCCGACCAGTTCGAGCTCGACCTCTACATCATCCGCCGCCGCATCGAGCGCGCGGCGCTGGCCGAGCACATCAACGACTTCTACATCTGCTCGTTCAGCTGCCGCTCGGTCATCTACAAGGGCCTGTTCCTCGCCGAGGTGATCGACGAATTCTATCCCGACCTACTCGATCCGCGCTTCGTCTCGAACTTCGCCATCTTCCATCAGCGCTATTCGACCAACACCTTCCCCAACTGGCGTCTGGCCCAGCCGTTCCGCATGCTCGCCCATAACGGCGAGATCAACACGCTGCGCGGCAACGTCAATTGGATGAAGAGCCACGAGACGCGCATGGGCGCCGAGGTCTTCGCCGGGCATGTCGAGGACATCAAGCCGGTGATCCAGGCCGGCGGCTCGGATTCGGCGGCGCTCGACAACGTCATGGAGGTGCTGCTGCGCGCTGGCCGCTCGATGCCGATGGTCAAGTCGATGACGGTGCCGGAGGCGACGGGCGTCCAGAAAACGATGCCGCAGGCGCATCGCGACTTTTATTCGTA
>DASYCO010000025.1:0-8327 GCA_036500145.1 Alphaproteobacteria bacterium | reverse complement strand
ACCTTCGTCGTCAACGGCACCGAGCGCGTCATCGTCTCGCAGATGCACCGTTCGCCGGGCGTGTTCTTCGACCACGACAAGGGCAAGACCCATTCGTCGGGCAAGTACCTGTTCGCCGCCCGCATCATCCCCTACCGCGGCTCGTGGCTCGACTTCGAGTTCGACGCGAAGGACCTCGTCTACGTCCGCATCGACCGCCGCCGCAAGCTGCCGGTGACGACGCTGCTCATGGCGCTGGACGACATCGCCACCGAGAAGCTGCGCGCCGAGCGCAAGGAAAAGAGCGAAGCCCTGCCGCCCGCCGAAGTCGTCGGCATGTCGGCCGAGGAGATCCTCAACTACTTCTACGACACGCTCGTCTTCACCAACACGAAGAAGGGCTGGAAGGCGCCGTTCGACCCCGAGCAGGCGCGCGGCCACAAGCTGATGCACGACCTGGTCAACGCCAAGACCGGCAAGGTCGCGGCCGAAGCCGGCACCAAGGTCACGCCGCGCCTGGCGCGCAAGCTGGCTGAAGCCGGCCTGAAGGAGCAGATCGTTCCTGAGGAGGAGCTGGTCGGCCGCTACACCGCCATCGACCTGGTCGACGAGACGACCGGCGAGATCATCGCCGAGGCCGGCGACGAGCTGACCGCGCCGATCATCGAGGCGATCGACAAGGCCGGCATCGTCGAGCTGTCGACGCTGAACATCGACCACCTGAACGTGGGCGGCTACATCCGCAACACGCTGAAGGTCGACAAGAACACCTCGCGCGAAGAAGCGCTGGTCGACATCTACCGCGTCATGCGCCCCGGCGAGCCGCCGACCGTGGACACGGCCGAAGCGCTGTTCCAGGGCCTGTTCTTCGACTCGGAGCGCTACGACCTGTCGGCCGTGGGCCGCGTGAAGATGAACGCGCGCCTCGGCGTCGAGACCGAAGACACCATGCGCACGCTGCGCAAGGAAGACATCCTCGCCGTCGTCAAGGTGCTCGTCGAGCTCAAGGACGGCCGCGGCGAGATCGACGACATCGACCACCTCGGCAACCGCCGCGTGCGTTCGGTCGGCGAGCTCATGGAGAACCAGTACCGCGTCGGCCTGCTGCGCATGGAGCGCGCCATCCGCGAGCGCATGAGCTCGGTCGACATCGACTCGGTCATGCCGCACGACCTGATCAACGCCAAGCCGGCGGCTGCCGCCGTGCGCGAGTTCTTCGGTTCGTCGCAGCTCAGCCAGTTCATGGACCAGACCAACCCGCTGTCGGAGATCACCCACAAGCGCCGTCTGTCGGCCCTCGGGCCTGGCGGCCTGACCCGCGAGCGCGCCGGCTTCGAAGTGCGCGACGTGCATCCGACGCACTACGGCCGCATCTGCCCGATTGAGACGCCGGAAGGCCCGAACATCGGACTGATCAACTCGCTCGCCACCTACGCGCGCGTGAACAAGTACGGCTTCATCGAGAGCCCCTACCGCAAGGTGAAGGACGGCATCGTCAGCAATGACGTCGTCTACCTGTCCGCCATGGAAGAGGGCAAGCATACGATCGCCCAGGCGAACGCCGAGCTCGACGACAAGAACCGCTTCACGGCGGAATTCGTCAGCTGCCGCCGTTCGGGCGAATTCGTCGTCTCGCCGGCCAGCGAAATCACGCTGATCGACGTCTCGCCGAAGCAGCTCGTCTCCGTCGCCGCGGCGATGATCCCGTTCCTCGAGAACGACGACGCGAACCGCGCGCTCATGGGCTCGAACATGCAGCGTCAGGCCGTGCCGCTCATCCAGGCCGACGCGCCGATCGTCGGCACCGGCATGGAAGAAGTCGTCGCTCGCGACTCGGGCGCCGCCATCGTGGCGAAGCGCTCTGGCGTCATCGACCAGATCGACGCGACCCGCATCGTCATCCGCGCCACGGAAGAGACGAACAGCGCGGCGCCGGCGGTCGACATCTACAACCTGCTGAAGTTCCAGCGTTCCAACCAGAACACCTGCATCAACCAGAAGCCTCTGGTGAAGGTGGGCGACATGGTGAAGCAGGGCGACATCGTGGCCGACGGCCCGTCGACCCAGCTCGGCGAGCTGGCGCTCGGCCGCAACGTGCTCTGCGCCTTCATGCCGTGGAACGGCTACAACTTCGAAGATTCGATCCTGCTCTCCGAGCGCATCGTGCGCGATGACGTCTTCACCTCGATCCACATCGAGGAATTCGAGGTCATGGCCCGGGACACCAAGCTCGGCCAGGAAGAGATCACGCGCGACATCCCGAACGTCGGCGAAGAGGCCCTGAAGAACCTCGACGAAGCCGGCATCGTCTACATCGGCGCCGAAGTGAACCCGGGCGACATTCTCGTCGGCAAGGTCACGCCGAAGGGCGAAAGCCCGATGACGCCGGAAGAGAAGCTGCTGCGCGCCATCTTCGGCGAAAAGGCCTCCGACGTGCGCGACACGTCGCTGCGCCTGCCGCCGGGCGTCGCCGGCACGATCGTCGAGGTCCGCGTCTTCTCCCGCCGCGGCGTGGAGAAGGACGAGCGCGCCCTCGCCATCGAGCGCGACCAGATCGAGCGCCTGACCAAGGACCGCGACGACGAAAAGGCGATCCTGGAGCGTGGCTTCGCCGCGCGCCTGAGGGAGCTGCTGATCAACAAGCAGGCCGCGTCGGGCCCGAAGCAGATGAAGCCGGACACCAAGATCACCGACAAGGTGTTCGAGGAGTACACCATCGGCCAGCTGCGTCAGGTCACGGTCAAGAACGACAAGACCATGGCCGACATCGAGGCCCTGAAGAAGCAGTTCGACGACAGCGTCACGCTGCTGCAGGCCCGCTTCGAGAACAAGGTCGAGAAGCTGCAGCGCGGCGACGAGTTGCCGCCGGGCGTGATGAAGATGGTCAAGGTCTTCGTCGCGGTGAAGCGCAAGATGCAGCCGGGCGACAAGATGGCCGGCCGTCACGGCAACAAGGGCGTCGTGTCGCGGATCGTCCCGATGGAAGATATGCCGTACCTGGAAGACGGCACGCCGGTCGACATCGTCCTGAACCCGCTGGGCGTGCCTTCTCGCATGAACGTCGGCCAGATCCTCGAGACCCACCTCGGCTGGGCCGCGGCCGGCCTCGGCAAGCAGATCGGCGTGGCGCTCGACGCCTACCGTCGCGATGCGGCCAAGATGGACGGGCTGCGCGGCACGCTGAAGGGCATCTACGGCGACAAGGTCTATGACGACGACATCGCCAGCCTCGACGACGCCCAGGTCGCCGAGCTGTCTGAGAACCAGCGCAAGGGCGTGCCGGTGGCGACGCCGGTGTTCGACGGCGCGCGCGAAGCCGACATCAACGACATGCTGAAGAAGGCGGGCCTCGCGACCTCCGGCCAGATGACTCTGGTCGACGGCCGCACGGGCCGCACCTTCGACCGCAAGGTCACCGTGGGCTACATCTACATGCTGAAGCTGCACCACTTGGTGGACGACAAGATTCACGCGCGTTCCATCGGCCCCTACAGCCTCGTCACCCAGCAGCCGCTGGGCGGCAAGGCCCAGTTCGGCGGCCAGCGCTTCGGCGAAATGGAAGTGTGGGCGCTCGAAGCTTACGGCGCGGCCTACACGCTGCAGGAAATGCTGACGGTGAAGTCCGACGACGTGGCCGGCCGCACAAAGGTCTACGAGGCCATCGTGCGCGGCGACGACACCTTCGAGGCGGGCATTCCGGAATCCTTCAACGTGCTCGTGAAGGAACTTCGGTCGCTTGGCCTCAACGTCGAGCTGAACCAGCAAGACTACTGATCGATCAGGAACCTGACCGCGGCGGGGGCTCACCCCGCCGCGCCTCGTCCGGCGGCGCCGGGCATGGGATGTGAGGAGAGAATTTATGAATGAGTTGATGAAAATCTTCGGCCAGGCCGCCGGCCCCCAGACCTTCGACCAGGTCCAGATCTCGATCGCGAGCCCGGAGCGCATCCGCTCGTGGTCGTTCGGCGAGATCAAGAAGCCCGAGACCATCAACTACCGCACGTTCAAGCCCGAGCGTGACGGCCTGTTCTGCGCACGCATCTTTGGTCCGATCAAGGACTACGAGTGCCTGTGCGGCAAATACAAGCGCATGAAGTACAAGGGCATCACCTGCGAGAAGTGCGGCGTCGAAGTCACGCTCTCGAAGGTGCGCCGCGAGCGCATGGGCCACATCGAGCTGGCCTCGCCAGTCGCCCACATCTGGTTCCTGAAGTCGCTGCCGAGCCGCATCGGCATGCTGATCGACACGACGCTGAAGGACCTCGAGCGCGTCCTCTACTTCGAGAACTACGTCGTCATCGAGCCGGGCCTGACCCCGCTGAAGAAGCTCGAGCTGCTGACGGAAGAGCAGTACGTCAAGGCGCAGGACGACTACGGCGAGGATGCCTTCACGGCGTCGATCGGCGCCGAGGCGCTGCGCGACATGCTGGCCGCCATCGACCTGACCAAGGAACGCGAGGAGATGCGCGTCGAGCTGAAGGAGACCACCTCCGAGGCGAAGCGCAAGAAGCTCGTGAAGCGCCTGAAGCTCGTCGAGGCCTTCATCGAGTCCGGCGCGCGCCCGGAATGGATGATCCTCGAGGTCGTCCCGGTCATTCCGCCCGAGCTGCGCCCGCTGGTGCCGCTCGACGGCGGCCGCTTCGCCACGTCCGACCTGAATGACCTGTACCGCCGCGTCATCAACCGCAACAACCGCCTGAAGCGCCTGATTGAGCTGCGCGCGCCCGACATCATCGTGCGCAACGAAAAGCGCATGCTGCAGGAAGCCGTTGACGCGCTGTTCGACAACGGCCGCCGCGCGCGCGTCATCACCGGCGCCAACAAGCGTCCGCTGAAGTCGCTGTCCGACATGCTCAAGGGCAAGCAGGGCCGCTTCCGCCAGAACCTGCTCGGCAAGCGCGTCGACTACTCCGGCCGTTCGGTGATCGTCGTCGGTCCCGAGCTGAAGCTGCACCAGTGCGGCCTGCCGAAGAAGATGGCGCTCGAGCTGTTCAAGCCGTTCATCTACTCGAAGCTCGAGACCTACGGCATGGCGACCACCATCAAGGCTGCCAAGCGCATGGTCGAGAAGGAGCGTCCCGAGGTGTGGGACATCCTGGAAGAGGTGATCCGCGAGCACCCCGTGATGCTCAACCGCGCGCCGACGCTGCACCGCCTGGGCATCCAGGCCTTCGAGCCGACGCTGATCGAAGGCAAGGCCATCCAGCTGCACCCGCTGGTCTGCGCCGCCTTCAACGCCGACTTCGACGGCGACCAGATGGCCGTCCACGTGCCGCTGTCGCTGGAAGCGCAGCTGGAAGCGCGCGTGCTGATGATGTCGACCAACAACATCCTCAGCCCGGCCTCCGGCAAGCCCATCATCGTGCCGAGCCAGGACATCATTCTCGGCCTCTACTACATGACGATGGACCGCGAGGGGCAGCCCGGCGAGGGCATGGCGTTCGGCGACCTCAACGAGATCCAGCTCGGCCTCGACGCCGGCGCCGTGACCATGCACAGCCCGATCAAGGCCCGCTACAAGACGATCGACTCCGAAGGCCTGCCGGTGACCGTGCGCGTCGAGACGACGCCCGGCCGCATGCTGCTGTCGGAAATCCTGCCGCGCCACCAGGCGGTCCCGTTCGATCTCATCAATCGCAACCTGACCAAGAAGGACGTGCAGAACCTCATCGACGTCGTCTACCGCAACTGCGGCCAGAAGGAGACGGTGATCTTCTGCGACCGCCTGATGACGCTTGGCTTCAGCAACGCCTTCCGCGCCGGCCTGTCGTTCGGCAAGGACGACCTCGTCATCCCGGCCGCCAAGGGCAAGCTGGTCAGCGAGACCCAGGCGAAGATCGAGGAGTACGAGCAGCAGTACCTCGACGGCCTGATCACGCAGGGCGAAAAGTACAACAAGGTGATCGACGCCTGGTCGCACTGCACGGACATGGTCTCCAAGGAGATGATGAAGGCGATCTCGTCGCCGAAGAAGGGCGAGCAGCCCAACTCGGTGTACATGATGGCCCACTCCGGCGCGCGCGGCTCCGAAGCGCAGATCAAGCAGCTCGCCGGCATGCGCGGCCTGATGGCCAAGCCGTCGGGCGAGATCATCGAGACGCCGATCATCTCGAACTTCAAGGAAGGCCTGAGCGTGCTCGAGTACTTCAACTCGACGCACGGCGCCCGCAAGGGCCTCGCCGACACCGCCTTGAAGACCGCCAACTCGGGCTACCTGACGCGCCGTCTCGTCGACGTCGCCCAGGACGCGATCATCTTCGAGGAAGACTGCGGCACCACCCGTGGCCTGCTCGCCACTGCGATCATCGAGGGCGGCAACGTCATCGAATCGCTGAGCGACCGCATCCTCGGCCGCGTGCCCGCGGCCGACGTCGTCGATCCGCTGTCCGGCAAGGTCATCGTGCCCGCCGGCGAGCTGATGGACGAGGATGCCGTCGAGCGCGTCGAGAAGGCCGGCGTCGAAGAGGTGAAGATCCGCTCGGTGCTGACCTGCGAAAGCACGAACGGCGTCTGCGGCAAGTGCTACGGCCGCGACCTGGCGCGCGGCACGCGCGTCAACATCGGCGAGGCTGTCGGCGTCATCGCCGCGCAGTCCATCGGCGAGCCCGGCACGCAGCTGACCATGCGCACGTTCCACATCGGCGGCGCCGCCCAGCGTGGCGCGGCGCAGTCGAGCGTCGAGGCCGTGTTCGACGGCAAGGTCGGCGTCGTCAACCGCAACGTCGTCGTCGACAGCTCGGGCCGTCCGGTCGTCATGGGCCGCAACAGCGAGCTCGTGCTGACCGACGAGTCGGGCCGCGTCAAGGCGCGCCACAAGGTGCCTTACGGCGCCCGCCTGATGGTGGACGAGGGCGACATGGCGACCAAGGGCCAGAAGCTGGCCGAATGGGACCCGTACACCCTGCCGCTCATCACCGAGCGCGCCGGCACGGCGCATTTCGTCGACATGATCGACGGCGTGACCTACCGCGACGTCGTCGACGAGGCGACGGGCATCTCGAACAAGACCGTGGTCGACTGGAAGTCGCAGCCGAAGGCCGCCGATCTGCGTCCGCGCATCACCCTGCGTGACGAGAAGGGCGAGGTCATCAACCTCGCCAACGGCATCGAGGCCCGCTACTTCCTCTCGGTCGACGCCATTCTCAGCATCGAGAACGGCGCGACGGTGCATGCCGGCGACGTGCTGGCGCGCATTCCGCGCGAGTTCTCGAAGACCCGCGACATCACCGGCGGTCTGCCGCGCGTCGCCGAGCTCTTCGAGGCCCGCAAGCCGAAGGACTACGCGATCATCAGCGACATCGCCGGCCGCGTCGAATTCGGCAAGGACTACAAGTCGAAGCGCCGCATCATCGTCCGTCCGGAAGAGGGCGAGCCGATCGAGTACCTGATGCCGAAGGGCAAGCAGATCAGCGTGCAGGAAGGCGACTACGTCCAGCGGGGCGACCTGCTGATGGACGGCAGCCCCGTTCCGCACGACATCCTGCGCGTCCTCGGCGTGGAAGCGCTGGCGAGCTACCTCGTCAACGAGATCCAGGACGTCTATCGTCTGCAGGGCGTGAAGATCAACGACAAGCACATCGAAGTGATCTGCCGCCAGATGCTGCAGAAGATCGAGATCGAGGATCCGGGCGAGACCACGTTCCTGGCCGGCGAGATCATCGACCGTCTGGAGTACGAGGCGGTCAACGCCAAGACGGAGGCCGAGGGCTTCAAGCCCGCGACGGCGCATCCGGTGCTTCAGGGCATCACCAAGGCGAGCCTGCAGACCTCGTCGTTCATCTCGGCGGCCTCCTTCCAGGAGACCACCCGGGTGCTCACCGAGGCGGCCGTGTCCGGCCGCGTCGACCGCCTGGTCGGCCTGAAGGAGAACGTCATCGTCGGCCGCCTCATCCCGGCCGGTACCGGCGCCCTGATGAACCGCTTCAAGGAAGTGGCCGCCCAGCGCGACCGCGAGCTGGCCGAGCTGGCCCAGGCCGAGGAGACGGCGGTGCTCGAAGCGCAGCCGGAGCCGAAGGTGGCTTCCTAATATCGTCTAAAAAACCGCCCCCTCTGAGAGGAGGGGGCGGAATTTACGACTCCTGCCCCACAAGCGGTGGTAGGAGAAGGCATCCGGAAGAGGCCGGATGGAAGGTAACGGCTTGAACTTGGCCGGCTTTCCGCAAGAGGGGTAAGTCCCCGATTCCTCTTGGGTTTCCGCTTGACGGGGGTAGGTCGCGTACATAGTATGCGGCCCTCTTTCAGGCCCTGGTGGTAGACCGCACAGTCTAGACGCAAGGCCACGGAAACTTTATAGATGCCCACCCCAAGTCATTGGGAAGGCTGACAAATGTGCTCAAGGCGAGGGGCTT
>DASYCO010000024.1:0-60454 GCA_036500145.1 Alphaproteobacteria bacterium | reverse complement strand
GGCAGCTACCACGAGGCCTCGGCCAAGCTCGCCCGCCAGCGCACCATCGACTTCCTCGCCAAGAACATCGGCTAACCCCGACGCTCCCAGCGAACCGCGCCTGCAAGAACGGCGGCACCCCAGGGTGCCGCCGTTTTCGTTCAGGGATTGGGAATGCGCCCGACCAGAAAGTCTCTCTCGCGCAGCGTCATTGGCTGTCCGGCGGCGGCCATGTTCGCCGTCACATGGGCGGCGCGGGTCGTGCCGAACAGGCAGCTTGTCAGCAGCGGATGATTCACGGCGAAGCGGATGGCCGCGTCCTGCGGCGGCAGGGCGAGCTTCGCCGCCCGCTGCGCGAAGCGCCGTCCCTTGAGCGCGAACAGCGGGTCGTTCTTCAGAGCGCGCGCCAGGTACCACAGCGCTTTCGCGCTGGTGGGAAGGAACGTGCGGAGGTCGTAGACGCTCTGGCCGAGGATGGTGCCGGCGATGACGGTCTTTCCGCGGCCATGGAGCCGTTCGATGAGCGGCTCGCAGCGCAGGTCGACGGCGCTGTACTGCAGCATGACGGCGTCGATGGGCGTCGCAAGCGTCGCTTCCAGGACGGCGGGGTCGAAGGAATTCACGCCGCTGTAGGCGATGCGGCCGCGTCGCTTCTCTTCGTCGAAGAACTGCAGGACGGGGAGCGAGAGGTCGGCCGCCGACGGCCCATGCAGATAGAGGATGTCGACACGGTCGACGCCCAGGCGTCGCAGGCTCTCGTCGAAGCTGCGACGGATGTCCCCCGGATCGAAGGACCGGCTCATGCCGCCGTCCGGCAGCGGATGGGTGCCGACCTTGGTCGAGACGACGAGGCGCGACAGGTCCCGCGCCTGGAGGAAACGGCCGAGGCGTCGTTCGCCGTCGCCATAGCTGGGGCCAGTGTCGAAATGATTGATGCCGGCGCGCTCCGCCGTTTCGAGGATGGCCTGGGCCTCTTCGGCGTCGAAGCTGGGCTTGGCCCAGAGGGACGAGCAGCCGAATCCCAAGGCGGAAATGGCCTTGCCGTCGGGCAGGCTGCGCCTTGTCGCGCCAGCTACTAACGGGGCCATCAACGGGCCCCGAGGCGGATCTGCTCGCGCAGCCGGCGCAGCCTCAGGATGCCCTTCGTCAGCAGGCTGCTGCGATGCGGGTCGCCGTAGTGGAACAGCAGGGTCGCGCGCCGCCGGTTGGGCTCGCAGGGCAGGTTCCCATGCAAGGTGCGGTAGCCCCAGAAGAAGTAGAGGTTGCCCGACTTCAGCTTGACGACGTTGCGGTCGCCCTTGCCGAAGCGGCGGCCATACAGCCGGTAGGCGATGGGGTTCTGGAGCAGGACCTTCTCGATGACGTTCAGCAGCGCGAACCTGCGGTATCCGCGGTGCAGCGGCAAGGCGACGAGGTCGCCCGACTTGTTCGGCTCGCCGCCCGGAATGAAGAGCGGCATCAGGATGGTCACCACGGTCGCGTCGTAGTGAAACTCGAAGGCGCGGGTGCCGGAATCCTGGCCGGCGATCACGCGGAGCACGTTGTAGAGTTCCTGGCCCGCGACGGAGTCCGGCGAATGGCCGCGGACCGACAGGTTGCGCATCAAGGCGAGGAAAGCGGGATCGGTCGCCAGCAGCTCGAAGGGAAAGGAGGGGTTTTCCTTCCACGGCTGGATGATGGTGAAGTAGCGCTCGCCCTTTTCCCGCAGCAGCTCTTCCACGCGAGCCCGGCAGAGCTGCAGATATTCGGGCGTGACCGCATCTTCCAGGCAGGCGACGCCTTCGCGCTGCAGGTCCGCGAATAGCCTGTCCTCCACCGAGGAATCCAAGGAACGGTTCAGCGCCTTTACCATCGCGTCTCCAAACTCGGGCGCCCCCGGCCCGCTCGACGGGCGCAGCTTATCAAACCTGAAGTCGGCTGCGACAAGGGAATGGGCCTCGCGCAAAGCTCCGTCCGCCGCGTCTGGGTTCTCGATTGAGGAAGCTGGCGCACCCGACAAGATTCGAACTTGTGACCTCTGCCTTCGGAGGGCAGCGCTCTATCCAGCTGAGCTACGGGTGCTCGCCGCGTGACCGCGGTGCGCTGCCGCCGGGATGTCCCGGCTCCGACGTTGCATCGGGGGCGGCGCGGGCGGCACTTTAGGGGAAAGCCCCGGCCAAGTCCATGGAGCGGCATTTTCGGCCCGGCGCCGCGCCGGGGCGCGTTTTCCGGCCGTTCCGGCGGGCTTCAGGGCTGAACCGGCCGGGCCAGGTCGGCGCGGGTCTTGACCTGCACCGCCTCGAATCCCTCGAAACGCGGCGGCCCCTGGTAGATGCCTTCCCGCGTCTTGCCGGCGTTGGCGTGGGCGAGGCGGAAGGCCTCGGAGCGCGTCCAGGCCTCGAAGGCGGCGCCGCTCTCCCAGATCGTATGTGACAGGTAGACCGTGTGGTCCTCGGCCGCCGGGCCGCGCAGCAGGTGGAATTCGACGAAGCCGGGCACGCCGCCGAGATGGCTGTCGCGCTCCTTCCAGATGCGCTCGAACTCGGCTTCCTGGCCTTTGACGATGCGAAAACGATTCATGGCGATGTACATGGCGCACCTCCTGATGAGGCTTCCAGGATAGCAGATCGGCCGCCTGCGGTCCTCCCCTGGGCCGGGGCGGGATGGGGTTGCCAGGGCCTGCCACTTGCCATGGCCAGCGCACTTGCCATAGCAAGGCTAGGGGGCTATCTCAGCCGGTATCGCATCGCGCAGGTTCCGCATGCGCCGTTTCCCTACCGGAGATTCCGCCATGGCCGACGCCGCGCCGCTGCCGCCCTTCCTCTGGCTCACCGAGAAGGACGTCACCTCGCTCATCAACCTCTCCGGCGTCGTCGCGGCGCTCGAGCGCGCGCTGATCCTGGAGGCCGAGGGCAAGGCCAAGAACATGTACAAGGCGCAGACGGTCTGGGCCGGCGGCTCGGTCAACGTCACCGGCGCGCAGTTCGTCTCCGAAGGCTTGGTCGGCGGCAAGCTGTGGAGCAACGTCGGCGGCTCGTCGGAGCCGCTCACCATCCTGCTCGACGCCGCCAACGGTAAGGTCAAGGCGATCTTCGAATCGATCGCGCTGGGGCAGATGCGCACCGCGGCGCTCGCTTCGGTCGCGACCAAGTACCTCGCCCCCGAAGGGGCCGATGACATGGCCATCGTCGGCACTGGCAAGCAGTCGATCACTCAGGTCGCCGCCGTCCATGTGGTGCGGCCCTTGAAGCGCCTGCGCGTCTTCTCGCCGACGGCGGCCAACCGCGCCGCCTTCGTCGAGCTGGTGAAGTCGCAGTTCCCCTTCGAGGTGGTGAACGCCGGCTCGCTGGAAGACTGCGTGAAGGACGCGCCGATGGTCGCCACCTTCACGCGCGCCAAGGAGCCGTTCCTGCACGCCGGGATGCTCGCCAAGGGCGTGCATGTGACGGCGGGCGGCGCCATCATCCCGGCCTTCGCCGAAATCGCGCCCGACGTGGTGGGCCGCGCTTCGATGATCGTCGTCGACAACATCGAGCAGTGCCAGGAGAACGCCCGCGAGCTGAACGACGCCTTCGCGCAGGGCATCGGTCCCGGCTGGGGCGCGGTCAAGCAGCTCTCCGAGATCGTCAAGGCGGCAGGCGGCAAGGTCGCCCGTCCGGCCGGCACCGACATGACGCTCTACAAGTTCATGGGCCTCGGCCTCGGCGACGTGGCGGCGGCCATGGAGATCTACAGGCGCGCCGTCGCCAAGGGCGCAGGCACCAAGCGCGAGCACGCGGTGCGCTGCCTGCCGGACTTGAGCTAGCTTCTGCCATCGTCATCCTCGGGCGCGACCCGAGGATCCATGTCGACGTTTGTTCGGTCGATGGATGGACCCTCGGATCAAGTCAGAGGGTGACGGTTCTTGAAGCGGAAACGAAAACGGGCGCATCGTCGGATGCGCCCGTCTTGCTTTGCAGGCTCAGTCGGTCAGGCGGGCGTGCCGGCCGCCTTGTCGCGATGGGTGGCCTTCCAGATCATCGGGCCGATCAGCACGACGCAGGCCAGCGCCAGCAGCGCCGCCGAGATCGGCTCCGTGACGAAGATCGAGAAATCGCCCTGGCTGATGGAGAGCGCGCGGCGCATCTGCTGCTCGGCGAGCGGTCCCAGGATCAGGCCGATCACAGCCGGCGCCACGGGAATGTCGAAGCGCCGCATCAGGAAGCCGGCGACGCCGACGACGTAGAGCGTGATCAGGTCGACGACCGAGTTGTTCAGGCTGTAGGTGCCGAGCGTCGCGAAGATCAGGATGCCGCCGTAGAGGTAGGGCCGCGGAATGGTCAGCAGCTTCACCCACAGGCCGACGAGCGGCAGGTTGAGCACCAGCAGCATGACGTTGCCGACATAGAGGCTGGCGATCAGGCCCCAGACGAGGTCCGGGTTGGTGTCGAACAGCAGCGGGCCGGGCTGCAGGCCGTACTGCTGGAAGGCGGCGAGCATGATCGCCGCCGTGGCCGAGGTCGGCAGGCCGAGGGTGAGCAGCGGCACCAGCACGCCGGCGGCGGCGGCGTTGTTGGCCGCTTCCGGCCCGGCGACGCCCTCGATGGCGCCATGGCCGAACTCCCCCGGATGCTTGGTCAGCTTCTTCTCGATGGCGTAGGACATGAAGGTGGGAATCTCGCCGCCGCCCGACGGCATGGCGCCGAAGGGGAAGCCGAGCGCCGTGCCGCGCAGCCAGGGCTTCCAGGAACGGGCCCAGTCGAGCTTCGACATCCAGGTGGCGCCCTTCACCTGGTTCATGGTTTCGGGGCCGGTCTTGCGCGTTGCGACGTAGAGCGTCTCGCCGACGGCGAAGAGGCCGATGACGACGATCACCACGTCGATGCCGTCGAGCATCTGCGGGATGCCGAGGGCGAAGCGCGCCTGGCCGGTCTGGCTGTCGATGCCGACGAGGCCGAGCGCCACGCCGAACAGCAGGCTCGCCAGGCCGCGCGGCAGGGAGTTGCCGAGCACGGCGGAAACCGTGGTGAAGCTCAGCACCATGATGGCGAAATAGTCGGCGGGGCCGAAGCGCAGCGCGAAGTCGGCGACGGCGGGGGCCAGGAAGGTGAGCGCCGCCGTCGCGATGGAGCCGGCGACGAAGGAGCCGATGGCCGCCGTGGCGAGCGCCGGGCCGGCGCGGCCGCGCTTGGCCATGAGGTTGCCCTCGATGGAGGTGATGATCGAGGCGCTCTCGCCCGGCGTGTTGAGCAGGATCGAGGTGGTCGAGCCGCCGTACATGCCGCCGTAGTAGATGCCGGCGAACATGATGAAGGCGCTGGTCGGCTCCAGGTTGAAGGTGATCGGCAGCAGCAGCGCCACCGTGAGCGCCGGGCCGATGCCGGGCAGCACGCCGACCGCCGTGCCGAGCGTCACGCCGAGCAGCGCCCAGCCGAGGTTGGCGAGCGTCAGCGCGACGGAGAAGCCGTGCATCAGGGCATTGAAGGTGTCCATCAGACGATCCCCTGCAGGAGGCCGGGCGGCAGGCCGACGTCGAGGCCGTAGCTGAAGCCGAGATAGGTGACGAGCGACAGCACGACGGCGATGAGCGCCGTGACGATCCAGTTGCGGGCGCCGAAGCCGTAGGCGGTGCAGACGAACAGCGCCGCCGAGGCGACGACGAAGCCGGCCGGCTCCATCAGCAGCAGGTTCTGGATCAGCCCGAGGCTGATCCAGAGGAAGGGGCCGAGGACGAAGGGCGGCGCGTCGGGCTGCGACCCTTCGCCGACCCACTTGCCGGACAAGGCCTCGCGCAGCAGGAAGCCGCCGATCACCAGGAGCGCGATGGACACGCCCCAGGGAAAGTCGGCGGGGCCGACCCGGGAATAGCCGCTGGTCGAGACCGGAATGGCCATCGTGCCGGCGATGAAGAGAAACCCGAGGGCGATGACGCCGAGGGCGAGGAGAACCTCGCCGCGAAGGAAGCGATGACGCATGTGACCGGACCGTTGTTGCAGGCGTGACGCGATGACGGAAACGCGGTGACGTTGCTCTGTGCGGCGGCGATCCGGCCCGATGGCCGGACCGCCGCCTGTCAGGTCTTTACTTCGCCAGGCCGATGGTCTTGAGGATGTCGGTGGTGCGGGCGTCCTCGGCCTTCATGTAGGCGGCGAACTGGTCGCCCGGCATGTAGAGGTCGGTCCAGTCGTTCTTCTCGAGGATGGCCTTCCACTGCGGCGTCTTGACCATCTTGTCGACGACGTCGATCAGGGCGGCGGTCTGCGCGGCACTCAGGCCCGGCGGGGCGACGACCGAGCGCCAGTTGGCCAACTCGATGTTCACGCCGCCTTCCTTCAGGGTCGGGATGTCGAGGCCGGGCACGCGCTTGTCGGACGAGATGGCGAGCACGCGCAGGCGGCCGGCCTTGATCGGGCCGGAGAACTCGCCGTAGCCGCTGATGCCTGCCGCCACATGGTTGCCCATGATGGCGGCGAGGGCTTCGCCGCCGCCGGAGAAGGGGATGTAGTTGATCTTGCTCGGGTCGGCGCCGACGTCCTTGGCGATCAGGCCGGCGAGGATGTGGTCGGTGCCGCCGGCCGAGCCGCCGGCGATGGCGACCGCGCCGGGGTTCGCCTTGATCTTGTCGGCGAGCTCTTTCATCGTCTTGATCGGCGAGGCGGCGGGCACGACGACCACTTCATACTCGCCGGTCAGGCGCGCGATGGGCGTGGTCTGCGCCAGCGTCACCGCCGACTTGTTGGTCAGGATGGCGCCGACCATGACGAGGCCGTTGACCATCAGCTGGTTGCCGTCGCCCTTCATGTTGTTGACGAGCGACGCCAGGCCGATGGTGCCGCCGGCGCCGGTGACGTTGGCGACCTGCACGTTCTTCACGATGCCGGCCTGGGTGAGGGCCGCCTGCATCTGGCGCGCCGTCGAATCCCAGCCGCCGCCGGGCGCGGCCGGCGCCATGAGCTTGAGCTGGGTGATCTGCTGCGCTTCGGCGCCGGCGAAGGGCGCGGCGGCGGCGAGGGCGACGAGGGCTGTTGCAACGATGGCGGCGCGGCGGGGCAGGCGGAAGGACAGGGTCATCTGCGGTTCTCCGTAAGGGCGCGCGGGGGAATCAATTCCTGAGCTTAGGTCCGTGCGAGGCCGCGCGGCAAGGCTCCGGCCAGTAACCACTCATGTTGCAATGCGATAAGTCCCCAGCGACCGGTTATGGTCACGACTGATCAAACGATTGTCAGATCGCCTGAGTTCCGTGGACGTTGCGCGGAGATGAGCGTTAACGCGCCTTGGCGGGCGCGCTCGTCAGCTCGCGGCTCGCCGCAGCGTCGGCGCCGGAGGGCAGACCGCCGGCGGGTGCTGCGATCCATGACAGGATGTCGGCCATCACGGCTTCGCCCTGCAGGTCGCGCAGCAGCATGTGATAGCCGTGGCTGTAGATCGCGACCGTATGGCCGCCGGTGCGCGGCAGCTTCGCCATCATGTCGAGCGTCGGCTCCTTCGGCACCACCTCGTCGCGGTTGCCGTAGAGCACCAGGCTCGGCACGCCGAGCTTGGCGGCCGCATCGAAGGCGGTGTCCATCAGGTCGACGAGGCCGCCGATGGTGTCGATGCGCGTCGACTTGATGACGAGCGGGTCGGCCGACAGCTTGCGCAGCATGTCGATGTTGTCGGAGGGCAGGATGTCGAGGCCCGACGCGCTCAGGCGCATCCAGGGCACCGTGTGCGTCGCCAGCCACAGCGGCACGGTCTGGTAGAACGGCATGTGGCTGCGGTCCCACACGGCGGGAGCGACCAGGATGACGCCGTCCGCCGTCGGCGGATCGTCGTTCGTCATCGCCGACATGACGATGGCGCCACCCATGCTCTCGCCGAGGATGAACAGCGGCACGCCGGGATGGCGCGCGCGCAGCAGCGCCGCCGCCGTGCGCAGGTCGTCGACATAGGCGGGCAGGCCGGCCCAGCGGCCCGTGTCGGCGGCGGCGCCGAAGCCGCGCTGGTCGTAGGCGTAGGTGGCGATGCCGCGTGCCGCCCAGAAGGCGCCGGCGTCCTCGAAGGCGTTGGAGTAGTCGTTGAAGCCGTGCAACGCCAGGATCATGGCCTTGGGCGCGCCGCCGTTCGCAGGGCTGGAAGGCTGCCAGCTGCGCAGGGGCAGGCGCAGGCCGTCGGCCGTCACCAGGGCCGGCGCGTCGGCGGCGAGGTCGAGCGCGGGGGCGGTCACCGGTGGGCCTGCCGGGACGAAGCGTGGCGCGCAGGCCGACAGCGACAGGCCTGCGATGAGAAACAAGATGCGAACAACGGGAAACATCCTGCGGCGGTGACGGGACTCCGAACCATGCAAATCCGGCACCAGCCGCGCCTAGGAGGCTGCCGCCGCGTCGGCCAGCCCGGCGGCGCGGCGTCCGCCGGTCAGTTCCAGGAAGATGTCCTCGAGGCGGCTTTCCTCGGTCGTGACATCGGCGATGACGATGCCGGCGTCGCGCATGGCGGCGAAGATCTCGCCGATCTGCGTGCGGCTCGGCTGGTAGCGGAACGACAGGCGGCGCGGCGGCAGCAGCTCGACGGCGAAGCGTTCGAGCCCGGCCGGCACGGCGGAGATGTCGTCGGCGGCGGTGACGATCAGCTCCTTGCGGTCGAGCCGGTGCAGCAGGGCGCTCGTCGTGTCGCAGGCGACGACCTCGCCGCGGTCGATGATGGCGATGCGGTCGCAGAGCTTCTCGGCCTCTTCCAGGTAGTGCGTGGTGAGCAGGATCGTCGTGCCCTGCTCGTTCATCGCCTTCATGTAGGCCCACAGGCTCTGGCGCAGCTCCAGGTCGACGCCGGCGGTGGGCTCGTCGAGCACCAGGATCGGCGGCGAATGCAGCATCGCCTTGCCGATCAGCAGGCGGCGGCGCATGCCGCCCGACAGGGTGCGGGCGTAGGCTTCCGCCTGTTCGGTCAGGCCGACGGCGCGCAGGATCTCGTCGGTGCGCCGCTCGTTGGCGGGCACGCCGTAGAAGCCGGCCTGCAGTTCGAGCAGGGCGCGCGGCGTGAAGAAGGGGTCGATGTTCAGTTCCTGCGGCACGATGCCGATCGACAGGCGCGCGGCGCGCGACGCGTGGTCGATGTCGTGGCCCCAGATGCGCACGTCGCCGCCGGTCTTGTTGACCAGGCCGGCGAGGATGTTGATGGTCGTCGACTTGCCGGCGCCGTTGGGGCCCAGCAGGCCGAAGAACGAGCCGCGCGGGATCTGCAGGTCGACGCCGCGCAGGGCCACCTTGGCCGGGGTGCTCTTGCCCGCCGCATAGGTTTTGGTCAGGCCGGAAATTTCGACGGCGTAGTCGGGCCAGCCCTCTTGGGCGCTGTTCGGATGGGACATTGGGGACCTAGGGGGACGGCCAGAAGGGTTGAGGCGGGGCATAGCCAAGGAGTATGATCTGGGCCGTCATTCTGGCCCCCCGGGCGGCTGCCGTCAAACCGCCACGCCGAATCCCGGGGCCTCTCGCCAGGGACGCTTCACCGTTCCCTCCCTCCATAGCCGACCCGGAGATTCCATGGCCGCGTCCAATCCCCTGACCCCGCCCGAAACCATCGTCGTCGACGACGTCACGGTTGCCTGCGACGGCCCCGGCGGCGCGGGCGGCCACCCGCGCGTCTACCTCAGCCTGGAAGGCAAGGGCGAGGTGGAATGCCCCTACTGCGACCGGCGCTATGTCTACAAGGCGGGCGCGAAACCGGCAGCCCATTGAGCGGCACGGTCATGGCCAAAGCCCCCGCTCCGCCGGCCGGCGACAAGCCGCACCATCTCTACCTGATCGACGGGTCGGGCTACATCTTCCGCGCCTACCACGCCCTGCCGCCGATGACGCGGCGCGACGGCACGCCGGTCAACGCGGTGTTCGGCTTCTCGCAGATGCTGCTGAAGCTGATCGCCGACACCGAGACCGACTACCTCGCCGTCATCTTCGACGCCGCGCGCAAGAACTACCGCAACGACATCTATGCCGACTACAAGGCCAACCGGCCCGAAGCGCCGGAAGACCTGATCCCGCAGTTCGCGCTGATCCGCGACGCCGTGCGCGCCTTCAACGTGCCCTGCATCGAGATGGAAGGCTACGAGGCCGACGACCTGATCGCGACCTACGCCAAGGCCGCCGTCGCCAACGGCGACGAGGTCACGGTGGTGTCGTCGGACAAGGACTTGATGCAGCTCATCTCCGACAAGGTGGGCCTGCTCGATCCGATGAAGCAGAAGCGCATCGGCCACGCCGAGGTGATGGAGAAGTTCGGCGTCGCGCCTGAAAAGGTGCTCGACGTTCTGTCGCTCGCCGGCGACGCGGTCGACAACGTGCCGGGCGTGCCCGGCATCGGCTACAAGACGGCCGCCGAGCTGATCAACACCTACGGCGACCTCGACACGCTTCTCGCCCGCGCGGGCGAGATCAAGCAGCCCAAGCGGCGCGAGAACCTGCTCGCCAACGCCGACAAGGCCCGCATGTCGCGCGACCTGGTGCGCCTCGAAGAGAACGCGCCGGTCACCGAGGCTTACACCGATTTCGGCGTGCAGCCGCCCGATCCGGCCAAGCTTCTCGGCTTTCTGAAGGAGCAGGAATTCAACCGCCTGCTGGCCCGCGTCGGCAGCGACCTCGCCGCGCGCGGCGTGAAGGTGAACGACGCGCTGGCGGAAGCCGCGGCGGCGTCGGAGGCCAAAGCCATCCCTGACAGCTTCGCGCCGCCCAAGCTGACGGCGCACCGCCCGGGCAAGAGCGACGCGGCGCCCGTGGCGCTCGGCGAGCAGCAGGCCGCCTTGCTGGCGGCGCTGTCCAAGCTGCCCGATTCGAAGAGCTACACCTGCCTGCAGGACGAGGACGCGCTGCGCCTCTGGGTCGCGCGCGCCCGCGATGCCGGCCTGGTTGCGGTGGACACCGAGACCACGTCGCTCGATCCCATGCGCGCCGAGCTGGTCGGCGTCTCGCTCGCCATCGTGCCGGGCGAGGCGGCCTACCTGCCGCTCGGCCATATCGATCCGGCCGCGGAGACGCAGTCGTCGCTGGCGCTCGACCTGGGCGCTGCGCCCGGCGAGACCGGCGGGCGGCCACGCCAGATTCCGCTGCAGACGGCGCTCGACCTGCTCAAGCCGCTGCTGGAGGACGAAGGCGTCCTCAAGGTCGGCCACAACATCAAGTACGACAGGCAGGTGCTGGCGAGCTACGGCGTCGGCATCGCGCCGGTCGATGACAGCATGGTGCTGTCCTACGTGCTCGAAGGCGGCCTGCACGGCCATGGCATGGACGACCTGGCCGAACTGCATTTCGGCCATAGCACGATCAAGTACGGCGACGTCACCGGGTCGGGCCGCAAGCAGGTGACCTTCGACCGCGTCGCCCTCGATTCGGCGACCTGCTACGCGGCGGAAGACGCCGACGTGACGCTGCGCCTGCATACCCTGCTCAAGCCGCGCCTCGTCTCCGACCACATGACGACGGTCTACGAGACGTTGGAGCGGCCGTTGATCGGCGTACTGGCCGACATGGAGCGCGCGGGCATCAAGGTCGACCGCGAAGTGCTGCGCGGCCTGTCCGCCGACTTCGAGAAGCGCATGCATGTGCTCGAAGCGGAAATCCATAAGCTCGCGGGGCGCGAGTTCAACGTCGGTTCGCCCAAGCAGCTGGGCGAAGTGCTGTTCGACGACATGAGCCTGCCCGGCGGCAAGAAGGGCAAGACCGGCGCTTACGCGACCGGCGCCGACGTGCTGGAGGAGCTGGCGGCGCAGGGCCACGACCTGCCGCAGCGCGTGCTCGACTGGCGCCAGATCCAGAAGCTCAAGAGCACCTACAGCGACGCGCTCGCCGAGCAGATCAATCCCTCGACGGGCCGTGTGCACACCAGCTACGGCATGACGGGCGCCGCCACCGGCCGCCTGAGCTCGAACGATCCCAACCTGCAGAACATCCCGATCCGCACCGAGGAAGGCCGCAAGATCCGCCGCGCCTTCATCGCCGAGAAGGGCTGCAAGCTGCTGTCGGCCGACTATTCGCAGATCGAGCTGCGCCTGCTCGCCCATGTCGCCGGCATCGACACGCTGAAGACGGCCTTCCGCGACGGGCTCGACATTCACGCGCTGACCGCGTCGGAGATGTTCGGCGTGCCGGTCAAGGGCATGGACCCGATGATCCGCCGCAAGGCCAAGGCCATCAACTTCGGCATCATCTACGGCATCAGCGGCTTCGGCCTCGCCAACCAGCTCGGCATCCCGCAGGGCGAGGCCTCGTCCTACATCAAGGCCTACTTCGAGCGCTATCCCGGCATCCGCGACTACATGGAGCGGACGAAGGAGATCGCGCGCAAGCAGGGCTTCGTCACCACCATCTTCGGGCGCAAGATCCACGTGCCCTGGATCAACGACAAGGTGCCCTCGCGCCGCAGCTTCGCCGAGCGCGCCGCGATCAACGCGCCGCTGCAGGGCGCCGCCGCCGACATCATCAAGCGCGCCATGATCCGCGTCCCGGACGCCCTAAAGGACGCCGGCCTGAAGGCGAAGATGCTGCTGCAGGTGCATGACGAGCTGGTGTTCGAGATGCCGGAAGGCGAGGCGGAGAAGACCGCCAAGGTCGTGCGCGAGGTGATGGAGCGGGCGACCCTGCCGGCGCTCGCGCTCGACGTGCCGCTGATCGTCGAGACCGGCCTGGGCGACGACTGGGCCGCTATCCACTGATTTTGAGCGGATGCCGGCGGCCTATTGCTCCGCCGGCGTCTCTTTCCAGCGCGAGAGATGGGCGGGCGGCTCGACGAGGTTGCCGTCTTCGTCGAGGAACATCTCTTCCTTGTGCACGCCGCTGGCGATCTCGGCTTCTTCCAGGGCCCGCTTCTCGCGGTAGGCCGCCATCTGCGCCTGGAACAGGTCGCGCGCGACCCGCTCGCGTTCGCGCGCCTCGCGGGTGCGCACCGCGAAGCCGACGAGGCCGAGGCCGCTGACCAGAATCAGCGGCGGGGCGACGACGAAGAGAATCTTGCTGAAGACGCTGCGGTCGCGCCCGAGCATGAGCTTGGTGGTGCAGTCGTAGCGCGTCTGCGAGGTGCGCAGCTCGCTGCAGTCCGCTAGGCGCTGCTCGTAGGACATGTAGGCGTTGGAGCCGTCGAGCAGCATGCGCGACGCGCCGTTGGTGACATGCAGGGTCGCGCCGAACAGCCAGCTGGCGCAGAGCACGAAAAGAACCCAGCGCACGACGTCGCGGCGCTCGAAAGGCATGAGCTGATTCATCATTCACCTCTTCTCTGGTGAAAGAGGCTCCCCGGCGGCTTGTTGGACAGTGACAGTTTAGGGAACGGTTGGTTAACGAAAGGTTGCCGTCCGGCCTCGGTCCGTAGAAGCGCGATCTATCAGGGGAAAGCCTAGAAGAACAGGCCGTCGGTGATGCCGATCTTCCACATGATCGAGGCGCCGAGGAAGACGGTCAGCAGGCCGATGACGGCGGTCAGGCCGTTGTAGAGGTTGCCGAGCTTGTGCGCGGTGAGGCGCAGCGGCAGGCCGATGACGAGCGACAGCGCCAGCATCCCGGCGATGGAGCCGATGCCGAACAGGCCGATGTAGGCGACGCCGAGCCAGACGGACTGGATGCTGCCCAGCGTCAGCACGATCAGCGCCGCCGAGCCGGCCATGCCGTGGACGAGGCCGACGCAGAGCGCGCGCAGCGGCAGCACGCGCTTGTGCGCATGCGCATGGGACGTGACGGCGTGGGGCGTGGCGGAATGGGCGACGGCGGCGGGCGCCGCGACGTTGTCGTGCTGGTGCAGATGCAGGTGCCGCTCGCCCTGGTGCTGGTGGGCGTGGACATGCACG
Organism: Alphaproteobacteria bacterium; assembly: GCA_036500145.1. GTDB lineage: Bacteria > Pseudomonadota > Alphaproteobacteria > SMXQ01 > SMXQ01 > CAMAVH01. Next base: position 46,713 of record DASYCO010000024.1, on the reverse strand, counting down.
CCTTCCTTCAGCATGCGGCGCACGACGTCGATGCCGAGGCCGACGAGCACGACGCCGACGGCGAATTCCAGCACATGGGTGGCGGTCTCGGGGATGGCGGCGCCGAGCAGCAGGACGGCGGCGCCGATGACGAAGAGGGTCAGCGTGTGGCCCATGCCCCAGGCGACGCCGAGGCGGGCGGCCTCGCCGACGGTGCCGCTGCGCGCCGCCAGGCTGGCGACGGCGGCGACATGGTCCGCCTCCATGGCGTGCTTCATGCCGAGGAATAAGCCGAGCAGCAGGACGGAAATCACGGGAAATCCTCGGCCGGCCGCGAAAATCGCCGGCAAATGAATGATTTGAAAGAAGTGGACCCGCCCGGATGCGGGCGAAAAAGGCCGTCTGGAAAGCCGGGCCATCATAAGTGGGGGGTGGGGCCGGTCAACAGATTCGTATGAATTTTGCCTCAAAGTTCATACGGCGGACCGGTCTGGCCTGCGGAAAGTCCGCCGTCCCGCCGTCCTGTCCGATCTTTGTCCCAGGGCCATGAAACGTCGTTTTTCCGTCATATTTCAGGGGTTTATTATGGGGGCTCGGCGGCGGGCCCGGTCACCGGGTTTTGCCAGCCGGGTCCAAACCATGCAAAATGGCGGTCCGGCGCGGCCCGACCCCCATTTCCGCCCGAAGAGCGCAAACGCGAGCACCATGCCCGACATCATGACGACGAAACCCGGCGGCGCCCCCGCCAAGACGCGCCGCACCATCGCCTTGGTCGACGACGACCAGAACATCCTGACCTCCGTCTCCATCTCGCTCGAGGCCGAGGGCTTCGAGGTCCGCACCTACACGGACGGCGAGCAGGCGCTGAAGGGCCTGAGCGAGCGGCCGCCCGACGTCGCCATCCTCGACATCAAGATGCCGCGCATGGACGGCATGGAGCTGCTCACGCGCCTGCGCCGCCAGTCGCAGCTGCCGGTGATCTTCCTCACCTCGAAGGACGACGAGCTCGACGAGGTGCTCGGCCTGCGCATGGGCGCCGACGACTACATCCGCAAGCCCTTCTCGCAGCGCCTGCTGATCGAGCGCATCCGCACGCTGCTGCGCCGCAAGGAGCTGTCCGTCGAGGGCGCGCCCGCGCCGAGCGCCAGCGAGGGCGCCATCGTGCGCGGCGACCTCGTGCTCGATCCCGCGCGGCACCTCTGCACCTGGCAGGACAAGCCGGCGCAGCTCACGGTCACCGAATTCCTCATCCTGCAGTCGCTCGCCATGCGGCCCGGCCACGTGAAGAACCGCGACCAGCTGATGGACGCCGCCTACGGCGAGCATGTCTACGTCGACGACCGCACCATCGACAGCCACATCAAGCGGCTGCGGCGCAAGCTCAAGGCGCTCGACAAGGAGTTCAACCAGATCGAGACGCTGTACGGTCTGGGCTACCGCTACAAGGACAAGTAGCGGACATCCAGGGAACGCACCGGCCCTCCTCGGCCCGGCGTTTCACGGCACTGCATTTCACGGCTCCACAAGGGCATGGACAGATTGGCGCGACAACTGCGGCGACGGTGGCCCGGCGACGATGCCGGCTCTCGCGACGACTCCGGCCGGGACGACGCCCCGGCGGGGCCGGCCGGCGAGCGCCGCTATGAGGACGAATCCGCGCGCACGGCCGATGCCGACTCCGACGGCGATGACGCCACGCCGGCGCGTGCCGCGTCGCCGTCGCGCGCATCGCCGCGCCGGCCGCGCCGCCGCCGTGGCCTGTCGCTCACCTGGCGCATCCTCTTCGTCAACATCCTGGCGCTGGCGGCGCTCGCCGGCGGCCTGCTCTACCTCGACCGCTACCGCGAAAGCCTGATCGGCTCCGAGCTCTGGTCGCTCACGGTGCAGGCGCAAATCGTCGCCGAGGCGCTCGGCGAGGCGGCGGTCACCTCCAATTCCGGCGAAGGCGGCGGCGACTACCTCACCGCCATGGCGCGGCCCCTGGTGCGCCGCCTCTCCGGGCCGCTCGGCCTGCATGTGCGCCTGTTCGCCACCAACGGCGACATCATCGCCGATTCGCTGTCGGCCGCCGGCGTCGGCGGGCCGGTGATCGTGCAGCCCCTGCCGCCGCCCGACGAGATGTCGCGCGGGCCGCTGGACCTGCTGCTCGACTTCTACGAATGGGCCATCGAGCTCTTGCCCAACAAGGAGAGCTACCAGCACTACAGCGAATCCTCGCCGCCCATCGCCGCCGACTTCGAAGAGGCGGTGCATGCCCTGCGCGGCGAGCCGCGCGCCGGCGTGCATGTGAACGCGCGCAACGACCTCATCCTCGTCGCCGCGGCGCCGGTCAGCCGCTACAAGCAGGTGCTCGGCGCCGTCGTCGTCACCAAGGACAGCAGCGACATCGAGGACAGCCTGCGCCGCGTGCGGCTCGACATCCTGCAGGTGCTCGCCGTCGTCATGGCCATGTCGGTGCTGGTGTCGCTCTACCTCGCCGGCACCATCGCGCGGCCGGTGCGCCGCCTCGCGGCGGCGGCCAAGCGCGTCGGCCACGGCCAGGGCCGCAAGGTGGCGATCCCCGACTTCTCGCGCCGCTCCGACGAGATCGGCGACCTCTCCGCCGCGCTGCGCGAGATGACGGATGCGCTGTGGACGCGCATGGACGCCATCGAGCGCTTCGCCGCCGACGTGGCGCATGAGATCAAGAACCCGCTCACCTCGCTGCGCAGCGCCGTCGAGACGGTGGCGCGCGTCGAGGATCCAGACCAGCGCCGCAAGCTGCTGGCGATCATCATGGACGACGTGAAGCGCCTCGACCGCCTGATCAGCGACATCTCGGACGCCTCGCGCCTCGACGCCGAGCTGTCGCGCGCCGAAAGCGGCCCGGTCGACGTCGGCGGCATGCTGGCGGCGCTCGCCGACATCCATGCGACGACGGTGGCGGACGGCGGCCCGCGCCTCGTCTTCGATCCGGTCGCCGACGCCGCCGGCGAGTTCATCGTCGAAGGCCTCGAAGGCCGCCTGGTGCAGGTGTTCCGCAACCTGATCGGCAACGCCGTGTCCTTCAGCCCGCCGGGCGGCGAGATCCGCCTGCGCGTCGCGCGCGAGGGCGGCTGGATCAAGGCGACGATCGAGGACCAGGGCTCCGGCATCCCAGAGGACAAGCGCACGGCGATCTTCGACCGCTTCTACACCGAGCGGCCGAAGGGCGAGAAGTTCGGCACGCACTCCGGCCTCGGGCTCAGCATCTCGCGCCAGATCGTCGAGGCCCATCGCGGCCGCATCTGGGCCGAGAACATCTACGACGCGCAGACGGCCACGCGCGGCGCCGTGCGCGGCGCGCGCTTCGTCGTCGAGCTGCCCGCAGCCCCGAGGCTCTCCGGCCCGAAATCGAGCGCCAAGCCGTCGCCCGGCGACGTCGGGCAATGACGATTCAGCCGAAGGCGAGGCGCCGCGCCGCGCCGCCGTCGGAGACCGTCCATGCAACCTGCGTGGCCTTCGGCACGGCAGGCGTGCTGCTGCTCGGCCCCTCGGGCAGCGGCAAGTCCGACCTGGCCCTGCGCGCCGTGATGGAGCAGGGCGCCAAGCTCGTCGCCGACGACCGCGTGCGCCTGGCCGCCGTCGCCGATGGCTTGACGGCCGAGGCGCCGCCGGAAGCGCGCGCCGCCGGCCTTGTCGGCGCCATCGAAGCCTATGGGCTTGGAATCCTGCGCCTGCGGCCCGCGCAATGCCGCGCCCGCATCCGCCTGGCGCTCGCCGTGGCGCTCGTGCCGCCGGGCGACGTCGAGCGCTTGCCGATCTTTTGGCAAGAATCTGGCGCGGCGCGCGGCGATTTTGAAAGTCTCGGCACGGAATCGTTGGATAGCGAAGGATTCGAGCGGCTCGGCGTGGCCTTGCCGCTGCTGCGGCTGGCGCCCTTCGAGGTCTCCGCGGCCCTCAAGCTGCGACTCGCCGCAAAGCTCAACGTTCGCCTTGCGGCGGGACGGCGGTCGGGCTCTATTAAGCGCCTCGCATGACGACCCGTACCGCCCCATCCGCCGCGCGTAAGTCCAAAGCGGCCCCGACCAAGCCGACCTCCCCCGCAGAGCCGAAGACGGCGACCGCCGGGGGGCGTGCGCGTGTCGTGTTCGTCACCGGCATGTCGGGCGCGGGCCGTTCCTCTTCCCTCAAGGCGCTCGAAGACATCGGCTACGAAGCGGTCGACAACCTGCCGCTGTCGCTGTTCGGCACTCTCTTCGCGCCGGCCGCGAAGGCGCGCAAGGCTGCGCGTCCCGCGCCGCCGCTCGCCGTCGGCGTCGACATCCGCACGCGCGACTTCGCCGTCGCGCCGCTGCTCGAGGCGCTCGACCAGCTGATGTCGCGCGCCGACCTCGACGCCCACCTGCTGTTCCTCGACGCCAGCGACGACATACTGCTGCGCCGCTACACCGAGACGCGCCGCCGCCATCCGCTCGCCGTCGACCGCCCGGTGCGCGACGGCATCGCGCACGAGCGGCGGATGCTCGCCAAGCTGCGCCTGCGCGCCGACCGCGTGATCGACAGCAGCGACTTCGTGCCGGGCGATCTGCGCCGCGTCGTCGAAGGGCTCTACGGCCTCGACCGGCGCGGACAGATCGCCGTCTGCGTCACCTCCTTCTCCTATCGCCTCGGCGTGCCGCGCGAAGCCGACCTGGTGTTCGACGCGCGCTTCCTGCGCAACCCGCACTATGTCGCGGCGCTGAAGGCGCGCACCGGGCTCGACGCCGAGGTCGGCGCCTACATCGCCGCCGACGCCGACTTCGACGAATTCCTCGGCTCGCTCACGGGCCTGCTGACCCTGCTGCTGCCGCGCTTCGCGCAGGAGGGCAAGAGCTACCTGACCATCGCGGTGGGCTGCACCGGCGGCCGCCACCGCTCCGTCTACGTCGCCGAGCGGCTCGCGGCCTGGCTGCGCCGCCAGCGCTTCGACGCGGCGCCCGACGTGCTGACGGTGCATCGCGACATCCAGGGCGGCGGCTCTGGCGGCGAAACGAAGGCGACCCGTCGCCCGTCCGCCGCCGCCGCGCGCGCATCCAGATCGCTTACCGGGGGCGTGCGGCGCAAGGCGCCCGCCAAACGTGCCGGACAGACCCAGTCCGGCGAGACAAGGGGACGATGATGATTGGACTGGTCTTGGTGACCCATGGCCGGCTGGCGGAGGAGTTCGTCGCCGCGCTGGAGCACGTGGTGGGGCCGCAGAGAGACGCCGTGGCGATCTCCATCGGCCCGGACGACGACATGGAGCGCCGCCGCGCCGACATCGTCGCCGCCGTGGCCAAGGTCGACAGCGGCGCCGGCGTGATCCTGATGACGGACATGTTCGGCGGCACGCCGTCGAACCTGGCGATTTCGGTGATGAGCGAATCGAACGTCGAGGTGGTCGCCGGCGTCAACCTGCCGATGCTCATCAAGTTCGCCAGCGTGCGCGACACGACGCCGCTCGGCCAGGCCGTCACCAGCGTTCAGGAAGCCGGCCGCAAGTACATCAACGTCGCGTCGAGCCTGCTGGCCGACGCGCCGGTCGAGCGGGAAAAGAACCGGCGATGAGCGACACCACGGAAGGCGCCGCCGCGTCCAAGCTGCAGCGGACGGTCGGCGTGATCAACAAGCGCGGCCTGCACGCGCGGGCCGCCGCCAAGTTCGTCAAGCTGGCCGGCAGCTTCGACGCCACGGTGCGGGTCTCGGCGAGCAAGTGCATGGCGGCGAGCGACGGCACCAGCGTCTCGGGCCGCTCGATCATGGGCCTGATGATGATGGCCGCCGGGCCGGGCAGCGAGCTCTGCATCCAGGTCGAAGGCCCGCAGGCGCGCGAGGCCCTGGCCGCCCTGGCCGCCCTGGTCGAAAACCGCTTCGACGAGGAGGACTGACCCCGCCACGGGGCCCGTTCGCAAGCCCTTAGCCCGTTGAAATGACGGGCTTTTATTTGGCCTTGCTGCATCGCTAAACCTTTATATATAAATATAAATCTGACTTTATATGTGACCGCGCGCCCCCGTTCGGCGGGTCCGCGGCTGGGCCTCCTTTCCCTCCTTCGGCCCATTCTTTTCCCAATCCCAGGAGCCTTTCCGTGAGCACCAAGACGACGTCCGCGACCGATTACAAAGTGGCCGATATCGGCCTGGCCGACTGGGGCCGCCGCGAGCTGAACATCGCCGAGACGGAAATGCCCGGCCTGATGGCGCTGCGCGCCGAATACGGCGACAAGAAGCCGCTCAAGGGCGCCCGCATCGCCGGCTCCCTGCACATGACGATCCAGACCGCTGTGCTGATCGAGACCCTGGCGCATCTCGGCGCCGACATCCGCTGGGCGTCCTGCAACATCTACTCGACCCAGGACCATGCCGCCGCGGCGATCGCCGCCACCGGCATCCCGGTCTTCGCCGTCAAGGGCGAGAGCCTGGTCGAATATTGGGACTACACCCACAGGATCCTGGAGTGGGCCGACGGCGGCGTGCCGAACATGATCCTCGACGACGGCGGCGACGCGACGCTGCTCGTCCACCTCGGCCTCAAGGCTGAGAGCGACCTCTCGGTCGTCTCCAAGCCGACGAACGAAGAAGAGGAAGTGCTCTACGCGTCGATCGCGAAGCACGTGAAAGAGCAGCCGGGCTACTACAAGAAGCTCGCCGAATCGATCCGCGGCGTCAGCGAAGAGACGACCACCGGCGTGCACCGCCTCTACCAGATGGAGAAGGACGGCAAGCTGCTGTTCCCGGCCATCAACGTCAACGACTCGGTCACCAAGTCGAAGTTCGACAACCTCTACGGCTGCCGCGAAAGCCTGGTGGACGGCATCCGCCGCGCCACCGACGTGATGATGTCGGGCAAGGTCGCCGTGGTCGCCGGCTTCGGCGACGTCGGCAAGGGCTCGGCCGCCAGCCTGCGCAGCTCGGGCGCCCGCGTGCTCGTCACCGAAATCGACCCGATCTGCGCGCTGCAGGCGGCGATGGAAGGCTATGAGGTCGTCACCATGGACGACGCCGCGTCGAAGGGCGACATCTTCGTCACCGCGACCGGCAACCTCGACGTCATCACCGTCGATCACATGCGCCAGATGAAGGACCGCGCCATCGTCTGCAACATCGGCCACTTCGACAGCGAGATCCAGGTCGCCGGCCTGAAGAACCTGAAGTGGGAGGAAGTGAAGCCGCAGGTCGACGAGATCCTGTTCCCCGACGGCCACCGCATCATCCTGCTGGCGCAGGGCCGCCTGGTGAACCTCGGCTGCGCCACCGGCCATCCGAGCTTCGTCATGAGCGCCTCCTTCACCAACCAGACGCTGGCCCAGCTCGAGCTGTGGACCAACCCGACGAAGTACGAGAAGAAGGTCTATACCCTTCCGAAGCACCTCGACGAGAAGGTCGCCGCCCTGCACCTGGCCAAGGTCGGCGCCAAGCTGACCAAGCTGACGCCGAAGCAGTCGGAATACCTCGGGATCGCGTCGAACGGCCCCTTCAAGCCCGACACGTACCGCTACTAGCCGCTTGCCGCCAGGTGTGGCGACGGCCGCCTTGCGGGGCGGCCGTGCCGGACCGGCCCATGGCACCACGCTTGTTACTGCCCCGGCGCGCACTTAGACTGTGCGCCGGGGATTAACATGACCTGCCGCGTTTCAATCTTGACGGACAAGCCACCTGTCCGGCCGCATCCTGCGGCTCGGCTGGGCGTCGCCTTGCGCGCGCTGCGGCCCGCTGGCCCTGTCATCGCCCCCCTTATCGCCCCTGTCCTGGGCCTTGCCGGCGGCCTGCTGGCTACCCCCGCCTACGCGCAGCCGGCGGAGGGGGCCGGCATCGGCAGCCTGCTCGGCAGCGTGGCGCCCTGGGCGCTCCTGACCCTCTGCGCCGCCGCCGTCATTGCCGAGGGCTTCGCCTGGACCAGCCAGCGCCGGCGCGCCGGCGCGCTGGAGAACGAGGCGGCGGGCCTGCGCGTGGCCCTGGCCGCGCGCGACGACGTGCTCGAGGCGGCCCCCGGCGCCCATGCCGGCTGGACGGCGGCGGGCGAATGGATCGCCGGCCCCGAGCTGGCCCAGATCGTCGGCGTCCCCGCCGAGAGCGGCGCGCTGACCTATTCGACCCTGCTGCGCCTCGTCGCCGAGGCCGACCGCGAGCGCCTGGCCCAGTCGGTCGAGCGCCTGCGCCAGGGCATGGCCGCCTTCACGCTGACGCTGCGCATCAACGGGCGGACCTGCGAGATCAGCGGCATCCCGGCGCCGCGCGGCGGCAGCCTGGCCGCCGTGCTGTGGTTCCACGACGTCGACCAGCGCGAGCAGGAGCGCGCGCGCCAGACGGCGGGCATGGCCGCGGCCGAAGGCCAGGCCCGCCTGTTCGCGGGCATGTTCGACGCCGTCGAGCTGCCGGTCTGGCTGCGCCGCGCCGACGGCGTGCTGCTCGCCTGCAACAAGGCCTATGCGAAGGCCGTCGAGGCGGAGACGCCGGAGATCGCCATCGCCGCCCAGCGTGAGCTGGTCGGCGCGCGCCTCGAATGGATCCGCGAGCTGAGCGCGAGCGCCGCCACTGAGAACAAGGCCCACAGCGGCACGCTGCACGTCGTCATCGGCGGCGCGCGCCGGCTGATCGAGATCACCGAGACGCCGATCGCCGGCGGCTACCTCGCCGGCTGCGCCGTCGACCGCACGGCGGCGGAGGAGGCGCGCGTCGAGCTGTCGCGCCACATCGCCGCCCATGCCGACGTGCTGGAGAAGCTCGGCACCGCCATCGTCATCTACGGGCCGGACACGCGGGTGCTGTTCGCCAACTCGGCCTTCAGCCATCTGTGGGGGCTGGAAGAGGACTGGGTCGTCAGCGCGCCGACGCACGGCGCCCTGCTGGAAGAGCTGCGCGTGCGCCGCCGCCTGCCCGAGCAGGCCGACTTCCAGGCCTACAAGAAGTCGCGCATGGCGCTCTACACCTCGCTGATCGAGCCGCTGGAGGAGCTCCTCTACCTGCCCGACGAGCGCGTCCTGCGCACCGTCATCTATCCCCATCCGCTCGGCGGCCTGCTCTACACCATCGAGGACGTCACCGACCGCCTGACGCTCGAGCGCTCCTACAACACGCTGATCGCGGTGCAGCGCGAGACGCTCGACAACCTGCACGCCGCCGTCGCCGTGTTCGGCGCCGACGGACGGCTCAAGCTGCACAACAACGCCTTCGCGCGCATCTGGCAGCTGCCGGCGGCGCTGCTCGACGGCGAGCCGCGCGTCATCGACCTGGTCGAGGCGGCGCGCGGCCAGTTCCCCCATGCGGGCGACTGGGAAAGCTACAAGAAGCTGCTGGCCTCGCGCGCGACCGACCATGTGGCGCGCGTCGGCATCTTCCAGCGCGCCGACGGATCGGTGCTCGACTTCAACAGCGTGCCGCTGCCCGACGGCGCGACCATGTTCAGCTACCTCGACGTCACCGACAGCTCGAACATCGAGCGCGCGCTGCGCGAGCGCAACGAGGCGCTGGAGGCGGCGGACCGCCTGAAGTCGGAGTTCATCACCAACGTGTCCTACGAGCTGCGCACGCCGCTCAACACCATCATCGGCTTCACGGAAATCCTGGCGAACCAGTATTTCGGCGCCATGAACGACCGCCAGACCGAATATGCGCGCGGCATCCTCGAATCGTCGCGCCAGCTGCTGGCGCTCATCGACGACATCCTCGACCTCGCGCTGATCGAGGCCGGCCGTCTGTCGCTCGACCTCAAGCCGGTCAACATCCACAGCGTGCTGTTCAGCGTCTTCACCCTGGCGCGCGACCGCGCGCGCAAGCAGGGCGCGTCGCTCACCCTCGACTGCCCGGCCAACATCGGCGTCGTCATGGCCGACGAGCGCCGCCTGCGCCAGGCGCTCTTCAACCTGGTCAGCAACGCCATGAAATACATGGTGGGCGAGGGCGAGATCGTGCTCAGCGCCCATTGGGACGAGACCGAACTGGTGCTGGCCGTGGCCGACAGCGGCAGCGGCATCTCGCCGGAGGACCAGGCCCGCGTGTTCGAGAAGTTCGAGCGCGGCAGCAACGCGGCGCGCGCCTCCGGCCTCGGCATCGGCCTGTCGCTGGTGAAGAGCTTCATCGAGCTGCACGGCGGCCGCATCGAGCTGCAGTCCGAGCCCGGCAAGGGCACCGTTGTGGTCTGCCGCCTGCCGGCCCAGTCGGTGCCGCAGATGATCCAGCCCGCACCGGCGGCAGAATAACGGCAGTCAGGCTCCGCTAGGCGGAGCCGGGTACGCCGCCTCCGGCGCTATGCGCCGGGAACGCCGCTGGTGGTCGAATATTCGAAATGCAGCTTCTCGCCGGGATGCACAACCGCATGGGCGCCGTGCGCGGCGAGCGCGCCTTCGGCGAAGCCGGACAGGATCAGCTTCAGCTTGCCGGGATAGTGCGCGATGTCGCCGATGGCGAAGATGCCCGGCGTCGAGGTCTGGCAGGTCGAAGGCTCGACGCCGATGTGGCTGCGCTCGACGTTGAGGCCCCATTCGGCGATTGGGCCGAGGTTCATGGCGAGGCCGAAGAAGGGCAGCAGCACGTCGGCTTCCAGGCGCTTCGGCTTGTCGTCGAGGTCCTTGACGACGACCGCCGAGAGCTTGCCGTCGGCGCCTTCCAGCGCGTCGAGCTGGTAGGGCACCACGAGCTCGATCTCGCCCGCATCGGCCAGCGCCTTCAGGCGCGCGGCCATTTCGGGGGCGGCGCGGAACTTGTCGCGGCGGTGCACAACCATCACCTTGGCGGCGACGCCAGCCAGCGCGATGGCCCAGTCGACGGCGGAATCGCCGCCGCCGGCGATCACCACGCGGCGGTCGCGCAGCTCCTCGCGCCGCTTGACCATGTAGAACACGCTCTTGCCCTCGTAAGATTCGAGGTCGGCGAGCGGCGGGCGGTTGGGGCCGAAGGCGCCGCAGCCGCCGGCGACGATCACCGCCTTGGCCTGGACCGTCTCGCCGCCTGAGAGGCCGAGCGAGAACCAGTCGCCGCTCTTCTGCAGCGTCATGACCTGCTGGCCGAGATGGAAGACCGGCTTGAAGGGGGCGGCCTGCTCGCTCAGCCGGTCGATCAGGTCGGCGGCGTCGATGGCGGGGTGGCCGGGAATGTCGTAGATCGGCTTTTCCGGGTAGAGCGCCGTGCATTGGCCGCCGACCATGTCGAGCGCGTCGATCACGTGGCAGCGCATCTTCAGCATGCCGCATTCGAAGATGGCGAACAGGCCGACGGGGCCGGCGCCGATGATGGCGACATCGGTCTGTACGGTCTCGGCAGTCACGGGCGTCTCCTGGAAACTCGGCGGAAATAATCGATGAAATCGGCTGCCCGGGCGCGCCGGGCGGCCATAACATGGCCTTGCAAACCGCCAATTACAACAAGCTTGAACTGGCCTTCCGACCGGGAAATCGCCCGCCGCCAATTGCCGTTCCGGGGGCGGGCGGCTACAACAAGGCATGGCTTCGCCGTCTCTCCTCCCCGTCGTCCCGATTCCGACCGCAGAAGGCGGCGGGCTGCTGTTCCGCCTGGCCGACATGACCGCGACGGCCGCCCTGGCCGCCGCCCTGGCGCCTCTGGCGCGCGCAGGCGACGTGATCGCGCTGCATGGCCCGCTCGGCGCCGGCAAGACGGCCTTCGCCCGCGCCTTCATCGCCGCCCATGCGGCAGGGGCGGGGCTGGACGCGGCGGCGGTCGGCGACGTGCCGAGCCCGACCTTCACCCTGGTGCAGACCTACGACATGACCGACCCGGCGATCTGGCATTTCGACCTCTACCGCCTGAAGGAGGCCGAGGAGGCGATGGAGCTCGGCATCGACGACGCCTTCGCTTCGGCGATCTCGCTGGTCGAATGGCCCGAGCGCCTCGGCGGCTATCTGCCGTCACGCGCGCTGCACCTGCATCTCGCCTTCGACGCGGCGGAGGGTGCCCGCACGGCGCGGCTTATGGGCGGCGGCGACTGGCCTGCGCGCCTGGAGAAGCTGGCATGAGCGTGACCGACACGAGTCCGATTGTGCGCGACGCGCTGATCGAAGCCTTCCTCGCCAGATGCGGCTGGGCTGGTACGGCGCGCGACAAGCTGCCGGGCGACGCCTCCTTCCGCCGCTACGAGCGACTCACCCTCGAAGGCCGGCGCGCCATGCTGATGGACGCGCCGCCGCCCAAGGAGGACGTGCGCCCGTTCCTGCGCGTCGCGCGCCATCTCACCTCCCTCGGCTTCAGCGCGCCGCATGTCTTCGAGGCCGACGAGGCGAGCGGCCTGCTGCTGCTCGAAGATCTCGGCGACGACACCTTCACGCGCCTGCTCGCCAAGGGGGCCGACGAACCGGCGCTCTACGAGCTGGCCGTCGACACGCTGATCGCGCTGCACCATGTGCCGGTCGACAAGGTGCTGCCGCTCCATACGCCGCCCTACGACGAAGCCAAGCTGCTCGAAGAGGCGCGCCTGCTGACCGACTGGTTCATGCCGGCGATCAGCGGCAGTCCCCTGCCGGCGGACGTGACGGAGAGCTATGCCGCCGCCTGGTGCGACGCTTTCAAGGCATTGGAAAGCCAACCCTACACGCTCGTGCTGCGCGACTATCACGTCGACAACCTGATGCGCCTGCCCAGCCGTTCTGGCGTTTCCGCCTGTGGCTTGCTGGACTTCCAGGACGCGCTGGTCGGCCCGACGGCCTACGATCTCGTCTCCTTGCTTGAAGACGCGCGCCGCGACCTCGCCCCCGGCCTGGCCGAGGCCATGACGGCACGCTACCTTGCCGCTTTCCCGAAATTGAATGCCGAGGCCTTCGCCGCCGCCGCCGCCGTGCTGGCGGCGCAGCGCAACGCCAAGATCGTCGGCATCTTCACGCGCCTGTCGCGGCGCGACGGCAAGCATCATTATCTCGGCCATGTGCCGCGCGTCTGGCGTCTGCTGGAAAACGACCTGCGCCATCCGGCGCTGGCGTCCGTGCGCGCCTGGTTCGACCGCCATGTGCCGCGCGAGCTGCGCCGCGCGCCCGACGCGCCGGCTTCGGTGAGCCCATGACCATCGAGCGCGGCATGGTGCTGGCGGCGGGCTTCGGCCTGCGCATGCGGCCGCTGACGCTGACCACGCCCAAGCCGCTCATTCCCGTGGCGGGCCGCTCCATGCTCGACCGCGCGCTCGATCAGTTCGCTGCGGCAGGCGTCGCGCGCTGCGTCGTCAACGCCCATTACCTCGCCGACAAGATCGCGGCTCATGTGGCGCAACGTCATGACATGGCCATCACGCTCTCGCCCGAGGAGATGATCCTCGACACCGGCGGCGGCGTCGCGCTGGCCTTGCCGCATCTCGGCACCGCGCCCTTCTATGTTGCCAACGGCGACATCCTGTGGCGCGATGGCCCGACACTCGCGCTGCGCCGTCTTGCCGATACGTGGGACGACGGCGCGATGGACGCGCTGCTGCTGGTGCATCCGAAGGAGAGCGCCGTCGGCTACGATGGGCCAGGCGACTTCGATCTCACGGGCAGCCTGTTGAAGCGGCGCGGCGGCGAGATTGCGCCCCATGTCTTCACCGGCGTCCAGATCCTGCATCCGCGCCTGTTCGCGGATGCGCCGTCGGGGGCCTTCTCGCTCAACGAGCTCTACGACAAGGCTGCGGCGGCAGGCCGACTGCATGGCCTCGTGCATGACGGCGGCTGGTACCACATCGGCACGCCGGAGGGCCTCGCCCTGGCCGAACGGCGTTTGCAGGGCGAGCGCCCGTGAGCTCGCCCAAGGAAGGAATGCGCGTCGCCAGCATTCCGGCCGGCGCGCCTTTCGTCGACGCCCTGGCGGCCGGTATCTGGAACATGGCCAGGGAAGCTGCAAAAGATCGTGACGATCCGCTGGCGCTGACGCGCGTCACCGTGCTGCTGCCCACCAGGCGCGCCATCCGCAGCCTGCGCGACGCTTTCCTCCGTCTCGGCAACGGCGCGCCGATGCTGCTGCCGCGCCTGATGCCGCTGGGCGAGCTGGACGACGATGCGCTGCTGCTCGAAGGTGAAGGCGCGCAGGAAGGCGGCATCGATCTGCCGCCGGCGATCTCTGGCCTGCGCCGCCAATTGCTGCTGGCGCGGCTCGTGCGCCAGCTCGGCGCGCAGAGCCTGCCCGAAACGCCCGACGAGGCGCAGTCGGCGCGTCTGGCCGAAGCCTTGGCGCGCCTGCTCGACGAGATGCAGACCGAGCGCGTCGACGTCGCCAAGCTGAAGGACTTGGCCCCGGAAGCCTTCGCGCGCCATTGGCAGCAGACGCTGAAGTTCCTCGCCATCCTCACCGAACATTGGCCGAAGATTCTCGAGGCCGAAGGCGCGCTCGATCCCGCCGCGCGCCGCAACGCGACGCTCGCCGCGCAGGCCGAGTTCTGGCGGCAGCATCCGCCCACCGGCCCGGTGATCGCCGCCGGCTCGACCGGCTCGATTCCCGCCACCGCCGACCTGCTGGCCGTCGTCGCCTCTCTTCCGCAGGGCCATGTGGTGCTGCCGGGCCTCGACCGCGCCATGCCCGAGGCCTGCTGGCGCGCCCTGCTGTCGGACCGCCGCCTGGCGAGCCATCCGCAGTTCGGCCTGGCGCGGCTGCTCGACCAGCTGCAGGTCGTGCGCGCCGACGTCGCCGAATGGCCGTCGGACGTTGCGACCGCCACGCCGCCGGCGCGCGCCGCCTTGCTCGCCCGGGCCCTCGATCCCATGCCCGATCAGCAGGACGACGCGCCGGCCGCTGAGCTGCCTGATCCGTTCGAGGCGCTCGCCGGCGTCACGCGCCTGGAGGCCTCGGGCCCGCAGGAAGAGGCGGGCGCCATCGCCTTGATGATGCGCGACGCCGTCGAGGTCGAGGGCCAGACGGCGGCGCTCATCACGCCGGACCGCGACCTCGCGCGCCGCGTCGCCGCCGAGCTGCGGCGCTGGGATATCGAAGTGGACGACTCGGCCGGTCAGCCCTTGGCCAGCACGCCGGCCGGCGCCCTCGCGCGCCTGGCGCTCGCCATGCTGTCCGACGACCTGGCGCCTGCCGCGCTGCTTGCGGCCCTAAAGCATCCGCTGGCCTCGGGCGGCGAAAAGACCGTGGCTTTCCGCGACCGCGCACGCGCCTTGGAAATGGCGGTGCTGCGCGGGCCGCGTCCGACGCCGGGCTTCGCCGGCCTGCTGTCGGCTCTGCGCGAGCTGGCGGCAAGCCGTCCGAAGGAGAAGGCGTCGGCTGAGAGGCTCGCCCGCTGGCTCGAGGGATTGGCGACGGCGGCGTCCCCCCTGTGCGAGGCGCTGGCATCGCGCGAGGTGCCGGTCGAGACGCTGCTGCGCGCTCATGCCGCCTGGCTCGAACATCTCGCGGCCGACGACGAGCGCCCGGGTGCCGCGCGGCTGTGGCGCGGCGACGACGGCGAGGCGCTCGCCGGCTTCGTCGCCGAGCTGGCGCAGGCGGCGCGCGACATGCCGCCCATGGCGGGCCGCGCCTATCCTGCGCTGTTCGAGACCTTGCTCGCGGGCCGCGTCGTGCGGCCGCGCTACGGCGCCCATCCGCGCCTGTTCATCTGGGGCCCGCTCGAAGCGCGGCTGCAGCATGCGGACCTGACGATCCTCGGCGGCCTCAACGAGGGCGCCTGGCCCGGCGACGTCGGCGCCGATCCCTGGATGAGCCGGCCTATGCGTGAGGCCTTCGGCCTGCCGCCGCCGGAACGCCGCATCGGCCTTGCCGCCCATGATTTCGCCCAGGCCTTCGCCGCGCCGCGCGTGGCGCTGACGCGCGCGCAGCGCGTCGAGGGCACGCCGACCGTGCCGGCACGCTGGCTGCAAAGGCTCGACAACCTGCTGCTGGGCCTGAAGGCGCAGGACGCGCTGCAGGGCGGCGAGCAGTGGCTCTTCTGGCAGCAGGCGCTCGACGCCACCGACGGGCCGGCTACGCCCATTCCGCGCCCCGCGCCGACGCCGCCGGTCGCCGCCCGCCCGCGCCGGCTCAGCGTCACCCAGGTCGAGACCTGGATGCGCGATCCCTACGGCATCTATGCGCGCCACATCCTGAAGCTCGGCGCGCTCGATCCGCTCGACGCCGACCCGGGTGCCGCCGACCGTGGCAACTTCATCCACGATGCGCTCGACCGCTTCGTCAAGAGCTGGCGCGCCGACGAAGCGTCCGACGCCGCCTGCGAGCGGCTGCTCGGCTTCGGCCGGGAGGCCTTCGCGCCGGCGCTGGATAGGCCGGGCGTCTGGGCCTTCTGGTGGCCGCGCTTCGAGCGCATCGCGCGCTGGTTCGTGGAGAACGAATCGGAACGGCGGCGCATGGCCACGCCGCTCGCGGTCGAAGGCCGGGGCGAACTCACGCTCGACGGGCCGGCCGGCAAGTTCAAGCTCATCGCCAAGGCCGACCGCATCGACCATCTGAACGACGGCCGCATCGCCGTCATCGACTACAAGACGGGCGGCGTGCCGTCGAAGGGCGACCTCGAGCGCGGCCTCGCGCCGCAATTGCCGCTCGAAGCCATGATGGCGGCGCGCGGCGGCTTCGAGGGCGTGCCGGGGGGCGAAGTGGCGGAGATCGCCTTCTGGCGCCTGTCGGGCGGCCGTCCCGTCGCCGAAGTGAAGCAATATGACGCGCCGCAGTTCGCCGCCGACGCCTATGAAGGCCTGCTGCGCCTGATCGCCGCCTTCGACGACCCCGCCACGCCCTATCTCGCCCGCCCGCGCGCCGAACATGCGCCGCGCTTCAGCGACTACGAGCATCTCGCGCGCGTCAAGGAATGGTCGGCCTCCGGCGAGGAAGGCGGCGAATCATGAGCGACATTCTCTCCGTGGCGACGGACGAGACCGAAGACGCCCTGCGCCCCGACCGCACGGTCTGGGTGGCGGCTTCCGCCGGCGCCGGCAAGACGACCATTCTCACGCGCCGCGTGCTCAGCCTGCTGGTGCATGGCACGGAGCCCAGCCATATCCTCTGCCTCACCTTCACCAAGGCGGCGGCGGCGGAAATGGCGCTGCGCGTCAATGCGCGTCTCGGCGCCTGGGCGGCGGCGGACGACGCGACGCTGACGCGCGAGCTGCGCGACCTGCTGGGCCGGGCGCCTTCGGCCAAGGAGAGGCGCTGCGCGCGCAGCCTGTTCGGCGCCGTGCTCGACGTGCCGGGCGGCATGAAGATCCAGACCATCCACGCCTTCTGCCAGTCCTTGCTGCGCCGCTTCCCCATCGAGTCGGGCTTGGCGCCGCACTTCGAGGTGATGGACGAGCGCACGGCGGCCGAGATGATGCTGACGGCGCGCGACGACCTGCTGCGCAGCGCCCGCAACGCGCCCGACGGCGCCATTGGCCTGGCGCTCGCCACGGTGACGGCGGCGACCGACGAGGACTCCTTCGCAGCGCTCATGGCCGAGCTGGCGCGCGCGCGCGGCCGCCTGAAGCGCCTGCTCGATGCGCGCGGCGGCACGGATGGCGCGATCGCCGCCTTGCGCGCGCGGCTCGGCCTGAAGGACGGCGAAACGGTCGAGGCGGTCCGCCGCGCCGCCGTCGCCGACGCGGCATTGCCGCTGGCCGATTTCAAGGAACTGGCCGTGCGCTGGGCGGGCGGCTCGCCGGCGCAGCAGGAGCGCAGCGGCGCACTCGCCGCCTATGCGCTGGATGCCGAACGGCGCTTCGCCGACTTCGAGGGCTATTGCGGCCTGTTCCTCACCAAGGAGGGCGCGCCGCGCAAGATGGCGACCTTGGTCGGCAAGGCCATCGCGACGGGATCGAACTTCGTCGAGGTCATGGAGGCGGAAGCCGAACGCCTCGTGGCCGTATGCGGCCGCCTGCGCGCGGCGCGCCTCGCCGAGCTGGGCGCGGCGTTGTTGACCCTCGCCGGCCATCTGCTCGCCGCCTACCAGCGCCACAAGTCGCGCCGCGCGGCGATGGACTACGACGACCTCATCCTCAAGACGCGCGACCTTCTGCAGGGCGAGGGCGAGCTGGCCGAGGACGCCGCCGCCTGGGTGCTGTTCAAGCTCGACGGCGGCCTCGACCATATCCTGGTCGACGAGGCGCAGGACACCAGCCCCGAACAGTGGGAAGTCGTCTCTGCCGTCGCCGAGGAATTCTTCGCCGGCAAGGGTGCGCGCGAGAAGCCGCGCACCGTCTTCGTCGTCGGCGACCTCAAGCAGTCGATCTACAGCTTCCAGGGCGCCGACCCGGATGCCTTCCTACGCATGCGCGGCCATTTCCAGGAACGCGCGCTGCGCGCCGACCACTGGCGCGAAACCGACCTGCTGATGTCCTACCGCTCGACCGACGCGGTGCTGCGCGCGGTGGACGCCGTCTTCGCGCGCGATCCGGCGCGCATCGGCGTCGCCGAGGGCGGCCAGATCGTCAAGCACAACCTCAAGCGCGTCGGCCAGGCCGGGCGCGTCGAGCTCTGGCCGGCGGTCAGCCCGCGCGAGGCGCCGGCGCTGACGCCGTGGGAATCCCCGACCGCGACGGAAGCGGGCGATTCGCCGCAAGGCCGCCTCGCCGCCGTCATCGCGGCGCAGGTCGCCGCCTGGGTCGGCCGCGAGCCGCTCGAAAGCTACGGCCGCCCGGTGCGCGCTGGCGATGTCATGGTGCTGGTGCGCCGCCGCACCGGCTTCGTCGGCGAGCTGGTGCGCCAGCTCAAGCAGCGTGGCGTGCCCGTGGCCGGCGTCGACCGCATGGTGCTGACCGAGCAGCTCGCCGTCATGGACCTGATCGCCTTCGGCCAGTTCCTGCTGCTGCCCGACGACGACCTCACCCTGGCCGTGGTGCTGAAGAGCCCGCTGGTCGGCCTGAACGAAGAGCAGCTCTACGAGATCGCCTATCAGCGCGGCGGCAGCTTGTGGGACGCGCTGGCGCAGCGCGCCGCGCGCGATGGCGAAGCGGGGCCGTTCCGCGCCGCCCACGCCCTGCTGGCGCGCTTCCTCGGGCTCGCCGACTATCAGCGGCCCTTCGAGATCTTCAGCGAGCTGCTGGTGCGCGAGGGCGGGCGGCGCAAGCTGGTCGCGCGCCTCGGCGTCGAGGCCGACGACCCCATCGCCGAATTCCTCAACCGCGCGCTCGGCTACGAGCGCGAGGCGGCGCCCTCGCTTCAGGGTTTTCTGCACTGGTTCGCCGTCGGTGAGGCGGAGATCAAGCGCGACCTGGAACAGACCGTGCGCGACGAAGTGCGCATCATGACGGTGCATGGCGCCAAGGGCCTGCAGGCGCCCATCGTCATTCTGCCCGACACCATGCAGGCGCCGACGCGGCACGATCCGCTGCTATGGACGGCGCTGGATGCGGACGACGACGATCCCAGCCTGCCGCGCCTGCCGATCTGGCCGCCGCGCGTCGCCGACGACGACGAGGTGGCGCGCGCCGCGCGTCAGCGCGCCGCCGAACGGCGCGACCAGGAATATCGCCGCCTGCTCTACGTGGCGCTGACGCGGGCCGAGGACCGGCTCTACGTCTGCGGCTGGCAGACCAAGGTCACGCCGCCGGCCGGCTGCTGGTACAACCTGGTCTATGAAGGCCTGCAGGCGCTGGCGGAGGAAGGCGCAGTTGAAGCCGTGCCCTTCGACTTCACGGCGCTGACGCCGGACGGATGGTCGGGCGTCGGCCTGCGCCTCGCCCATGTGCAGTCGAAGGCGCCGGACAAGCTGGCGCGCGACGTCGGCGCGCCGCCGCCGGCGCTGTCGCCGCTCGAAGACTGGGCGCGCAAGCCGGCCAAGCCGGAGGAGCGCCCGTCGCGGCCCCTGGCGCCGTCGAAGCCCGATCCGGCGAGCGAGGCGGAACCGGCCATGCTGTCGCCCTTCGCCGGCGACGACGACGGCGCGCGCTTCCAGCGCGGCCTGCTCATCCATCGCCTGCTGCAGACGCTGCCGGACCTGGCGCCCGAACTGCGGGCCCCCGCCGCTGCGCGCTATCTCGCGCGACCGCTGTGGAACCTGGACGCCGGGCAGCAGTCCGCCATCGCCGCCGAGGCCTTGCGCGTGCTGGACGACGCGCGCTTCGCGGTGATCTTCAGCGAGGGCAGCCGCGCCGAAGTCTCCATCACCGGGCGCGTCGGCGAGGCCGTCGTCAGCGGCCAGATCGACCGGCTCGTCGCCCTGCCGGACCGCGTGCTGGTGGTGGACTACAAGAGCAACCGTCCGCCGCCGACGCGCGTGGCCGACGTGCCGCTGATCTACCTGCGCCAGCTCGCCGCTTACCGCGCGCTGCTCGAACAGGTCTATGCGGGACGGCGCGTCGACTGCGCCTTGCTGTGGACCGACGGGCCGCTATGGATGGAAATCCCCGCGGAAATGCTCGATTCCCACAAGCCGACGGGGTGAGCCTCGGTCACTGGACGGTGCCTTGACGGCCTGGGGGACGCCCCCTAGATTTAATGCAGCAGCCGGGCTTCCTGCCCGGAATTTTCTCCCACCTTTTCAAGGATTTATCATGGGTTTGAAGCAGGTCTCCGACGCCTCGTTCGAGGCCGATGTGCTGAAGGCCGATCAGCCCGTGCTGGTCGACTTCTGGGCCGAATGGTGCGGCCCGTGCAAGCAGATCGCCCCGGCGCTCGAAGAAATCGCGAAGGACATGGACGGCCAGGTCACGATCGCCAAGATCAACATCGACGAGAACGGCGGCACGCCGAGCAAGTACGGCGTGCGCGGCATCCCGACGCTGATGCTGTTCAAGAATGGCCAGGTCGCGGCGACGAAGGTCGGCGCCATGCCGAAGTCTGCGCTGCAGGAATGGGTGAAGTCGGTCCTCTAAGGCCCGCTTCATCGCGAGACGAAAAAACCCCGCCGGCGACGGCGGGGTTTTTTATTGGCCGGGAGATGGCGTTCAGCCGTTCTCGCTGAGCACGTGGCCGGCGAGATAGAGCGAGCCGCAGATCAGGATGCGCGCCGGGCGCGTGAGGTCTTTTGCGAGATCGCGGATCGCGGCTTCGACGGAGGGCATGGCGGGCGCTGCAAGGCCGGCGCGCTGCGCCGCCTCCGACGTTTCCTCGGCGCTCAGGGTCGCCGTCGAATCGGGGATCGCCACCGTGCGCGCGGCCTTCACGTGCGAAGCCAGCGGGCGGAAGAAGCCCGCCGCGTCCTTGGTGCGCAGGAGGCCGCTGACGATCAGCAGCGGCTTGTCGGCCCAGCGTTCCGCCTGGGCGGCGAGCGCCTCGCCGGCGGACGGGTTGTGGCCGCCGTCGAGCCACAGCTCGCTGCGCGGCGGCAGCAGCTCGACCAGCAGGCCCTTGGTCAGGCGCTGCAGGCGGGCAGGCCATTCGGCATGGGTGATGCCCTGGCGGATCGCGTCGTCGGAGACGGCGAATTCAGGCAAGGCGTCCAGCACGGCGATGGCGGTGCCGGCATTGGTCAGCTGATGCGCGCCCTGCAGGTTGGGCAACGGCAGGCCGATGAACTTGGCCCCGCCCTGCCAGACCATCTGTTCCATGTCGGTCAGCACCGACCATTCGATGCCGCCGCGCCGCAAGGGCGCACCGATCTCGGCGGCGCGCGTCTCGATCACGGCCAAGGCTTCGGGCGCTTGCGGCGCGATGATCGCCGGCACGCCGGGCTTCAGGATGCCGGCCTTCTCGAAGGCGATCTCGCCCAGCGTGTCGCCGAGATACTGCTCATGGTCCATGGAGACCGGCGTGATCGCCGTGGCGAGCGGGCGGTCGATGACGTTGGTGGCGTCGAAGCGGCCGCCGAGGCCGACTTCGAGCAACGTCACGTCGGCCGGCGTCTCGGCGAAGGCGAGGTAGGCCGCCGCCGTGGTGATCTCGAAATAGGTAATGTTCTCGCCGCCGTTGGCCGCCTCGCAGCGCGCCAGCGCCTCGAGCAGGGCTTCTTCGCCGATCAGCTGTCCGGCGAGGCGCACGCGCTCGTGGAAGCGCACGAGATGAGGCGAGGTGTAGACATGCACGCGCTTGCCCGCCGCTTCCAGCATGGCGCGCAGGAAGGCGACCGTGGAGCCCTTGCCGTTGGTGCCCGCCACATGGATGGCGGGCGGCATCTTGCGTTCGGGATGGCCGAGCTTGGCGAGCAGCCGCTCGATGCGGCCGAGCGACAGGTCGATGATCTTGGGATGCAGGCCTTGCAGCCGTTCGAGAACGACGTCGCTGCCGGCACGCTTGCCCCCAGCCTGGTCGCTCATCTGCGGATTAGCGGGCGGTGGGCCGCGGGCGTCCTTTGCCGGCGACGGGGATGGCGAGGTCGCTGGGCAGGGTCACCACGTCGGCGGCCGGCGTGCGGTTGAGCAGCAGGCCGAGGATGCGGGTCAGCGTCTCGCGCAGGTCCTTGCGCGCCACCACCATGTCGACCATGCCGTGCTCGAGCAGGTATTCCGAGCGCTGGAAGCCCGGCGGCAGCTTTTCGCGAATGGTCTCTTCGATCACGCGCGCGCCGGCGAAGCCGATGATGGCGCCCGGCTCGGCGAGGGCGATGTCGCCCAGCATGGCGAAGGAGGCGGTGACGCCGCCAGTGGTGGGATCGGTCAGCACGACGACGTAGGGCAGGCCGGCGTCGCGCACCATCTCGACGGCGACCGTCGTGCGCGGCATCTGCATCAGCGACAGCGCGCCTTCCTGCATGCGGGCGCCGCCCGAGGACGGGAAGACGATCAGCGGCGCTTCCTGCAGCACGGCGAGCTTGGCGGCGGCGACGAGGCCCTCGCCGACGCCGGAGCCCATGGAGCCGCCCATGAAGCGGAAGTCGAAGGCGGCCATGACGGCGTTGATGCCGCCGATCTTGCCGTGCGCCACCACGATGGCGTCCTTCAGGCCGGTCTTGTTCTGCGATTCCTTCAGGCGGTCCGCGTATTTCTTCTGGTCGCGGAACTTGAGCGGGTCGATGACGATGTCGGGCAGCTCGATGCGGGTGTACTTGCCGTTGTCGAACAGCATGGCGAGGCGCTGGTCGGCGCCGATGCGCATGTGATGGCCGCAGTGCGTGCAGACGTAGAGGTTCGCCGCGAGGTCGCGATGGAACACCATCTGCTCGCAGGCCGGGCATTTCTGCCAGAGGTTGTCCGGCACGTCCTCTTTCTTGACGAGGGCGCGGATCTTCGGGCGCACGAAATTGGTGAGCCAGTTCATGGCGGATTCTCCGGTGCTCATGCCACGCGTCCTGATGCTGTTGCGGCGCGGGCGTGTCGCACGCCCTCGGCGAGTTGACGCACGAAGGCCAATGCCTTCGCGGATGTGTCGGGGGACGGACGGCCTTCGCCGTCCAGGCTGTCGGCGATGGTCTGCACCAGGGCCGAGCCGACCACGGCGGCGTCGGCGACGCGCCCGATGGCGGCGGCCTGGGCCGGCGTCTTGATGCCGAAGCCGACGGCGACGGGCAGGGCCGTCTTGGCGCGCAGGCGGGCGACGGCGGCGGCGACCGCCTTGTCGTCGGCCGTGGCGGCGCCCGTGATGCCGGCGATCGAGACGTAGTAGATGAAGCCCGAGGTGTTGGCGAGCACGGCGGGCAGGCGCTTCTCGTCGGTCGTCGGCGTCGCGAGGCGGATGAAATGCAGGCCGGCTTTCAGCGCCGGGATGCAGAACTCCTCGTCTTCCTCGGGCGGCAGGTCGACGACGATCATGCCGTCGACGCCGGCGGCCAGCGCGTCGGCGACGAACTTGTCGACGCCGTAGATGTAGATCGGGTTGTAGTAGCCCATCAGCACGATCGGCGTGGCGCTGTCGGCCTTGCGGAATTCGCGCACCATGTCGAGCGTGCGCGTCATGCGGCCGCCGGCCTTCAGCGCGCGCAGGCCCGCGGCCTGGATCGCCGGGCCGTCGGCCATGGGGTCGGTGAAGGGCATGCCGAGCTCGATGACGTCGGCGCCCGAGCCGGGCAGGCCCTTGAGGATGGCGAGCGCGGCGTCGTAGTCGGGGTCGCAGGCCATGGTGAAGGTCACCAGGCCGGCGCGGTTCTCGGCCTTCAGCGCGGCGAAGCGCGCGGCCATGCGGTCGGCGCCCTTTTTGATGTCCGGGGCGCTCACAGCTTGGCTCCGAGATAGCCGGCGACGGCGAACACGTCCTTGTCGCCGCGGCCCGAGAGGTTGAGCACGGTCAGGTGGTCCTTGGGCAGCTTGGGCGCCATCTTGATGATATGGGCGAGCGCGTGCGACGGCTCAAGGGCGGGGATGATGCCTTCGAGCCGGCTGCAGAGCTGCAGCGCCTCCAGCGTCTCGTCGTCGGTGGCGGAGACGAAATTGACGCGGCCGACGTCGTGCAGCCAGGCATGCTCGGGGCCGAGGCCCGGATAGTCGAGGCCGGCGGAGATCGAATGGGCCTCGATGATCTGGCCGTCGTCGTCCTGCAGCAGATAGGTGCGGTTGCCGTGCAGCACGCCGGGCGAGCCGGCGGTGATCGAGGCGGCGTGCAGGCCGGTCTCGACGCCCTTGCCCGCCGCTTCGACGGCGTACATCTGCACGCTGGCGTCGTCGAGGAAGGGATGGAACAGGCCGATGGCGTTCGAGCCGCCGCCGACGCAGGCGACGAGCGAATCGGGCAGGCGGCCTTCGGCTTCCATCATCTGCTCGCGCGTCTCGTTGCCGATGACGCACTGGAAGTCGCGCACCATCGACGGATAGGGATGCGGGCCGGCGGCCGTGCCGATCAGGTAGAAGGTGTCGGCGACGTTGGTCACCCAGTCGCGCAGCGCCTCGTTCATCGCGTCCTTCAGCGTGCGCGAGCCGGAGCTGACGGGAACGACTTCGGCGCCGAGCAGCTTCATGCGGAACACGTTGGGCTGCTGGCGGGCGATGTCGACCTCGCCCATGTAGACGACGCACTTGAGGCCGAACAGCGCGCAGACCGTCGCCGTCGCCACGCCATGCTGGCCGGCGCCGGTCTCGGCGATGATGCGCGTCTTGCCCATGCGGCGCGCGAGCAGGATCTGGCCGAGCGTGTTGTTGATCTTGTGCGAGCCGGTGTGGTTCAGCTCTTCGCGCTTGAAGTAGATCTTCGCGCCGCCGAGATGCGCGGTGAGGCGCGAGGCGTAGTAGAGCGGGCTCGGGCGGCCGGCGTAATGCGTGAAGTAGTAGGCGAGCTGCTTGGCGAACTCGGGGTCGGCCTTGGCCGCCTGGTAGGCGGCGTCCAGCTCGAGGATGAGCGGCATCAGCGTCTCGGCGACGTAGCGGCCGCCGAAGATGCCGAAATGGCCATGGGCGTCGGCGCCGCCGCGATAGCTGTTGCGGCCCTCTGGAAGCTTGGAAACGGTGGGGGACTGGGTCATGGGGTTAACGTGGTAGCCCGTGCCCCCAGGCTTGGCAAGAGGGGGTTTTCGCTGATCCGCCAAGGGGTTGAGGCGTCAAAGCGCGGCCGCGGCCTTGAGGAAGGCGGCGATCTTGTCGGGGTCCTTCAGGCCGGGGCGGACTTCCACCCCGGAGGAGACGTCGACCAGCCGGGCCCCGGTGGCGCGCACCGCCTCGGGCAGGTTTTCCGGCGTCAGGCCGCCGGACAGGAACCAGGGCGTCTCCCAGCGCGTGCCGGCGAGCAGCGTCCAGTCGAAGCGCACGGCATTGCCGCCGGGCAGGGCGTTCCGCAGGTCGGCGGGCGGCTTGGCGTCGAACATCAGGTAGTCGGCGTGGCCTTCGAAGCCGCGCGCCGCCTCGATGTCGGCAGGCGCGCCGATCTTGATCGCCTTGATGGCGGGCAGGCGGAAGGTGATGCGCAGCTCGTCGATGTTGCGCGGGCTTTCGGTGCCGTGGAACTGCAGCACGTCGAGCGGCGCTTCGAGCATGACGCCGTCGATCTCCATCGGATCGGCGTCGACGAACACGCCGACCTTCTTGATGTGCGGCGGCACCAGCCTGGCGAGCTGGCCGGCGTCCTCGGGCGCGATGTAGCGCGGGCTCGGCGGGTAGAAGATGAAGCCGACGAACTCGGCTCCGCCCGCCACGGCCGCTTCCAAAGCGGCGCGCGAATTGATGCCGCAGATCTTGGCGCCGACCGTCATGATTGAAAGACCGACATCAGCTCGCCATGTCCTGCGCGATGGCGCGCGCGGCGGCGGCCGGATCGTCGGCGCCCGTGATCGGGCGGCCGACCACGAGGTCGCTGGCGCCGGCGGCGATGGCTTCGGCCGGGCCCATGACGCGCTTCTGGTCGCCGACGTCGGCGCCCTTGGGCCGGATGCCGGGCACGACGAGGCGGAAGTCGGGGCCGCACAAAGCCCTTAAAATGCTGGCTTCATGGGCCGAGCAGACGACGCCGTCGAGGCCGCAGGACTGCGTCAGCGCGGCGAGCCGCTTGACCTGCTCGGCGGCGGGCGGCGTCTGCCCGACGGCGGCGAGGTCGGCGTCGTCGAGGCTGGTCAGCACGGTGACGGCGAGTACCAGGGGCCGCGCGATGCCGCGCTTGGCGGCTTCTTCGGCGGCGGCGTCCTTGGCGGCGCGCAGCATGGCGGGGCCGCCGGCGGCATGGACGTTGAGCATGTAGGGCGCGACGGCGACGACGGCGCGCACGGCGGAAGCCACCGTGTTGGGGATGTCGTGGAACTTGAGGTCGAGGAACAGGCGTGAGGACGGGGCCTTAGCCTTCACCTTGGCGACGCCGGCCGGGCCGTGCGCCGAGAAGAACTCGAGGCCGAGCTTGAGGCTGGCGCCGGCAGGGGCGACGGCGGCGGCGAGCTGTTCGGCGCGGGCGAGGTCTTGCGTGTCGAGGGCGACGTAGAGGCGCGCCGCCATGCTGTTGGCATCGGTCATGGAGCTATCCGCTGAGAGCGTTATTCGTAGGTGGCGACGTTGAGGCGGCGCAGCGCCGCTTCCGAATCGCTGTCCGTGCCGCCCACCCTGTCGTTTCCCCGCGCCATGGCCAGTTCGCGGCGCAGGCGGGCGTCCTCGGCTTCCAGCTCGCGCAGGCGGCGGGCCAGGCGGCGGGCCTCGGCGCGGTGGCGCAGGCTGTCGATCCAGGCGATCAGGACGCCGACGAAGAAGCCGAAGAACAGCGCCACGGTGACGGCGGCGTAGACCGGCATCTGGACCTTGTGGACCAGAGGCCACAGGCCGATCGACACGCTCTCCGGGTTGGAGACGCCGAAGGACATGGCGATGGCGATGGCGGGGACCGCGACGATCCAGAACAAGATTTTCATGCGCGAAGCTTATAGCGCGAATCGCTCGCAGAGGCGAAGCGCCGGTTCGGGGAGTTTCTGGGGCGAAGGCGGGCGGGCGGCCTCCCGGCGGGGCCGGGCGGCGCGGGCCGAGGCCGGGGTGGCGACCCGGCGGGCCTCAGTCGGGCCCTCAGTCGATCGAGGTCGGCTTCTCACCGTTCAGCCGTTCGCGCAGCTGCTTGCCGGTCTTGAAGAAGGGCACGGCCTTCTCGGCGACTTGCACGGCGCTGCCGGTGCGCGGGTTGCGGCCGACGCGCGAATCGCGCTTTTTGACGGAAAAGGCCCCAAAACCGCGAAGTTCCACGCGATCGCCGCGCCCGAGGGCCGTGGTGATCTCGTCGAAGATAGCCGTCACGATGCGCTCGACGTCGCGGTGGTACAGGTGCGGGTTAAGCTCGGCGAGACGCAAGATCAATTCGGACTTGGTCATCGGTCCCCTCGTTTCCCCGGACGTTGCCGGCCTTTGGCGGCCGGCGCCCGGCCTTACCGGAGGTCAGGGTGCCAAAGGGAAACCAGTCCGTCAAGTGTAACCCGTTCAGAAAACAGCGCTTTTCCCATCGCTTTGCCGACCACGCCACTGATTCCGTCGTCCGGCTTCTCGACTTTGAGTTCCCGGACGGGGGTGTCGCGCGGGATGCTGCGGTTCTCGGCGAGCCAGTCGCGGGCTTCCGCCTCGCCGCCGATGGCGTCCACCAGCTTGTTTTCCACGGCCTGGCGGCCGGTGAAGACGCGGCCGTCGGCGAGCTTCAGGGCATCCTCGTGGGACAGGTGGCGGCGCTCGGCGACCATGCCGACGAACATGTCGTACATGTCCATGACGACGACGCGGGTGGCCTCGCGGCCAGCCGGGGTCAGCTTCTCGAAGGGCGAGGGCACGGCCTTGAGCGGCGCGCTCTTGATCGCCTCGGCCTCGACGCCGAGCTTCTCCATCAGGCCGGTGAATTCCGTGGTCTGCATCAGCACGCCGATGGAGCCGGTGATGGTGCCTTGGCGCGCCAGGATGTAGTCGGCGCCGATGGCGGTCATGTAGCCGCCCGAGGCGGCCAGCGTGCCCATGGTGGCGACCACCGGCTTCTTGGCGGAGATGTCGCGCAGGCGCTCGTAGAGGTCCTCGCCGCCGACCACGGTGCCGCCGGGGCTGTCGATGTAGACGATGAGGGCCTTCACGTCGGGATCGTCGGCGGCCTTCTTGAGCGCCTCGTCGCGCGCGCGGTCGTCGGAGATCACGCCCTCGACGCTGATGCGCGCGATGTGGCTCTTGTTCCAGGGGGCGACGGTGCCGCCGCGCTTGCCGACGGCGATGAGCGCAATGCCGAGGATGGCCACCACGGCGATCACGCGCCAGGCGGTCAGGCGGCGCTTGAGGCGGCGGCGGTCGATCAGCGCGTCTGTGTCGAGCGACATGGCGGAATCCTCTCGGTGGTGGAGGGCGCGATTCTACGCGCAACCGGCGGCGCGCGGAACGCGGAAACGAAGAATTGATGCGCGGAACGGACGGCGTGTTCCGGGCCGGGGCCAGCCGAGACGGAAGGGCCCCCAAAGAAAAACGCCGCACCGGTTTCCCGATGCGGCGTCTTCATGGTCTGCGACGGAGAAGGCCTTACTTCTTGTCGTTTTCCTTGGCGCGGTTGAGCGCGGCGCCGAGGATGTCGCCCAGGCTCGCGCCCGAGTCCGACGATCCGTACTGCGCCATCGCCTGCTTCTCGTCGGCGATCTCGTGCGCCTTGACCGACAGCGTCAGCTTGCGGCTGATGCGGTCCATCGTGAGCACCTGAGCGTCGATCTTCTCGCCGACGGCGAAGCGCTCGGGGCGCTGGTCGCCGCGTTCCTTGGCGAGGTCGGCCTTGCGGATGAAGCCGGGCGCGCCGCTGGCGAGCTCGACGTCGAGGCCCTTGTCGCTGACGGCGGTGACCGTGCAGGTGACGATCTCGCCCTTCTTCAGCTCGGTGGTCTGGCCTTCGAACGGATCGGCGCCGAGCTGCTTGATGCCCAGCGAGATGCGCTCCTTGTCGGTGTCGATGTCGAGCACCTTCACCTTCACCATGTCGCCCTTCTTGTAGTCGGCGATGGCTTCGTCGCCGGCGCGCTTCCAGTCCAGGTCGGACAGGTGAACCATGCCGTCGATGTCGCCGGGCAGGCCCACGAAGAGGCCGAACTCGGTGATGTTGCGGATCTCGCCTTCGATCTCGGTGCCCGGCGGATACTTGTCGGCGAAGGTCGCCCACGGGTTGTCCAGGCACTGCTTCAGGCCGAGCGAGATGCGGCGCTTCACCGGATCGACGTCGAGGATCTGAACTTCGACTTCCTGGCTGGTGGAGACGATCTTGCCCGGGTGGACGTTCTTCTTGGTCCAGCTCATCTCGGAGACGTGGACGAGGGCTTCGACGCCCGGCTCCAGCTCGACGAAGGCGCCGTAGTCAGTGATGTTGGTGACGCGGCCCTTGAACTTCGTGCCGGTCGGGTACTTGGCGGCGATGCCGTCCCACGGATCGGCCTCGAGCTGCTTCATGCCGAGCGAGATGCGCTGCGTCTCCGGGTTGAAGCGGATGACCTGGACCTTCACGGTCTGGCCGATGTGCAGGGCTTCCGTCGGGTGGTTGATGCGCTTCCACGAGATGTCGGTGATGTGGAGCAGGCCGTCCACGCCGCCGAGGTCGATGAAGGCGCCGTAGTCGGTGATGTTCTTGACCACGCCCTCGAGGATCTGGCCTTCCTTGAGGTTGGCGACCAGCTCGGTGCGGGCCTCGGCGCGGCTCTCTTCGAGCACGGCGCGGCGCGAGACGACGATGTTGCCGCGCGCACGGTCCATCTTGAGGATCTGGAACGGCTGCGGGCTGCCCATCAGCGGGCCGACGTCGCGCACGGGGCGGATGTCGACCTGGCTGCCGGGCAGGAAGGCCACGGCGCCGGAGAGGTCGACCGTGAAGCCGCCCTTGACGCGGCCGAAGATCACGCCGTTGACGCGCTGGTTGTCCTTGAAGGAGCGCTCGAGCAGCGTCCAGGCTTCCTCGCGCTTCGCCTTCTCGCGCGAGAGCATCGCCTCGCCGTTGCGGTCTTCGTAGCGCTCGAGGAAGACGTCGACCTTGTCGCCGACCTTCACGTCCGCCTTCATGCCGGGAACTGCGAATTCCTTCAGCTCGACGCGGCCGGCGGACTTGAGGCCGACGTCGATGACGGCGACGTCGTTCTCGATGGCGATGATGGTGCCCTGGAGCACCGAGCCCTCGACGGGCTCGTCGGCGCGGAAGACTTCGTTCAGGAGGTCAGCGAAATTTTCGCCGGTCGAGAAGTTCTCGAGGGTTTCGGCGGTCTGCTTGGCCATATGTGCGGTTCGCTTTCTATCGCCCACGGCAGTCCTTCGCGGAGGCCGTCGGCGGGGGCTTGCCCGTTCCGTCTATATCCCGCCCACGGAGGCCGCCGCTTCAGCGGAGGCGTCGCGCGGCACGGTGCCGTTCACCTGAACGGCCGGACCGAGTACCAAGACTCTTCAGCTTGGATTTCTTGCTCAGGGGGCTAGCCCCTGTGATCTCCCATCAGCGCGAGGGCCGCGGCGAACGTCTGATCCGCGGTCATGTCGCTCGTGTCCAGCAAGTGGGCGTCGGGCGACTGACGAAGCGGGGCGTTCGTCCGCTGGGTATCCATGGCATCGCGCTCCAGAATGTCCCGCAGGACGGCGTCATATATAGCGACAGCCCCCCGCGACTGCAACTGTCCGACGCGCCGTTTGGCCCGTATTTCCGGGGCTGCCGTGACGAAGAACTTATGGTCGGCGGCGGGGCAGATGACGGTGCCGATGTCGCGCCCGTCGATCACCGCGCCGGGCTTGCCGCCGGGCGGGCGGGCGGCGAAATCGCGCTGGAAGGCGAGCAGGGCGGCGCGCACGGGCCCCATGGCGGAGACTTTGGAGGCCATCAGGCCGGTCGCTTCTTCGTACAAGTGGGGGCTGTCGAGGTCGGCATCCCCCAGATGCTGTGCCGCCTCGCTGGCCTGGGGTTCCGTCGGCGCGGTCAGGCCGGCCGCCAGCAGCTTGGCCGCCACGGCCCGGTAGAGCCGGCCGGTCTCCAGATGGGCGTAGCCGAACTTGGCCGCCAAGCGCTCGGCGAGCGTGCCCTTGCCCGAGGCCGCCGGGCCGTCGATGGCGATGATGACAGGCTGGGCCATGAACTCAGGCAGGCCCGATCTGGGCGCCGAGGCCGGCCATCAGGGCGCCGAAGTCCGGGAAGCTGGTGGCGATCGGGCCGCCGTCGTCGACCGTGACGGGCTTGTCGGCGGCGAGGCCGAGCACCAGGAAGGCCATGGCGATGCGGTGGTCGAGGCGGGTGGCGACGGTGCCGCCGCCGGGGATCTTTCCGCCGTTGCCGTGCACGATCAGCATGTCGCCGTCGACCTCGGCTTTCACGCCGCAGGCGGCGAGGCCCTCGGCGATCGCGGTCAGGCGGTCGCTTTCCTTGACGCGCAGCTCGGCGAGGCCGCGCATCACCGTGGTGCCTTCGGCGCAGGCGGCGGCGATGGCGAGGATGGGATATTCGTCGATCATCGACGGCGCGCGCTTGGCCGGCACGTCGACGCCCTTGAGCGGGCCGTGCGAGATCACCAGGTCGGCGACCGGCTCGCCGGCCTCGTCGCGGCGGTTCTCGAACTCGATGTCGGCGCCCATCTCGACCAGGGTGCGGTAGAGCCCGTCGCGCAACGGGTTCACGCCGACATGGCGCAGCGTCACGCGCGAGCCCGGCACGATCAGCGCCGCCACGGCGGGGAAGGCGGCCGACGACGGGTCGCCGGCGACGCGCACCTCGCGCGCCATCAGCTCGGGCTGGCCGACGACGGCGATCTTGCGGCTGCCGTCGGGCAGGTCTTCCACCGTCACGTCGGCGCCGAAGTGGCGCAGCATCAGTTCGGAATGGTCGCGCGTCGGCTCGGGCTCGATCACGGTGGTGACGCCGGGCGCGTTGAGGCCGGCCAGCATGATCGCCGACTTCACCTGCGCCGACGGCACCGGCAGCGTGTAGGTCAGCGGCATGGGATCGCGCGTGCCGACCACCGTCATGGGCAGGCGGCCGCCCTCGCGCGCGATGAAGCGCGCGCCGCAGCCTTCGAGCGGCTTGTTGACGCGCGCCATCGGGCGCGAGCGCAGCGAGGCGTCGCCGGTGAAGATCGCGGTGATCGGATGGCCGGCGATGAGGCCCGACAGCAGGCGCGCGCCGGTGCCCGAATTGCCCATGTCGATGACGTCGTCCGGCTCGGCGAGCGCGCCGAGGCCGACGCCCTGCACGTGCCAGACGGCGTCGGCGTCGCGCCAGACGGTGGCGCCGAGCGCCCGCATGGCCTTGGCGGTGTTCAGCACGTCCTCGCCTTCGAGCAGGCCGTGGATGGTCGTTTCGCCGACCGCCACGGTGCCGATCATCAGGGCGCGGTGCGAGATCGACTTGTCGCCGGGCGCCCGGGCCTCGCCCGAAAGAGCGCCCGCGCGGCGCGCCGTCAGGGGCTGCGCCGCGTCGCCATGGCTTGCGGGGCCGGTGTCGGCAGGCTTCGCGGGCTGGGCGGAAGACGCGCTGGGGATCGCCATGGGTTCGCTCTTTTACAAGATCGCCCAGCGGACGGCGCCGGACGGGGGATCGCCCCGGAGGGCGGAACGGCGGGCCTGATCGCTGCCGGCGGCCTCGGAAAGGGCGGCCGGGCGGGCGATCGCCGACGCGGGACAGGTTTATCGCATGGGCGGCGGGCCCGCGAAAATTACTTTTGACAGCCGGCGGCGATCATGGCAATTGGCTCCGCCTGTCATTGGCGAAGTGGCCAGGGCGGCAGTTTGTAAGGCTTACAGCCGCATCGCGGCCGGGCCGATAGGCATTAGGGTGGAGATCGAGCGCATGGTGAAGCCTGAGTTGGGCGTGAAGCGCGTCTGCGGCAGCTGCGGCGCAAAGTTCTACGACCTCAACCGCGATCCCATCCTCTGCCCGAAGTGCGGTACCGTGTTCGACGTGCAGGCCGCGCTGAAGCCGCGCCGCGTCAAGGCCGTCGCCGAGGACAAGCCGGTGAAGGCGAAGAAGCCGGTCCGCGCCGTCGACCCGGACGAGGCGGACTTGCCCGAGGACGTGATCGACGACGAGACGGACACCGACGACGAGGAAGAGGAAGGCGTCATCGAAGACACCTCCGAACTCGGCGAGGACGACGACGACGTGGCCGAGGTCATCGAGAAGGTCGACGACGGCGACGACCGCTAGGTCTAGCCTTCCAAGGCAGCCCGCCGCCAAGTAATTGGCGGACCAGGGTTTTCCAAAGACTTGGGGACCATGTTTTTCCGCTGGACGAGCGACCGGCGGCACCTCTATGTTCTCCGCCCATCGCGCAGACGCCCGCCGATCCCATCCGGCGAAACGATATAAGGCGCTGCGCACCCGAGTTTCGGGGCCATAGCTCAGCTGGGAGAGCGCTACAATGGCATTGTAGAGGTCAGCGGTTCGATCCCGCTTGGCTCCACCAAATCGAAGGGCCCGACGCTTGCGCGTCGGGCCCTTCGCGTTTCGGCATGGTGCCTAGCGCTTACGCCGTTTCGTTGACCTCGCCGGCGATGACGCGGCGGACGTACTCGTTGTTCTCGATCGCCTCGTCGACGACCGCGTCGACCACCACGAGGTTGGCCGGGTCGCTCGGGCTCTCGCGGTCGCGGAACGTCGTCGGCTGGCCGGGCTGGCGCTCGGCCGCCTTCACCGCGTCGCGCATCAGGCGGCGCACGGTGGCGACGACCATGTCGGTGGTGCCGAGATGCTCGCGCGAGCGGTCGTGGACCGCGCCCTGCGTCTCCGCTGCGAAGGCGTCATGCACCATGAAGGCCGGGCCCATGCCGGTGAAGTTGCCTTCGTTCATGGACTGGCGGTCCTGCTTGTAGCGGTTCGACTGGTTGCGCAGCAGCGTGTAGTCGGGCGCGATCTCCGCCCGGTTGGCCTCGTCGTAGTATTTGCGGTCGACCGGCTTGGAGCGCTGGAACTGGAAGGTGAAGCGCCAGTGATGCGTGTCGTCGATCGGCACGCGCCACACGGCGGTGTAGCCGTCGCCCGCCTGGCGGCCGGCGATGCAGGCGATGCTGGGCAGCACGAAGTTGGTGACGCGCAGGTACTTCTTCCCGGGCGCCGCCGGGCGCGTCGAGAAGATGCGCACGCCATAGCCGGTCTTCTCGGCGGTCAGCTTGGGGCGCAGGCCGCGCGCGAAGAAGAAGTTCGCGTCCTGGGTGCCGTCGCCGCCCTTGATCGCGTCATGGTCGCGCTGCGGGTTCAGGCGGCGGTGCAGGTAGGAGAGGTGCGACGGATCGTAGTCGCCCTCGCAGGCCTGCAGGTAGTTGCAGTCGAGCCGGACCTTGTAGAGCGACAGGTGGTCGGGCTTCATGCGCAGGAATTCGAAGTCCGGGAAGGGCGGCGCCTCGCCGCTGTCCGTGAGGGCGCCCATGTAGGCGAAGATCGCGCCGGAACGCTCCACGCACGGATAGGCGGTGTGCTTGATCTCGTCCTTGTAGGTGCTGTTCTCCGGCTCGGCAGGCTGGTCGAGGCACTTGCCGTTAATGTCGAACAGCCAGCCGTGGTAGAGGCAGCGCAGGCCGCCGTCCTCGATGCGGCCATAGCTCAGGTCGGTGCAGCGGTGCGGGCAGGCGCGGCCGAGCAGGCCGATGCGGCCGGCGTCGTCGCGGAACAGCACCAGGTCCTCGCCGAGGATGCGCAGCGGCACTGGCGCGCCGCCCTCGGGCAGCTCTTCGGCCAGGGCCACCGGGTGCCAGTAGCGGCGGAACATCTCGCCGGCGGGCGTCTTCTGCGCGGTGTTGGTGAGCAGCTCGTTGCTGTCAGGCTTCGCTTGGGCGGGCTGGGCGGCGGGGGCTGGCGTCATGTCGGGCTCCATTCACTGTGCCGCGCGCGGTCATCGGGCGGCGATTGTCGCAGCGTCTACTTCAGCTGCGCTTCGAGTTCCTTGGCGTAGGTCTGCCACGCCGCGTAGTAGGGCATCATCTCTTCGGACTGCGTGTTGACGTATTCGTCGAGATGGTCGACGTCGACCTTCAGCGACGGCTCGCCGAGCGCCACGTCGGTGCGCCGGCTGTTGTAGCGCACGGTCTTGGCGATGATGGCCTGGGCCTTCTGGCCCAGCACCCAGTTGGCGTAGACCTTGGCGGCATTGGGGTGCGGCGGGTTGGAGAAGGCCATCAGGCCGCCGAAGCTGCCGGAATACTTGTGCAGGCCGGGGAGCGGCTGGACGTTCTTGCCGATGCCCTGGTTCTGCAGGTCGTACAGCATGTCGACGAGGATCGAGATGCTGATCGGGTAGTTGCCGCGCACCAGCCAGTCGATCTGCTGGCGCACGTTGTCGGTCAGCGTCATCTGGTTGCCGATCACGATGTCGCGGATGAAGTCCTTGCCGTACTTCGGGTCGCGCATCAGCAGGGCGAAATTGTTGCCGGCCGACCCGCTGCGCAGGTTCTGCGACGAGATCTTGCCCTTGAACTTCGGGCCGCGCAGCTGCTCGACGCTGGAGAGCTCGCTCTCGGGGATGAGGTCGCGGTTGACCCAGACGACCGGCGTCTCCAGCAGGCCGAAGCCGATGAAGTAGCGCTTCGCCTTGTCGGCGTAGATGGCGTCGTAGCCGCCGTACCAGGCCTTGTCGCTGACGACTTCCGGCAGCACGAGGAGGTCGCGCAGCGGCGCGATGTGGCCCTGGCCGACGAGGTCGTAGGTCTCGGTCTCCGGCGGGCTGACGCGGATGTCCCACAGCGACTTGCCGACCTGGTGCTCCTGGCGGAAGCGCGGCCAGAAGTCGCGGCCGTTCGCCGAGGTGAACTCCACGTCGATGCCGTACTCGGCCTTGAAGGCGGTCAGCGATTCGCGCCAGTAGGAGCCGACCGGCCCCGAGACGACGACCTTGCCTTCCTTCTTCGCCGCCGCGACCGTCTTGTCCCAGTCGGCCTTGCCGGCCCAGTCTTGCGCCGCCGGGGCCTGCGCGAAGGCGGACGTCGCGCCGACCAGCAGGACGGCGAAGGTCCAAATCGCGCGATGGATCACATGTCGGCGGGTCGCATGGCGGTGCCACGGCTGCATAGGTTTTTCTCCCGAAGTCCCTGTGTTCGGCGTGCCGATCATTTTTTGCATCTGCCGTTCATTTTTTGATTTACGGGCGGATGCTAATTGGACGCCGCGGTTTTGGGAAGGAGAACCGGGCCGGTTCAATTTAATTGAAGTGGGTATAAATATTCCGGCGGACGCGGCGGCTGCGGCGCGGCGTCCGGGGACTCGGGCGAGGAAGCGGAACGCTACTTCAGCTTCGCTTCGAGCTCTTTCGCGTAGGCCTGCCAGGCCGCGTAATAGGGCATCATCTCCTCGGACTGCGTGTTCACGTAGTCGTCGAGATGGTCGACGTCGACCTGGATCGAGGGATCGCCCAGTTCCACGTCGGTGCGCCGGCTGTTGTAGCGCACGGTCTTGGCGATCGCGGCCTGCGCCTTCTGCGTCAGAATCCAGTTGGCGTAGACCTTGGCGGCGTTGGGATGCGGCGGGTTGGCGAAGGCCATCAGGCCGCCGAAGCTGCTAGAATATTTGTGCAGGCCCGGCAGCGGCCTGACGTTTTCGCCGATCCCCTTCGACTGCATGTCGAACATCACGTCGGCGCCGACGGAGACGCCGATCGGATAGTTGCCGCGCACCAGCCAGTCGACCTGCTGGCGCACGTTGTCGGTGAGCACGGCCTCGTTGCCGAGGATCATGGCGCCGATGAAGTCCTTGCCGTAGCGCGGGTCGCGCATCATCAGCGCGAAATTGTTGGCGCCGGCGCCGCTGCGCAGGCTCTGCGACGAGATCTTGCCCTTGAACTTCGGGTCGCTGAGCTGCGCGATGCTGGAAAGCTCGCTCTCGGGGATGAGGTCGCGGTTGACCCAGACGATGGGCGTCTCGACCAGGCCGAAGCCGATGAAGTAGCGCTTCGCCTTGTCGGCGTAGATCGCGTCGTAGCCGCCGTGCCAGGCCTTGTCGCTGACCACCTCCGGCAGGACCAGCAGGTCGCGCAAGGGCGCGATGAGCCCTTGGCCGACGAGGTCGTAGGTTTCGGTCTCCGGCGGGCTGACGCGGATGTCCCACAGCGACTGGCCGAGCTTCTGCTCCTGGCGGAAGCGCGGCCAGAAGTCGCGGCCGTTGGCGCCGGTGAACTCGACCTCGATGCCGTACTCGTCCTTGAAGGCGGTGAGCACCGTGCGCCAGAAGGAGCCGACGGTGCTGGACACGACGACCTTGCCTTCCTTCTTGGCTGCCGCGACCGTGCGGTCCCAGTCGGCCTTGCCGGGCCAGTCCGGCGCAGCAGGCGACTGAGCGAATGCAGGAGGTGCGAAGGCGGGAAACGCGCTGACGAGAACGACGGCGGCGGCGCGGCTCATATGGCGGTGCCATGACTGCATGCGGCTCTCTCCCCTGATCCGGCGGCTCTGCGTCCGCCTTTGTTCGCGGGGAAAGGCTAGGCCGGCGGACCCTCCTTGGGAAGGGCGTCGCCCGGCGATTCGCGGCAACCGGCTATAAATATTCCGCCGCCATTGCGGCCCGCGAAAGGCCAGCGGCCGCCGCCGTCAATAGGCCCGTCTCGCTTAACCCGCGTCGCTTACGGGGTCTCGCGCCGCTCGCCGGGGATGACGCTGAGCGTCACCCGCTCGATGCCGCGTCCCGTGCTGTTGCGCAGCGCGTCGACGCGCGTCGGCTGGCCGATGCGCTCGGCGGTCAGCCAGCGGTGCAGGTCGTCCAGGCCGCCGACCGCCTCGCCCTCGAAGGCGACGATGACGTCGCCCTCCTCGAGGCCGGCCTGGGCCGCCGGGCTGCCCGCCTCGAGCGAGGCGACGCGCACGCCGCCTTCCTTGGCAAGGCCGTGGAAGCGCGCGACGCGGCGCGATAGCTGCACGTTCTGGCCGGCGACGCCGAGATGGCCGCGCCGCACCTTGCCGTGGCGCAGTATCTCGCCCAGCACGAAGCGCGCCGTGTTGCTGGCGATGGCGAAGCAGAGCCCCTGCGCGCCGCGGATGACGGCGGTGTTGATGCCGACGATGCTGCCCGAGGCGGTCACCAGCGGCCCGCCGGAGTTGCCCGGGTTGAGCGCCGCGTCGGTCTGCAGCACGTCGTCGATCAGGCGGCCCGACTGGGCGCGCAAGGATCGCCCGAGCGCGCTGACGACGCCGGCGGTGACCGAGCATTCGAAGCCGAGCGGATTGCCGATGGCGATCACGAGCTGGCCGACGCGCAGCGCCTGCGAGTCGCCGAGCGGCGCCCAGCCGGCGCCCTTCAGGTCGCCGTGTATGCGCAGCACCGCCAGGTCGGTGTCGGGATCGTCGCCGACGATGTAGGCGGGCAGCACGCGGCCGTCATGCAGGGTGGCCGTGATGCTGCTGGCGCCGCTCGCCACATGGCTGTTGGTCAGCACGAAGCCGTCGGGCGTGAAGATGACGCCCGAGCCGCTGCCGACGGCGACGTCGGGCACGCCCTGGCCGCTGCCGCCGCCCTGCGCATTGTCGTTGGCGCGCGCGGGATAGGCCTTGCTGACCTGCAGATGGACGACGGCTGGCGCCACGCGCTCCACCGCGCCGATCACGGCCTGCGAATAGGCGTCGAGCAGGCCGGCGTCGTCGCGCGCGATCTGCTTGGCATCCTGGCTTTCGGGTTCGCTTGGGCTGCGGCCGGCCAGGATCGAGGCATTGCCGGCCTCGGCGGAGAGGAAGTCTGTGCGGTTGTCGAGCTTGGTCATGTGGGGTGGCGCCTCCGGACGCGCATCGGTCTGACCCTCTATATGGGAATGAGGAAGGCCCTGCGGGAGAGCGGTTTCCGCAAGGTGACGGAGGTGCGGCACCCCTTTCGGAGGCTCCGGATGCCCCCTTGTCTGGCGGCCGGCGTTCCCTACATATTCTCCTGACGGCGCCGAAACGGGCCGTCCGGCCATCGGCCGAACCCGTGGCGCCTGAGGCGCGCGGGCAGGCCGGCAGCCCCGTGATCTCGCTCATGCTGAGGAGTCGCCAATGTCTCGCCTCTCGCTGTTCAACAGCCCCCTCGTGCTCGGCTTCGACCATTTCGAGCGCGTCCTCGACCGGGTGTCGCGCACCGCGACCGACGGCTATCCGCCTTACAACGTCGAGCAGACCGGCGCCAACGCGCTGCGCATCACGCTCGCCGTGGCGGGCTTCACGCGCGACGAACTGACCGTCGGCGTCGAGGAGAACGAACTGGTCGTCCGCGGCAAGCAAGTCGACGACGAGAACCGCGTCTATCTTCATCGCGGCATCGCCGCGCGGCAATTCCAGCGCCGCTTCGTGCTCGCCGAGGGCATCGAGGTGACCGGCGCCGCGCTCGCCAACGGCCTGCTCAGCGTCGACCTCGTCCGTCCGGAAATCGAGGCGCGCTCGCGCACCGTCGAAATCCGCAACGGCGAGCACCGTGGAACCAATGGCGGCACCGACAACGGCGCCGTTCCCGTGGACCAGGCCGCCCGGAAAGGCGCCTGAATCCGGTCCTATGGGCTGATGAAACTTAACCGGCCGTAAGTCGTTCTATTTATGGCCAGATGCCGCTTTAACAGCCGCTTAAGACCTAAGGGCTTAGCGTTAAGGCAGCATCCAGGAAGGAGGCAGTTATGAATACCCTCGAACAGTCTTCGCCGATCATGTCGGACCACGACCTCGCCTCGCTCGGGTTGCAGGAAGTGGCCTACGTGAAGCCCGTGAAGGTCGAAGGCAACAATGTCTTCGGCGTCTACGCGGCCGACGGCACCGAAATCGCCATCCTCGCCGACCGCGACGTCGCCATGGCGGCGATCCGCCAGAACGACTTGGCGCCGGTCAGCGTCCATTGACGATGGGCGGATCGCTCCTGTCGAGGCGCGCTGGGCGCGCGGAGCCGCCAGAACGGCCTGGCGCCGGTCAGCGTCCATTGATGGCATCCTAACCTGCGCGCGGCCTCGCGCGCAGAGCCAAGGCCAAATGCCGCCGGGGCCATACGACAACGGGCGCGTCCTCAATCCGAGGGCGCGCCCGTTCTGTTTCTGCGATGGAGAAGCTGTTACGCCGCGTGGCTGGTCGAGGTGTCGGTCAGCAGCGCGTAGATCGCGTCGCCGGTGTCCGAGCCGCGCAGCTTCTCGCACATCTCGCGGTCGCGCAGCAGGCGCGAGACGCGCGCCAGCGCCTTGAGATGGTCGGCGCCGGCCGATTCGGGAGCCAGCAGGAGGAAGATGAGGTCCACGGGCTGCTCGTCGACCGATTCGAAGTCGATCGGCGTCTCCAGGCGCGCGAAGACGCCGTAGAGGCGCTTGAGGCCGGGGAGCTTGCCGTGGGGGATGGCGACGCCGGCGCCGACGCCGGTGGTGCCGAGGCGCTCGCGCTCCAGCAGCACCTCGAAGATGGCCCGCTCCGGTTCCCCGGTGAGGCCGGCGGCAAAGCGCGCCAGTTCCTGCAGCGCCTGCTTCTTGCTGGTCGCCCGCAGATTGGCGATCACGCTCTTCGGTGTAATCAAGTCGACGATCTCCATGCCCGCCCCTGGCGCTCGTTAATCTTCGACCTCGTCGTCGGCATCGTCATCGACGCCGCTGACGTCCTTCGCGCCGTCGGCGCGATGGTGGTCGCGCAGCTTGCGCTTGTGGCGCCGGAGCTGCTTTGCCGTGCGTTCCAGGGCGAGGTCGAAGGCGGCGTAGGGGGCGTCCGCCTCTCCATGGCCCTGGAATTGGATGTCGTGGCCGGCATTCACGTTGATGTCGGTGCGAAACAGGTGGGCTTCGCGGGAGAACACGACGTTCCCCTCGATGGCATTGCCGAAATACTTCTCGACGGACGTG
Organism: Alphaproteobacteria bacterium; assembly: GCA_036500145.1. Lineage (GTDB taxonomy): Bacteria > Pseudomonadota > Alphaproteobacteria > SMXQ01 > SMXQ01 > CAMAVH01. The sequence goes on along the minus strand of DASYCO010000024.1, from coordinate 5,916 downwards.
GCCAAGTGCTCTTCGACGTGGCTGCGCAAGGCGTCGCCAATGTCGATCTGCTTGCCCGAAACGGATATTTGCATGATCCCCGCGATGAAAGTCCGAACTGACTGTGGGCGCTCCCGCCGGTGCCATGCAGAGGGGCGGAAATGGGAGGGGAGTGAAGTGGCCGGCACCATAAAACCGCCCCCCGGTGAAGTCAACGAAAAGCGGTCCTGGGCGTTCCTTAAAATCGTCTAACTATTTATAAAGACGAGGTTTTTTCGCGCCGACGCTGGACCGAGGAGGGGATGCGCATGGCCTCGCGGTACTTGGCCACCGTGCGCCGGGCGATGTCGATTCCCTGGCCGTTCAGGATCTCGACGATGCGGTCGTCAGACAGCACTTCGGCCGCCAGCTCGGCGTCGATCAGCTCCTTGATGCGCGAGCGCACCGCCTCGGCCGAATGGGCGTCGCCGCCGCCGACCGAGTTGGCGATGGCCGAGGTGAAGAAGTACTTCATCTCGTAGATGCCGCGCGGGGTCGCCATGTACTTGTTGGTGGTGACGCGGCTGACCGTGCTCTCGTGCATGTCGATCACGGCGGCGATGTCGCGCAGCGTCAGCGGGCGCAGGTGCTGCACGCCATGCTGGAAGAAGCCCTCCTGGCGGCGGACGATCTCGCTGGCCACCTTCAGGATCGTGGTGGCGCGCTGGTGCAGCGAGCGCACCAGCCAGTTGGCCGACTGGAGGCGGTCGGCGATGTAGTCCTTGTCGTGCTTGTTGCGCACGTCCTTGGTGACCTTGGCGTAGTAGGTCTGGTTGACCAGCACGCGCGGCAGCGTCTCGGCGTTCAGCTCGACCTGCCAGCCGCCCTTGGGATGCGGCTTCACCAGCACGTCGGGCGTCACCGGCTGCGCCACCTGGGCGTCGAAGGCGAGGCCGGGCTTGGGGTCGAGGGCGCGGATCTCCTCGATCATCTGCGTCAGGTCTTCGTTGTCGACGGCGCAGATCTTGCGCAGCGCCACGAGGTCGCGCTTGGCCAGCAGGTCGAGGTTGTCGAGCAGCGCCTGGATCGCCGGGTCGAGCCGGTTGAGCTCGCGCAGCTGCAACGCCAGGCATTCGGATAGCGAGCGGGCGAAGACGCCGGGCGGGTCGAAGCGCTGCAGCTTGACGAGCGTGCTCTCGACCAGGGCGATGTCGCAGCCGAGCCGGTCGGCGACGTCGGCCAGCCCGCCGACGAGGTAGCCGGCCTCGTCGAGCATCTCGATCAGGTCGATGCCGATCAGCCGGTCGGCCGGCTCGTCGATCTCGATGTTGATCTGCGCCAGCAGGTGGTCGCGCAGGCTGACGTCCTTGGAGAGCGTGTGCTCGAGGTTGTATTCGCCGTCCTCGAAGTCGCTGCGCCCGCCGCTGCCGCCGCTCCAGTTGGCGAAGGCCTCGGGGTCGCCGGCGGCGCCGTCCTCGCTCCAGACGTTGCCGAAGTCGGTGTCGAGCGGGCCTTCGCCTTCGCTGGGCATGGAGTCGTTGCCGGCCATGTCGGCGGTGTCGCGCACTTCGCCGGGCTCCTCGCCGACGCTCGCCTTGACGTCGCCGTCGACGCTTTCGGCGCGCGCCACCTCCTCGCGGTCGGAGTCCTCGCGCTCAAGCAGGGGGTTCTGCTCGAGCTCCTGCTCGACGTAGGTCGAGAGCTCGAGGTTGGAGAGCTGCAGCAGCTTGATCGCCTGCTGCAGCTGCGGCGTCATGACGAGCGACGTCGATTGGCGAAGCGTGAGTTTGGGGCCGATCGCCATGGCGGCCTAAAGGCTAAACCGTTCCCCGAGATAGACGCGGCGCACGTCCTCGTGCGCCACGATCTCCGAGGGAGCGCCCTCCATCAGCACGCGCCCGTCATGCAGGATGTAGGCGCGGTCGACGATCTCGAGGGTTTCGCGGACGTTGTGGTCGGTGATGAGCACGCCGATGCCGCGATCCTTCAGGTGCAGCACCAGGTCGCGGATGTCGCCGATGGCAATGGGGTCGATGCCGGCGAGCGGCTCGTCGAGAAGCATGAACTGCGGGCGCGAGGCCAGCGCGCGGGCGATCTCGACGCGGCGGCGCTCGCCGCCGGAGAGGGCCAGGGCCGGCGTGCGCGCCAGGTGCGTGATGGAGAATTCCGCGAGCAGCTCCTCGAGCTCGGCCTCGCGCTTGTCGGCGGCCGGCTCGACCGCCTCGAGCACGGCGCGGATGTTGTTGGCCACCGTCATGCCGCGGAAGATCGAGGCTTCCTGGGGCAGGTAGCCGACGCCCATGCGCGCGCGGCGGTACATCGGCAGGTCGGTGATGTCCTCGCCGTCGAGCGTGATGGTGCCGTATTCGGCCGGGATCAGCCCGGTCATGATGTAGAAGCAGGTCGTCTTGCCGGCGCCGTTGGGGCCGAGCAGGCCGACGACCTCGCCGCGCTGGACGTGGATCGTCACGTCGCGCAGGACGGGACGCTTCTTGAAGCGCTTGCCGAGGTTGTGCGCCGCCAGCCCGGTGTTGTCGCGCACGAGCTGCGGGCCGGAGCGGTCGCTCGGGGCTGCGGTCGGCGCGGGATTGATCGGGGTGGGGGCTGCGGCCATGGGCGGGGTCAGCGCGGCTTCGACAGGCCGGCGGGCCCAGCGGGCGTGCCGTCGTCGCGTTTCTCGGGGACGAGCAGGGCGCGCACCGGAGCCTTGGCGCCGCCCGGCTGAGTCACCAGCTTGCTGATTCCCGTGCGCAGGTTCACTTCCGCCGCTTCTCCGTTCAACTGGTTCTGGCCGCGCGTGATCTTAACCGATCCCGTCAAGGTGGCGATACCCGAATCCTCGAAGTAGACGCCGCGCTCGCCGCGCGCCACTTCCTCGGGCGTGGTGATGACGACGTTGCCGACGGCATCCATGCGCTGCAGGCGCGAATCGCCGCCGGCGCGGTCCTTCGCCGGCGCGGCGCCGTTCGACGCGACACGCGTCGGCTTCGCAGGGGGCTTCGCCGGCGCGGCGGCCTGCTTGCCGCCCCCCTGCTTGTCGTCGGCCGGCTTGAACAGCGCGGTCAGCGTGTCGGCGCGGATGCGGCGTCCGTCGTCGGTGACGGTGAGCGCGTCGCCGCGCGCCACGGCGAGGTTCTTCTGCTCCCAGTATTCGAGGCGGTCGCGCGCGGTGATGGTCTCGCGCGGCGTCACCAGGCGGAGCGCCTTGCCGGTCATGATCAGGCCGCCGTCGTCGATCGTGTAGACGGCGTTGTCGCCGTAGGCGGTGTCGTCCGGCGAGACGATGCGCACGTTGCCGTTGGCCTCGACCTTCCAGACTTCCGAGCTGCCGGTCGTCGCCTTGCGGTAGTGCGCCGTCAGCGTGTCGCCGTAGACGGTGACGTTGCCCTTGATCGCGCGGGCGTTGCCGTGCGCGACGTAGGTGCTCTCGTTCTGGTGCCATTCGATGCCGTTGTCGGCGTAGACCTCGAGCGGCACGTTGTCGTCGCCGCCGCCGAAGCCGAGGCCTTGCGCCGAGGCGCCGGCCGTGAGGCCTGCGGATGCGAAGGCCGCCACGGCGAGGGCGAGGGCGGGGGCGAGCAGGGCGCGCTTCATGGCCGCTTCTCCCCGGGCTTCACGCTGGCGGGCTTCGCGTTGGATGCGGGCTTTTCATTGGATGCCGCGCCGGGCGCGTCTGGTTCGGGATAGAGCACGACGCGCGCCTTGCCGGTGAAGATGATGGTCTTGCCTTTGTCGATCAGCTGGAAGCCCTCGCCCTCGACTTCGCCGAACGGGCCGTGACCCGTGATCGGCTCGTGGCCTTCGGCGTTGCCCTTGGCGAGGTCGACGCGCGCCGTCGGGCTGTTGAACTCGTAGCCCGAGTCGTGGAACAGGTTCACGCCGCCCGACAGGTCGAGCATCTGCGTCTTCTGGCCATAGTTGCCTTCGGGCGCCTCGATGGCGATCCAGGTGCCGTCCGACAGCGTCATGTCGGCCTTGGGGCCTTCCAGGCCGATGTCGTCGGCCTTGGGCGTGTCCTGGTTGGCGCTGTCCGCCGTCACTTCGTAGGGCAGGTTGTTCTCGTCGCGGCCGGTGTAGCGCGGGCTGACCATGCGCAGCCGCTCGGCGTCGCCGATCTTCAGCTGCGCGAAGTCGAGCTTGAAGCCGCCTTCGCGCGACTGCAGCTGCGGCCACACGAGCACGAGGGCCACCAGCGCCACGGCGACAGTCGGCAGCACCAGCTTCATCAGGGTCACGAAGCGCGAGTAGTTGCCGCGCGGCGTCTCGCGCAGGCGGCGACGCGTCCGCCTGTCGGCGCCGGCTGTCATGCCGTCGCTTTCAGCCATCGGATCCCTGTCGAGCGTCGCCATCGTCATGCACTTTTCGCGGTCATGCGACGCCGGCGCGCAGGCAGTCGTGGACGTGCAGGATGCCGACCGTCTTGCCCTTGTCGACGACGAACAGCGCGGTGATGCTGCGCGCGTTCATGATGCCGAGCGCCTCGGCGGCGAGGGCCTGCGGGCGGATCGTTACCGGCGAGGCTGTCATCACTTCGAAGGCCGTCTTGTCGAACAGCTTGGGCGACATGTTGCGGCGCAGGTCGCCGTCGGTGACGACGCCGAGCAGCTTGCCCTTCGCGTCGACGACGCCGGCGCAGCCGAAATGCTTGGCCGTCATCTCGATCAGCGCCTTGTCCATCTTGGTGGCGCGGCCGACCAGCGGCAGCTCGGTGCCGGCATGCATGATGTCGGAGACCTTGAGCAGCCGGCGGCCGAGCTTGCCGCCCGGGTGGCGCAGCTGGAACTCGTCGCTGGTGAAGCCGCGGCGCTCCATCAGGGCGACGGCGATGGCGTCGCCGAGCGCCAGGCTCATGGTCGTCGAGGTCGTCGGCGCCAGGCCCATGGGGCAGGCTTCGGCGACGGCGGGCAGCACGAGCGCCACGTCGGCGTTGTCGGCGAGCGAGCTCGGCCGGCGGCTGGTGATGGCGATCAGGGGAATGCGGAAGCGCCGCGTGTGGGCGACGAGGTCGGTGAGCTCGGCGGTCTCGCCGGAATTGGACAGCGCCAGCACCACGTCGCCGCGCGTGATCATGCCGAGGTCGCCATGGCTCGCTTCGCCGGGATGGACGAAGAAGGCCGGCGTGCCGGTCGAGGCGAGGGTGGCGGCGATCTTGTGGGCGACATGCCCGCTCTTGCCCATGCCGGAGACGACGACGCGGCCCTGGCAGGCCATCATCAGGTCGAGCGCGCGCGAGAAGTCGGCGTCGAGGGTGCGCGCGAGGGCGGCGATGCCTTCGGCTTCGAGCGCGAAGACGCGCTCCGCCGCCGACAGGTCGCCGGCCTTGGCGCCCTTGGCCCGGCTCTTGGACTGCGCCTGGGGCTGGCCGGCAGCCGCGCGCAGCGTGGTGCGCGGCCTGATGGCGATGACCTTGCCGGTCGTCTCCTTGGTCGCGCGGGATTTGGCCGTACGAGCTTTCATGTCCTCTCGCCGGTGTCGGTCGATGGGGCGGATGGCCGTCGGTCGGAAGGTCTGCGGGAAAGCCCGGGACGCGGTCCGGCGCGCGACGACGTTATATGTGTTTACTCCCTTCGCCCCGATCAATCAAAGATTTGCGGCGGCGAAAGGGGCGTAAATCGGCGGAATCCCTGGGGTTTTGCCGAGGGCCGTGCTTTGCGGACAACAGCTTTCGCAGGCGATTGGGGCCGATCTAGGGCGTCCCCTCCAAGGCATCGCGCCGCCGGGCGTGCCCGGCGCCGCGGCTCAATGGGCGAAAATGTCGTCTTCGGCCCAGCCGCCGATGTCGAGGTTGGCGCGCGCCGGCAGGAAGCGGAAGCAAGCTTCAGCCAATTCCATGCGGCCCTCGCGCAGCAACATGGCGTCGAGCTTGGCCTTGATGGCGTGCAGATAGAGAACGTCGGAAGCGGCGTAATCGAGCTGCTCGGGGGTCAGCTTGGCGGCGCCCCAGTCGGAGCTTTGCTG
>DASYCO010000023.1:0-18446 GCA_036500145.1 Alphaproteobacteria bacterium | reverse complement strand
GTCGCGCAGGCGAACGAGGGCGCCGTTCTGCGCCTTCACCACCATGTTGCGGAACTCATCGATATTCGTGAGATCGGTGTCGGCGGTGATGTTGGTCAGGGTGAAGTAGCCCTTCACCTGGCCCGGCGCCGACTGGAAGTTGTTGCTGGTGATCGCGTTGGTGATGTCGTCGGCCGAAATGCCACGCGCCGCCATCCGGTTCGGATCGAGCCACAGGCGCATGGCGAAGGTCTGGCCGCCCAGGATCTCCGCCGAGGCGACGCCGTTGACGGTCGCGAGCAGAGGCTGCACCACGCGCGAAAGATGGTCGGTGATCGCCGCCTCATTCAGCTGAGTCGAGGCGAAGCCGATATACATGACGTCGGTGGTCTGGCCGGTCGATTTCAGGATGACCGGATCGTTCGATTCCTTCGGGATCAGGTATTTGACCTGCTGCACCTTGGCCATGACGTCGGTCATGGCCTTGTTCGGATCGTAATTGAGCTGGATGTAGACCGAGATCAGGCTCTTCCCCTGGGTCGAGGACGAGGTCATGTAGTCGATGCCCTCGGTCGAGGCGACCGCGTTCTCGATCGGCTGCGTGATGAAGCCCTGGATCAGGTCGGGCGAGGCGCCGGGATAGGTCGTCGTCACCGAGATCACGGTGTTCTGCATCTGCGGGTACTGCCGCACGGCCAGCGTGAAGAAGGACTGCAGGCCGATCAGAAGGATCAGCAGGCTGACCACGGTGGCGAGCACGGGGCGGCGGATGAAGATGTCGGTGAAATGCATGAGCGTACCTTAGAGCGGCGTTCCTTGGAGGACGCGGCGCGAGCCGCGACGATCGCGGCCCGCGCCTTCGGGTCGGCTTGAGTGGGCGTTACTGGACCGGCGTCTCGGCCGGCGGCACCAGGCCGCCGTTGTCGGACGGGATCACGGTCGCGCCGTTGAAGATGCGGGTCTGGCCGGCGTTGGCGACCATGTCGCCCGCGTTCAGGCCCTTCACGATGGAAGCCTTGCCGCCCTGGCGCGTGCCGACGGTGACGAAGGTCTGCACGGCCTTGTACTTCGTCTTGCCGTCGTCGGTCTTGCCGTCCTCTTGGACGAGGAAGATCGACTGGCCGTAGACGGTGTAGTCGACGGCGGTCTCCGGCACGGTGATGACGTCGGGCTGCGGCGGCAGCACGACGCGCGCGCGCGCGAACATGCCGGGCTGCAGCAGCAGGTCGTGGTTGTCCATGCTGGCGCGGATCTTCACGGCGCGCGTCGTCGGGTCGATCTGCGGCTCGATGGTCGTGATCTTCGCCTGGAAGGTCTTGCCCGGGAAGGCGTCGGCGCCCACTTCGACCGGCAGGCCGACGGCGAGCTGGCTGCGCGCCTGCTCGGGCAGGGTGAAGTCGACGTAGACGGTGTCGAGCTTGGTCAGCGTGACCATCGGCGTGCCGGGGCCGACGTACTGGCCGAGGTCGACCTGGCGGATGCCGAGCTCGCCCGGGAAGGGTGCCTTGATCAGCTTCTGGTCGATCAGCGCCTGGCTCTTGGCGGCGCCGGCGCGGGCGACGTCGAGGTTGCTCTGCTGCAGGTCGACGCTCTGCTGCGTGGCGTACTTCTCGCGCGCCAGCGTGCGGGCGCGCTCCAGGTTCGCCGTGGCGAGCTTGGCCTGCGCCTGGTAGCTGGCGAGGTCGGCGCGCTCGCTGCCGTCGTCGATCTGCACCAGGGCGTCGCCCTGCTTCACGGTGGCGCCGGATTCGAACATCAGCTTCGTGATGCGGCCCGAGACTTGCGCCGAGAGCGTCACCTGGTTGACCGCCGAGACGGTGCCGATGGCGTCGAAGAAGCGCGACATGGGCTCGCTCTGCGCCAGGGCCACGTTGATCGTGGTCGGCGGCGGCTTGTTGCCGGCGAAGAAGGCCGCGATGGCGTTCTTGCGGAACTGCTCGAAGCCGTAGAAGGCGCCCAGCACGACGACCAGGAGAAGGCCGACGATGATGAACCAGCGCACGAGCTTCGGCTTCTGGCGGGACGGCGAGGGGGCCGCGTAAGTCGCGGACGTATTCTGCTGATCCATGAACTTGCTCTGTGATGTGTCGTGGTGACGGTCTCGGGGGCGGCCCAGGTCACGGGCGCGGCACGTCTGGGAACTACGCTGCGAGATGGCTGGCTGGGTGGCGGGCGCCCGCCGGTCTGTCGGGGGCGGCGCATGGCTTGGGAGGCCCCTGCCCGGTCATTGCAAAACTAAACTGTACGGTTTAGTTTGCCGGGTAAGGTATATCCGTCCAAGGCGTTCCCGGTCAATGCGAAATTATTGCATAGCAACATGGCGATAAGGTCCCAAAAGAGGGTGTTCGCGACGCCCGTCGAGGCCTTGGCCGGGGCTGTCGCGCCGACGGTTTCGCCCAAGCGGGCCGTGATCGAGAAGGCGGCCGCCCGGGTCTTCCTGCGCGACGGCTTCGCCGGGGCCAGCATGGACGCCATCGCCCGCGAGGCCCAGGTCTCCAAGGCCACCCTCTACAGCCATTTCCAGGGCAAGGACGACCTGTTCGGCGCCATCGTGCGGGCCAACTGCCAGCAGATGCTGGTCGACATCGAATCCTCGGTCGCCGCCGGCCTCGGCCCGCGCGAGCTGCTCTGCGCCGTCGGCCTGAAGTTCCTGAAAAGCATGATGTCGGACGAGGTGATGGCGGTGTACCGCATCCTCGTCTCCGAGGCGGTGCGCTTTCCGGCCCTCGGCCGCGCCGTGCAGAACGCCGGCCCCGGCCCGTCCTGCAACGGCCTGGCCGACTACCTGCGCGACCAGACCGCCAAGGGCGCGCTGGCGGTGGCCGACGCCGACGTGGCGGCCGACCAGTTCTTCGGCGCCGTCATGGGCGGCATCCACTTCCGCCGCCTGATCGGCGTCGACAAGGCGGCGACCCCGGGCGAGATGAAGTTCCGGGTCGAGACGGCGGTGGAGGCCTTCCTCGCCGCCCATATGCCCAAAGCGAGCGGCCATGTCGCCAAGGGCGCGGCCCGCCGCCGGGCCTGAACCGGGCTCAAACCGAGGATTTCCGCCCTTTTCACGGAGATTGCGCGCCGCCGCGCCGGGCCCTATGTTCGCGCCTGCAAAGAGCCTCCCTCCCGCATTTTAAGCTGTTTCCAGGCCGATGACCGACCTATCGCACATCCGTAACTTCGCCATCATCGCCCATATCGACCATGGCAAGTCGACGCTGGCCGACCGCCTGATCCAGTCCACCGGCGGCGTCGAAGACCGCGACATGCGCGAGCAGATGCTCGATTCGATGGACATCGAGCGCGAGCGCGGCATCACCATCAAGGCGCAGACCGTGCGCCTCTCCTACAAGGCGAAGAACGGCGAGCTCTATCAGCTCAACCTGATGGACACGCCGGGCCATGTCGACTTCGCCTACGAAGTCAGCCGCTCGCTCGCCGCCTGCGAAGGCTCGATCCTGGTTGTCGACGCCAGCCAGGGCGTGGAAGCGCAGACGCTCGCCAACGTCTATCAGGCGATCGAGAACAACCACGAGATCGTCCCCGTCCTCAACAAGATCGACCTGCCCGCCGCCGAGCCGGAGCGCGTGAAGAAGCAGATCGAGGACGTCATCGGCATCGACGCGTCGGACGCCGTGCTCGTCTCGGCCAAGACCGGCCTCGGCATTCCCGACGTGCTGGAAGCCCTGGTGCAGCGCCTGCCGCCGCCGAAGGGCGACCCGGACGCGCCGCTCAAGGCCCTGCTGGTGGACAGCTGGTACGACTCCTATCTCGGCGTCGTCGTGCTGGTGCGCGTCTATGACGGCAAGCTCGCCAAGGGCATGAAGATCCAGATGATGAGCACCGGCACCGTGCACAGCGTCGAGCAGGTCGGCTATTTCACGCCCAAGCCGGTGGCGACCGATTCGCTCGGGCCCGGCGAGATGGGCTTCGTCACCGCGCAGATCAAGACGATCACCGACACCCGCGTCGGCGACACGCTGACCGAGGAAAAGCGCCAGACGGCGACGGCGCTCACCGGCTTCAAGCCGAGCGTGCCGGTGGTGTTCTGCGGCCTCTTTCCGGTCGAGGCGTCGGACTACGAGCGGCTGCGCGAAAGCCTCGGCAAGCTGCGCCTCAACGACGCCAGCTTCCAGTACCAGGCGGAAACGTCCGCCGCGCTCGGCTTCGGCTTCCGCTGCGGCTTCCTCGGGCTGCTGCACCTGGAGATCATCCAGGAGCGCCTGGAGCGCGAGTTCAACCTCGACCTCATCACCACGGCGCCGAGCGTCATCTACAAGATCAACATGACGGACGGCAGCCAGATCGAGCTGCACAACCCGGCCGACATGCCGGACCCGGTGAAGATCGAATCGATCGAGGAGCCGTGGATCAAGGCGACGATCCTGGTGCCCGACGAATATCTCGGCGCGATCCTGTCGCTCTGCCAGGAGCGCCGCGGCATCCAGGAAACGCTCACCTACGCCGGCAACCGCGCCATGGTGGTCTACAAGCTGCCGCTCAACGAAGTGGTCTACGACTTCTACGACCGCCTGAAGTCGATCAGCCGCGGCTACGCCAGCTTCGACTACGCGGTGGAGGACTATCAGGAAGGCGAGCTGGTGAAGCTGACGATCCTCGTCAACGACGAGCCGGTCGACGCGCTTTCCATCATCGTCCACCGCAGCTCCGCCGAGCCGCGCGGCCGCGCGCTGTGCGCGCGCCTCAAGGAGCTGATCCCGCGCCAGCTCTTCAAGATCGCCATCCAGGCCGCCATCGGCGGGCGCATCGTCGCGCGCGAGACGGTCAGCCCGATGCGCAAGGACGTGCTGGCGAAATGCTACGGCGGCGACATCTCGCGCAAGCGCAAGCTGCTCGAGAAGCAGAAGGCCGGCAAGAAGCGCATGCGCCAGGTCGGCAACGTCGAGATTCCGCAGGCGGCGTTCATCGCCGCCCTCAAGATCGACGGCGACTAGCCGCCGGACGGCGCTGTCGGTGCGCCGCTCGGCCCGCCTTGGGCGAGCCGATTGAAAATATTGGCATTTTCATTTGCGGAGCGGCGTCGGCACGGTTGAAACCGCAGGGCCGAGCGGTTATTTTGGCCGCCCACTCAGACCCCGGGCCGCTTCTCCTGACGGAGCGCCCACCCTGGCGTGGAGAGGTGGCCGAGTGGTTTAAGGCACACGCTTGGAAAGCGTGCGTACGGTAAAACGTACCGCGGGTTCGAATCCCGCCCTCTCCGCCAACATGCACTCACGACATTCAGTCCGGCTGAACGCGCGCGCTTTCCGCGCGCGGCATTTGCGCTCGTCGCCTTCGGATTCCGGAGGCGACGAGCGATGGCTGCGTTCTACTTCCCCGCGACGTTCGCCGCCAAAGCCGGCGTCGTCTTGGGCGGGATGCGGTGGTGCGTCGCCTGCTCGTAGCCGTAGGCCAGCTTGAGCAGCGTCGGCTCGCTGTAGGGGCGGCCGAAGAAGGTGATGCCGACGGGCAGGTTCTCCGTCGTGAAACCGGACGGCACCGTCATCGAGGCGGCGTAGGCGAGGTAGGTGTTGAGCACCGGCGCGCCCTTGTTGGTGATGTAGGGCGGGTTGATGCCGTCCTTGATGAAGACCGGCTCATGCTCCTCGGTCTTGTGCACGATGGCGTCGAGGTGGTTATCCGCCATGACCTTGAGAATGTTGATCGCCAGCTCCTCGCGGGCCTGCAGATATGCGCCGTAGGCCGCCGGGTCGTTGGGCCGGAAGGGCCGCTTCCAGAACTCGATGGTGCCGGGCAGCATGCTCTGGCTCAGGCTCGGCGCGTTGCTGATGTCCTTGTGGTTTTTGAACTGCCCGTTCGGGTTGCGCGCCAGGTAGCGCACCATCGCTTCCTCCGAGCCGCTGCGGTCGGCGACTTGCTTCTTCAGCAGCGCCTTGAGGTCGGGGATGACGATGGGGTCGACGACGGTGGCGCCCGCCGCGCGCAGTTCGGCAATGTCCTTGTCGAACACGGCGTCGACGCGTTTGAAGTCGTCGCTGCCGGGCTCGGAGCGCTCGCCGATGGTGTCGCGCAGGATGCCGATGCGCGCCCCCTTCAGGCCGTTCTTGTCGAGGAAGCGCGTGTAGCTGCCGCCGTCGGTCTTGCCGACGCCGACGGCGGTGAGCGGATCCTCCGGATCGTAGGCGATCATGACGTCGAGCAGGCGCGCGAGGTCGGTCACGTTGCGCGCGAGCGGGCCCATCTGCGCCGCCGTGGTCGGATAGCCGTCCCACATGCCGCTGCGGCTGACGAGGCCGGGCGTCGGGCGCATGCTGACGATGGAATTCCAGGCGCCGGGCCGGCGGATCGAGGCCGTCGTCTCCTCGCCTAAGGCAATGGTGGAGAAGTTGGCGTTCACCGAGGCGGCGGAGCCGCCCGACGAGCCGCCGACGGTGCGCTCCAGGTCGTACGGGTTGCGGCTGACGCCGAACATCGAGCCGTAGGTGTCGCCGCGCGCATATTCGCTCATCGTCGTCTTGCCGAGGATGATGGCGCCGGCCTTGCGCACGCGGTCGACGACGAAGGCGTCCTGCGGCGGGCGGTAGTCCTTGAACATCACGGTGCCCATGGTGGTCGGCATGCCGGCCACGTCGATCTCGTCCTTCACGAGCACGGGGATGCCGTGCAGCGGGCCGACGAAGCCCGACTGCCGGTAGGCGGCGTCGAGCTTGTCGGCGTCCTCCAAGGCATGTTCGTTGAGCGTGATGATCGCGTTGATCTCGGGGCCTTGCTTGTCGTAGGCCTGGATGCGGTCGAGATATTTCTGGACCAGCTGATGCGCGGTCAAGGTGCCGGCCTTGTAGGCGGCCTGGATGTCGTCGATGGAGGTTTCGAGAACCTGGAAGGAGGCGGCCTGGTCCTGCTGCTGCGGCGTCTGGCAGCCCGTGAGGCCGGCGAGCGCCGCGCCCGCCAGCAGACCCGCCATCGCCGTGTTACGCCAGTTCCTCATGCGACATGCCCCTCTTTTTCTTGGCCTGCGCAAGGCTTCGCGCGGCCCCCTATGCGAAGATCATAGGAGCGCCGCGCGAGCTTGAGAACGGGCTAAAGGGCATGCGCGCACGGATGAAGCGGCATCCGTGTTTTCTGTCTTATGTAGAACCGGCGTTACGCCGGCTTGCGCGCCTCGCCTTCCACGTTGGGCAGGAAGGCGGTGAGCAGGCCGATCAGCGGCAGGAACGAGCAGACCTCGTAGACGAAGCCGATGCTCGTCCAGTCGGCGAGCTCGCCGAGCACGGCGGCGCCGATGCCGCCCATGCCGAAGGCGACGCCGAAGAACAGGCCCGACACCATGCCGACGCGGCCCGGCATCAGTTCCTGCGCGTAGACCAGGATCGCCGAGAAGGCCGACGACAGCACGAAGCCGATGACGACGCTGAGCGCCACCGTCGTCGTCAGGCCGACGTAGGGCAGCGCCAGCGTGAAGGGCAGGATGCCGAGGATCGAGCCCCAGATCACCTTCTTGCGGCCGATGCGGTCGCCGACGGGGCCGCCGACGATCGTGCCGGCGGCAGCGGCGGCGAGGAAGACGAAGAGGTAGATCTGCGACGTCTGCGTCGACAGGTCGAAGCGGTGCATCAGGTAGAAGGTGTAGTAGCTCGTGATGCTCGCCAGGTAGAAGTACTTGGAGAAGATCAGCGCGATCAGGATCGCGACGGCCCAGCCGACCTGCCTGCGCGACAGCGTCGAGTGGCGGGCTTCGGCCTGGCGCGGCACGCGGCGCGCGTGGCCGTTGCGCTTGTACCACTGGCCCAGCATCGTGAGGATGGCGATGCCGGCGAGCGCCGCCAGCGCGAACCAGGCGATGCTCGCCTGGCCGTGCGGCAGGATGATGAAGGCGGCCAGCAGCGGCCCCATCGACGAGCCGAAGTTGCCGCCGACCTGGAACAGCGACTGCGCCATGCCATGCGCGCCGCCCGAGGCGAGCCGCGCGATGCGCGACGCTTCCGGATGGAAGATGGAGGAGCCGAAGCCGAGCAGGGCGGAGCTGATGAGCAGCGTCGCGTAGTTCGGCGCATAGGCGAGCGCGATCATGCCGAGCAAGGTGGAGGCCATGCCGACGGGCAGCGAATAGGGCTGCGGCCGGCGGTCGGTGTAGAGGCCGACGAGCGGCTGCAGCAGCGAGGCGGTGACTTGGTAGGTGAGGGTGAGCAGGCCGATCTGCCCGAAGCTGAGGTCGAAGCCGCCCTTCAGGATCGGATAGATCGCGGGCAGGAGCGACTGCAGCATGTCGTTCAGCAGATGGCAGAAGCTGATCGCGCCCAGGATGGAAAACGCGGTCGTGCCGGTCTTGGACCGGCCGATGACGGCCTGACTCATGAAAACTCACCTTTTGCGTCTCGGTCGGAAATGCCGCGCGGCCGGGGGGCGACCGAGGAACTGTTGCGCGCGGCAGGCCGGGATATTAAGAAGGGCGGGAAAGGCCTGCTACCGCAGTCAGGCCTGATTATTACGAGAGTGGGCCATGGTCCGTCATGCGCTGATCGAGCAGTTCGAGGAGATCGCGCGGCCCATCGTCGCCCTGGGCAACGACTATCCCGACGGCCACGCCATCGCGCCGCACTACCACCGGCGCAGCCAGCTTCTCTACGGCGCGTCGGGCGCGGTCATGGTCGTCACCACGCAAGGCACCTGGGTGGTGCCGCCGCAGCGCGGCGTCTGGATCCCGAGCGGCGTCGAGCACAAGGTGCGGATGCTGGGCGACGTCAGCACCCACAGCCTGTTCCTCGATGCGACGGCCGCCGCAGGCATGCCGGACCATTGCCAGGTGGTCGGCATCTCGCCCTTCATGCGCAGCCTGATGGCCCAGGCGGTGGAGCTGCCGGTGGACTACGACCCGGAGAGCCGCGCCGGCGCATTGATGACGCTGATCCTGCACGAGATGCGGCAGCTGCCGGTGCTGCCGCTGTCGCTGCCGTTTCCGGCGCAGGACGCGCTGGCGCGGCGCTGCCGCGAGTTCCTCGTCAACCCGACGCCGCACGAGACCATCGACGAATGGAGCGCCGCCCTCGGCATGAGCCGGCGCAGCTTCACGCGCCTATTCCGCCAGGAGACGGGGCTGAGCTTCGCGACCTGGCGCCAGCAGGCCTGCCTCGTCGCGGCCTTGCCGCGCCTGGTCGCCGGCGAGCCGGTGACGGCGGTGGCGCTCGACCTCGGCTACGACAATCCGGCCGCCTTCACCACCATGTTCAAGCGCGTCCTCGGCTCGTCGCCGCGCAACTACCTCAAGCAGAACGGCTAACGCACCATGGCTGACGCAGACCTGAAAAGCCGGCCCTCGCTGCGCGAGCGCATCGGCGCCTTCCGCCACCTGCCGCCGCTGCTGCGCTTCGTCTGGCAGGCGAGCCCAGGCTTCACGCTGGCGAGCTTCGGCCTACGGCTGGCGCGCGCGACGCTGCCCGTGCTCATGCTCTACGTCGGCAAGCTGATCATCGACGAGGTGGTGCGCCAGTCGCAGCTGCCGTCGCCCGGCGTCGAGCTGTCAGACTGGATCGGCAGCGGCCGCCTCCAGCATTCGGCCTGGCTGCTCGCGCTGGAGTTCGCGCTGGCGATCGCGTCGGACCTGCTGGCGCGCGCGAGCTCGCTGGTCGACGGGCTGCTGTCGGAGCTCTACAGCAACCTCGCCAGCGTGCGGCTCATGGAACATGCGGCCATCCTCGACCTCGCGCAGTTCGAGCGCAGCGAGCAGCAGGACGGGCTGGAGCGGGCGCGCCGCCAAGTGATCGGCCGCACGACGCTGCTGACGCAGCTGTTCGGCCAGATGCAGGACGCCCTGACCGTCGTCTCCTACGCGGTCGGCCTGGTGGCCTTTGCGCCCTGGCTGCTGCTGTTGCTGCTCGTGGCGCTGGTGCCCGCCTTCATGGGCGAGACGCATTTCAACGCGCAGGACTACCGGCTCAACTACCTGCGCGCGACGGAGCGTCGCCAGCTCGACTATGTGCGCTACCTGGGGTCGAGCGTCGACACGGTGAAGGAGGTCAAGCTCTTCGGCTTGAACAGCTTCCTCATCGACCGATTCAAGCTCTATGCCGGCAAGATCTACGCCGACAACATGCGGCTCGCCATCCGCCGCGCGACCTGGGGCGGCGGCTTCGCGGCGCTCGGCTCCTTCGCCTACTACCTGGCCTACGCCGCCATCGTCTGGCGCACGATTGACGGGCCGTTCAGCATCGGCGACATGAGCTTCCTCGCCGGCTCCTTCCTGCGCCTGCGCGGGCTGCTGCAGAGCCTGCTGCTCGGCTTCTCGCAGATCGCGGGGCAGACCATGTACCTCGGCGACCTCTTCGCCTTCTTCGACGCCAGGCCCACGATCGTCTCGCCGGAGAATCCGCGGCCTTTCCCGAGCCCCGTCAGGACAGGGCTCGTCTTCGAGAAGGTCAGCTTCCGCTATCCGGATTCGGACCGCTGGGTGGTGCGCGACCTGGACTTCACGCTCAAGGCCGGCGAGGTGCTGGCGCTGGTCGGCGAGAACGGCGCCGGCAAGACCACCATCGTGAAGCTGCTGGCCCGCCTCTACGACCCGACCGAAGGCCGCATCCTGCTCGACGGCCACGACCTGCGCGACTACGACCTGCTGCAGCTGCGCAGCCACATCGGCGTCATCTTCCAGGACTTCATCCGCTTCCACTTCACCGCTGGCGAAAACATCGCCATGGGCCGCATCGTCGCCGCCGGCGACCGCGAAAAGGTGCAGCTCGCCGCCGAGCGCAGCCTCGCCGACCAAGTGGTGGCGCGCCTGCCCAAGGGCTTCGACCAGCCGCTCGGCAAGCGCTTCAACGACGGCATGGAGCTGTCGGGCGGCGAATGGCAGAAGATTGCCATCGCGCGCGCCTACATGCGCGACGCCGACGTGCTGATCCTCGACGAGCCGACGGCGGCCCTCGACGCGCGCGCGGAATACGAAGTGTTCCGGCGCTTCCGCGACCTCAGCCGCGGCAAGACGGCGGTCATCATCTCGCACCGCTTCTCGACGGTGCGCATGGCCGACCGCATTCTCGTGCTGGACAGTGGAGAGATCGTCGAGGCCGGCTCGCATGCCGAGCTGGTGGCGGCGGGCGGACGCTACGCCGAGCTGTTCGAGCTGCAGGCGGCGGGCTACCGCTGAGCGGGCCTCAGGCGGCGCTGCCGCCGGCCAGCATCTGGCAGTCGTCGATGCTGATCTGGAAGGTCACCTGGTCGTTCGGCTCGCGCGCCTGGCCCGGGTGGATCTGCACCTTGATGGCCTGGCCGCCGACCTGCACCGTGCATTCCATGGCGTTGCCGATGAAGACGGATTCCGAGAAGCGGCCCGAGAACAGGTTGTGGTCGGACGAGGTGCCGTCGGCGGCCATGAAGATGTTCTCCGGCCGCACCGAGACGAGCACCTTCTCGTCGGCCGCGACGTTCGAGCGCGACCAGCAGAGCAGGTCGCCGATGGGCGAATCGACGCGGCTCTGAAAGCGTTCGCCGCTGCGCCGCGTCTCGCGCACGCGGCCTTCGATCAGGTTGGTCTTGCCGATGAAGTCGGCGACGAAGGCGTCGGCCGGCGCCTTGTAGATCTCGGCGGCTGTCCCTTCCTGGACGATGCGGCCCTTGTTCATCACCGCGATGCGGTCCGACATGGTGAGGGCCTCGACCTGCTCGTGGGTGACGAAGACGGTGGTGATGCCGAGCCGCTTGGTGAGATGCTTCAGCTCGGAGCGCATCTCCTCGCGCAGCTTGGCGTCGAGGTTGCTGAGCGGCTCGTCGAGCAGCAGCACGCGCGGCTCGAAGACCAGCGCGCGGGCCAGCGCCAGGCGCTGCTGCTGGCCGCCGCTGAGGTCGGTGGCGGGGCGGCGCTCGAGGCTGCCGAGCTGCACCAGCTCGAGGCTGCGCAGCACGCGCGCGGCGATGTCCGCCTGGCTGATGCGCGGGCGGATGCGGCGCAGCGGGAAGGCGACGTTCTCGAACACGTCGTAGTGCGGCCAGATGGCGTAGGACTGGAAGACCATGCCGATGTGGCGGCGCGCCGACGGCACCCAGCTGCCGTCGAACGAGGAGAAGACGGTCTCGTCGCCGATGCGGATCAGCCCGCTGTCGGGCCGTTCCAGCCCGGCGATGCAGCGCAGCGTCGTTGTCTTGCCGCAGCCGCTCGGGCCGAGCAGAGTGTAGAAGAGGCCGCGCTCGACTTCGAACGACACGTCGCGGACCGCGTGGTGCAGGTTCTTGCCCGCGCCATAGGTCATGTTCAGGCTGTCGACCCGGATCATGTTCGCTCGCTCCCAGCACGGTTTATTTTTTTCGCGGTCTGCGCCGCGCGCAAATAGTGCATGAATGAAATCGCTGGCGCAATCGCGCCTCACGTCGGTCCATTCAGGCCGCATGATCTCGCGGCGCATCTGCGATGCCTGAAGAAACGGCAGCCGCATCGCGGCCTATGCCGATTTCGCTAGAGCCTCCGCCGGGCGAACCGCTTGACTCTCTTGTTCGTAACGACTGATAATTTGTTCGAGAAACGAACGCTTGTTCGAATAACGAACATATAAAAAGACTGAAGCACAAAGCTAGCTGCCAGCGGCATAGGCCCTGCGGGATTTTTCTTCCGCGAGGATCGCCTCTCCGACAAAGCGCAGCAGCGAACCCGGGAGGATACGGCTGATGACGATCTGTCAGGCGCTTGTGCCTGCGCGTCCTGAAACCATCCTGCGATCCACGCGCGCCATGCCGGCTGCGCGGCTGCATTCGCATGTCCTCTCCGTCGCCTTGCCGAAACAGGTCCGCTGCCTGCGCATTCCGTCTTCGGACGCCTGAGGCGCGCTGCGGCCCTGCATGGGATCGGCGTCTGCGAAGGCGCCCGAACGAGGAGGATGACGTTGACGAGCGGAGCGTTCACGCGGGAGCCGGGTCTCCTCCGGCTGGCGGGGCTGGGACGCCTGCGCGTCAGCCCGATGCAGGTGATGGTGCTGCTGGCGCTGGCGCCGGCCCTCGTCATCGTGGGCCTGCTGATCGGCACCGTGTGGATCAGCCTGCGCGAGACCGTGCTCGTCTCGACGCTCACCTTCCAGCATTACATCGGGCTCTATTCCGATCCCTTCGCCTACAAGGCCTTCCTGAACACGCTCGGCTTCTCGCTCAGCACGCTCGCCGTCGCCTTCCTGTTCGGCGTGCCGATCGCCTGGATCGTCGAGCGCACGGACGTGAAGGGCAAGTCGCTGATCTACACCTTCATGACCATCGGCGTCTTCATCCCGAGCTTCTTCACCGCCATGGGCTGGCTGTTCCTGCTGCATCCGCGCATCGGGATGCTCAACGTCTGGCTGAAGAACCTGCTCGGCCTGGCGCAGGCGCCGTTCGACATCATCAACGTGCCGGGCATGGGCCTGATCCAGGGCCTGGGGCTGGCCTCGGTCGTCTTCGTGCTGACGGCGGCGAGCCTGCGCTCGATGGATTCGAGCCTGGAGGAATCGGCGCAGATGAGCGGCGCGAATTTCTTCACGACGCTGCGCTGCGTGACCCTGCCGCTGGTCTGGCCGGGGCTGCTGGCCTCGGGCCTCTACGTCTTCACCATCGGCATCGGCGCCTTCGACGTGCCGCTCGTCATCGGCATGGGCAACCGCATCTACACCTTCAGCACCTACCTCTACGTCATGTCGAACCCGCTCAACGGCGTGCCGCGCTACGGGCTGGTGGCGGCCTTCGCCAGCTTCATGATCGTCCTCGCCCTGCTGCTAAGCTGGTGGTACAGCCGCGTGCTGGTGCAGTCGCGCAAGTACCGCGTCGTCTCGGGCAAGGCCTACCGGCCGAAGCTGATCCGCCTCGGCGGCTGGAGCCTCGCCGCCTGGAGCTTCGTCGTCTTCTACATGGTCATCGCCAAGCTGATGCCCCTGCTGATGATGGTATGGGCGTCGCTGCTGCCCTATTTCCAGGCCTTCTCGATGAAGGCGGTCGCCAACCTGTCGTTCCGCAACTACGAGAACCTCAACTGGGCGCTGCTCGGGCGCGGGCTGGGCAATACGGCCATCCTCATGGTGACGGTGCCGGCCTTGGCGCTCGCCATGAGCCTGATCTTCTCCTGGGTCGTGCTGCGCAGCCGCAGCCGCTTCCGCATCGCCTTCGACTTCATCGCCTTCCTGCCGCATGCGGTGCCGAGCACCGTGTTCGCCTTCGTCGCGATGGTGTTCGCCATGTTCGTGCTGACGGGCGCCATCGACCTTTCGGGATCGCTCGCCCTCGTGGTCATCGTCATGGCGGTCGGCATGCTCAGCTTCGGCAGCCGCATCACCAACGGCGCCCTGATCCAGATCCACCAGGAGCTGGAGGAGGCGGCCTACACCTCGGGCGCCTCCATGCTCGACGTGCTGCGGCTGGTGATCCTGCCGCTGGTGAAGCCGGCGCTGCTGTCGGGCTGGCTGTGGATGGCGCTGCTCACCTTCCGCGAGCTGACGATCCCCACCATCCTGTTCTCGCCGGACAACATCACCTTTTCGGTGGCGGTGTGGAGCCTTTGGTACAACGGCTCGCTCAACATGGCGGCGGCGGCGAACCTCATCATGATGGCGCTGCTGATGCCGCTGGTCGTCGTCTACTGGCGCTACTCGGGAAAGGCCCGCATCGGCAGCTGAGCCGATGCGGCGTTAGGCAATCAGGCGAAGCGGCCCCTCGGACGAGAGGGCCGACGCGATGGGAGGAAGAGCGATGCAGAACGACCGAGCCGCGATCGCGGGAGACTATGCGGACATCGTGCGGACGGGCCCCGGCACCATCGCCGGCCGCTACATGCGGAGCTTCTGGCAGCCCGTGGCCGTGTCGGCGGAGCTGCCGAAGGGCCGCGCCAAGCCGCTGCGGGTCATGAGCGAGGACTTCGTGCTCTACCGCGGCGAGAGCGGGGCGGCGCAGGTCCTGGAGCCGCGCTGCGCGCACCGCTGCACGCAGCTCTCGACCGGCTGGGTCGAGGGCGACGCGCTGCGCTGCTTCTATCACGGCTGGATGTACGACGCGTCCGGCCAGTGCGTCGAAGCGCCGGCCGAGCGCGAGGGCTACGCCGCGACCGTGAAGATCCGCAGCTACCCGACGCGCGAATATCTCGGGTTGATCTTCGTCTATCTCGGCGAGGGCGAGCCGCCGGCCTTCCCGCGCTACCGCGACCTGGAAGACGAAGGCATCCTCGAATCGCGGCTCTATTTCCGCGATTGCAACTATTTCAACAACATCGAGAACCAGGCCGATCCGGTGCATGTGGCCTTCGCCCACCGCCGCTCCGCCTTCACCGAAGGGGGCCTGATCGGCGTGCCGCGCGTCTCTGCGGAAGAGACGCCCTGGGGCATCGCGCTCAGCGCCAAGCGCGAAGGGGTCGGCGTGCGCGTGACGCAGCTCGGCATGCCGAACATCCTGCACATCAAGTCGTCGCCGACGGGGCCCGACGCAGGCTGGAGCGACCTGTTCGCCTGGCGCGTGCCGATCGACGACCTCAGCCATCTCAGCTTCAACATCCATCTGCACCGCCTGAAGGGCGAGGCCGCCGAGAAGCACCGCGCGCGCCAGGCCAAGCGGTTCGCGGCAGGCGACGGGCCCGCCCGTGAGCTGGCGGCGGCCGTCCGCCGCGGCGAGATCCACATCGAGGAGCTGAAGGACCATCCGGGCATCGTCGGCATCCAGGACGACGTGGCGCAGCTCGGCCAGGGCGCCATCGCCGACCGCGTGCACGAGCGCCTCGGCCGGTCCGACGTCGGCATCATGCTGATCCGCACCATCTGGCTGCGCGAGATGAAGGCGTTCGCCGCCGGCAAGCCGAACAAGGCCTGGGAGTGGCGCGCCGACCTGGCGGCCACCGTCGGCGTCGACGCCTAGAAATCCATAAAGAAACGCATGAACGGGGAGAACGCGCATGTCTAGGAATCAACGGATGCTGCCGTGGCTGGGTCTGCTCGCGGGGCTGGCGGTCGCGGCGTCGCCGGCTATGGCCGCCGACGCGCCGGGCGCCGTCGGCAACGCCAAGCTGAAGGAGATCATCGAGGCGGCGCGCAAGGAGGGGCAGCTCTCCATCGTCGTCGGCGAGGGCAGCCTCGGCAGCTCGAGCGGCAAGCTCTCGAAGGGCATGAACGACTATTACGGCCTGAACCTCGACGTGCGCTTCACGCCGGGCCCCTCCATGCCGAACATGGTGGCGACCGTCGTGCAGCAGTACCAGGCGAAGCGGCCGGCGACGACGGACGTCATCACCGGCTACGCCAACCACATGGTCGCGCTGATCGACGGCGGCGCCGCCGAGAAGGTCGACTGGGCGAGCTGGGCGCCGAACATCCAGCGCCCCGAGCTGAGCGAGGAGGGCGGCGCCGTCGTCCCCTTCATGACCAGCACGCCGGGCATCGCCTACAACAAGGACGTCATCAAGGGCGACGACATCCCGAAGACCTTCCAGGACTTGCTGAACCCCAAGTTCAAGGGCCGCGTCGTGACCACGCCTTACGCCTCCGGCTTCGACCGCCTGGCGACCAAGGAGATGTGGGGCAAGGAAAAGACGCTGGAGTTCGCCAAGAAGCTCTCGGCCCAGGTCAGCGGCCTCATGCGCTGCAACGAGGCGGACCGGCTCTCGACCGGCGAGTTCGACCTGTTCGGCCTGACCTGCAGCCAGAGCAACGCGCTGGCCCCGGCAGCCAAAGGCGCGCCGATCGGCTTCACGCTGGCGAGCGACGCGCCCATCGCCATGTTCCTCTACGAGGCCATCCCGGCCACGTCGGCGCATCCGAACGCGGCGAAGCTGTGGATCAACTACCTGCTGTCGAAGGAGGCGCAGAAGCTGATGTACGAGGCGACCTTCCAGGACCTGCACCTGCTCGAAGGCTCGCAGACCGACGTGGGCATCCGCAATCTCGAGCAGCAGGGCGTCAAGTTCCTGCTGGTCGACACGAACTTCTACCGCACGCATGACGCGGCCGATCTGGATGGCGTCGTCACGACCGTGCAGGAGATCTTCCGCAACAACAAGTAGGCCGCCCGCGCGGACGGGCGGCGCGTCACGCGCAGCATTTCAGGGAGAGACGACATGGCTCAGACGCAGACGATGGCAGCGCCGCAGAAAGGCGGCGAGGCGCCTTCATTCGGCCCCAAGGACTTCGTGCGCACGGGGCCCGACACGGCCATGGGGCGCTACCTGCGCCGCTTCTGGCATCCGGTCTACCTCGGCCGCGACCTGAAGGCGGGCCGCGCCTTTCCGCTGCGCATCATGAACGAGGACTTCACCCTCTACCGCGGCGAGGACGGCGTGGCGCACATCCTGGCGCCGCGCTGCGCGCATCGCTGCACGCAGCTTTCGACCGGCTGGGTCGAGGGCGATTCGCTCCGCTGCTTCTACCATGGCTGGAAGTACGATCCTTCAGGCCAGTGCACCGAGGCGCCGGCCGAGCGCGAGGGCTTCGCCGACACGGTGCAGATCCGCAGCTACCCGACCGAGGAATATCTCGGGCTGATCTTCGCCTACCTCGGCGAGGGCGACGCGCCGCCGCTGCCGCGCTATCCCGAGTTCGAGAAGGAAGGCGTGCTGACCAACAGCACCTACATCCGCAACTGCAACTGCTACAACAATCTCGAAAGCAACATGGATTCGCTCCATACCGCTTTCGTGCACCGCTCTTCGCCCTTCACCACGGCGGGATTGCGCGGGCTGCCGGAAATCTTCGGCGACGAGACCGAATACGGCATCTTGAAGCATGGCCGCCGGCCCGACGGCATCGACCGCATGGCGCCGTTCTACTGGCCCAACGCGCTGCACATCAAGTCTTCTCCCGAAAAGGAAGATCCGGGCATCTGGGCGGACCACATCGGCTGGCGCGTGCCGATCGACGACGAGAACCACCGCAGCCTCATGGTCAACCACGTCGCCCTGACCGGCGAGGCGGCGCAGCGCTATCGCGAGCGCAACGAAATCCGCCGCAAGGAACGGGCGAAGCTGAGCGACGCGCGCGAAGCGGCGCAGGCGGTGTTGCGCGGCGAAGTCCACATCGACGACCTGAAGGACCGCGTCGACATCGTCAATATCCAGGACTACGTGGCGCAGGTCGGCCAGGGGATCATCCCCGACTTCGAGCATGAGCGCCTCGGCCGCTCCGACGTGCTGGTCGCCTTGTTCCGCCACATCCTGGCGCGCGAGCTCACGGCCATGACGGAAGGGCGGCCGCTCAAGCAGTGGAAGCTGTCGGGCACGCCGGCCGCGAGCACGGGCATCTAGCGCTCGACGACGAGAGGAGGGCGCCGGATCGTTCCGGCGCTCTCGCGCATTCAAGAACATTTCATGGTTTGGACGAGTACAGATGAATCCGATTTCGATTGCCTGCTGGGGCTACGACCGCACGAAGGCGCTGGAGGACGGGCGGGTGAAGGTGGAAGGGTGCGACGTCACCTTCCTCGACCTCGAGCCCGAGGAGATGTTCCACCGCGCGCTGCATTTCGAGGAGTTCGACGTCACCGAGCTGTCCTTCTCCAACTACCTGACGCTGACGGCGCGCGGCACCTGCCCCTACGTGGCG
>DASYCO010000022.1:0-6420 GCA_036500145.1 Alphaproteobacteria bacterium | reverse complement strand
GGCAGCTACCACGAGGCCTCGGCCAAGCTCGCCCGCCAGCGCACCATCGACTTCCTCGCCAAGAACATCGGCTAACCCCGACGCTCCCAGCGAACCGCGCCTGCAAGAACGGCGGCACCCCAGGGTGCCGCCGTTTTCGTTTCGGCAGGAGATATGTGATCCGCACCTCGATAAGCGCGCGTTTCTTTGCATGCTTTTGATGATGAAGGGGGCCGATTTCTTGACAGCCCTTTTCGCTCTGTTACGCTGAGTTCGTATTCTGAACTTTTGTTCGTAATGCGAACCAAACAATAAGCAGGGCACGCCGCAAAATGCGGTTCGCGAATAGGCACTGCGCGAGGGATGAACGTCATCGCGACGAGGGGGCCCGCCGTTCGGTCTCCGCGTCCGCAGCGGAGGGAGACGCGTCATGAACGCCGCTCACAAGCCGGAAGACTATCGCGACTACGCGCATATCGGCCCCGACACGCTCGGCGGCAAGCTGCTGCGGCGCTTCTGGCAACCCATCATGAAGTCGAACACGCTGGAGATCGGCCGCCCCAAGCGCGTGGAGATCCTCGGCGAGTTCTTCACCGCCTACCGCGGCGACGACGGCAAGGCCTATGTCGTGCAGGACGCTTGCCCGCATCGCATGACGCGCCTGTCGCTCGGCTGGGTCGAGGAAGATGCGATCCGCTGCTTCTACCACGGCTGGAAGTTCAAGGGCGGCAACGGCCAATGCGTGCATCAGCCGGCCGAGCCGGCCGCCTACAAGGACAAGATCAAGGTCAAAGCCTATCCGGTCCATGAATATGTCGGGCTGGTGTTCGTCTACTTCGGCGAAGGCGAGGCTCCGCCGTTCCCGGCTTATCCGGAAATCGACCTTGAGAAGGATACGGTGTTCAGCCGCAGCCACGCCGTGCCGAGCAACTTCTTCCAGCGCCTGGAGAACGACCTCGACGAAGTGCACCTGCACTTCGTGCATCGCGTCTCGACTGACCACGTCGGCCTCGACCAGCTGCCCGAGATCAGCGTCGAGGAATGCGACTATGGCATCCTGCGCAAGGGCACGCGCGAGGACGAGGAGAACAACATCAACCGGACCGGCCACATCTTCATGCCGAACTCCATGATGGTGTTCACGCCGCCGCGTCCCGCGCGCATGACCTGGGTACTGCACCTGGCTTGGCGCGTGCCCGTCAACGACACTTCGATGATCAGCTTCGTCATCAACGCCAACAAGGGCGAGGCCGGCGGCTACAAGGAGTGGACGTTCCAGAACGATCCCCATCCGGACGTCTACGTCGACAAAATCCTAGGCGGCGAGATGCGCGTGCAGGAGGTCGACCCGAAATATCCGGCGCTGTTCCAGGTGCAGGACAGCGTGGCCATGTCGGGCCAAGGCACCATTGTCGACCGCAGCGCGGAGCGGCTCGGACTGTCTGACCGCGGCATTATTCTGCTGCGTCGGCTGTGGGCGCGCGAGATGCAGGCCATCGCCGAAGGCCGCCCGCTCAAGGACTGGAAGCGGCCCAAGGAGTCGCTGCTGGACCTGAATTCGCGCGAAGTGCAGCTCGCGGACCATTCCTAGCCGGCAGCTCGCAGCCGTCTGCCGAGGGGAGGCATTCCTGTCGTCAGGCGAGGGGCTGGTTTCAGGTGGCCCGCCATCCTTCAAGTTGCGTCATTACCAGTTGCGTCATCAGTGGTCACGGCTTCGCCGGCTGTCCGGCGTCCGGCCGGAACGGGGAAAGAGATGAACGGCAAGCAAGCGAGACGGAAGGGAGCGGGTCTGATGGGGCATGCCTCTGCGGCGCAGCGCCGGTCGGGTTGGGCCTTGGCCGCTGTCCTCCTCGTCTTTTCGATCTGCACGACGGCCTTTGCCGAGGATTGGCAGGCCGGGGCGGGCGAAGACTGGAAGAAGGTGATGGAAGCCGCCCGCAAGGAGGGCAAGGTCGTCGTCGGTGGCCGCGCCGCCCTGGGCCAGCCCCTGATCGACGCCTTCAAGCGCGACACGGGCCTGAACATCGATTTCCTCAGCGGCGAAGGGCGCGACATCACCAGCCGTATCGAACGCGAGGCGCGGTCGGGCAATGTCACCATCGACTTCGTCCTGGGCGGCGCCGGCGTCGGCATCGGCATGATGAACGAGAAGCAGCTCACGGCCTTGAAGCCGCAGCTCATGCTGCCGAGCGTGACGGACGGCAAGAACTGGATCGACGGCAAGCTGAAGTGGGTCGACAACGGCGAGACCTACCTGCTGATCGGCGGTGAATACATCTCCGGCTGGCCGGTGTTCAACAGCAGCGTCATCAAGCCCGGCGAGATCACGTCCTGGACCGATCTGCTGAAGCCGCAATACAAGGGCAAGATCGCCGCCCATGATCCGCGCGGCGGCAGCACGGGCGCGGCGGCGGCGGCCTATCTCGTCTACCTGCACGGCGAGGACTTCCTGAAGAAGCTCTACATCGACCAGGACGTGACCCTGGCCCGCACGCCGGCGCAGCTGATCGAATGGGTGGTGCGCGGCAACTACCCCATCGTCATCGGCAGCCTCGCCACCGACATCGAGAAATATCGCCGCGCCGGCATTACCACGATCGCCGTCGGCGAGATGTCGGACGGTCCCGGCAACCTATTGGGGGGCAACGGCGTCATCCTCGAGGCCAAGAACCCGCCGCATCCCAACGCGGGCACGGTCTTCCTCAACTGGTATCTGAGCCAGCCGGGCCAGTATGCCTTCTCGACGGCCTGGGAAACGCCAAGCCGCCGGGTCGACGTGGTCATCCCCTCGTTGCCGGCCTATACGCTGCCCAAGCCAGGCGTGACCTACCTCGATCAGTACCAGGAGGATTGGTACGTCAACAGCCGCCCGAAGGTGGAGAAGGCCATCATCAAGATCATGGGGCAGTGAGCGCCGCCGTCGAGTCTCGGACCGTCGTTGTCGATGCCGTACTTATTGGGGGAAGAGCCATGAAATGCGCGTTGCGGAGCTTGTCGCTGATCGCCCTTGCGGGGGTGGTCTTTACCGTGCCGGCGCGCGCGCAGGACATGGCCCCGGCCCTGAAGGAGCTCGTCGCCGCGGCGAACAAGGACGGCGAGGTCAGCGTCGCCTGGAGCTCGACCACGCTCGGCGGCGCGGAGGGCGCCAAGGTGTTCGAGGAGCATATGGCCAAGCTCTACGGCGCTAAGGTCAAGGTGAAGTGGAATCCGGGCCGCTCGATGCCGGAGGTCGGCAACGAGATCGCCATGCGCTACACCAGTGGCCTGCCATCGCCGACCGACGTCTACTACGGCTATTCGCGCAACATGGCGGACCTGCTGCAATACAAGGTCTTCATGAGCGCGCCCTGGCAGGACTACGCGCCGGGCCGCATCACGCCGGACCTCGTCGAGCAGGACAACACCTTCGTCAAGGTGCAGTCCTCCTACATCGGCATCGCCGTCAGCAACAAGTTCGCGCCCTCCATGCCGACGTCGCTGAACGACCTGCTGAAGCCCGAATGGAAGGACAAGGTCTCCACCACCGCCATCGGCGCCGGCTTCGAGATGCTGGCCTCGCAGGACATGTGGGGCGCCGAACGCACCATCGACTGGGCGAAGAAGATGTCGACCCAGATCAGCGGCCTGCAGCGCTGCAGCGACATGGAGCGCCTGCTGTCCGGCGAGTTCGCTGCCCTCGTCACCGACTGCGGCAGCCCGTCGGTCTTGGCCGCCATCGAGGACGGCGCGCCGCTGACCCGCGTGGTGCCGCAGGAGCTTTCTATCGTCAGCTTCTACTACCTGGCCGTGCCGAAGAACTCCGTGCACCCGAACGCGGCGAAGCTGCTGACCGTCTACCTGCTGTCGGAAGACGGCCAGAAGGTCATCGGTGACATGCGCGGCGGCATGGACGTGCATCTGCTGCCGGGCTCGCGCAGCGGCCAGATTGTCCGCGACTTGGAGGCGAAATGGGGTAAGAAGTTCGTCAACGCCGACATTGCCTGGCAGGTCGGCAACGAAGAAGGCAACAAGGCCCAGCGCGTCGTCAAGGACATCCTGACGCAGGGCAAGAAGGAATAGCCAGGCGGATCGGCCAAAGACGCCGTCGCAGGCGTCGCAAATGGCGGCGGCATCTTCGGATGCCGCCGTTTCTCTTCGGCAGGGGGTGGCATGGACGGCGGATTGAAGGCGCTGCGCGAGACATATGCGAACCTGAACTTCCGCCTCTATGCGTTCGGCAATCTCTCGGCCAGCGTCGGCCTGTGGATTCAGCGCATCGGAATCGGCTGGCTGACTTGGGAGCTGACCCATTCGACCGCCTGGCTCGGCGGCATCGCCCTGGCCGAAGCGATCCCGAGCTTGGTATTGGCTCTGTTCGCCGGCGCCGTCGTGGACCGGATCGACTATTTCCGCCTCATGCGGATCACGCAGTTCTGCAGCCTGAGCTATGCGGTCGTCATCTCGGCTCTGGCCTTCGGCGACCTGATCGGCATCTGGACGCTGTTCTTCCTGACCATGCTGCGCGGCGTGGTCATCGCCTTCAACCGCCCGTCGCGCATGACGCTGGTCTACGCCCTCGTCGGGCGCGACATGCTGGCGCCGGCCCTGGCGGTCAATTCGATCATCTTCAACGCCTCGCGCTTCATCGGCCCGGCGGTTGGCGGCCTCATCATCACGTCGGGCGGCATCGCCTGGAGCTTCGCGGCGTCGGCGGCCCTGTTCCTGATCTTCACCCTGCTGCTCGCCGCCATGAAGGTGACGCCGCACATGCCGCAGGGCGGGCGCGCTTCCCTCGGCTCGGAAACCCTCGCGGGCGTGCGTTACGTCTGGAGCCATCAGGGCATCCGCCTGCAGCTCGCCCTCCTGATCGCGATCTCGCTCCTGGCCAAGCCGCTCACCGACATGCTGCCGGGCTTTTCCGGCAAGGTGTTCGACCTCGGCGCCCATGGACTCGCCATTCTGCTCACCGTCCACGGCCTCGGCGCCATGCTGGGCGCATTGTGGGTGGCCAGCCGCAGCCACGGCCTC
Organism: Alphaproteobacteria bacterium; assembly: GCA_036500145.1. Lineage (GTDB taxonomy): Bacteria > Pseudomonadota > Alphaproteobacteria > SMXQ01 > SMXQ01 > CAMAVH01. The sequence continues at coordinate 1,434 of DASYCO010000022.1, read as the reverse complement.
GACGGGTTGACGGTCGTCAGCATCTCCAGCGCGCTGGCCATCGCCGTCTCCGTCATGCTGTTCATCGCCACCGACATCTTCTGGATCGCCTGTCCGCTCGTCGGGCTGGTGAGCTTCTTCTTCATCGTGCAGAGCGTGGCGAACCAGACGCTGATCCAGTCAGCGGTCGACCCCAGCCTGCGCGGGCGCGTCATGAGCCTCTACGGCATGATCCTCGAAGGGGTGCCGTCGGTCGGCGCGTTGCTGATCGGCGGGCTGGCCGAGCATTGGGGGCTGCGCTTGCCCCTGCTGTTCGGCGCGCTGATCTGCCTTGCGGCTTGGTTCTGGGCTTGGCGCAATCGCCAGGCAATGGAGATGGCGCCGCTCGCCGATCCGCGATAGCCCGCGCGACGGCGCCCGTTCTCATGGCGGTGTAAACGGATCGTTCAGGCGTTGGTTCCCCTTTGTTGCACCTACTCGCATGAGCCGTGCGCGTCGTTGACCGGTCTTGCCGCCGCGCCATAGGCTTTGCGGCAGACGACCGGCGGCCGCAAGGGCCGCGCAGGAACGGTCGCAACACAGGCGACGAGATGGCGTCGCCCCACAGGGAGTTTCGCGATGACGAAGAACGCTCAGATTCTGGCTGCGGCCATGGCGACCAGCTTGATCGTCGGCGGCAGCGCTTCGGCGCAGACCAAGCTCGACATGGTCGCCTTCGGCGGCGCGTCCAACCTGCCGATCTGGGTGGCCCAGGACAAAGGGCTGTTCGCCAAGGAGGGGCTGGAGATCAACCTGGACCGCACGCCGGGCTCCGTGGCGCAGATGCAGAACATGATGTCCGGCAAGTACGGCATCGCGACCACCTCGATTGACAACGTCGTCGCCTATTACGAGGGGCAGGGCGACGTGAAGCTGGAGAATTTCGACGTGGTTGCCGTCGCGGGCGTCCATTCCGGCCTCAACACCGTCATCGCCCGCCCGGAGATCAAGTCGTACAAGGACATCAGGGGCAAGGCCGTGGCCGTCGACGCGCTCGGCACCGGCTACGCCTTCGTGCTGTTCAAGATACTCGAGAAGAATGGCCTCGCCTTCGGCAAGGACTATAGCGTCGTCGCCGTCGGCGGCGGGCCGGAGCGGCTTCAGGCCATGAAGGAGAACAAGGCCGTCGCTGCCGTGGTCAGCGCGCCCAACGACACCGAGGCCAAGAACCTCGGCTACACCCTTCTCGACGATGCGGCGAGCGCCCTTGGCGGCTACCAGGGTTCGGCCTATGTCGTGACGCGCTCCTGGGCCAAGGCCCATGAGAAGGAGACGGTGGCCTGGCTGCGGGCGATCATCGCCGCGCACGACTATGTCTTCGCCAACAAGGCGGATTCGATCAAGATCCTGCAGTCGCGCATCAAGGGCCTGTCCGACGGCGACGCCGAGATCATCTACGCCAGCCTCACCGGCGGC
>DASYCO010000021.1:0-33169 GCA_036500145.1 Alphaproteobacteria bacterium | reverse complement strand
GCGCCAGCGGCGGCAGGATGCCGGGCAGGCGCTGCGCCAGCATGGATTTGCCGGCGCCCGGCGGGCCGTTCATCAGAAGGTTGTGGCCGCCGGCGGCGCAAACTTCCAGCGCACGTTTGGCGCTTTCCTGGCCCTTGATGTCGCGCAGGTCGAGTTGCGCCTGCGGCGTGGCGGCCGCAGCCGCCAGCTTCGGCTGCGGCGGGCTCAGCACCTGCGTGCCCTTGAAATGGTTGATCAACGCCAGCAGGCTGCCGGGCGCCAGGATGTCGAGGCCCGCGACCCAGGCCGCCTCGCCGCCGACGCCGGCGGGGCAGATCAGGCCGAGATCCCGGTTGAAGGCATGCAGCGCCGCCGGCAGGGCGCCGGCCACCGGCGCGATCATGCCGTCGAGCGCCAATTCGCCGAGGGCCACGTAACGCGTCAGCTCTTCCTGCGGCAGCACGCCCATGGCGGCGAGAACGCCCAAGGCAATCGGCAGGTCGAAGTGGCTGCCTTCCTTGGCGACGTCGGCGGGCGCCAGATTCACGGTGATGCGTTTCGGCGGCAGCGCCAGGCCAAGCGCGTTGAGGGCCGCGCGCACGCGCTCCTTCGATTCGCCGACCGCCTTGTCGGGCAGGCCGACGATGGCGAAGGCCGGCAGGCCCGAGGCCATCTGCACCTGCACGTCGATGGCGAGCACGTCGACGCCCTGGAAGGCGACGGTGGCGATATGGGCTGTCATGTCTGTGAAGGCTCCCCCGGTAACGGGGAAACTATAGCGCGGCGGACCGTCAAGGCATCCGAAAACCGCGGGTGCTACTAGGACGCCGCCGCGAGGAGCGGGTGCGGCGCCGGCGGCAGGCGGACCGTCACCGTGGTGCCGACGCCGACGGCGCTTTCGATGTGCAGCGTCCCGCCATGCAGGCGGACGAGCGAATCGACGAGCGGCAGGCCGAGGCCGGTGCCGCCGTTGTGCTGGGCGTAGCCGCGCGCCGCCTGCTCGAAGGGCTTCATGAGGCGCGGCAGGTCGGACGCCGAGATGCCGATGCCGCTGTCGCGCACGACGAAGGCGACGGCGCCGTCGGGCAGGCCGCGCAGCAGCACGGTGACCGCGCCGCCCTCCGGCGTGAACTTCACGGCGTTGGACAGCAGGTTGAGCAGGATCTGCTTGAGGGCCTGCGGGTCGGCGCGGCAGGTGGAGGGCGCGGGCGCCGGCTCGATGGACAGGCGGATGCGCTTGGCGTCGGCGGCGCCGCGTATCAGCAGCAGCGAAGCGTCGAGCATGAGGCGCGGGTCGACGTCGATCGGGATCACCTCAAGCTTGCCGGCCTGGGCCTTGGAGATGTCGAGAATCGAGGTGATGAGATCCAGCAGATGCACGCCGGAGGCATGGATGTCGGCGGCGTATTCGCGATAGCGCGGGTGGCCGAGCGGGCCGAACATCTCGCGGCGCTGCACGTCGGAAAAGCCGATGATGGCGTTGAGCGGCGTGCGCAGCTCATGGCTCATGGTCGCCAGGAACTCCGACTTGGCGCGGCTCGCCTGCTCGGAGCGCACCTGTGCGACCTCGAGGTCGGCGTTGCGCTCCTCCAGCTGCCGCTGCAGGCGCTGCACGACCATCATCAGCAGCGCGACGACGATCAAGATCTTGCTGATGAGGGACACCAGGTAGTGCACGGCCTGCGCCGGCGTGGAGGCGAACAGGTCCGGCGCGGTCGACAGCAGGGCGACCGACAGCCCGCGGAACGCGAGGGTCGCCGCGATCACGCCGAACAGGGCGGCGGCCAGCAGGGCTGGGGTGCGCAGCGTGCGCGCTGGCCCGCGCCACAGCTCGTAGGCACAGAGCATGCAGCCGCCCGCATTCAGGAGGGAGACGACGACCATGCGGCTCGGCGTGTCATGCGCCATATAGGTCTGGTGCATCTGGAAGGCGAGGGTCGCGGCCGTCGCCAGCAGGGGCATGGTCCAGCGCGCGGGCCGGCCGTCGAACAGGCGGATGCCGTTCCAGAAGGAAGCAAGGCAGACGATGCCGAGCACGTTGGCGACGACGATGGAGAAGAAATCGGGAACGGCGCCGCGCAGCCCGCCGCCGAGAAGGCCGAGGCCGAGCAGTGCGGTGCCGAAGGTCCAATGACCTAGCCCAGGCGTGTTCCGGTGCCCACGCCAGAAGACGAACATCAGCACCGCGAGCGTCAGTGAAACCAGGACATGGACGACAAACAACGTGCGAATGTCGATGCTCATGGTGGGCTACATCTAGCCTGCCGCCCTTAACGCCTCGTTAAGACGGACGATCGCCCGGGCCTTGCATGCGCCGGCGTCGATCACGGGCGCGCGAGCGCCCTGCTGCCGCATCGTAAAGTGAAATGAAGCAGCGCCTAGCGCGCTGCGCCGTAGAGCCCGTCGGGCAGGGACCGGATCGTCTCGATCGACTGGGCGGCCGAGGCCACGGCGGCGTATTTCGCGCCGAGGTCGAAGATGCTCATGTCGTGCGAGGCCATGAAGCGGTCGAAGCAGCAGTCCTCGACCAGGGTGCTGGCGTAGTTGTTGCTGAAGGCGTCGACGACGCTGCCGCGCACACAGCCGCTGGTGGTGCCGCCGGTGATGAAGAGGCTGTCGACCTTCAGGGCGACCAGGTAGCTCAGCAGCGGCGTGCCGAAGAAGGCGCTCGGCTTCGTCTTGCCGATGACGATGTCGTTCGCCTGCGGCGCGATCTCGTCGACGATGTCGTTGTCAGCCCGCAGGTTGCGCGTCGCGCCGGCGACCGGCTTGCTCGGCTTCTTCAGGGGAGCGGCCCCGAAGCCGTTGAGGTTCGGCTTGCTGTCGCCGCGCGTGTAGATGATCGGCAGGCCCTTGCTGCGCGCGGCGGCGATCAGGCCCTGCAGCGCGTCGACGGCCCGCCAGGCATGGTCGCCGCAGGCATGCCGCCGCCGCTTCACCGCCTCGGACACCGGCTCGCGCGCTTCGCCGACGAACATGTAGGTGGCGTCGACCACGAGCAGGGCGGGGCGCGACGCCGGGCCGACGCCCACGCCGTTGCCGTAGTCGTAGGTCTGCAGGACGATCTTGTCCTCGTCCGTCAGATGCGCGTCGAAGGGCTGAACCGTCATGCGAGTATCCTTCCTGCCTGCGATTAGAGGCCGCTGGTCTCGCCGAGCGCCGCCTTCACCTTGGCGATCACGTCGGGCGGCGTGGTGACGATGTCCTCCACAAGCTGCGCCAGCGTCTCGCCCTTGATCGGGCGGATCTCGGCATGGATGCGCTTCGCGTCCTCCAGGAAGGCCGGGTCGGTCATCGTCTGGTTGAAGGCGTCGCGCAGGATCTTGACGCGGTCCGCCGGCACGCCGGGCGAGGTGACGAAGGGCTTGCCGAGGGAGGAGTTGGCTTCGGTGAGGAACTTGAGCACGGCGCGCTGGTTCTCGTCCTTGGCCTGGTCGATCAGCAGGGGCACGTTGAGCAGCTCGTCGTCCTTCGCCATGCCGACCTGGATGACGACGTTGAGCCGCTTGTTCGCCAGCATCTCGGCGAAGTCGGTCTTGAGGTCGTCCCAGCCGTTGGCGCCGAGCCCCTCGATCTCGCCGCGCTCCATGGCCAGGCGCTGCGCGCCGATGCCCTGGTAGCCGGGGATGACCTTGAACTTCGTGCCGAGGAAGATGTTGAAAGCTGTCGGCAGCTGCGAGGCAGTGGAGACGATGGTGGAGGCGCCGACCAGCGTCTCGCGCTTGGCGGCGTCGGCCAGCGTCTTGGTCGGCGAGGCGGTGGAGAGCACGAGCACCTGGTTGGTGGCGTTGAAGCTGCCGATCCAGTTGAAGTCGCGCATGTCGGCGCCGACCTTCTCGAGCTGCCCCATGGCCTGCATGCCGGGGAAGCCGAAGCTGATGTTGGCGATGATCGAGCCGTCGTGCGGCGCCACGACGGCGACGTAGTTGGCGGCCTTGATGCCGCTGGCGCCCGGCATATTGATCGGCACCAGGTTGGGATTGCCGGGGATGTGGCGGCCGATGTGGCGCGCGAGAAGCCGGCCGAAGGTGTCGTAGGTGCCGCTGGCCTCGGAGCGGATGATCATCTTCATCTGCGCGCTCTTGTAGAAGCTGGGGGCGTCGTCGGTCGCCAGGGGGGCCGCCATGGCGGGAGCCGTCCCGGCGATGCCCATCGCGGCGATGCCCGCCAAAACGGGAAGGAGTTGCAGCGTCAGGACCAGCTTCTTCATCTCGACCCCCATCTAAATGCACCGGCGTGGATCATATACCCGGTCGATGTCGGCGCAATCGCCTTGGGACGTCGCCGCGGCGTGCGTCACGTTCCGCATGGCGGTCCGGCCGATTAGGAGAATGGGTGGAACGGCCTTAGGATGGGCCATGACTTTTTCCTCCGCCGGCCTTCGCTTGTCCGCCGCCCTGGCCCTCGCCCTCTGCGCCGCCGCTCCGAACGTCGCCTTCGCCCAGTCGAACGGTCCCGCGCCTGGCGCCGCCGCGCCGGCGCGGCAGTCGTCGTCCGCGCTCGGCCGCCAGCTGATCGCCGCCACCGATGCGGGCAACGCGGCGGAGGCTGCGCGCCTGCTCGCCGCCGGCGCCGAGCTCGAATGGCGCGACGGCCGCCAGCGCACGGCCCTGATGGCGGCGACCCAGCGCAACAACGTCGAGATCGCCCGGCTGCTGATCGCGCGCGGCGCCGACGTCAACGCCAAGGACAACAATTTCGACAGTCCCTACCTGCTTGCGGGCGCGAGCGGCTACCTCGACATCCTCAAGCTCACGCTCGCCAACGGCGCGAACCTGAAGAGCCTCAACCGCTTCGGCGGCACGGCGCTGATCCCGGCCTGCGAGCGCGGCCATGTGGAGGTGGTGGCGACGCTGATCGCCGCCGGCGTCGCCGTCGACCAGGTCAACCGGCTCGGCTGGACCTGCCTGCTGGAAGCCATCATCCTCGGCGACGGCGGCCCGCGCCAGACGGAGATCGTGCGCCGCGCGGTCGCCGCTGGCGCCAACGTCAACCTCGCCGACGGCGACGGCGTCACGCCGCTCGCTCATGCGACGAAGCGCGGCTACGCCGACATCGTCGCGATCCTGCGCAGCAAGGGCGCGCGCTGAACTGCACTCTCGGCCACGGCATGAAAAAAGCCCGGTCCTTGCGGGACCGGGCTTTCTCTCTTTCCGCCGAAGCGGAGAAGATTACTCGGCGCGGAGGTTGCCGGCGGCGGACTTGCCGCGCTCGGTCACCACGTCGAAGCTGACGGCCTGACCCTCACGCAGGGTCGACAGGCCGGCGCGCTCGACGGCGCTGATGTGCACGAACACATCCTTGCCGCCGTCGGCCGGCTGGATGAAACCAAAGCCCTTTTGGGCGTTAAACCACTTCACGGTGCCAGTAGCCATAGAGGCCTCCTTAGAGAACGCAGGTGAGATATGCGTCGTTGGCCGCGCGACCATCGCGCGACCGGTCTATCCGAATTGCAGCGTTGTCTTGGAAGCCCCGAAGGGCGGGTAGCAAGGCAGGCTAGAATTCCGAACCCAGATTCCGTGCCTGTTTTGGCGTTAAATAGCAAGTTGATTTATCCACAGGCTCCGGCGCTTCATGTGCGTTGCGGAAAAACGCTGACGACATACGCAACCAGTCGTTATCGAACCTGACACAGGCCCATCATCTTGGGCCTACTCTTGAGATCGTTCGCCGGGATCGCTCATGGGAACCAACGCACGCGCCGCTGCCGCCGACTGGTATCTCGCCTTCGCCGAATGGCGCGCCGACATTCAGCGCCGCACCGACGCCTGGCGCACCGTGAAGTTCTTTCGCCAGAGCCGCAGCCACACCATTCTCTGGACCGAAGTGATGCGCGGCCATTACACGGGCGCGCCGCCCGGCGTCACAGACTGCGTCGCCGCCATGCCCTGCGCGCGCATGACGGCGCGCAAGATCATCGCGCTCGCCGAGCAGAAGGGCTACTTCCTGCGCCGCGTGGCGGCGGGCGACAGCCGCAGGAAGCTGCTGCTGCCGTCGCCGACCTGCGTCGCCGAATATGAGGCGATGGTCGACGAGTTCCTGCATCTCGCCGACCGTCTCGCGGCGGCCCGCCCCATCGTCAAGGGCGGCGGCGACAAGCGGCGCAAAACGGATAGGGCCAAGCTTTAGACTTTCTCCTTCGCGCCGCCGGGCGCAGGCTACGCACGTCATTCGCCGCAAAAGAAGAACAGGCGGCCGACATAGGCACGGGGAGAGACGCCATGACCTTGCAGACGAAAGCGCGCATCGAAGTCCATCCGCTGTCGCCGGCGCTCGGCGCCGAGATCCGCGGCGTCGACCTGGCGCAGCCGATGGACGACGCGGCCTTCGCGGAGATCCTCCAGGCCTGGCACGACCATGGGCTGATCCTGCTGCGCGGCCAGACCTTCGACGAGGACCAGCAGGTCGCGTTCGGCCGTCGCTTCGGGCCGGTGGCGCCCTGGTCGCGCTTCGCCGTGAAGGAGAAGGGCCGACATCCCTACATCATGCTGGTGACGAACCTGAAGGAGAACGGCGAGTTCGTCGGCTCGCTGCCCGAAGGCGAGATCGAGTTCCATTCCGACGGCATCTACATCGAGCAGCCGTCGGCCGGCACCATGCTCCATGCCGTGGCGATTCCGTCGAAGGGCGGCCAGACCGCCTTCTCCAACATGTACAAGGTCTACGAGACGCTGCCCGACGCGCTCAAGGCGAAGCTGGCAGGGCTGAAGGCGCGCCACGCCTTCACCTACAACAGCCAGAAGAAGGACGAGAACGACCGCAAGAAGGCGGACGCGGACATCGCCAGCTTCGAGCATCCCGTCGTGCGCACCCACCCCGCCACCGGCCGCAAGGCGCTCTACGTCAACCGGCTGATGACCGAAGAGATCGTCGGCCTGCCCGCGGACGAGAGCCGCCGCGTCCTCGACGCTCTCTTCGCCCAAATCGAGCGGCCGGAATTCATCTACGAGCACGAATGGCGCGTCGGCGACGTGCTGCTGTGGGACAACCGCTGCCTGACCCACGCACGGCGCGACTTCCCGGCCGAGGAGCTGCGCCTGATGCGCCGCCTCACCATCGCCGGCGAACGGCCGGTCTGACGCCTACTGCAGGTTGGGCGCGCTGAGGTCGGGCAGCGCCACGTCGACGAGGATCGGCCGGTGGTCGGAGCCGACATCCTGCCCGATGCGCGAGGCGAGCGGCGTGACGTCCTCGCTGACGAGCACATGGTCGATGGGCAGCGCGATGAGCGTGCCCAGATCGTTGAGGAGGCCCGGATTGAAGCGCGGGCTCCATGTCGGCGCCATGCCGCGCAGCAGCGACGTGTCGCGCAGGTGGACGTTGTCGACCAGCCGCGTGAAGGCCGACGACCAGGGCGTCATGTTGAGGTCGCCGAGGATGATCGTGGGGCCGAGATGCGTGGCGGCCGAGCGCGCCGCGAGCTCGATCTGGCGCTCGTGCAGGCCGGCGTTCTCGCCGTTCAGCGGCGTCACCCCATGCAGGCCGATCATCCGCACGCACACGCCCTTCTCTCCCGCTGGCGGGCAGAGGTCGGCGGTGACGACCGGGAAGTTCGCCCCGGCGCGCGCCGTCTCGATGAAGGCGCTCGGCCAGCGGCTGTAGAGCGCCACGTCGTGAAACTGGCTGTTCGTGCGGCTGAAGATACGGTGCGGATATTGGTCGGCCAGCGGCGCCATGCGCGTGTCCAGGTCGCCCGGCAGCTCGGTGAGCAGGATCATGTCGGGCTTCTCGGCGGCGACGAGCGCCATGAACTTCCCGTTGTCGGTGTCGCCGCCGTGCATGTTGAGGCTCAGCAGGCGCAGCGGCCGGCCCTGCGCCGTCGAGGCGACGGCGGCCGGATCGCGCACGTAGGCCATGAGATGGGTGAAGATCGGCTGCAGGTTGGCGGCGGACAGCACCAGCGTCACGACGATCAGCGGGCGATGGCGCAGGACGAGCGCCAGGATCAGCGCGGCCAGCGCCGCCACCGCGAGCTGCGGGCGGAAATTGGCGAGGACTTCGAGTGGCCAGGCGAAGGGGCCGAGGGTCGCGGCGAGCGTCGCGATCCCGGCGGCGAGGGTCAGCCCGAGGGCGAGCGCCGTGACGAGGGCCAAGCGACGACTGGTGAACTCCGCCATGATACGCGTCCTGTAACCTGTCCTAGATCTTCCTCTTGGCGGCCTTGCTGCGCGCCTTCACGCGGCCCTCGATGGCGTCCCACAGGTCGCGCTCGATGCGCACGCCGTCGAGCCGGTTGATCTCCTGGATGCCGGTCGGCGAGGTGACGTTGATCTCGGTGAGGTAGTCGCCGATCACGTCGATGCCGACGAAGACCAGGCCCTTTTCCTTCAGGGTCGGGCCGATGGCGGCGCAGATGTCCTTCTCGCGCGCGGTCAGCTTGGTCTTGGCGGCGCGGCCGCCGACATGCAGGTTGGCGCGCGCCTCGCCGGCCGCCGGGATGCGCGACACGGCGCCCGCCGGCACGCCGTCGACCAGGATGATGCGCTTGTCGCCCTTGCGCACCTCGGGCAGGTACTTCTGCACGATGATCGGCTCGCGCGAATGGGCGGCGAAGGTCTCCAGCATGGAATTGAGGTTGTCGTCGCCGGGCTTGAGGTGAAACACGCCGGCGCCGCCGTTGCCGTAGAGCGGCTTGAGGATGATGTCCTTGTACTTGGCGCGGAAGTCGCGCACCTGCTCGGCGTCCGAGGTGATGAGCGTCGGCGGCATGACGCCATCGAAATGCGTCACGAACAGCTTCTCGGGCGCGTTGCGCACCTCGACCGGGTCGTTGACCACCAGCACGTCGGGCAGCAGATGCTCGAGCAGGTGGGTGGCCGTGATGTAGGCCATGTCGAAGGGCGGGTCCTGGCGCATCAGCACCACGTCCATGGCCGAGAGGTCGATCAGCTTGGGCGGGCCGAAGGCGAAGTGGCTGCCGAGCTTGTTGCGCACGGTCAGCTCGCGCGCGCGCGCCACCACCCGGCCCTCCGACAGGCTCAGGTCGCGCGGCAGGTAGTGGAACAGCGCGTGCTTGCGGCGCTGCGCCTCGAGCGCGAGCATGAAGGTGGAGTCGGCATCGATCTTGATGCTCTCCATCGGGTCCATCTGCAGGGCGACCGCGAGGCTCATTCGGCGTAACTCCGTGGGGAAGACAGTGCGGCGAAGGCGGCGCGATTATGCCGCTTGCCCGGCGGATAGGCCAGGGCCGCGGCGCGGGACGGTGGCACGCACACGATCAATTCATCTGGCGGCGCAGCGCCTGGAGGGCTTGCGCCGCCTGCGCGCGGGCGACGGGATCGCGCGTCAGCTCCATGAAGCGTTCGAGCGCGGCGGCGGCGGCGCGCAGGTTGCCGATCTTGGCATGCAGCGCGCCGGCCTCCTGCCAGAGCGCGGCCTGGTTCGGCGCGAAGAGCAGCATGCGGTCGACCACGGCGGCGGCCTTCTCGCTGCGCCCCTGGGCGGCGAGGCGGCTCTTGATGTTGTTCTGCAGGCGCAGCAGCACGGCGCGGTTGGCGAGCGTCGCGCAATGGGCCGGGCTGAGTTCAGCGTCGGCGCCCAGCACGGTCTTGAGCAGGCTGCGCAGCGCGCCGGCGTCGCCCACCCGCGTGCCGCGGAACGGATCGACGATGGCACGCTCGCCGGAGATCTCCAGCGCGACGAGGAAATGCGCTGGGAAGTTCAATCCATGGGCGCTCCAGCCCTGGGCGCGCGCGGCGTGGATGTAGAGGATGCCGAGCGCCACCGGCAGGCCGCGCCGCCGGTCGATGACGCGCATCAGGTTGGCGTTCTGCAGGTCGTCGTAGGTCAGCTCGTCGCCGCGGTAGCCGTTCGCCTCGGCGATGACGGCGATGAGCGCGCCGATGCGCGCGTCGAGCTCGAACTTGGCGTCTTCGCGGAACGGCGGAATGTCGCCGCGCCGGCGCATCGCTTCGCGGCCGACGGCTTCGGCGAGGTCTGCGAGATGCAGGCGGTAGCGCTCGAAGGCGACGCGCGGGCGCTCGAGCGCCGCCAGCATCAGCGCGGTCTCGGCGAGGTCCACGTCGTCGTCGGGCACGGTGGCGAGGCCGGCGAGCGCCGCTTCGATGTCCTTGCTGGCGGGCAGGCCGCCGGTCATGAACCCTTGGTCATGGGGCGGACCGCCTTCACGCTAGTCCAGCGATTCGGTGCGAATGGTGCCGCCATCGCGCGGCGCGGCGGCAGGCGTGCCGTCGCTCGGCAAGGGCGTCGCGTCGGCGGGCGCGGAGGAAGACGCGGGCGCCGTCGCCGGCGCGTTGGTGTTGCCTGCGGGCTTGTTGCCGTTGTTGGCGCGGCGCGGGTCGTCCTTCAGCAGCACATGGTTCACCACGCGCTGCACATATTCGATGTTGCGCGCGTAGTTGAGGACGATCTCCAGCTCGGACTGGTCCTGGGCCACGCCGAGCATGTAGACGACGCCGCGCACCGTCTCGAAGGAGTAGTTCACCGAGAAGACGTTCTTGTCGAACAGCAGCTTGCTCTTGAGCTGCGCCGTGATCCACTGGTCGCGCGCGAAGCTGCCGGTGTTGCCGGACTTGTCGACCACCGTCTCGTCGATCACTTCCTTCACGCCCTTGGCGCGCCAGGCGCGCGCCACCGCTTCGGCGCGGAAGGCCTCGCTCGACAGCACGCCGGTCAGCAGCACGCGGCCTTCGTACACCTGCAGGTTGAGCTGGTGGTACATGTCGGCCGAATAGTCGAGCCAGAGGTAGTTGATCGCCGTGCGGATGGAGGTGTCGCTGGCGCCGCCTTCGAGGCCGCGTTCCTGCGAGGCGCTGACGGCGGCGGTGGCGCCGGCGCCGACCGCGAGGTCGACCGGCGTGCAGGCGCCGGCAAGCAGGGCGAGGCCGAGAGATGCGGTGAGGAGGAGGGGACGGGCGGCGGAAAGGAAGCGTGCAGCGGTCATGGAGGCCATCTCGTGGTTTGCGCGAGAGTCTTATATCAGGCCGGCGATGTCCAGTCTGCGGGCGCGGCCTATCTTGGACGTTGGCCGCGAACCATGGCCAAATTTAGACGCAGGCCGATCGGGCGGCGCGAATTCGCGCCGGAAATCGCCGGCTTAATCCTGCCGCCAGGCGTCGCGCAGATGGACGGGCCAGCGCCAGGGCGCCACCAGCATGGCGTCGAAGCGGGCGTCGTGGCCGGCCAGATGCGGATGGCGGGCGAGGAACAGCGCCGCGGCGCCGGCGATGCGGCCCTGCTGGCGGCGGCCGATGGCTTCGCCGGCAAGCCCGGCGTCGCTGCGCGCCTTGACCTCGACGAAGAGGACGAGCCGGCCGCGCTGCGCCACGATGTCGATCTCGCCGGCCGGGCAGCGCCAGTCGCGCGCCAGGATGCGCCAGCCGGCCAGGCGCAGCCGCCACACCGCGAGACGCTCGCCGCGCTGTCCCGCCCGCCAGGCCTTGCGCCGCCGCTCGGTCATGGAGCGGCCGTCATCTCTGGGCGGCGGCCTTCAGGGCGAGCGCGCGGGCGTAGACCTGCTTGCGCGGCAGGCCGGTGGCGGCGGCGACCGTCGCGGCGGCGTCCTTGACGCTGGCCGAGGCCAGCGCGGCCTGCAGCTGGGCGTCGAGCGCCTCGGCGCTGACCGCCTGGGATTCGGCGCTCGCCCCGCCGATGACGATGACGATCTCGCCCTTGGGCGGCCCCGCTTCGGCGTAGTGGGCGGCCAGTTCGGCCAAGCCGCCCCGGCGCGTCTCCTCATAGAGCTTGGTCAGCTCGCGCGACACGGCGGCGGGCCGGTCGCCCAGCACGGCGGCCATGTCGGCCAGGCTCTCGGCGAGGCGCTGGGCCGATTCGAACAGCAGCAGGGTGGCCGGCACGGCGGCCAGCTCGCTCAAGGCGGTGCGCCGGGCGGCGCTCTTCGGCGGCAGGAAGCCGGCGAAGAGGAAGCGGTCGCTCGGCAGGCCGGAGACGATCAGCGCCGCCAGCGGGGCGGAGGGCCCCGGCAGCGGCACGACGGCCAGGCCTTCGGCGATGGCTTCGCGCACCAGCTTGTAGCCGGGGTCGGAGACGAGCGGCGTGCCGGCGTCGGAAACCAGCGCGATGCGCGCGCCGCGCCGCAGGCCCGCCAGCAGCTTGGGCCGCATCTCGGCGGCGTTGTGCTCGTGGTAGGGGATCAGCTTGGTGCCGACGCCGTGGCGCGCCATCAGCTTCATGGTCACGCGGCTGTCTTCGCAGGCGATGGTGTCGACGCCTTTCAGCACCTCCAGCGCGCGCAGCGTGATGTCGGCGGCGTTGCCGATCGGCGTCGCGACGACATAGAGGCCCGGCGGCAGCGTGCCGGAGGCCGGCCGGCCGGCGGATTCGTCGACGAGCTCGTCGCCGTCCGCTCCGACAGGCGTCAAATCGTCGGGTTCCGGGCTCGCGGCGTCGCGCGGCGTGCTAGGCTTGGGGCCCCGAGCCGCCGGTTTACTTGATGCGCCGCTCTGTTTACCTTGAGCCAATCTAGGATTTCCCCCGCGTGTTCATCATCATGGCCCTCCGGCTGCCCTCTCCGTCGATCTTCGCACGTTTGCTTGCAGCCCGTTTGCTGCTTTTGGCGCTGCTTGTCGCGCCGCTCGCCGCCTGTCAGCAGCCGGCGAGGTTAAAGCCGCAGCCCGTGCCGCCGCAAGCCGCCGTCGCCGCGCCGCCGGCGACCGCAGCGCCCGCGCCGATGCCGGCGCCCGAGAGCAATCTGCAGCTGACGCCGCCGCCGGGGATGCATGATTCGGTCACCGTCGGCTTCCTCGTGCCGCTCAGCGGTCCCGGGTCGGACTTCGGCCAGGCGCTGCTCAACGCCGCCCAGATGGCGCTGTTCGACCTTGCCGTTCCCGATGGCGGCGCCGACGTGGTTCTGATCCCGCGCGACACCAAGGGCACGCCCGAAGGCGCCGTCGCCGCAGCGACGGACGCACTCGCCAATGGCGCGCAGCTGCTGCTCGGTCCCCTGTTCTCCGCCGACGTGGCGGCGGTGGCCCCGGTGGCGCGCGAGCGCGGCGTGCCGGTCGTCGCCTTCACCAATGACTACGCCGCCGCCGGCAACGGCGTCTACATCCTCGGCTTCACGCCGGAGATGCAGGTCGACCGCGTCGTCGCCTACGCCAGCAGCCGGGGCGCCGAGCGCTTCGCCGCCCTGGTGCCCGATTCGGTCTACGGCCAGCGCATCGCCGATGCCGTGCGCGCCGCCGTGACGAAAGTCGGCGGCACCCTCTCCCAGGTCGCGAGCTACGACGCGTCCGCCGCGACCAACCTCGTCTCGCCGGTGGTGCGCCGCCTGACCAACTACGACGCGCGCCGCGCCGCGCTGCGCACGCAGCGCCAGGAGCTGGCGTCGCGCGACGACGAGGCCTCGAAGCTGGCGCTGCGCCGCCTCGACCGGCTCGAGACCTATGGCGACGTCGACTTCGACGCCATCGTGATCCCCGAGAGCGGCGCCCGCATCAAGGCCATCGCGCCCTTGCTGCCTTTCTACGACGTCGACACGCGCAAGGTGCATGCGCTTGGCACGGTGGAGTGGGACGAGCCGGAAGTCTGGACCGAGCCGGCCTTGATCGGCGGCTGGTATCCGGCGACGCCCGACGCGCCGCGCGCCGACTTCGCCGCCGCTTACCGCAAGCTCTACGGCAGCGTGCCGCCGGCGCGCGCCTCGCTCGGCTACGACGCGGCGGCGCTTGCCGCCGTGCTGGCGCGCGGCGACATGGCGACGCGCTTCTCGCCCGAAGCCCTCGTTCAGCCGAACGGCTTCTCCGGCGTCGACGGCATCTTCCGCCTGACGCCGGCCGGCCTCACCGAACGCGGCCTTGCGGTGAAGGAAATCGGCGCGCGCAGCTCGCGCGTCGTCAGCCCGGCCCCCGCGACGTTCGAAGACCTCTCCAACTAGCGCGTCCGGCCAACCAGCGCGTTCGAACGTCAGGCGAGCAGGTCGCTCAGCACGGCGTTGAGGCGCTGGCGGCCTTCGACGGTGCTGGCGAGGCCCGTCTCATCGAGACTGAGAAAGCCGCCGTCGATCAGGCGCTGCAGGCGGCGCGCGTCGAGCACCGCTTCTGGCTCCGCGCCGGCGATGCGGCGAAAGCGCGCGCGCGGAATGGCTTCGGTCAGGCGCAGCCCCATCATCAGCATTTCCGACAGGCGCTCGTCGCGCGTCACGCGCGTCTCCTCATGCGCGCCCATGCCGTCGCGCGCCGCCTGCGCCAGCCAGTCTTCCGGCTTGTGCCTGCGCAGGGTCGCATAGGTCGCGCCATCGAGCGTGAGGCGGCCGTGCGCGCCGGGTCCGACGCCGAGATAGTCGTCGCTGCGCCAGTAGATCAGGTTGTGGCGGCTCTCCTGGCCAGGCCGCGCGTGGTTGGAGATCTCGTAGGCGGCGAGGCCGGCGTCGGCGAGGCGCTGCTGCGTGACCTCGAACAGCGCGGCCGCCGTCTCCTCGTCGGGCAGCGCGAAGTCGCCGCGCCGGTGCGCGGCGTAGAAGGGCGTGCCCTTCTCGATGGTGAGCTGATAGAGCGACAGATGCGAAGTGCCATAGGCGAGCGCCTCGTCCAGCTCGCGCCGCCAGTCGGCGACCGTCTGGCCGGGCCGCGCATAGATCAGGTCGAAGGTGGCGCGCGGGAATGTCTTGAGCGCGAGCGCGATGGCGGCGCGCGCCTGCGCCGCGTCATGGGCGCGGCCGAGGAACTTCAGCGTCGCGTCGTCGAGCGCCTGGATGCCGACCGAGACGCGGTTGACGCCGGCGTCGCGAAAGCCCGCGAAGCGGCCGGCCTCGATGGAATTGGGGTTGGCCTCCAGGGTGATCTCGATGTCGGCCTCGAAGCCGAACAGGCGGCGCGCCGCCGCGATGATCGCCGCCGTCGTCTCGGGTTCCATCAGCGACGGCGTGCCGCCGCCGAAGAAGATGCTGGCGAGCGGCCGCTTCGCGCCGTGGGCGTCCAGCCGCGCCGCCTCGGTTTCCAGCGCCCGCAGATAGGCCGCGCGCCAGTCGGGCTGGGCGATGCGGTCGCGCACGTGGCTGTTGAAGTCGCAGTAGGGGCATTTGGCGACGCAGAACGGCCAATGCACGTAAAGCCCAAGCTGCGGCAGGTCGGTGGCGGGGGGCGGTGTCATGGGGGCAATATGGTGCGCCCCCGGCGGCATCTGCAAACGAAAGATGGCGCAAACGAAAACGGGCCGCTTGCGCGGCCCGTCCGTTCGATGGCGAAGCGCCGCCGCTTACGGCGTCGGCTCGTTCATCATCTTCTTCACGGCGGTGGAATCGCCGTGCCACTGGGTGTGGTGGTAGCGGGCGTGCTGCTCGGCGCCGGTCTTCACGTTCGTGCCGCCGACGCGGGTGGCGACAGCCTGGGCTTGCTGAGCGTCATCGGCGGCGAAGGCGTTCGCGACGAAACCGGTGCTGAGCAGGACGGCCAAACCGGCCGAGGCGAGAAGCTTGTTAGACATAGGATAACCTCTTTACGAAAGCCGGCGACGGGGGCGAGGGGGGATCGCGCCGCGGAGCGCCGGAACGAGGGCAAGGTCGGTCCGGATCGTGGCGAAAATGCGATTTTCGCCTTTCACGTTGCTTCAAGTTTGTTTGAGCAGGCGTGAACGCGCGGTGAGGCATCGGCCGCCGCAAAGCTCGCGCACAAAAGAAAACGGGCCGCTTTTGCGGCCCGCTTCCTTTAGGGCGGTGGTCGTCCGCGCGGGGGTCTACCGCGCGGACATCAGGAGACGTCTTGCTGTCTTGCTTGGCCGACTTACTTAGCCGGCGCGGGCGCGACCTTCGTCTTGTCGACCTTGGCGCCGTCCGCCTTGTGCTTGGCGACATGGTGGGCCTTGGTGGCGTCATGCTTCGCCTTGGCCGGGCTGGCCGCCGTGGGGGTGGCAGGCTGAGCCGTGTCGGCGGCGAAGGCCGGGGCCACGAAACCAGTGCCGATCAACGCGGTCAGGGCGGTGGCCGCGAGGAATTTGTTCGTCATGGAGGAAACCCTCTCTGTAAAAACCCGGCGACGGGTGCGATGTCGGTCGTGCCTCGGAGCGCCGGAACGAGAGGATGTTCGCGCCCGATCATGGCGCAATTGCGACGGCATTGCGTCGGCCTCAAGATATCTTGAGCGCGCCGCGAGCCGGTCCTGGCCGATGACAGATGTGACAGTCAGGAAAAGTAGGCGGCGACCAGCTTATTGAAGGCGTCGGCGCGGTGGCTGATGGCGTGCTTGGCGCTCGCCTCCATCTCGCCGAAGGTCTGGCTATGGCCCTTGGCCATGAAGATGGGGTCGTAGCCGAAGCCCTTCTCGCCGCGCGGCGGCCAGACGAGATGGCCGTCGACCCGGCCGGGGAAGATGTCGCAGACCGGCGCGCCGAACGGCAGGGCCGGCCAGCAGAGCGCCAGCACGCAGACGAAATGGGCGTTGCGGTCAGGCCCGGCGTGACCCTGGACCGTGTTTGGTGCGGACTGGCTGGCCTCGCGCCAGACGCGCTCCATGGCCATGCCGAAGTCCTTGGCGGGGCCGGCCCAGCGCGCCGAATGGATGCCGGGCGCGCCGCCCAGGGCGTCGACCGCCAGGCCGGAATCGTCGGCCAGGGCGGGCAGGCCGCTCGCCATGGCGGCGGCTTCCGCCTTGATGACCGCATTGTCGATGAAGGTGGCGCCGGTCTCGTCCGGCTCGCGCAAGCCGAGGTCGCCGGCCGAGACGACCTCGACCTTGTAGGGGGCGAGCAGCTCGGCGATCTCGCGCAGCTTGCCGGGATTGTGGCTGGCCAGGACGATCTTGCGGCCGGCGATGCTGCGGCGGCGCATGGTCGGCGGCGCCTTCAGCTTGCGGCGGCGATGGCGGCGCGCTGCAGCACCACCAGTTCGGAAATGCCCTTCTGCGCCAGCGCCAGCAGGGCGTCGAACTCGCTCTTGTCGAACGGCTTCAGCTCGGCGGTCGACTGGATCTCGACGAAGCCGCCGGCGCCGGTCAGCACGAAGTTGCCGTCGGTCTGCGCCTTGCTGTCCTCGGCATAGTCGAGGTCGAGCACCGGCGTGCCGTTGAAGATGCCGCAGGAGATGGCGGCGACATGGTCGGTCAGCGGCTGCTTCTTCACCGCGCCCGACTTCATCAGCTTGTTGATGGCGATCTGCAGCGCGACGAAGGAGCCGGTGATGGCCGCCGTGCGCGTGCCGCCGTCGGCCTGGATGACGTCGCAGTCGAGGCGGATCTGGCGTTCGCCAAGTGCCGGCAGGTCGGTGATGGCGCGCAAGGATCGGCCGATCAGGCGCTGGATTTCCTGGGTGCGGCCCGACTGCTTGCCGCGCGACGCTTCGCGGTCGGTGCGCGTGTGGGTCGAGCGCGGCAGCATGCCGTATTCCGCCGTCACCCAGCCCTTGCCGGAATCGCGCAGGAACGGCGGCACGCGCTCTTCGACCGTGGCGGCGCAGAGCACATGGGTGTCGCCGAACTTCGCCAGGCAGGACCCTTCGGCGTACTTGCTCGCGCCGGGCTCGAGGGTCACGGTGCGAAGCTGGTCGGGGGCGCGGCCGGAGGGGCGCATGGGACGTCTCCTGGAAGGATAGGCTGAAAAACGACGGCTGAAGGTCGCCGGCAAGCTAGCCGCAGACGGCGGCCGCGTCCAGCCTGCCGGTCGGCCCGGATCGGCCCGATTCTTCCAATGTTTTCCAATGATTCCGCGTCGTTGACGCTGCGGGGTGGGGTCACTAGATTCGCCGCGCATAGGGAGCTGCCATGTTTTCCGCACCCAAGCCCGCCATCAGCGAACTGAACGAACGGTCGCGCGAGATTTTTCGCCGCATCGTCGAATCCTACGTCGAGACCGGCGATCCGGTCGGCTCGCGCACGCTCGCGCGCCGGCTGTCGCAGAACCTGTCGCCGGCGACGATCCGCAATGTCATGGCCGACCTGCAGGACGCCGGGCTGCTCTATTCGCCGCACACGTCGGCGGGCCGCCTGCCGACCGAGGCGGGGCTCAAGCTGTTCGTCGACGGTCTGCTCGAGGTCGGCGGCCTCACCAAGGAAGAGCGGCGCGACATCGACAGCCAGTGCGCCGCCGCCGGCAAGAGCTTCGAGGAAGCCATGGGCGAGGCCTCGGCCATGCTGTCGGGCCTGTCGCGCTGCGCTGGCCTGGTGCTGGCGCCGAAGGCGGAAGCCGTCCTCAAGCACATCGAATTCGTCGGCCTCGCCAACGGCCGCGCGCTCGTCGTCATGGTCGCCGACAACGGCGTCGTCGAGAACCGCCTGATCGACGTGCCGCTCGGCATGCCTGCGTCCGCATTGGTCGAGGCGAGCAACTACCTCACCGCCAAGCTGGTCGGCCGCACGCTGCGCGACGCGCGCACCGAGATCGTCACCGAGCTGGAGCAGCACCGCGCCCAGCTCGACGCGCTGACCAGCCGCCTGGTCGAGCAGGGCATCGCGCTGCGCTCGGGCGAGCAGGGCGGCGGCTCGCTGATCGTGCGCGGCCAGGCCAACCTGCTCGACAACGTCACCGCCATCGAGGACCTGGAGCGCATCCGCGGGCTCTTCCAGGCGCTGGAGACCAAGGAGACCATGGCCAAGCTGGTCGACCTGGCCGGGGCGGCCGAGGGCGTGCAGATCTTCATCGGCGCGGGCAACGAGCTGTTCCGCAACGCCGGCTTCTCGATGATCGTCGCCCCCTTCGCCAACAGCGCCGAGAAGATCGTCGGGGCCATCGGCGTCATTGGCCCAACCCGGCTGAACTATGCCCGCATCATCCCCATGGTCGACTACACCGCCAAGGTGATCGGCCGTCTCGTCGGTTAAGGGATCGGCTAAAAGGGCGGCTTTCCGCCGGTTCTGGGCTCAGGGGCGAGCGGCTGAATGGTTGACTCCGGCCGCGCCAACGCCCATTTGTCTCTCCGCAATCGCCCGACCAGCCTCCGCCGCGTTCCGCCGGGGCCCTTAAGACTGACGGAAATCACCGCATGACCGCGCAAGACGACGCCGCCCCTCAGGATAATCCCGCCCAGCCCGGCTCCGACGACGCCCCCGACGGGTTCGCCGTGATCGAGAAGCTGCAGGCCGAACTGGCCGAAACCAAGGACCGCGCCTTGCGCGCGGTCGCGGAATTGGAGAACTACCGCCGCCGCGCCGAAAAAGAGCGCGAAGACACGGCGAAATACGCCATCACCGGCTTCGCCCGCGAGATGCTGACGGTCGCCGACAACCTGCGCCGGGCGCTGGAAAGCCAGCCCGCCGGCCTGCCGGACAGCCTCAAGCCCTTCATTTCCGGCGTCGAGCTGACCGAGCGCGAGCTGAACGCGATCTTCGAGCGGGCCGGCATCGTCCGGGTCTCGCCCGAGGGCCAGGCCTTCAACCACGACCTGCACCAGGCGATGTTCGAGGTCGAAGACGCCTCCAAGCCGGCCGGCACGGTCGTCCAGGTCTTGCAGGCTGGCTACACCCTGAAGGACCGCCTATTGCGTCCCGCCATGGTCGGCGTCTCCAAGGGTGGTGTGAGCGCTGCCGCGAACGCCCAGACGGGCGGCTACGGCGCCGCCTCCGGCGACCCGCACAACGTCGACACCAAGGCCTGATTTCCAGGGCCCCTCGCAGGGTCCGAAACCACCGACTGCGGGCCGGTTGCTCCGGGGAGAGATAGTTTCCTCCCAGGTGTTGCAGGCCCAAAACCCCTTGCCTATATACCCCACAGCCGTTCGGGGGGACCGGCGATCAACGTGATCGGAACGGTAATCCCGCAGGGGTTCTGCCCGGTGCCGCACTGGGCCGGCAGAGCCTGCTAATGTAATGAGGATGGATAGAACGATGAGCAAAGTTATCGGCATCGACCTCGGCACCACGAACTCGTGCGTCGCCGTCATGGAAGGCTCCACCGCCAAGGTCATCGAGAACGCCGAGGGCGCGCGCACCACGCCCTCCATGGTCGCCTTCACCAACTCCGGCGAGCGCCTGGTCGGCCAGGCCGCGAAGCGCCAGGGCGTCACTAACCCGGAAAACACGTTGTTCGCCATCAAGCGCCTGATCGGCCGCGGCTTCAACGACCCGGTGACCCAGAAGGACATCAACCTCGTCCCCTACAAGATCGTGTCCGGCAACGGCAACAGCGATGCCTGGGTCGAGGCGCAGGGCAAGAAATATTCGCCGAGCGAGATCTCGGCCTTCATCCTGCAGAAGATGAAGGAGACCGCCGAGCGCTACCTCGGCGAGACCGTCACGCAGGCCGTCATCACCGTTCCCGCCTACTTCAACGACTCGCAGCGCCAGGCGACCAAGGACGCCGGCAAGATCGCGGGCCTCGAAGTGCTGCGCATCATCAACGAGCCGACGGCGGCGGCGCTCGCCTACGGCCTCGAGAAGAAGAAGGCCGGCACCATCGCGGTGTACGACTTGGGCGGCGGCACGTTCGACGTGTCCGTGCTCGAGATCGGCGACGGCGTGTTCGAAGTGAAGTCGACGAACGGCGACACGTTCCTCGGCGGCGAAGACTTCGACAAGGAAATCATCGACTACCTCGCGGCCGAGTTCCAGAAGGACCAGGGCATCGACCTGCGCAAGGACAAGCTCGCCCTGCAGCGCCTGAAGGAAGCCGCCGAAAAGGCGAAGATCGAGCTGTCGACCGCCGTCGAGACGGAAGTGAACCTGCCGTTCATCACCGCCGACCAGACCGGCCCGAAGCACCTCAATGTCCGCCTGTCGCGCTCGAAGCTCGAAAGCCTGGTCGACGTGCTGATCCAGCGCACGATCGAGCCCTGCCGCGCCGCGCTCAAGGACGCCGGTCTGAAGGCCTCCGAGATCGACGAGGTCGTCCTCGTCGGCGGCATGACGCGCATGCCCAAAGTCATCGAGATGGTGAAGCAGTTCTTCGGCCGCGAGCCGCACAAGGGCGTCAACCCGGATGAAGTCGTCGCCATCGGCGCCGCGATCCAGGCCGGCGTGCTCAAGGGCGACGTCAAGGACGTGCTGCTGCTCGACGTGACGCCGCTGTCGCTCGGCATCGAGACGCTGGGCGGCGTGTTCACGCGCCTGATCGACCGCAACACGACGATCCCGACGAAGAAGAGCCAGGTGTTCTCGACCGCCGAGGACAGCCAGACCGCGGTGACGATCCGCGTCTTCCAGGGCGAGCGCGAGATGGCGTCCGACAACAAGCTGCTCGGCCAGTTCAACCTGGAGAACATCCCGCCGGCGCCGCGCGGCATGCCGCAGATCGAGGTCACCTTCGACATCGACGCCAACGGCATCGTCAGCGTCCAGGCGAAGGACAAGGCGACTGGCAAGGAGCAGCAGATCCGCATCCAGGCCTCCGGCGGCCTGTCGTCTGACGACATCGAGAAGATGGTGAAGGACGCCGAGGCCCACGCGGCCGAGGACAAGGTGCGCAAGGAGAAGATCGAGGCCAAGAACCAGGCCGACTCCCTGATCCACACCACCGAGAAGAACCTGGCCGAGCATGGCGACAAGGTCGACGGGTCGGTGAAGGCCGACATCGAGACCAAGATCGCCGACCTCAAGGCGGTGATGGATGGCGACGACGTCGCGGCCACCCGCGCCAAGGTCGAGGCCCTCGCCACGGCGGCGATGAAGCTCGGCGAGGCCATGTACAAGGCGACCCAGGAGCAGGCGGCCGGCGGCGAAGCCGGGCCGCAGGCCGACGCGGGTGCGTCGAAGCCGGCCGACGACTCGACCGTCGTCGACGCCGACTTCGAGGAAGTCGACGAAGACAAGAAGAACAAGCAGGCTTGATTTCGACCCTGCGCGTGAGGACGATCACCACGCAACTTTCATCCTCACGCGCAGGGCGAGCTTCGTACCGACATGGATAAAATCGATTACTACGAGCTTCTCGAATGTTCGCGCGACGCGGACGGCGAGACCCTCAAGCGGTCGTACCGCAAGCTCGCCATGCAGCATCATCCGGACCGCAATCCCGGCGACGCGGCGGCGGAGCACAAGTTCAAGGAGATCAACGAAGCTTACGACGTCCTGAAGGACGCCGATAAGCGCGCGGCCTACGACCGCTACGGCCATGCCGCCTTCGAGAACGGCGGCGGTCGCGGCGGCGCGTCCGACTTCGGCTTCGGCGGCTTCGCCGACATCTTCGACGAGATGTTCGGCGAGTTCACCGGCCGGCGCGGCCAGGGCGGCGCCAACTCCGCCACGCGCGGCGCCGACCTCCGCTACAACATGCAGATCACCCTGGAGGAGGCCTTCCACGGCCGCCAGACGACGATCCGCGTGCCGTCGAGCGCGCCTTGCGAGGAATGCGAAGGCTCGGGTGCCGCCAAGGGCTCCAAGCCCGTCACCTGCGGCACCTGCCACGGGCGCGGCAAGGTGCGCGCCAGCCAGGGCTTCTTCACTATCGAGCGCGCCTGCCCGACCTGCCAGGGCGCCGGCAAGGTCATCGACAATCCCTGCCGCGCCTGCCAGGGCGCCGGGCGCACGCGCAAGGAAAAGACCCTTTCGGTCAACATCCCCGCCGGCGTCGAGGACGGCACGCGCATCCGCCTGACCGGCGAAGGCGAAGCGGGCCTGCGCGGCGGCCTGGCCGGCGACCTCTACATCTTCCTGGCGGTGGCGCCCCATCGTCTGTTTCAGCGCGACGGCGCCAACATCTACTGCCGCGTGCCGATCAGCATGAGCTCGGCGGCGCTCGGCGGCTCCTTCGAGGTGCCCTGCGTCGACGGCACCAAGGCGCGCGTTGCCGTTCCCGCCGGCACCCAGAGCGGCCACCAGTTCCGCCTCAAGGCCAAGGGCATGTCCGTCATGCGCTCGGCCGCGCGCGGCGACATGTACATTCAGGCCGCCGTCGAGACGCCGATGAACCTGACCAAGAAGCAGAAGGAGCTGCTCGCCGAATTCGACAAGGCGGGCAAGCGCGAGCAGACAAGCCCCGAGACCGAAGGCTTCTTCGCCAAGGTCAAGGAGCTGTGGGACGACCTGCGCGAGTAGCAGGCCGCTGGCGATTTGCTTCGGCATACCTTTTCTCCTTAAGCCTCGCTCCTTCCCACATCGCCACCCTCGGGCTTGACCCGAGGGTCCATTTGTCAGGAGCGCCTTCGTCTGCGTGTTTGAAGCATGGACCCTCGGGTCAAGCCCGAGGGTGACGGCCTGCCGGAAAAACCCTCCGCCCCCGCGCAAGCCTGTGCTTAAATCCCCGCCGTTTCAGGCGAAGGGCCTTCGGGCGAAGGGATTGTCTCCATGGATCCATTGAAGATCGGCATCGTCGGCGCCGCCGGGCGCATGGGCGCCATGCTCGTGCAGCAGGTGCGTTCGCAGCCGGGCGAATGCCGGCTGATCGGCGCGACCGAACGGGCGGGCAGCGCGGCGCTCGGCAAGGATGCCGGCGTCCTCGCCGGCGGCGAGCCGCTCGGCGTGACGGTGACCGAGGACGCGGTGGCGCTCTTCGCCATGGCCGACGCCGTCATCGATTTCACGGCGCCCGCCGCCACCGTGGCGCACGCCGCGTTGGCCGCGCAGGGCAAGACCATCCATGTCATCGGCACCACCGGCCTGGAAGCGGCGCATGACGCCGAGATCGCCAAGGCCGCGCGCCATACGGCGATCGTCCGCGCCGCCAATTTCTCCGTCGGCGTGAACCTGCTGGCCGGCCTGAGCAAGCGCGTGGCGTCGCTGCTCGGCGACGAGTTCGACATCGAGATCGTCGAGATGCATCACCGCCACAAGGTCGACGCGCCGTCCGGCACCGCGCTCATGCTCGGCGAAGCGGCGGCGCAGGGCCGTGGCGTGAATCTTAAGGACGTGGAAGCGCGCGGCCGCGACGGCATCACGGGCGCCCGCAAGTCAGGCGACATCGGCTTCGCGTCTTTGCGCGGCGGCGACGTGGTCGGCGACCATACGGTGGTCTTCGCCGCCGACGGCGAGCGCGTCGAGCTCACCCACAAGGCCTCGTCGCGCCAGATCTTCGCGCGTGGCGCCGTGCGCGCCGCCATCTGGGGCCGTGGCAAGGCGCCGGGCCTTTATTCCATGCAGGATGTGCTCGGCTTCAGCGAATAAGCCTTTGCCGACGGAACGCGGGCGTTCGCCCGCCGCTACTGGCCGGCGTCGCTCTCTTCGTCCTTCAGGTTGCTCGCCGACATCGGGATGACCGTGCGCGAAATTTCCCTGGCGGACATCCAGCCGGGATGGTCCCGGGATTCGCAGGAAGCGGACTTTACGCGGACGGCTAGGTCGCTGGCGAGCGGCCGGTCCCAGTTGTAGACGACGCAGCGCTCGCCGGCGGCGTCGCGCATCTCGCCATCGACCTGCGCGGCGTAATTGCCATATTGGCTGCCGACGCCGTTGCCGACGTTGAGCGCGACGGGCGGCGCATCCTTGGTGGCCGCGCAGCCCGCCAATGACAGCGCGACGAAGCAGCAAGCCGGCGCGAACTTCATCGGCCGCTCTCCCCTATTGATCTTACGACCTGTCCATCGCGCGGCGGATCAGGCCGGCGGTCAGGCTGACAGCCGCCGCGACGGCGGCCGCGATGACGAACATCAGGGTGACGTCGCCGCGCTCGAACAGCGGCTTGAAGGCCGCCGTGCCGGCCGCGCCGCCGATGAACAGGCAGCCGGCGAACATGGCCACCGCCGCGCCGCGCGCGTTCGGCGCGGCCGCCGTGGCCCACACCTGCAGCGGCGCGTGCATGAAGACGACGGCGCCCGCCGACAGGGCGGAGGCGAGCAGGACGCCGATCAGCGCCGGATCGACGGCGGCGGCGCCCCATGCGGCGGTCAGCATGGCGCCGCCGATCAGGATCGAGCGCCAGATCGGAATCTTCTTTCCGACGCGGCGGAAGAGCCAGGCCCACAGCAGGACGCTGACGCCGTAGACGCCGACGATGGCGCCGGTGAGCGAGGCGCGCGCGCCGCTGGCGAGCAGGGTCGGCGCCAGATAGGCGATGATGCCGAACAGCACGGTGCCTTCGATCAGGGCGATGACGGCGACGGAGACGGCGGCCGGCGTCGTCAGCGCGATCTTCAGGGTGACGCGCATCGGCATGGGCGTGCCGCTGCGCACTTCCGGCAGGCCGCGCAGCAGGAAGGCGCAGAGCAGCGGCACCAGGCCGCCAATGACCAGCGCCGCCTGCCAGCCGAAATGGTCGGTGGCGAAGCCGGCGGCGAGCACGCCGAGGGCGGAGCCGACCGCATAGGCGGCGTTCAGGCTGGCGGCGACGCGCGGCCGCGCATGATGGTCGAGGGCGTCGCCGATCCAGGCGATCATCGAGGGCACCACGGCGGCCATGCCGGCGCCGGCGCAGAAGCGCAGGATCGCGAGCGTCGCCAGGTCGGGGGCCAGGGTCGCGGCGAGGGTGGCCATGCCGCCGAAGATGATGCCGATGAAGGCGGCGCGCGTGCGGCCGATGCGCTCCGACAGCAGGCCCCAGGGAATCTGCATCAGGCCATAGCCGAGATAGTAGGTCGTCGCGGCGACGGTCGCGGCCGCCAGCGTCGTGTCGAAGTGGCGGGCGATGTCGCCGAGCGCCGGGGTGATCATGAAATGCTCGAAGGCAGCCGCGAAGGAGGCGGCCTGCACGCGGCGACTAATCGCGCGTTCGTCCATGGCTGGGAAACCTTAAAGGCGCGAGGCGGCGCGCAAAAACGGAGCGGCGGCCTCGGCGCGGTGATCGCGGCGGCCCCAATGGCCGCCGCGGATCGGCACGCTTAGTCGAAAGGGATTGCTTGGTCGAAGGCGATTACTTGAAGTCTTCGTTGGTCAGCAGCGTCACGAGCTTGAGCTTGCGCTCGGCGAAGGCGGCCTGGGCCCCTTCGAGGCGGTCGACGACCGTGAGCACGACCTGCACCTTGGCGCCCTGGGCCTCGACGACGCCGATGGTCTTGAAGGCGGAGCCGCCGGTGGTGGTCACGTCCTCGAGGATCGCGACCTTGGCGCCGGGGCCGAAGTAGCCGTCGATCAGCGTCTCGGCGCCGTGGTCCTTGGGGCCTTCCTTGCGGACGTAGAAGAATTCCAGCTTCTTGCCGCGCTGGTGGCTGCGCACGCAGAGCGCGGCGACCATCGGCACGGCGCCCATGGCGACGCCGCCGACATGGGTCACGTCTTCCTTCTCCAGCTCGTCGAGCAGCAGGTCGGCCATCAGGTTGGCGCCCTCCGGATGCAGCGTCGACTTCTTCATGTCGAAGTAGAAGCCGCTCTCCTTGCCCGAGGCGAGCTTGAAGTTGCGGCCGCTGAGGAGGGAATGTTCTTTGATGATGTCGCGCAGGCGGGCGAGGCGCGGCTCGGCGATCGGCTTGCTCATGGAATCCCGAAATGGTTGGATTTGGTCGAAAGAAAAACGAGGCCCTAGGCTAATCCATGCCGCCGAAAGCCGCCAGCGCGAAGCGGCGGAAGGCCCGGTTTCCTTTAGGAAATCGGCCGTTTTTTTACCACGCCTCAGGCGCTGGCTGGTGGGCCGGCTGATGGATCGACATGGCGCAGGCCGGCGAGCGCGCCGCGCAGGGCGGTCGCGAAATCCGCCCGTTCGGCCGGCGAGAGAAAGCTCCCGACGACGGCGCTGCGGCCATGCGAGACGAGAAGGACCTGGCTGCCCTGGGTCACCGGCTCGTCGATCTCGACGCGCAGCCAGTAGGGCTGGAAATCGAGCTGCCGCTGCTGGCCGCGCCAGTCGACGCGCATCACGGAGAGCTGGCGCTCCGTCAGGCGCACCGCTTCGTAGTTCCGTCCCGAGCGGTAGTTGATGCGGAAGGCGACGTAGACCGCCAGCACGTCGAGGCCGAAGAAGCCGAACACCGGCCAGGCGCCGTTGATCACGAAGACCATGCCGGCGGCGAAGCTGCAGCCGCCGAGCACCAGCATGAGAAGCAGGAAGCCGCGCGGGCTCAGGCTGCGGTTCGGCCGCAGCACGGCGTCGAAGAGGATCGTCTCCGTCGCGGAGGCGGAGGGACCCGAGGCCGCGTCGGCGGCCGTGGGCATCGCGACAGTCATGATCCACAGATAAGCCTTCCCCCTGGCCGAGTCGAGGGGGCGGGGACTAGAGTGCGGTCACCCGGTTTTCCGTCCTATCGACCTGACATTTACGAGCCCATGCCGCGTCCCCCCCGCACCAAGACAGCCCCCGCAAAAAAGCCCGCTGCGAAGGCCCCTGAAAAGGCCAAGCGCGCCGCCGCGCCGCCCGCGACTGACAAGGCGTCCGCCAAGCCGCGCAAGGCGAAGCGCCGGCTCGCACCTGGCAAAGGGGCGACGAAGCTCTCCGCCCGCCTGACCGCCGAGGAGGTCGATGCCTTCTTCGCCAGGCTGGCGGCGGCCAATCCGGAACCCAAGGGCGAGTTGAACTACGTCAACGCCTACACGCTGCTGGTCGCCGTCGTGCTGTCGGCGCAGGCGACCGA
This sequence comes from Alphaproteobacteria bacterium, assembly GCA_036500145.1. GTDB lineage: Bacteria > Pseudomonadota > Alphaproteobacteria > SMXQ01 > SMXQ01 > CAMAVH01. The sequence continues at coordinate 5,922 of DASYCO010000021.1, read as the reverse complement.
CGCGGGCGTCAACCGTGCCACCAAGGATCTCTTCGCCACGGTCGACACGCCGAAGAAGATGGTGGCGTTGGGCCTCGAAGGGCTGATCAAGCATGTGCGCACCATCGGCCTGTTCAACACCAAGGCGAAGAACGTCATCGCGCTCAGCCAGATGCTGATCGACAGGCATGGCGGCGAAGTGCCGCATGACCGTGACGCGCTGGAAGAATTGCCGGGCGTCGGGCGCAAGACGGCCAACGTGGTGCTGAACATCGCCTTCGGCGAGCCGACCATGGCGGTCGACACCCATGTGTTCCGCATCTCCAACCGCACCGGCCTGGCGCAAGGCAAGACGCCGCTGGAAGTGGAAGAAAGGCTGCTGCAGGTGATCCCCGCCAAATGGGCGCTGCATTCGCACCACTGGCTGATCCTGCATGGGCGCTACGTCTGCCTGGCGCGCAAGCCGCTCTGCCCGGACTGCGTCGTCGCCGACATCTGCAAATTCCCGGCGAAGACGACGATGCTGTGAGGCGGCTTCATCACCGTCATGCCGCAAAGCGCCTGCCTACGTGCACGGCATGGCGGAGCATGACGGGAGATGACGGGCTGTCGCCACTCAGCAATCGTCATGCTCGGACTTGATCCGAGCATCCATTTCAGCGCCGGTTCGGTTTCGACATGGACCCTCGGATCAAGTCCGAGGGTGACGATGAATCGCGAAGGTCGAGAACTCGGGCCTAGGGCCGCAGCAGGCCCATGATGTCCTTCACTTCGTCCATGTGGCGCGCGCCGATCGCGCCGGCGCGTTCGGCGCCGCGCTTGAGGATGGCGTCCACATAGGCCGGGTCGGCGGTCAGCCGGCGCATCTCGGCGCCGATGGGCCCAAGCGTCGCGACGGCGAGGTCGACCAGCACGCCCTTGAACTCGGAGAACATCTTGCCGCCGAATTCGCGCAAGACCTCGGCGCGGCTCTTGCCGGACAGGGTGGCGAAGATGGTGATGAGATTGTCGGCTTCGGCGCGGCCCTCAAGGCCTTCGACGGCCGACGGCAGCGGCTCCAGGTCGGTGCGGGCCTTGCGGACCTTCAGGGCGATGGTGTCGGCGTCGTCGGTCATGTTGAGGCGCGAATAGTCCGACTCGTCGGACTTGCTCATCTTCTTAGAGCCGTCTCGCAGGGACATGACGCGCGTCGCCTCGCCAAGGATCTGCGGCTCGGGCAGCGGGAAGTACTCGACGTTGAAGCGGCGGTTGAAGGCGCCGGCGATGTCGCGCGCCAGCTCGAGATGCTGCTTCTGGTCCTCGCCGACCGGCACGTGGGTCGCCTTGTAGAGCAGGATGTCGGCGGCCATCAGCACCGGATAGGCATAGAGCCCGAGGCCGGCGTTGTCCTTCTGCTTGCCTGCCTTTTCCTTGAACTGGGTCATGCGGTTGAGCCAGCCGAGCGGCGTCAGGGTGCCGAGCAGCCAGGCGAGTTCCGAATGGCCCGGCACGGTCGACTGGTTGAAGATCGTGCAGGCCTCAGGGTCGATGCCGGCGGCGATGTAGGCGGCCGTCACCTCGCGGGTGTGCTTGCGCAGCTCGTCCGGGTCCTGCGGCAGGGTCAGCGCATGCAGGTCCACGATGCAGAAGATGCAGTCGTAGTCCTTCTGCAGCTTCACCCAGTTGCGGATGGCGCCCAGGTAGTTGCCGAGATGCAGGTTGCCGGTGGGCTGGACGCCCGAGAAGATGCGGTTCATGGGGCCTGGATGCGCAAAAGCCCCATGAAAAGCAGGGGCGGGGTCGCTGTTATCGCGCCTCAACCGGCGAGGGTCAAGGATCGCCCGGCGGCGGCTAGAGCCCCCGCAGCTCCGTCAGGGAGCGGTGCTGACGGCCTTCGCCGTCGAAGTTCTCCGGGTCGAGCCAGCGCTCGAAGGCGGCCCGCAGGGCCGGCCAGTCGCGGTCGATGATCGAGAACCAGGCGGTGTCGCGGTTGCGGCCCCGGTAGACGACGGCCTGGCGGAAGGTGCCCTCGTACTGGAAGCCGTAGCGTTCCGCCGCCCGGCGCGACGGCGCGTTGAGGCTGTCGCATTTCCACTCGTAGCGCCGGTAGCCCAGTTCGTCGAAGGCGCGGCGCATCATCAGGAACATGGCCTCGGTGCCGGCGCGCGAACGCTGCAGCGCCCGCGAATAGGTGACGGCGCCGACCTCGATCACGCCATGGGCGGGGTCGATGCGCGAATAGGCGGCGCTGCCGATGGCTTTGCCGCTGGCCGTGTCGACGATGGCGTGGTGGAACGGGTCGCGCTTGGCCGCCTCGCCGCGCAGATAGGCGGCGTAGCCCTCGTAGTCCGTGAAGGGCCCGGCGAACATGTAGGTCCAGTCGCGCAGGTCGGGCGCTTCGGCGAAGGCCGCGTAGAGGTCGGCGGCGTGGCGCGCCGGGTCGATGCGTTCGAGCCGGCAGTAGCGACCGATGGCGGGGCTCTCCGGCGGCAGGGCCCGCGCGGTCCAGGCGGGCAGGCTTTCGCCGAGCGGCTGATCGTAGTCGTTGCGTCTTTCAGTCATGAAGCGGGCTCTAGGTAATGTCGCCGCCGCCGGCCGGTTCGGTCGGCGGCACCACGGGACGCGCCGGGCGGCGCAGCAGGGCTTTCATCTCGCGCAGGTCCATGGCGCCGAACGCCTGGGCGGCGACGGCGTAGACCGCCATGCCGAGGAGCACCAGGATCGCCATGGCGCCGATGCGCAGGCCTTCGGCGCCGGACAGCCAGGAGGACAGCAGCCAGTCGAGTCCGAACAGCACGCCGCCCATGACGAAGCTGGCGGCGACCATCGGCAGCAGCCGCTTGCGCGCCCGCGCGTCGAGATGGAAATGGCCGCGCTTGGCGAGGCCGCGCGACAGCATCAGCGCGTTGACCCAGCCGGTGACGGTGGTGGCGAAGGCGATGCCGAGATGGCCGAGGCCATAGTCGCGCAGCGCGAACATGAGGCCGAGGCCGATGAGCGCGTTGCCGACCATGCAGAAGACGGCGATGCGCACCGGCGCGGCGGTGTCCTCGCGCGCGAAGTAGCCGGGCGTGAAGACCTTGACCAGCACCTGCGCCGGCAGGCCGAGGGAATAGGCGGCAAGCGCGTAGGCGGTGGCCGTCACCTCCGCGCCGCCGAAGGCGCCGCGCTGGAACAGCACCTCGATGATGGGATGGGCCAGCACGGTGAGCGCCACGCCGGCCGGCAGGGTGAGCAGCAGGGCGACTTCGAGGGCGCGGTTCTGGTTGTGCATCGCCGCCTCGCCGTCGCCGCTGCGGATCTGGCGCGCCAGGATCGGCAGCAGCGCCGTGCCGATGGCGATGCCGACGACGCCGAGCGGCAATTGCACCAGGCGGTCGGCGTAGTAGAGGTAGGAGACGGAGCCCGAGGGCAGCAGGGAGGCAATGGCGACGTCGATGACAACGTTGATCTGGTAGATGCCGGCGCCGAGCGCCACGGGCATCATCAGGATCAGCAGGCGCCTCACTTCCGGCGTCAGGCGCGGCCAGCGCAGCTTGAGGCCGAAGCCGGCGCCGCGCATGACGATGTAGAGCCAGATCATCTGCGCCAGGCCGGCGGCGGTGACGCCCCAGGCGGCGCCGTGCGCGGCGCTCGGCGCGTACCATTGCCAGCCTGCGAGGCCGGCGATCATCACGAGGTTGAGGAAGACCGGCGTCGCCGAGGTGGCGGCGAAGCGCTCCAGCCCGTTCAGCACGCCGCCGACGAGGCTGACCAGCGAGACGAACAGCAGGTAGGGAAAGGTGATGCGCGTCAGCTCGACGGCGAGCGCGTACTTCGCCGGGTCGCTGCCGAAGCCGGGCGCGATCACCACCAGCGTCCAGGGCAAGGTCAGCTCGGCGACGACGACGAAGACGATCAGCGACAGCAGCAGGGCGGCCTGGGCCTGCTCGGCGAAGAAGCGCGCCGCTTCCTGCCCTTCGCCCGCCAGCTTGCGCGCGAACATCGGCACGAAGGCGGCGCTGAAGGCGCCTTCGGCGAACAGGCGGCGGAACAGGTTGGGCAGCTTGAAGGCGACGACGAAGGCGTCCGCCGCCGGTCCGGCGCCGAGGAACGCCGCGAGCAGCATGTCGCGGATGAAGCCGAGCACGCGGCTGACCAATGTGTAGCCGCCGACCGTGGTGATCGCCCGCATCAACGCCATGACTGGAACACTCGCAAACTGTACGGAGGCTGGAAAGGCACGGTCACCAGGTCCCTTCGTCGGACTCGGCGATCTTCTGGGCCAGCACGCGGTCGATGCGGCGGCCGTCCATGTCGACGACCTCGAAGCGCCAGCCGCCGACCACGACCGAATCGCCGACCTTGGGCAGGCGCTTGAGGTTGTGCAGCATGAAGCCGGCGAGCGTGTGGAACGTCGCGTCGCCCGCCAGCGGCAGCAGCAGCAGGTCCGACAGCTCGTCGCGCGGCATGGCGCCCGAGAGCAGCCAGGAGCCGTCGTCGCGCTTCACCGCGTCGTCGCTCTCCTCGCCATGCTCGCGGAAGGCGCCGGCGATGGCCTCGAGGATGTCGCCGCTCGTCACCACGCCCTGGAACACGCCGTATTCGTCGACGATCAGCGCCATGTGGACGGTGGCCTTCTTCAGCACCTCGAGCATCTCGAGCGCGTCGGCGCTCTCGTGGACGATGGGCGCGTCGCGCACATGCCCGCGGATGTCGACCGCCTCGCCGGAGAGGTAGGCGTTGAGCAGGTCCTTGGCCTGCACGATGCCGATCACCTCGTCGATGCTGCCCTTGCCGACCGGCAGGCGCGAATGGCGGCTCGCCTGCAGCTTCTGGCGAATGTCCGACTGCCTGTCGTCGAGGTCGACCCAGTCGATCTCGTGGCGCGGCGTCATCAGCGCGCTGACCGGGCGGTCGCCGAAGCGCAGCACGCCGCTGATCATCTGCTTCTCGGCCGGCTCCAGCACGCCGGCGCTCTCGGCTTCGGCGACGAGCATCTTGATCTCGTCTTCCGTCACCGCCTCCTTCGACATGCCCTCGCGGCCGATCAGCCGCAGGCAGAGGCGCGACGAGAAGTCGAGCAGCAGCACGGCGGGCGCGAAGATGCGGCCGATCCACAGCATGGGCCGGGCGACGAAGGCGGCGACGCGCTCGGGGTTCGCGAGCGCGACCTGCTTGGGCACCAGCTCGCCGATGATGAGGGTGAGATAGGTGACGACGGCGACGACGCCGACGAGGCCCACGGCGTCCGCCCAGTTGAGCGGCATGCCGAGCGTCGCGAGATAGGCCGACAGGTCCTCGGCGATGGTGGCGCCCGAGAAGGCGCCCGCCAGGACGCCGACCAGCGTGATGCCGATCTGCACGGTGGAGAGGAACTTGCTCGGGTCTTCGGCGAGCTTCAGCGCGGTCGCGGCGCCGCGCACGCCCGCCGATTCGAGCGCGCGCAGGCGGGCCGGGCGGGAAGAGACCACGGCCAGCTCGGACATGGACAGGAAGCCGTTGAGGAAAATCAGCAGAACAACGAGCGTCAGCTCGAGGGCCATCATGGGATGGGGATGCTCGGTTATTGAAGACGGCGCGGACTATAGCAGAAAATCGTCGCGCGGTTCATCGTTTTATATCAAGGCCTTAGCTGAAACGGCCGGGCTGGGGGCCGCTTCCGGGGCATCCGGGTCGCGCACGGCGGCCAGCAGGCGCTCGCGCAGCTGGGCGAGCTTGGCCTCATGGGTGACCTTCAGGCCGAACAGGTCCTTCACATAGAAGACGTCGACGGCGCGCGCGCCATAAGTCGAAATCTTGGCGCTGGAGATCTGCAGAGACATGTCGGTGAGCGCGGTGGTCACGTCGAACAGGAAGCCGGGGCGGTCGCGGCCGTTCAGCTCGATCACCGTGTGGGTCGAGGACGCCTCGTTGTCGATCAGCACGCGCGACAGCACCTGGATGGCGCGCGCGCGGGCCGGGCCGGAGCGCTTGTCCGCCAGT
>DASYCO010000020.1:0-71165 GCA_036500145.1 Alphaproteobacteria bacterium | reverse complement strand
GCGCCCTGCACGGCGGCGTCGAGGTCGGCGTCGTCGAACACGATGAACGGCGCGTTGCCGCCGAGCTCCAGGCCCATCTTCTTCACGGTGCCGGCGCACTGTTCCATCAGCAGCTTGCCGATCTCGGTCGAGCCGGTGAAGGAGAGCTTGCGCACGATCGGATTGGACGTGAGCTCCGCGCCCATCTCGACGGCCGAGCCGGTGACGACGTTAAGCACGCCCTTCGGCACGCCGGCGCGCTCGGCCAGCTCGGCCAAAGCGAAGGCGCTGTAGGGCGTCTGCGACGCGGGACGGACGACGGCGGTGCAGCCGACGGCCAGCGCCGGGCCGATCTTGCGGGTGATCATGGCCGACGGGAAGTTCCACGGCGTGATCGCCGCGATGACGCCGATCGGCTCCTTCATCACGATGATGCGGCGGCCGGCGACGTTCTGCGGGATGGTGTCGCCGTAGACGCGCTTGGCCTCTTCGCCGAACCATTCGAGGAAGGCGGCGGCATAGAGGATCTCGCCCTTCGATTCGGCGAGCGGCTTGCCCTGCTCCAGCGTCAGGATGGCGGCCAGGTCGTCGATGTTCTCGATCATCAGGTCGTAGAACTTGCGCAAGATCACGGCGCGTTCCTTGCCGGTCTTGGCGCGCCAGGCCGGATAGGCGGCGTTGGCGGCGTCGATGGCGCGGCGCGTCTCGTTGCGGCCGAACTTGGGAACCGTGCCGAGGATGGAATTGTCGGCCGGGTTGTTGACCTTCACGGTCTCCTTCGAATCGGCGTCGATCCACGCGCCGTCGACGTAGCACTGCTGCCGGAAAAGGCGCTGGTCCTTGATCTGCATGATGTCCTCTGCGCTCGCTGAAAATCCGGCCGCTGCAAGCCACGCCGGAGAGATCGGATGTCCCTGGCTCATGGAAAGCGCCAGGACGGCGAAGAGCCGTGACGACGCGGGCCGGGGCGGAATTGGGCGGTACTATACCGGCCTGCCCAGGCCCTGTTAATCCCTGATTCTGCCAGATAATCCAAGGGTTTCGCGGTTTCGGCCGGGAAACCCCGGCCCCTGTCCGCGACCTGGGCTAAAGCGCCTCGTAATGCTCGACGACGGGCGGCTTGGAATAGAAGGCGCCGAGCAGGCGACGCCATTCCTCGAAGTCCGCCGACTTGCGGAAGCCCTCCAGGTGATCCTCCAGGCTCTCCCACCGCACCGTCAGCACGTAGCGGCCGCGCGTCTCCATGCAGCGGCGCATCTCATGGCCGAGGTTCCCCTTGGCGCGCGCGATCAGCGGGCTGGCTTCGGCATAGGCGCCCTCGAAGGCCTTGGTGACGGCGTTGTGGACGTTGAAGATGGCGACTTCGAGGATCATCGGATCATTCCACCGTGACGGACTTGGCGAGGTTGCGCGGCTGGTCCACGTCGGTGCCTTTCAGCACCGCGACGTGATAGGCGAGCAGCTGCACCGGGATCGTGTAGAGGATGGGCGCCACGAAGGGATCGACCGTCGGAATCTCGATGGTCGCCGCCGCCATGGCGCCGAGCTTGGCGATGCCCGCCGCGTCGGAGAGGAAGATCACCCGGCCGCCGCGCGCGATGACCTCCTGCATGTTCGACGCCGTCTTCTCGAAGAAGTCGTCCGACGGCGCGATGACGATGATCGGCACCGTCTTGTCGATCAGCGCGATGGGCCCGTGCTTCATCTCGCCGGCGGCGAAGCCTTCGGCATGGATGTAGGAGATTTCCTTGAGCTTGAGCGCGCCTTCGAGCGCGATGGGATAGCCGGTGCCGCGCCCGAGGTAGAGCACGGTGCGCGCGTCGACCACCTCGGCGGCGAGTGTCTTGATCGCCGCATCGTAATGCAGCACGTCGGCGGCGCGCTCGGGCACTTCGGCGATGGCGGTCGACAGCCGCCCCTCCGCCGCCGCGTCGATGGCGCCGCGCGCGCGGGCCAGCGCCAGGGTGAAGGCGGCCAGCACGGTGAGCTGCGTGGTGAAGGCCTTGGTCGAGGCGACGCCGATCTCCGGGCCCGCATGGGTGAGCAGCACCGCGTCCGCCTCGCGCGCCATGCTGCTTTCGGCCACGTTGACCACGGCGAGCGTGTGCTGGCCGCGCGCCTTGGCGTGGCGCAGGGCGGCCAGCGTGTCGGCCGTCTCGCCCGACTGCGAGATGAAGACGGCGAGGCCCCCTTCCGTCATGGGCGCGTCGCGGTAGCGGAACTCGGAGGCCACGTCGATGTCGACGGGCAGGCGCGCGATGCGCTCGAACCAGTAGCGCGCCACGAGGCCGGCGTGGAACGAGGTGCCGCAGGCGACGATGGTGGCGCGCGGCAGCGCCGCCAGGTCGAACGGCAGGTCGGGCAGCGTGATCGCGCCGGTTTCGGGGGCCAGGAAGCCGCGCAGGCAGTCGCCGATCACGGCGGGCTGCTCGTAGATTTCCTTCAGCATGAAATGCGGGAAGTTGCCCTTGCCGAAGTCGGTGCCGACGCCCTGCGTCTCCTGCATCTTGCGCGTGGCGGGCTTGCCATGCTCGTCGCGGATCTCGACGCTGCCGGCACGCAGGATCGCCATGTCGCCCTCTTCGAGATAGGCGATGCGGCGGGTCAACGGCGCCAGGGCCATGGCGTCGGAGCCGAGGAACATCTCGCCTTCGCCGTAGCCGAGCGCAAGCGGGCTGCCGCGGCGCGCGCCGACCATCAGGTCGTTCTCGCCGGCGAAGATGATGGCGAGCGCGAAGGCGCCGTGCAGGCGGCGGATGGCGCTCTGCGCCGCCGTCACCGGATCCTCGCCCCGCTGCAGGTAATGGGTGATCAGGTGCACCACCACTTCGGTGTCGGTCTGGCTCTCGAACACCGCGCCGCCGGCCGTCAGCTCGGCCGTCAGGTCCTGGTAGTTCTCGATGATGCCGTTGTGCACCACGGCGACGCGGCCGTTGGCATGCGGATGGGCGTTGGCCTCGCTCGGCACGCCATGGGTCGCCCAGCGCGTGTGGCCGATGCCCGTGGTGCCGGGTAGCGGCGATTCGACCAGGCGGCGCTCGAGGTTGACGATCTTGCCTTCGGCGCGGCGACGGTCGATGTGGCCGTTCACGAGCGTGGCGATGCCGGCCGAATCGTAGCCGCGATATTCCAGGCGCTTGAGGCCTTCGACGAGGATGGGCGCGACGGGCCGACGCCCGACGATGCCGACGATGCCGCACATGTCGTTAAGCCTTGCTCTTCTTCGCGGCGCTGGTCTTTGCAACCTTTGCGGCGCGCTTGCGGTCGCGGAAGCGGCCGGCCGCGCCCGCGATCTGGCGTTCCTCGGCGCGCGTCACCGCCAGGGCGTCGGCGGGCACGTCGCGCGTCACCACCGAGCCGGCGCCGATCACGGCGCCGTCGCCGATGACGACGGGCGCGACAAACGCCACGTCGGAGCCGACGAAGACGTTGGCGCCGATGTCGGTCAGGTGCTTGTCGTAGCCGTCGTAGTTGCAGGTGATGGTGCCGGCGCCGATGTTCGTGTCGCGCCCGACGCGCGCGTCGCCGATGTAGGAGAGATGGTTGACCTTGGCGCCGCGCTCGAGCTTGGCCGCCTTGATCTCGCAGAAGTTGCCGACATGCACCTCGTCCGCCAGCTCCGCGCCCGGCCGCAGGCGCGCGAAGGGCCCGATGATGCAGCTGGCCCCCACGGTGGCGCCCTCGATGTGGCAGAAGGCGCGGATCGTCGTGCCTTCGCCGATGGCGACGCCGGGCCCGAACATCACGTTGGGGCCGACGACGACGTCGCGCGCGATCTTGGTGTCGGCGCTGAAGTAGACCGTGGAGGGATCGACCATGGTGACGCCGTCGGCGAGCGCCGCCGCGCGCAGGCGCTGCTGCAGCACGGCTTCCGCCACCGCCAGGTCCGCGCGCGAATTGACGCCGAGCAGCTCCTCGGCCGCGCCTTCGACGACGCGCGCGCGCAGCTTCTGCTTGCGCGCCAGGGCGACGATGTCGGTCAGGTAGTATTCGCCCTTGGCGTTGTCCGCCTTCAGCCCGTCGAGCAGGCCGAACAGATGCTCGCCGCGCACGGCCATGACGCCGGAGTTGCAGAGCGGGATGCGGCGCTCCTTGGCCGAGGCGTCGCGGTATTCGACGATGCGCTCCAGCCGGCCGTTGGGCTTGGCGACCAGGCGGCCGTATTCGTTGGCGCCTTCCGGCCTGAAGCCGAGCACGGCGATGGCCGTCGTCTCGTCGAGCGCGCCGAGCACGGCGCGCAGCGTCTCGGGGCGCAGCAACGGCGTGTCGCCGAACAGCACCAGCACGTCGCCCTTGAATCCGTTCAGCGCCCGGCGCGCCGCCTTGACGGCGTCGCCGGTGCCGAGCTGCTTCTGCTGGATCGCGGCGACGGCGGGCTTGGCCGCCTCGGCCACCACGTCCATGCCGGGGGCCACCACCACGACGGTGCGGGCGGCGGCGAGCGCCTGGGCGGTCGCCAGCACATGGCCGAGCATGGGGCGGCCGGCGACGACATGCAGCACCTTGGGCAGCGACGACTTCATGCGCGTGCCCTGCCCGGCGGCGAGCACGACGACGGCGCAGGGACGGGCCGCGGGTTTGGATGCGGCCTTGGATGCGCTCTTGGGCGCAGTTCGGGCGGCTTTTGCCGGCTTGCGCGGGGAGACGGCCTTGCGGGACGCTTTTTTCGTCGGTTTCTTCATTGTCGGGCGACCAGCGGGCAGCGGCGGAAACGGGGATCACGCTTGTTCATGGGCGGTGAAACTGCCATAGAGAAGCGCCGCCGGCCAAGTCACGTCTTGTGACATTTCGTTACACGCGGCGGCGATTCGTTTTAGCATCCCGGGCCAGGTTTGGCGTCCCCCAACTTCGCCGGCCGCCCCATTCTCATGTGATTGCCTGTCGCCTATGTCCCAGCCGCTGCGCGCCATCATCTTCGACCTCGACGGCACCCTGATCGACAGCGCCATCGAGCTGACCGCCGCCGTCAACGGCGGCCTGGCGCACTACAAGCTGCCGCTGGTGACCGTCTCCCAGGTTAAGACGATGATCGGCGACGGCGCCATGGCGCTGACCGAGCGCGCCTTCGCCGCCTCGGGCCGCCGCCTGAACGGCGCGGCGCTCGCCGAAGCCCTCGAAGTCGTGCGCGTCGAATACACCAGCCAGCCGCCGTCCGGCTTCTATCCCGGCGCCCGCGAGACGCTCGAACGGCTCGCCGCCATGGGCCTGCCGCTCGCCGTCTGCACCAACAAGCCGGAAAAGGCGGCCAAGCGCATTCTCGGCCAGCTCGGCGCGACTCAGCTGTTCCGCGCCATCGCCGGCGGCGACACCTTCGCCACCAAGAAGCCCGATCCCGGCCCGCTCCAGGCCCTGATGGAACAGCTCGGCACCTCGGCCGACGAGACCATCATGGTCGGCGACGGGGCCAACGACGTGATCGCCGGCCGCATCGCCGGGCTCTTCACCGTCGCGGTGAGCTACGGCTATTCCAACACGCCGCCGAAGGAGCTGGGCGCCGACTGCCTGGTCGACAGCCTCGAAGAGCTGTTCACGGTCCTCGCGGGCCGGCTTCCCGCCTGAACCGCCCGCCCCGCATTCTCTCTCAGGGCCGCGCCGGAACCTCGGCGACCTCGCTGCGCAGCTCCGCCTTCGTGAGATGGATCACCATGTCGCCGAGCGCGATGGTGCCTTCGTAGCGCACCGGCAGCGGCGGCAGCCCGTCGCGGATCGACGCCAGCCACACGGTCGGCGGCGCAGCGGACGCCTCGTCCGACTGGCGCGTGTTGCGCCGCACCTTGCTGAATCCTGAAATGCGCTCCATCGCGAAGCCGCAGCGCATCGCCGGGCCCTGGTAGATCGAATAGCGGTTGGCCGGCAGCGCGTCGGTCCCAAGGTCGCTGACGATCAGGTCGTAGCGCCGCTTGCCGTCGAACAGCGGCAGGGTCTGCGCGCAGCGGCCGTTCGCCGCCACGGCGCGGCTGGCCGCGACGGCGAAGCTGAGCGGATCGACGACGTCGCCCGGCAGGCTGGCCGGCAGTTCGCCTTCGTCCTCCTGCGGATCGCTCTCCTCGGGCGGGTCGCGCGTCACGTCGTAGGCGCCGGCTGCGCCGAAAGCGAGGCGCATGGTCCGGGGCTTGCCCTGCCAGTCGGTCATGCTGACGTAGCTGCGCGGGCGGATGCGGCCCGCGTCGTCGGCGCCTTCGGCGGCGAGCTTGAGGTCCCACTTGTAGATCCAGCCGAGCATGCCGCGCGTGCCGCCCGCGACGGCGACGCTGTAGCTGTTCGCCCGCAGCGTGACGGCGGCGTCGAAGTCGAAGATGTGGAGCCCGCCAAGGTAGACCTCGTAGGTCAGGTCGACCACGCGCACCGCAGGCGCTTCGGCCGCCCGTGCCGGGCAGACATAAGCGCCGGCCAGGAAAAGGCCGAGGCAGGCGGCGGCGAAATATCCTGCTGTCCGGCGGGTCATGGCGGCTGGCCGCTCCAATCGTGAAGCGGAAATGTAGCAAATCCGCAGCTTTGGCGGTACGCCCCCGTGACAGGGCGCGCCGGGCGGCCGGTTCCCCTTGCCGGCCATGGGCTTGGGGCTTCCTTGACACCCTGCCATGGGGGCCAGTATATGGTCCCCCTCCGGAAGGGCGCTTATGGGCGCTTAGCTCAGCGGTAGAGCATTACCTTCACACGGTAGGGGTCGCAGGTTCAATCCCTGCAGCGCCCACCATTCCCGCCCTCCGGACTTCCCGCACATCGAATGAGCACATTCTCGGCCGCGCCATTGCGCCAGCCGGCACGCGCGGACATTCGCGTGCGGACGCCGCCGCAGTCACGAAGATGCAAACTGCCGACGCTAGGTTCGTTCTTTCCAGCCCTGCGTCGCGAGGACCAGGCCTCGCGACTTCAAGTCACGTTGCGTCACTCTCGAATAAAATTCGAGTAAAAGCCCCTGCACATCGGCATTGCGTCAGCGTTCGAATCTGGATAGTTCAAAACGTTCCAAGAGAAACGAAGTAATTGCACACCGCTTATACGTTGAACTTTTGAAAAACGTTCGCGTTACATACGTATGCAAAACATTCTTCTCCCGACGCACGACGGCGATCCCGGATCAAAGGCAGCCAGCGTCCCCACTCTCATCGTGGAGGGCAATCGGCTGTTTCGCGAAGGGCTCAAGCTCATCCTCTTCAAGACGCCGTTCGACATCCGGTGGGAGACGCATTCCGCCGCCGAAGCCGTCGGCGAAGCCGGCAAGGACGTCAGTCCCGGGCTCGTCATCATCGATCCGCAGGACCACGACCACCTCATGGAGGATGTCCACCTCCTGCGCCGGACGTTGCCGCATGCGCGCATCGTCATCCTCACGCGCAATTTCTCCGCGCAGAAGCTGGCAATCGCGCTGGAGGCCGGCGCAGACGCCTATCTCCTGAGCGGCATGTCGCCCGAAGCCCTCGTCCAGTCGCTGTCGCTGGTGATGCTCGGCCAGAAGGTGTTTCCCACCGGGCTCGCGCAGCTGCTGATCGACGATCGCGCCACGCAGCCCGGCTACGGCCCGCTGTTCGACGGCAGCGGCCTGTCGGACCGCGAGATCCTGATCCTGCGCTGCCTGGCCAGCGGCGACGCCAACAAGTCAATCGCCCATCAGCTCAGCATCAACGAAGCGACCGTGAAGATGCATCTGAAGGCGATCCTGCGCAAAATCAACGTGCGCAACCGCACCCAAGCGGCTGTCTGGGCGGTCAAGCAGGGTCTCGAGAAGATTCCGGCGGAGGTGGAGCGCCGCATCGCCGGCAAGCAGGCCGTGTCGATGCTGCTGACGACCCTCACCAGCCTGTCCATCATGCTGCAGTGGGTCTAGGACGGAACGCCGCTGTTCCAGGCGGCGGCGCAGGTCCGCAAGTTCAGTCCCGTGTCTTCTTTTCCATCCGGCGGCGTTCGGCGCGCTGCACCTGGCGCGACGGTGGCGGCCCGGCCTGGACCGGCGTCTTGCGCCGGCGCAGCCACAGGTACGCCTTGCGCCCGAGCCGCCCCGCGAAGAAGGCCGCGGCGACGGCGACGGCGAAGACGAGCAGCAGCGTCGGGTCGGAGAGAAAGGTCATGGCGGGTCACTCGCAGGCCTAGAAGCGTCGAACCGGGGAAGCGCCGCACCGGCTGCCCAGCCCTACACGCTCCCGCGTCGCCTGACAATGACCGCGCCCGGACCTCGTCACCAAGCCAAGCCACAGAACCGCCGCAAAGCGGCGCGACGATGCGCCGGCCGTCCCCCTGCCCGTTGCCGGCCGCCCGCGCCATCTGTTTCTGTTAGCTGGCCTTATCTGTTAAGAGTGCGTCATGACACAGCCTTCCCCCTCCGGCGCCGCGCGCCCCGTGCCGCGCTGGCTCAAGCCGCTGACCGACTACGGCCCGCTCGCCGCCTTCTTCATCGCCTACCTGCGCGGCGACCTGATGACGGCGACCGTCGCCCTGATGGCCACGACAGCCGTCGCCCTGGCGCTCTCCCTGGTCATCGCGCGCAAGCTGCCGCTCATGCCGCTGATCACGGCCCTCGTCGTCGGCCTGTTCGGCGGGCTGACGCTGTGGCTGCACGACGACACCTTCATCAAGATGAAGCCGACCATCGTCCAGGCCGTGCTCGGCGCCATCCTGCTGGCCGGCCTGCTCACGGGCCGCGCCCTGCTCAAGCCCGTGCTCGGCAGCGCCTGGGCGATGGACGAGGTGGGCTGGCGCAAGCTGACCTTCCGCTTCGGCCTGTTCTTCTTGGCCATGGCCGGCCTCAACGAGATCGTCTGGCGCACGCAGAGCACCGACCTCTGGGTCAACTTCAAGGTGTTCGGCATCATGCTGCTGACGATGCTCTTCGCGCTGTCGCAGACGCCGCTGCTCAACCGCCACAAGCTGCCCGACCCCGAGACGCCGGCGCCAGACGCCGAACGCTAGGGCCAGAACTCTCACGCCCATGTGAAAGGGTGTGACTTGAGGCCCTTCCCGCCGAGGCCTATGTCGAGGGGGAAGGTCGTCCCGCCGACCAATGGACGTTAATCTCCCCCCCTCCGACGGACGTTGACCCCCCTCGGCTCGGACGGCCTTCATGACTCCGGTCAAACCTGCAGGCACCCGACGGCCCCCCGCCGTCGTGGTGCCTTTTTTATACCCACTTCCGCACAGCGAAGCACAGGCCATGCCGTGTTCGGCCCATCCAGCGGAACGCGGCCCATTTCACTTTTTCGGGCGCGGGCACTGCCGAATCGCTGTTGAATTAGCGCGCCCGCGCCGTTTAACTGTCAGGGCACATAAAATGAAGAACGGCGGCAACGTCCGCCAAAGGGAGACAGCCGAATGACCCTGCGCACCATCGATTCCGACGCCCATGTCCTGGAAATTCCCCGCACCTGGGAATTCATGCCCGAGGCCGACCGCAAGTACGCGCCCATCGTCGTGGCGCAGACGCACGGCGACGCGCGGACGTCGAACGACGGCAAGAACGCGCTGCGCGAATATTGGGTGATCGACGGCCGCCTGCAGCCGAAGGAATCCAACGTCGGCCACGAGAACACCACCAGCGAGACGCGCGAGATGCGCGACATCGACGCGCGCCTCAAGCACATGGACGAGCTGGAGATCGACATCCAGGTGCTCTATCCGACGCTGTTCCTGCGCCCCATCACGCTGAAAGGCCATGTCGAGACGGCGTTGGTGCAGAGCTACAACCGCTGGCTCGGCGACATCTGGAAGAAGGGCAAGAACCGCCTGCGCTGGGTCGCCATGCCGCCGCTGCTGCAGATGGACAAGATGCGCGACGAGCTGCTCTGGGCCAAGGAGAACGGCGCCTGCGGCATCTTCATGCGTGGCTTCGAATCGGAGAAGCGCCTGACCGATCCCTACTTCTTCCCGCTCTACAAGCTGGCGGAGGAGCTCGACATGCCGCTTTGCCTGCATTCCGGCACCGGCGCCTTCCAGGTGCACGACTTCTTCTCGGAGGAGAGCGGCTTCAACAAGTTCAAGCTGCCGGTCGTCGGCGCCTTCCACGCGCTGATGGTCGAAGGCATTCCGACCATGTTCCCGAAGACGCGCTGGGGCTTCGTCGAGGTCAGCTCGCAATGGCTGCCCTACGTCATGAACGACCTCGCCCTGCGCTTCAAGCGGCGCGGCAAGCGCCTGGCGGCCACGGCGCTGAAGGACAACCGCATGTTCGTCGCCTGCCAGGTGACCGACGACCTCGCCGACGTCATCAAGGTCTCCGGCGAGGACAACCTCGTGGTCGGCACCGACTACGGCCACCACGACACCTCGACCGAGATCGAGGCGCTCCGCCTGCTGAAAAAGGACGGCAAGGTCTCCCCCGCCGCCGTCGACAAGATTCTCGGCGCCAACGCCCGCGCGCTCTACGGCTTGGTCTGAACGGAAGCCGCCGGCTGCCGGGAGTTCTCGGGAACTCTCGGCGGCCGGCGTTCGTTCAGGGAACGGTCGGCGTCGGCTCTGCCGCGTCGGACCATGACAGGCGCAGGACGGGCGGAGGCTCTCCGGAAATCCCGCGCCGACCACACAAGGGGACTTCCTTCATGGCCATTTCCATCTACCTGCAGCCGCTGATCGCCCTCATCGCCGGCATCCTGATCCTGCTCGTGCCGCGCATGCTGAACTACATCGTCGCGATCTATCTCATCGTGGTCGGCATCGTCGGCCTCTTCCCGCATCTGGTGCACTGAGCACGACGCGCGGCGCTGGCGCAGTCCCTACAGGGGCAGCCAGCGCCAGCCGTCGCCTTCATGACCGAAGGCGGCGGCTTGCGGATGGAAGATTTCCGCCAGAATTTCCGCCGAGTCGGCCAGCCGCGGCCCCGGCCGGTTGAAGAAGCGGTTGCCGTCGACGACCGCGACCCGGCCCGCCCGCACCGCGCGCAGGTCGCGCCAGCCTTTCAGCGCCGGCAAGGCAGCCGCCGCTTCCGCCGTCGATTTTTCCAAGTCGAAGCCGCAGGGCATGACGACGATCACGTCGGGATCGGCCTGCGCCACATCTGCCCATTCCAGCCAGGGCGAGTGCGCGCCCGCGGCGCCGAACAGGTTCTCGCCGCCCGCCGTCGCGATCAGCTCCGGCACCCAGTTGCCTGCCGTCATCAAGGGCGACAGCCACTCCAGGGTGGCGACGCGGGGCTGTGCCAGCCCTTGCACGCGCCGCGCGACTGCGGCAAGGCGGGCCGCCAGCGCCTGCGCCAAGGCCTCTCCCGCCGCCGGCCGGCCGAGCGCCGCCGCCACCTGGCGGAAACTGTCCGCGACTTCGGCCAAGGTCGCGGGAGCCAGGCTAACCACCGCCGGCGGCGCGCCGAGCCAGTCGGCGAGCGCCGCCCGCAGGTCGCTTTCGGCGACGGCGCAGACGTCGCATTGGGATTGCGTGACGATGAGGTCGGGCTTGAGCGCGCGCAGCGCCTCAGCGTCGACCGCGAAGACCGACAGCGCCTGCTCGATGGTCTCCATGACGGAGCGATGGATGGCCGCCGAATCGCCGGCGAGCGGCCGCTGCAAATGGGTGCAGGCCGGCAGCGCCGCGACGGCCGGCGGATAGTCGCATTCGTGCGAGCGGCCGACCAGCAGGTCAAGGCCGCCCAAGGCGGCGACGATTTCGGCGGCGCTCGGCAGAAGGCTGACGACGCGCGGCGGCGTTATGGCGACGTTGGATGACATGATGGCCTCACCCTGCCGCGCGATTGCGCCGGCCGCAAGGGGATGCTTCACTCTCGGCCATGAAAGCGACCACATATCGCGGCCATGACATCGACCGGGTTCTGCGCGAACGGCTGCACATGGCCGGCTGCTATCCCCTGCGCGCCCAGAACGGCGACGGCGAGGATGCCGGCGAGATTTGGTTCACGCCGCATCTCAACCGCGAATTCATGCTCGAAGCGCGCGTGATCGACCCCATCACGGCCAATGCCGCGCTGCGCCGCGCCGGCATGGAAGAGGCGTTCTAACGGCTCAGGCTGCCCTCCTCAGGCCGCCAGTGCCCGCTCGATCAGCTTCAGCCGGTCTTCCGGCAGCGCCTTGGCGAGATCGAGCGCCGCCGCATGGCCGGCAGGCGACATCTTTTTCCAGGTCTTGCGCAGGATGTCGATGACCTTCTCGTCGTCATGCTGGCGCGAGAAATCGGTGTAGAAGTTCTCCAGGAACACCAGGCAGGCGGCGTCTTCCAGCGCCTGCATCTCCGAATCGCCCTTCAGGTTCTCCTTGCGCAGCAGCGCGCCGACGCGCGCCACCATGGCGGCGTCATAGCCGACCTCCGCCAAAATCTTTCCCGCCGTGTCGGCGTGATAGGCGTAGAGCGCGCGCCGCCAGCGATGATAGCCGGCCTTGTCCATCGGGAAGTCGCTGCGCGGGCTGGTCCAGCGGCCGATGTGCTGGGCGCGCGCCGCGAGGCGCAGCGCCTCGGCCGCGCCGGGCGCCAGGCGGTCCAGCCAGTGGCTCATGCGCCGCGCGTAATGCAGCTCCTTCGCCACGGATCGGCCGTCGACCGTCAGGCGGTTGGGATCGTCGGCGTTGAAGGCGTCGAGCCTGGCGGCGGCCTCGGCATAGAGCGGCGACGGATCGGTCATGACGGCATCCATGAAACGCGTGCGTGAAAATCGGCGGCCTTCATCATAGCCGATCCGCCATGCTAAATTGCAGCCATGGAAAACGCTTCTATGACTGCGGTCGAAATCACCGTCCCCGGCGGCCCCGAAGTGCTGCGCCCGACGCAGCGCCCGGTGCCGCAGCCCGGCCCCGGCGAACTGCTGATCAAGCTCGCCGCCGCCGGCGTCAACCGCCCCGACGTGGCGCAGCGCAAAGGCGGCTACCCGCCGCCGCCCGGCGCCAGCGACATTCCCGGCCTGGAGATCGCCGGCACGGTGGTCGCGCGCGGCCCCGTTCAAAACGGCAATGGCGCCGATGCGCGCTGGAAGATCGGCGACCAGGTCTGCGCCCTCGTCGCCGGCGGCGGCTACGCCGAATATTGCACGGCGCCCGCCGGCCAGTGCCTGCCGATTCCTTCCGGCCTCAGCCTGGTGGAGGCCGCCGCGTTGCCGGAGACCTTCTTCACCGTCTGGGGCAACCTGTTCATGCGCGTCCGCCTGCAGGCCGGCGAGACCGTGCTGATCCATGGCGGCACGAGCGGCATCGGCACCACGGCGATCCAGCTCGCCAAGGCGCGCGGCGCGACCGTGCTGGTCACCGCCGGCAGCGACGAGAAATGCGCCGCCTGCCTGGCGCTCGGCGCCGACCGCGCCGTCAACTACCGCACGCATGACTACGTCGAGGCCGCCAAGGAGGCGACCGGCGGCAAGGGCGTGAACGTCATCCTCGACATGGTGGGCGGCGACTACATCGCGCGCGACATCGCAGCCCTGGCGCCGGAGGGCCGCCTCGTCTTCATCGCCTTCCAGAAAGGCCGCAAGGCCGAGATCGACTTTCAGCCGATCATGCTCAAGCGCCTCACCGTCACCGGCTCGACGCTGCGCCCGCGCGACGTGGCGTTCAAGACGTCGGTCGCGCGCGAACTGGAAGCGCAGGTCTGGCCGCTGCTGGCGGCGGGCAAGGTCAAGCCCGTCATTCACGCCACCTTCCCGCTGGCGCAGGCGGCGGACGCGCACAGCCTGCTCGAATCGGGCAGCCATGTCGGGAAGATCGTGCTGACTGTCTGAGGGACTAGGCGGCCCTGTTCCGCCAGATGCAGTAGAGAATCACCGCCACCAGCAGGAAGGTGATGCCGTTGGCGAGGATCACCGGCAGCTGTCCCGTCATCAGCCCGTAGATCAGCCACAGCAGCGAGCCGGCCGCGAACACCAGGTACATGCCGAGAGAGAGGTCGCGCGTCGAGCGCGTGCGCCACGCCTTCACCACCTGCGGCATGAAGGACGAGGTGGTGAGAACGGCAGCGGCAAGGCCGATGAAGGTCGCGAGGGGCATGGCGAAAAACACGGTTGAAACGACGGACCGTCGTTTCTGACGCGCAGCCCCATGGCTGGCAAGGGAAATCGCTGCGGTAGCAGCCTCAGCGGCCGCCGATGTATTCCCGCAGCGTCGTCGCCTCCGTCTCCAGCTCCATCAGGCGATGGCGCACCACGTCGCCGATGCTGATGATGCCGCCGAGCCGGCCGTCGCGGATGACGGGCAGGTGGCGGATGCGCCGGTGCGTCATCAGCCGCATGAGATCTTCAAGCGAGGTGTCCGGATCGCAGGTGATGACCGGACTGGTCATCACGGCGCCGACCCGCTCCTCCAGCACGGCGCTGCCGCGCAAGGCGAGGCCACGCACCACGTCCCGCTCGGACAGGATGCCTTGCAGCTCGCCGCGCGGCCCGATGACCACGACGGCGCCGATGCGCCGCTCCTGCAGCACGCGGCCGGCTGCGGCGATGGTTTCGTCGGCGGACATGGTCACGACGTCCGCGCCTTTATCCTTGAGAATCTGCATCACTTGCATGGCGACGTCTCCTTGTTCGGCCCCGGAAAAACGCTGCGGGATTCGACGCGACGGCTTGAGCAAAGCGACTGGACTAAAGCGACTGGAACGGGCTGCCAAATCCCCGGCCGCTGTCCGGCGGACGGACGCGGCTCTTGCTATGCAGGCAGTCTAGCCTAAGGAACGGGACAGGAAAAGCCGGCAGAGCCCAATGAAACCGCCGGTTGCAGGCCGGTCGGCGCGGCCCGCGGCCTATTGGCCGAGGCCGAGCTCGATGGCGCGCCGCGCCGCCTGGGTGCGGTTGGTCACCTGCAGCTTGCGGAACAGCGCCTTGACATGCAGCTTGACCGTGACTTCCTGGATGCCCAGCTCGCGGGCGATTTCCTTGTTGGAAAGGCCGACGCTGATGTGGCGCAGCACCTGGCCTTCGCGCTCGGTCAGGTGCATGGCCGGCGCCGGGCGCAGGTCGCCGGCGGAGCCTTCGCTGTCGAGGATGAAGGACGGCAGGTAGCGTTCGCCCGACAGCATCAGGCGCAGCGCGCTGATCATCGCCTCGCCGCCCAGCAGCTTCGGCAGGAAGCCGATCGCGCCGGCCTCCAGCGCGCGCAGCACGTCGTTGCGCTCGATCGAGCCGGACAGGATGGCGACCGGCACGCCGGGCAGGCGGCGGCGCACGATGTCGATGCCTGCGAAGCGGTTCATGCCCGGCATGTTGAGATCGAGAATCACCAGTTCCGCGCCGCCGATGCGGTCCACCAGCGCAGTCACCTCGTCGAGGCTGCCCGCCTCGTGGACCACGACGCCCGGTTCCAGCATCTGCAGGTAATCCCCGATGCCGCGCCGCACGACCTCATGGTCGTCGGCCAGGATGATGCGCAAGGGAACTGGGGAATCCGGGTCCGGCAAATGGCGACTCTTCGGTTACGTCTGAAAAGGTACAGGAAAGAAGATACGGGATTTTTTACCCAAGCGCGCGAAAAGCACAAACTCTTTGTCGCGAAAGTCGCTCAAGCTTTAGGCGAATTTGAGGAATTCCAGCAACCTCATGATACTGCCACAAGTTTGCTCCGCACATCTTATCGGCAGAAGAGCCGTTCGAAAGGTTCTTTTGCACGCGCGTGGGTTTTGTACATGAGTGGCGGGCGATGAGACGGCGACGCGGCTCCGACGCCGCAGTGGCATCCTCCGCCTGCAGGCTTGCGCGCCCGCCAGGCGGGATTCCGCGCCACAACCTCCGGCTGCAGTCCAGATCCGCCCTGGCCGAACGGGAAGGCGCCGCGCCGGCGGGCCCTTACTCGAGCGCCTTGAGGACGAAGCGGCTGAGGGTGCGCAGCGGGATCGGCTTCTCGATCACCGCGAACACGTCGAGCTTCATGGTGTTGGCGCGATAGAGCGAGTCGGGGTCGCCCGTCATCAGGATGATCTTGGGCGTGTAGCCCAGAGTGGGGATGACCTGGGCGGCGGCGATGCCGTCGAGGACCGGCATGCGCACGTCCATGATGACGACGGCGGGACGAACCCGCTTGATCGTCTCGAGGGCGGCGCTGCCTTCCTCTTCCTGCAGCACCTCGATGCCGAGGTCCGACAGGCAGTCGATCAGCTGAATGCGCTGGAGTGGATCGTCGTCCACCACGATGACGGCGCGCGTGCCTTTGGGGTTATTCTTGTCGCTCACGATCCGCAATGCCATGCTGTGATCCCCGGCTTACTGCGCAGTTTAAGCGGTTGCCGCGTAAAAACGACATGCCTAAATGGCTCCGTAGCTTGCCGGGACGGTTCCCAACGACCAAGGGCCAGACTTCGCAAAGCCGGGCAAGTGGAACTCCGGATAGGTATGGACGTTCATGTTGCGATATCATCAACGACTGTTTCCCATGCCCGCTTCCCAGCGCCTCGCCGTCGCCAGCGCTCTCCTGATGCCGTTGCTCCTCGCCTGGCCCAGCCAAGCCCAGGAGGCAAAGGATTCAGACCTGAAGCTGCAAGACCTCCGGACCCAGCAGAATCCCGTGGATTTGCGCGGGACCTGGTCCGTCGTCATCGAAAACGACAAGTTCATCGCCGGCACCGACCGCGACTACACGACGGGCACGCACCTGTCCTGGCTGTCGGCGGCCGACGACGTGCCCGACTGGGCCGACAACGTCGCCCGCTCCATCCCGCTGCTGGCGGGGGATGGCAAGAAGCGCATCGGCTACAACTTCGGCCAGAGCATCTTCACGCCGGAAGACACCGAAAGCGCCGCCGTGGTGCCCGACGAGCGGCCCTATGCCGGCTGGCTCTACGGCGGCGTCGCCCTGCTGTCGGAGACGCCCAACAGCCTCGACACGATGGAGCTGGACCTCGGCGTGGTCGGCCCGCTGGCCATGGGCGAGCAGGTGCAGAACAGCTTTCACAAGCTGATCGGCTCGCCGGAATCCAACGGCTGGGACAACCAGCTCGACAACGAGCCCGGCATCCTTCTGATTTACGAAAAGGCCTGGCGCAGCCCCGACTGGCGCATCTCGGACGAGAACAGCCGCCTCGGCTTCGACGTGACGCCCCATGTCGGCGCCACGCTCGGCAACGTCTTCACCTACGCGGCGACCGGCATCGGCATCCGCCTCGGCCAGAACCTGCCGAGCGACTTCGGGCCGCCGCGCATCCGGCCCGGCCTGACCGGCGCCGGCTTCTTCGACCTCGATGCGGGGGATTACGGCTGGTATTTCTTCGCCAGCGCCGAAGGCCGCGCCGTGGCGCGCAACATCTTCCTCGACGGCAACACCTTCAGCGACAGCCATAGCGTCGACAAGGAGCCGTTCGTCGGCGACTTCCAGCTCGGCTTCGCCTTCATGGTCAGCACCGTGCGGCTGACCTACGCGCAGGTCTTCCGCACGCCGGAATACAAGAACGACGACTTCGACAGCTTCGGCACCATCAGCCTGTCGATGAAGTTCTAGCCGGCCCGTCCAGCAGGCCGGCCGCGCCAAGCTTAGTGCTTGGTCGCCACGACGATGTTCACCAGGCGGTCCGAGACCCGCAGCTTGGCGCTGGCCGCGATCGCGGCGCGGAAGACGTCGGCGGTGCGCGCGTCCGGCACCGTCACCGTCTGGGGCACGCCCGTCACCGCGACGCGCATGCAGGCCGGCGACAGCCGCTCGAGCGCGAGGGTCACCAGTTCGATGTTGTTGGGGCTTTCGGACTGATCTTCGGCTTCGAAGACATGGCCGTCGAGAAACTGCTCAAGGCCGTCGATCATGCCGATCTCGGCGAACACGCCGAAGTCCTGTTCGGCCTTGGCCTTCGCCGCGCGGCGCGCGCGGGCCGCCAGCCAGACCTTGGTGAGCGCGCTTTTCATCTTGCCGCGGATGACGACGCTTTTGGTTTCGGGCATCTCGCTACGCATGACTGCCTCCCTTGTTCATCACCCCGGACAGACCCGCGCTGCCGGTCATCACGCGCGGATGGGTAACAGGGCTATGTTACAAAATGGCGTCCCCCGATAAAGTAGGCGCTAGACGATAGCCCGCCAAGCCCTTGTATCCTGCCATATAAAACCGGCGGTTTCGGCCGATCTTTCGCGCCGTCCGGGCAGCCTTGCGCCAGGCGGCGTTCCATGCACAATGCCGCCCCTCGCCCCCGTGATTTCGCCCCTCATTCTGTCGCCTTAAGGAACGGACAAGCGCCATGACCGACGACCTCGAGAATCGCCTGCATATCCATCTGAAGGACGGCCGCGTCGTCATCCAGCTGCGCCCCGACCTGGCGCCCGCCCATGTGGAACGCATCAAGGAACTCGCGCGCCAGGGCTTCTACGACGGCATCGTCTTCCACCGCGTGATCGACGGCTTCATGGCCCAGACCGGCGACCCGACCGGCACCGGCACCGGCGGCTCCGGCCAGAAGCTCCCGGCCGAGTTCACCGACGCGCCCTTCGAGCGCGGCACGGTCGGCATGGCCCGTTCGCAGAACCCCAATTCCGGCGACAGCCAGTTCTTCATCTGCTTCGAGCCGGCGCACTTCCTCAACGGCCAGTACACCGTCTGGGGCGAGGTCGTCGAAGGCATGGAGTTCGTCGACGCCATCGAGCAGGGCGAGCCGCCCGAGAATCCCGACAACATGGTTCGCGTGGCCGTCGCCGCCGACGACAAGTAAGCCCGCCGCCTCCCCGACCGAAACACCCATCCCGCGACTAAGGACCGACGACACATGGCCGAAGCAGCCAAGAAGACGAACACGGGCGGCGTCGCCGCCGACCAGCTCCGCAGCTTCATCGAGCGCATCGAGCGGCTTGAGGAAGAAAAGGCGACGCTCGCCAACGACATCCGCGAAGTGTTCGCCGAAGCGAAGATGACCGGCTTCGACACCAAGGCCATGCGCCAGATCGTCAAGCTGCGCAAGATGGAGAGCGCCGACCGCGAGGAGCAGGAGGAGATCCTCAAGCTCTACAAGCACGCGCTCGGCATGGATGACGACGAATAGGGCCTAGAGCCCCGGCAGGCGCGGCGCCTTGGCGTCGTCCGCTTTCTTCTTCGGACGCTTCGCCGCCGCCTTGACCGCATAGACGAGACCTTCCGGCCGCCGCTCGGCGGCCGGATTCGTTTCCGCCGCCTCGATCCCGTCCTTCATGATGTGCCGCACCTCGCGCCCCTCGGCGACGAGGCGGTCGGCGATCAGCTGGCGATGGCACTGGCGCCAGTCGGCCTCGGCGCACATGAAGGCCGTGGGCCGCTCGTCGGCCAGCGCCTCGAGCTCGCCCAGCGCCGCGCGGAAGCCCGCCGTCAGCGCGTAGTCGGCAAAGCCGCGAAATCCTTCCGACAGGCCGAGGTTCGGCGAACCGGCGACCGGCCTGCGCAGGCCGCCGAGCGACGGCATCGCGCGGTAGTCGATGCCGGCCTCCGCCAGCGCCTTGGCCAGGCCGTCGCGGTTGTACTGCGGATTGAAGCGCGAGCGCGGCACGGCGCGCACGTCGACCAGGCGCGCGACGCCGGCGCCGCGCAGCATCTCGATGAAGGCGTCGATCGGCCGCGTCGAATGGCCGATCGTGTAGATGGCGGAACTCATGAGCCGACCGCTTGAGAAGACGCTGGAAGACGTCTATGTGGCGACGGCGCGCCGCCGCCGCAACCCGTCACTGCGCGCGCGCAGGGTAGAGCGGGATGTTGCCGAAGCCCGGCAGCTTGATCGCGCGGTCGTTGAGGTCTACGCCGATGACGAAGCCGAACAGGTTGAGCTCGACGCCCTCGTCGCGCGCCAGCATGAGGCCGAAGACGCCCCACAGCGAGACTTGCCAGCCGCTGTCGCTCGGCGCGCGCGCGAAGACCTTGCGCGGCCCGAGGTAGTCCTTGCCCACTGCGTTGGACGGCAGGCTCAGCTGCATCTCCGGCAGGCTGCGCGCGACATGGGCGACGAAGCTGTTGCTGTTGGGCCCCGGCCAGATCGTGTAGCGGCCCGCGTCGGGATATTGCTCGGCCGCGGCGAGGATGCGCGGGATCAGAATGCCCGCGTCGTGGCCGCGCCATTCGGCGACCACCTCCGGCACGTTGCCGAACCACTGGCCGTCCGGCACGCCGGGCGCCACCCGCACGGCGCGCGCGCCGTTCGGCACGCCGAAGCCCATGACCTCGGCCCGCGTGTATTCAGCCGCGTTCTCCGGCTTGAGGGCGAACCACATATGCACGCCGAAGACGCCGCGCCAGCCGAAGGCACGCGCCGCGTAGACCTGAACGACGGCCTCGGGCGTCTTGGCCGGCAGCGGCGCCTGCCCGGTGGTGGCGCGGCTCGCCCGGGCCCAGTCGCCCGTCAGGCTGCCGCCGCGCGCCGCGTAGAGCGCGAAACTGGCCGCCAGCGGCAGAATCAGGAGCAAAAGGAGCGCGATCACGACGATCCAGGGCCAGCGGCGGCGGAATCTCCGCCGCGTGAAATGGGAATAAACAGTCATCCCTCTGGGGTGCCACAGCGCCGCACGGGTCGCAAGCCCCCTGCTTGCCAGCAATTCCGGGCCGGATGCAGGGTGCGCACAGCGGAAAGCCCCGCCGAAGATCCGGAGATCTTTTAAATGGCGGGGCTCCGGTTGGTTTGCGGTCTGTGCCGCGACCCGTCCTAGACGGGCTGTCTTCTCATCCGGGGACGTCGTCTCCGGTCATGGGTCGCTAGTAACCGATTTTCGGACAGCCCATCCTCTGGATCCAAGGGAGGACGGACTGGTGCTTCTCGGCGGCGTGCGGAGAAGCCTCTATCTGTAGCTGGGTGGATCTTCCATGCTCGACGCACCCTCCCTTGTTGGTTGGCCCTGTGGTGGCCTCTGCCCGGCGAATGGGCCTGGACCCTGCCGGCCGGTGTGACGACGCCGCATGCGCCAGGTCTGCGTCGCCCGACACGTCCCGTCGAACCCGTCCCTCGCAGTGCGAGGGAGCCCTTCCGGATGAAGGGCGCCCCTCTCGTCGAAGGGCTTCCTTCCAGGTTCGGCGCGAAGCCCGCGAAGGCTGTGACGCGTCATCCGGTGGCCGAAGCCACAAGGAAGATTTTGGGAGCCTGGGGCAGGATTTCAACAATTATATTATTACTTTTACGCTCAAGAAATAATATTATTTCGCGATAAAAAGGTCTTAGCGCAATCATGCGATGGATTGCGCGACTCGACCGCAAACAGCGGCAAACGGCAAAGAGCCCGCCGGATAAGGCAGGGTTTTCCATGGGTTACCCTTTTACCCTTGAATTTCCTTGCTTTTCTTAGGGTCCATCCTTAGCTTTGATCGGTCAACTCGTCTTGGGTCGGCCCGTCCTTCAAGAAAATTGATCCGACCTGGTCTTCTCGAATTCGCAGCTGATCCGATGCGTCACAACGCGCGTCGGCTAATTACTTATGGAGAAGATTCTCAATGGCGACCGGCACTGTTAAGTGGTTCAACTCTACCAAGGGTTTTGGTTTCATCATGCCTGAAGACGGCTCGAAGGATGTGTTCGTGCACATCTCCGCCGTCGAGCGCTCGGGCCTCGGCAATCTGAACGAGGGCCAGCGCATCAGCTACGACCTGGAGAGCGGTCGCGAAGGCAAGGTCTCGGCGGTCAATCTGAAGAACGCCTAAAGACCGGCCCGCTGAGGGCTGATCCGAATTTGGACAGGGTGAGGCCGCAAGGTCCGCCCTGTCCTCTTTCATTCGTTATGTTATTTTTCGTCGATGTGATTTTACGAGGCTGATGACCGCCAAGGGCGGTCGTTACCGCGTGCCCTCTTCAAGGATCAGGCATGGCCAAGGAAGACTTGCTGGAATTTGACGGCGTCGTGCTCGAAGTGCTGCCCGACGCCCGCTTCAAGGTGAAGCTCGACAACGGCCACGAGGCGCTCGCCTACTCGGCCGGCAAGATGCGCAAGAACCGCATCCGCATCCTGGCCGGCGACCGCGTCACCATCGAGATGACGCCTTACGACCTGACCAAGGGCCGCATCACCTTCCGCGCCAAGGACGAACGCCAGGTCGGCGCCGCCGCCCGTCGCCGCCCGCCGCAGTTCCGCCGCTAACGCCGAAGAGCGAAGGACGCAGGGCATGAGCGTCACGATCTACCACAATCCGCGCTGCACCAAGTCGCGCGAGACCCTGGCCCTTCTCGAGCAGAAGGGCGTCAAGCCGACCATCATCGAATATCTCAAGACGCCGCCTTCGGCCGCGGAGATCAAGAAGCTGCTGGCCATGATGGGCAAGAGCCCGCGCGAAGCCATGCGCAAGGGCGAAGCGCCCTACAAGGATCTCGGCCTCGCCGACGCCACCGACGCCGAGCTCATCAAGGCGATGGCGGAACACCCTATCCTGATCGAACGTCCGATCGTCGTGAAGGGCGACAAGGCCGCTCTCGGCCGTCCGCCCGAATCCGTGCTGTCAATCCTTTAAGACCGAAGGTCTTCGAGGCGAATGCGGCGCCCGCGCGGCCCGCAGCATCGTGCGATAAACGCCGAGCAAAGGGGGCCACTGCCATGATGACCTTGACCCGCATGACCTCGACCCGGATCACCGCGCCCCGCCACACGGCGACATCGCAACGCGCATGAGCGCGGACGGCGAAACCTTCTCCCTGCATGTGAACGGCGAGGCGCATGCCGTGACGGTGGCGCCTGGCACGCCGCTGCTCTACGTGCTGCGCAACGACCTCGGCCTCGTCGCGCCGAAGTACGGCTGCGGCCTAGAGCAATGCGGCGCCTGCGCCGTGCTGGTCGACGGCGAGCGCACGTTCTCCTGCACCTTCACGGTCGAAAAGGCCGTCGGCAAGGCCGTGACCACCCTGGAAGGGCTCGGCACGCCGGAGCGGCCGCATCCGCTGCAGGCGGCCTTCGAGGCCGAGCAGGCCGTGCAGTGCGGCTACTGCACCAACGGCATCATCATCGCCGCCAAGGCGCTGCTCGACCGCAACCCCGATCCCGACCTGGCGGCGATCCGCGTCGCGCTGCAGGACCATCTCTGCCGCTGCGGCACCCACAGCCGCGTCTTCCGCGCCATCCGGCGCGCCGCGCAAGAGCTGCGCAAATGAGCGAGAAGAAGCTTCCCGGCAGCCTTGAAGACGACGCCCGCCTCGATTCCTGGCTCAGCATCGACGCGGGCGAGACCGTCACCCTCAAGACCGGCAAGACCGAGTTCGGCCAGGGCATCAAGACCGCCATCGCGCAGATCGGCGCCGACGAGCTCGACGTCTCGCTCGCGCGCGTGCGCGTGCAGGAAGCCGACAGCGCCCTGACGGCCGACGAAGGCCTCACCGCCGGATCCGAATCGGTGCAGCAGAGCGGCATCGCCATGCGCTACGCCGCCGCCCACGCGCGCCGCCTGCTGCTCGAGAAGGCCGCCGCCCGCCTCGGCATCGACATCGACGACCTGACGGTCGAGGACGGCATGGTCAGCAGCCGCTCGACCAACAGCAAGGTCAGCTACTGGGAACTGATGGCCGGCCAGCCCTTCGGCGTCGAGGTCAGCGGCGAAGTCGCGCCGCGCAGCGCCGGCAGCCGCCGCCTCGCCGGCAAGTCGGTCCGCCGCCTCGACATTCCCGCCAAGCTTCACGGCGGCCGCGCCTTCGTGCAGGACGTGCAGCTGCCCGACATGCTGCATGGCCGCGTGCTGCATCCGCCGGCCTACGGCAACGAGCTGGTCAAGTTCGACGCCGCCGCCATCGCCGCCATGCCCGGCGTCGTCAAGGTCGTGCAGGACGGCCGCTTCCTCGCCGTCATCGCCGCGCGCGAAGACCAGGCCGTGCGCGCCTGGGAAGCCATGCGCGAGGCGACCGAATGGCGCGCGCTGCCGACGCTGCCCAACGAGGACATGCTGTCGGACTGGCTGGTCAGCCAGGACACCGACGACATGCTGGTCGAGAACGGCACGCCGATCGAAGGCGACGTTCCCGACGCCGTCGAGCCGGAAGGCGCAGCCCAGACCCTCGAGGCCTTCTATTCGCGGCCCTACCAGATGCATGCCAGCATCGGCCCGTCCTGCGCGGTGGCGTTGTTCGAGCCCGGCAGCGAAGGTGTCAAGCTCACCATCTGGCAGCAGAACCAGGGCGTCTTCCCGCAGCAGGCGGCGCTGGCCACGGCCTTCGGCATGGCAAAGGACAGCATCCGCTGCATCCATGTGGAAGGCGCCGGCGTCTACGGCCACAACGGCAGCGAGGACGCGGCGATGGACGCCGCCATGCTGGCGCGCGCCTTGCCCGACCGTCCCGTCCGCCTGCAATGGATGCGCGAAGACGAACACCGCTGGGAACCTTACGGCTCGGCCATGGTCGTCGCCCTGCAGGCGAGCCTGGACGAGGCCGGCACGATGCTCGACTGGAACTGCGACATCTGGACGCAGACCCATTCGGGCCGGCCGCGCGCCAAGAAGGACAGCGCCGGCTTCGTCGCCGCCTGGCATCGCGAGGACGCCCTGCCCGCGCCGGTGCCGGCCGACCACAACGGCAAGCACGGCGGCGGCCATCGCGGCGCCACGCCCTACTACACGCTGCCCGGCATGCGGGTGGTGAAGCATTTCGTCAAGCCGCACCCTTTCCGCACCTCGTCGCTGCGCGCCCTCGGCACCTTCTGCAACGTCTTCGCCCAGGAATCCTTCGTCGATGAGCTCGCCCATGCGGCGGGCCGCGACCCGCTCGAATTCCGCCTCGCCCATCTCAAGGATGCGCGCGCCCGCGCCGTCATCGAGAAGGCCGCCGCCATGGCGAGCTGGGATCCGAAGTCCTGGGGCAACGGCCATGGCCAGGGCCTCGCCTTCCATCGCTACAAGAACGGCAAGTGCTACGTCGCCGTCGTCATCGAGGCCGACGTCGACGAGGCCAAGGGCGCCATCGCGATTCCGCGCGCCTGGATCGCGGCCGACGCCGGCGAGGTGATCAATCCGGACGGCGCCGGCAACCAGCTCGAAGGCGGCTTCCTGCAGGCCATGAGCCAGACCCTGAAGGAAGCCGTGCGCTTCGACGCCACGCACGTCACCAGCACCGACTGGGAGAGCTATCCGATCCTCACGTTCCGCGAGGCGCCGGAGATCGAAGTCGCCTTCATCGACCGGCCGAACGACCCGCCGCTCGGCGTCGGCGAAGGCACGGCAGGGCCCACGCCCGGCGCCATTGCCAACGCGGTGCGCCACGCCATCGGCGTGCGCCTGCGCGAACTGCCGCTCACGCCCGAGCGCGTACGCAAGATGATCGTCGCCGCCGAGCGCGGCGCTTAGAGGCTCAGCGCCAGGTCCACTTCTGCGCGGCCGAGCCGTCGCAAGGCTTGGCGTAGATGTTCTGATTCCGCGCCTTCGGATCGCCGCCCTGCATACGCCAGCCTCGATTCCATTTTCCGACGACCTGGCCGTTCTCGAAGCTAAATCCCTGAAAAGTCTTCTGGCTTCCGCCGCACCTGGAAAGAGCGGCGCTGACGCTTGAAGGAACGCCGCTCACATTGAGGGAGATGCTCGTCATGCAGAGGGAGAACCAGGGCGCTTGAGCCAACCCGATGCCCTCATTCTCTTTCGCGACCAGGTCGCTTTGATGGTTCCGCCTTCGACGGCGAAACGCTACTCGGACGCAAGCCCATTGCAAGGCTGCGATATCAGATTGGCTCCCCCGTTCAAGCCCTCGGCCTCATTCTTCGCCTTGGCATGAAGGCAATTGCCATTGGCATCTACGAGCTGGCGGCCTTCCGAAAGCGCTTCTGGGACACGAAAGCCGCCCATTTTAGCGGGTCGTACGTGACCAGGCCTTGCGCTTGCGCGGAGGCGGATGAAGCCAACACGGACGCTGCGAGCGACATGGCGGCGGCGATTTGCGCGAACTTAGGTTTCATCAGTCTCTCTAATCCTTCAACGTTTGAATGGATGGCGAATGTCGGTCAGCGCCAGCCCCACTGCTAGTTGCCGTCGCCGTTGCACTTGAAATAGATGACGGGGGTGCCGTTGCTCGTCTGCGCCTTGTAGACGTCGAGGCAGAAGGCCCCGTCGGCGCGGCGAATCTCGCGGCCGTTGATCGCCCACTGCTGCCCGATCGGATTGGCGCCGATGGCGCCCATCACGCCTATGCCGTTGCAGCTTTGCAGCGCTAGGCGTTCCTGGGCGACGGAAGCGACGCACATGGGAAGCCAGCCGCTCGGGCTGGCGATGCGTACGGAGGTCTTGAGATTGCCGTTCTCGAACTTGAAGCGCTGATTGACCGAATTGGGATCGCAGTCGCGCATCACGAGCAGGCCGCCGGAGCGCATCTCGCCCTCGACATGGACGCACTTGCCGCCTTAGCCGGCGATCTGGCGGCCCTCGGCCATGGCGACCTGCACATTGTCCGCCGGGGCCGGACCACCCGGGTTCGTCAGGTTGTTGAGCCAGCTCTGCGCGTCGGCAGCGCCTGCGCCCAAGGCCAGCGCCACGAAGGCATAAGCCAGCAGACAGCTGGCCTGTCGAATCTGTCGAGCCATAAAATCCCGGAAAAGATGACGGCGCATCATAACTTCCGCGTTCCCGAATCCCAGCGCGGGGAAGACTGCATTTTGGCAAGGATCGGCACGGGAAGGCCCCCATAAGAAAAGGGCGCACCGCATGGGCGCGCCCTTCACCTTGCGAGAGGTCAGGCGTTACTTCGTCTCGATAATGCCGCCTGTCTGCATGTCGATCTCAAGGTTGACCGGCTTGCCGTCCTTCATGGCGCTGGCGCGCACCTTGCCGTCCGGCCTGCCCGTCTGGACCGCGCTGACATTGCTGTAGCCCTTCGACGACAGCAGCGTCTGCACTTCCGTGGTGCTTTGCATCTGCTGCGCCTTGTCGCCGCTGTCGTCGTCGGCCATCGCCATGCCGGCAGTGCCGAGCAGCAAGGCCGTCGCGGCCGCGGAAATCATGAAACGTTTCATTCGTTCCTCCTTCTCAAATGTGGTCTCGTTCGGTAAACGACCGGAGATCAGATCGTTCCTGGATAGGAATGGCGTCAGTGCGACGTCTCGATGACGCTGCCGGTGTTCATGTCGATCTCGACGTTCACCGGCTTGCCGTTCCTCACGGCGGTGGCATGCACCTTGCCGTCCGCGTTGCCGGTCCGCACCGAGTTCACCTGGCTGTAGCCCTTGGATTGCAGCAGCGTCTGGACTTCGGTGGCGCTCTGCATCTGCTGCGCCTTGTCGCCGCTGTCGTCGTCGGCCATCGCCATGCCGGCAGTGCCGAGCAGCAAGGCCGTCGCAGCCGCAGAAATCATGAAACGTTTCATTCGTTCCTCCTCATTACATGTAAGTCTCACTGGATAAACGACGGGAGGTCGGATCGTTCCTGAGACGACGAGGAACCCGCCGTGGCAAACGGCGGGCATGGATGTGGCAATCTCTGCACATGCAGAATGCCGCGGCGGTGCCTGGGAGGAATACGGAACTTGCGGGCGGAACCGCCGCTGCGGGCGCCGGCCGCGTGGCCGACGCCGCAGCGAAGACGGATCGGCTGGCTACTTCGCCATAGACTTGTCGATGCCTTGGCCCACCGCCCAGATGGCGGCTTGCGTGCGGTTGCAGACGTTGATCTTGCGCAGCAGGCCCTTGAGATGGACCTTTACCGTCGCCTCGGTGATGTTCAGGCGATTGGCGATCATCTTGTTGGGATCGCCGTTCGCCAGGCAACGCAGGATCTGTATCTCCCGCTCCGACAGAGTGCCGGAGGAGAACGGCCGATCCCCGTTCGCGAAGTCGATGCGACCGTCGATCAGCAGCTTGGCGAGATTCGTCGGAAACACCTTCTCGCCGAGCATCGTCAAGGCGAGCGATTGGATCAAGGCTTCCGGCGACATGTCGCTCAGGAGATAGGAGTCGGCGCCGGCCTCGAGCGCCTTGGCCAGTTTCTTGGCCGAGAGGCTGTAGGTCAGCACCACGATGCGGGCGTGACGCAAGTTTCCCCGCAAGTGCCTGATGTTCTCGACGGCCAGGCCGTCGTCGTCCTGGAAGTCGAGGACGATGAGTTCCGGCAGGAACCCTTCTCGTATGCTGTCATTCGCGCTTTCGAAAGAATCGGCTTCCAATCGGATTTCGAATTGCGATCCGGCCAGAAGATATTTGAGTCCCTCACGAAACAACCGGTTGCCCTCGATGATCAACGTCGAGGTCCGCGGTTTTGCCCCATTCGCTTCGGTCATAGTTCCCCCTTGATGCCGTTCTAGGCATCCCGTGCAGTGCACTCATGTACGAGAAGCTACTAACTGGTGACGCGAATAACGCGAATTTCCGTATCGATCACGCCCCGGGTCACAAAAATGAGGGTCGCCGATTTCTTATTTATTGGAAAACTATCATTCGTGGAAAAGCAGACGAATTCGAGTTAGGACTTTTTTCGTTTGCGCCCTTCGACGATCAAAAGATCGTCTCTAAAGAATGCGACGGACTGCTCGAAAGAAGGCGACGGCCACGAAAGAACGCAGGCGCTGATACGGACGCAAGTCCACGCGGAAGCACTGCGACGATGCTTCCGCCAAAAAGTTCCAGAACGTCTCTCGCGGTCCCCGGGTGCGCTGGTCATGCCAGCTGCATTCTTATGTCTGTTATAGCAGATTTCAGATTGCAGGTTAATTGTTCTTGTAAATTCTATATTCGCGTCCAAAGCGCTGCATACGATGATATGTCAATGACTTGGGAGATAGATTCAATTTGAAATGAATTTTAGGAATATGAGTGCGCATATTTTTTGACGCTCAAGGAACTCTTTTTTAACTCTCACGGAATCCGAATCACTTCGTGTTGGCCGACGTCGTGACCCCGCCCATCTGGCGCTTCAGCATCCACTTCTGCGCAGCTTCGCTGCCGTCAAGCATCACCTCCGGCGGAACGCGCTCGGCGACGTAGGCAATCGCCTTCTTCGCCGTGTCGCGTATCGCGTCGTCGCTCGAGGTTCCCGCGAGCGCGAACCACTTCACGGCCTCCACCATCTGGTCGCGAATGTCGCCGCCCGCCTCTCCCTTGGCGTAGATGAAGCCGACGTTCAGCGCCGAGGGCGAATAGCCCTGCTCGGCGGCGCGGCGATACCAGCTCACCGCATCCGGCGTGCTCTGCGCGACGCCCTTGCCCTGCTGGTACATCCAGCCCAGGTTGTGCTGCGCTTCCTCGACCTCCGCCGCGGCGGCGCGCACCGTCATGTCGAGCGCCTTCTTCTCGTCCTTCGGCACGCCGAGGCCGTTGCTATACATGTAGCCGAGGTTCGTCAGCGCCAGCATGTTGCCTTGCGACGACGCCTTCTCGAACCAGGCCGCCGCACCCTTGTCGTCGCGGGCGCCGGCCAGGCCCTTGCGCAGCATCTGCCCCAGCGCGTTCTGCGCGTCGGTGTTGCCCGCGTCGGCGGCCGTGGTGAACAGCGACTTGGCGCGCAAGGCGTCCATCGTCACGCCGCGCCCCGACAGGTAGAGCGTGCCCAGAAGGTACTGCGCCGGGGCGTTTCCCTTGGTCGACGCGTCGACGAGGTACTTCACGGCCAGAGCGTCCGCCTTCGCCGGATCCAGCAGGGCGGGATGCGCGGTCGACGGCATGCCGCCGAGCAGGATGAGGGCCGCCGCAGCGTACTCCGCTTCGGCGTTGCCGGCGTCCGCCGACGCGATCAGCTGCAGCGGCGACAGCTTGTCGTTCGCCTTCGTGGCGCTCAGCGCGGCCGGCTTCGCCGCATTCTGCGCGGCGGACGTCTCCATCGCCACGAGCAGGCCCAACGCCGTGAAGATCGCAAGCTGAACGGGTTTCATGTCTCACCTTCCACGAATGTTACGCGCCGGGCCGCAGGGCCAGGCCGGATGAAGCCACGCCGACGCGCATCGGCGCCATTACGGGGTCGTCGCCGGCGGCGGCGGGTTGTTGTTGGTGACCTTCGTCTTCGACTTGAGCTCGGTGGTGGCCTCGGAATCCTGGCTGCCCGTGCTGTCCTGGTCGCCGTTGACGTTGGCATTCGCGTTGTCGCCGACCGTCACGTTGCTGTAGTTGCCGATCGCGGTCGACGACGAGTTGTAGATGTACTGGTTCAGCGCATCCATGCCGCTGCCGGAACCGCCGTTGGCGTTCAGGCGCTGCGTGATCTGCGCCTGCGCCGCGAAGGAATTGTTGCGGGCGGGAAAGCTGTAGGGGCCGTTGCCCATGACCTGCGCCACCGCGGGCGCGGCCACCAGGCCTGTCGCGAGAGCCGCGCCGGCCAGGATGAGAAGCGATTTGAACGTCATGGCGAATCTCCCGAATGAAAGCGTGAGTGCATGTCGAAGAAAGAAGCGCCGGAGACGGCTTTCGCCGGCTCCGGCGCGTAGCATTACGGCGTCGGAACCGTCACGCCGACGTTGACATTGTTGCCAACGGCGGTGGCGACGGAGCTGATCACCGGGCTCGTCAGGGAGCCGAGGCCCGAGAAGTTCGTCAAGGTCACGTTCTTGACGATCGACTTCGCGGTCACGTCCATGTTGCTCGTCTGAGACAGATTCGCGACGATGGAGGTGTTGGCGATCACGGAGCCCGGATCGATCGACAGGTTGATGTTGTTCGACACGGCAGTCGCCGAGCTGTCGACCATCAGGTCATCGATGTCCACGACCTTCGACTTGGCGAGGACCGTGCCGCTGCTGTGGTAGCCGCCCGAAGCCGACTGGCTGATGTCGGCGAACAGGCCTTCCGTGAAGGCGTCGACGTTGACGTTGTTGGCAACGGCCGTCGCGGTGCTGACGATCTGGCCGAGTTCGGTCAGGGCGTCCATCGGCGGGACCGGGTCGTTGTTGTTGTTGCCATGGTCGTTGCCGTGGCTGTTGCCATGGCTGTTGCCGTGACCATAGTCACCGCCGCCCACTTCGGGCTGCGCGATGCTGATGTTCTTCACGACCGAGATCGCCGAGATGTCGCCGATCGAGCTCTGCTCGACTTCGACGGTGGTCAGCGAGTCCGGGTCGAGGTTCACGTTGATGTCGACGCAGGGCTCGATATCGAGCTTGAACGTCCAGTAGGTGCGGTCGAAGGCGTTCGCGGGAGCGGCGGCAAAGCCCGTCGCCATCGCGATGCCGGCCGCCCCGGCCAGAAGCGCCATCTTCAGATTGCTAGACATTGTTAAGTCTCCTTATGGGTTAAGTAGTCGTTGTATTGATTGGCCTGCACGAGAGCGCAGTCCTGCGTCCCGGGAAGGCCAAGGAATTCCGTCATGATTTGGTAGACCCCCATCTCGACGACGGACCGGACGCCGAGCTGAAGCGGTTCGTTTTGAATCCGTCCCGCATCGAACTCGACGAGCTGGTTGCCGAAGAAGCGAAACACGTTCGCTTCCACTTCGTAGCCATAGATCTGCTTCTGAAGCGCGGCGATGTAGCTGACGTCGAACGAGCGCGAGTTGATCACGCGCATGTCGAGCGCGACGTTGATCACCACGGTCCTCGCGCCGCCGCCGATCCCTCCGATCGCAAGGCGGGCGCCTTCGCTGACGATGTTGTAGTTGAGTTCGGTCAAGGCCCCGACGACGACGAAGTCGCTGCCGCGGATCGCGCCGCGTTGCGTGCCGCTCTGGCGCGTGACGAGCCCCTGCTCCGTCATCCGCATCTCCGCCAGGGGCACGCGCAGGTCGAAGCGCTCGACCATGCGGACCTTGTGAGTCTTATAGAGGGCGCTCATCATCATCTCGGAGACGCCCTGCGAGAGAACCGTGCTGTAGCCGCTGCCCGTCTGGGTCGACAGCTGCCCCGTCTTGTCCGCCAGCTCGCCGACGGCGAAGGTAGGCAGGTTGTTTCCGGGAATGTCCGCCAGCCCCGTCAGGCACTTGCTGTAGGGCGTCTCGTTGGTCGTCACGGGAAAACTGAAGTTCGGCGTGACGCCGTTCGACGGATAGATGCCGGTCCCGCAGGCTCCGAGCGCGAAAGCCAAAGCGAGGACGGATGTGTGCTGTATGTATCGCATCGCCTGAACCCCATTCCTTTGCGATCGCCCCCTCCGTCGCGAATTTCGGTACGACGAGCGATCAAATGATGTGCGAGCAGGATACGGCGTGGGCACGAATCTCAAATCGCTCTTGCGGAACATGACGCGGCGCATTCACGCACTTCCTATGCGCGCCTTCTTCCCGTTCGCGCCGCAAAGCGCGAAGAGGAGAGAAGCCATCTCTTTCGGATAAGCCCGATGAACGCGCGCGCCGCGCTGACGCGTGGGCGAGCAGGAAGGAAATCCGGCTATGCTCGGCCCGCGTCCATCGTCGGCGCGATGCGACGAGGTCTCCGGTTCACGCGGGATTCACGAGGAGGGGCGCCGGACGGCGCGGAGTTTCTTGAACAGACGGTATTTGATGATCATCATCGGGGATCGCCGGCTCGAGAACGAGATCGGACGGCTGCTCGGCATGGCCGGCGAGGTTTCCGGCCTCGCGCCGCGCCGCGCGAAGGCCGGCGCCGCCAGCGAGCCGGCGGCGTCGCCCGCCGACGACCCGGCGGAGGTCATCATCATGAATTCCGCCGCTCTTTCGCGCTACAGCAGCCGCAAGGCCAACGAGCTGCGCGCCCTAAAGGCAGACCGCAAGCTGCTCGTCGTGATCAACGAGCAGACCGTCGAGAAGATCGTGGAAGCGGTGCAGATCGCCGACGGCGTCATCTTCCGGCACATCAACCTGCACCGGCTGCCGGCGATCATCGCCCTGATGAAGACCGACCACCTGGCCATCCCGGCCCAGCTCACGCCGATGATGATCGAACGCAACCTGCGCCGCGAGATGCTGCGCTCCCTGTCGCCGGCCGAGCAGCGCATCCTGCGGCTTCTCGCGCACGGCTGCAGCAACCACATCATCTCGGCGACGATGCACATCAACGTCAGCCGGGTCAAATACCTCATCCGCTCGCTGCTGAAGAAGCTGCTGCTGCAGAACCGCACGCAGGCAGCGGTCTTCGCCGCGCGCGAGATCACGCTGCCGGTCCGCGCCGCTCCGCAGGACGGCTGGCTCAACGGCGGCACGCAGGAGTGACGCGCACGGGCCACGGCCCACCGCGCAGCAAGCGATCTTTCGGATAAAAGGCGGCGCAGATGGCAGGAATGCCGAAAACTCGTGGCATTCGGGTGCCACGACGCCCATTTTTTTCGTTGAACGGCTGAGCGAAAGCTCCGTACCCGAATCAAGCCGAAAAGGACGATCCCATGAAGACGCTCGCTTCCACCATCACAGGCGCCGCTGTGGCGCTGTTTCTGCTTTGCCTGTCCCAGGCGGCCTCCGCCCAGATATCCAACCAGCCCTTCGCCTTCGGCGGCAATCCCGGCGCCGGCGTCCCTGGCACCTCGGGCCTCGGCATGAGCCCCGCCTACAGGGAAGTCATCCTCGAGCGCAAGCTTCTCGGCCGCTCCACGTCCAACAACTTCATCCGCGGCGCCGACGGCTCGCTCGTGAACGTCGAGCGCAAGGGCGATCAGGCCTATGCCCGCCCCGTCACCACGCCCTTTGCGGCGTCGCAGAGCAGCTTCTCGCTCAGCGGCTTCGGGTACGGCGGCTCCGGCGGCGGCAGCGTCGACCTGCTGCGCGCGGCCATCGCCAGGCCCACCGATCCGGCGAGCGAGGACATGCCCGCCGTCGCCGGCACCGCGCCGGGCGCCGTCCCCATCAACAGCTGGATCATGCAGCTCACGACGCTGCCCGAATTGGCGTCGTAAGCGAAGCCGCGCAGGCGAGCCGGCTCAACCCGGGTTCGCCTGCGGCGCGGCAGGATCCTGCGCGACCGGCGTCGGGCTCTCGCAGATCAGCATCTTCACCGGCCGGCTGGTGCCCGGCAGGCAGACGTTGCGATAGCCGCACTGGCGCCGCCCCGTCGCCTGGGCGCTCGGCAGCAGCGACTGCTGCCCCTCCGGCGAGGCGGCGGCCTCTTCCTTGATCGCGGTGCAGGATTCCGAGACCGTCTTCGACGTCACGTCCTGCAGGCCCTGCTGTTCCTGGGCATTGTCGGTGCGGGTGAAGGGCGCGGTGTTCTTGCTGGCGTTGGACGACGACGGCGTCGTGCCGCTGGCCATCTGCAAGCCCTGC
The DNA here is from genome assembly GCA_036500145.1 of Alphaproteobacteria bacterium. Classification (GTDB taxonomy): domain Bacteria; phylum Pseudomonadota; class Alphaproteobacteria; order SMXQ01; family SMXQ01; genus CAMAVH01. The sequence goes on along the minus strand of DASYCO010000020.1, from coordinate 37,347 downwards.
ATGACCAGCGAGCCGATGCCGACCGCAGCGCCGCCGCAGGCCGAAAGGCCGAGGCTCAAAAGAACACAGCAGATCTTTAGGGCGTATCCCATGCCCTGCTTTTAGCGCAGGACGCCGCCGCCGTTTCGGCGCAGACGGGGCTCAGAATCGTCCGGCATTCCCCTTTGCGCCGCCCTCCTACCCATTTGGGCCGGATGCCGGTGCAGCGACTCACGGAATCAGGACGGCCCGGAAGTCGTTGACGTTGGTGCGCGTCGGCCCGGTCACGACGAGCGCGCCAAGTGCCGCGAAGAAACCGTAGCTGTCGTTCTCCGCCAACGACTGTCCTGCATCCAGCCCAGCGGCCCGCGCCTTGGCCAGCGTGTCCGGCGCGAGCAGCGCGCCGGCATTGTCCTCCGAACCGTCGATGCCGTCGGTGTCCGCCGCAAGGCCGTGCACCGGCAGGCCCTCGCCAAGCGCGATGGCCAGCGCCAGCAGATATTCCGCGCAGCGCCCGCCCCGCCCCTTCGGATTCCGCACCGTCACCGTGCATTCGCCGCCCGAGATCAGCGCGACCGGCGCGCGATGCGAACCGCGGTCGCCGAGGATGTCGCGCACGAGCGCGGCATGGGCTTGCGCCACCTCGCGCGCCTCGCCCGTCACGTCGTCGCCGAGCAGCACGGGCGTCACGCCCGCCCGGCGGAAGACCTCCGCTGCCGCATCGAGGCTGCGGCGCGCGGTGGCGACGACCTGCGTGCGCGTGCGCGCGAAGACGGCGTCGCCGGACTTGGGCGTCTCTTCGAGCGCGCCGGCAGCGCCCCGTGCCAGCAGCTCGCGCACGCCCGACGGCACGCGGCAGTCGTAACGATCCAGGATGTCCAGGGCTTCGCCGTAGGTCGTCGGGTCGGCCACGGTGGGACCGCTGGCGATATGGGTCGGCGCGTCGCCGACCACGTCGGAGATCAGCAAGGTCTCGATGGGGGCGCGGCACAGGGCCGCCAGCCGACCGCCTTGCAGCAGCGACAAATGCTTGCGCACCGCGTTGATGTCCTGGATCGGCGCGCCGCATCGCAGCAGCTCGGCCGTCGTCGCCCTCAACTCCGCGATGGCGAGCGGCGGCAAGGGCAGCGCGAGCAGGCTCGAACCGCCGCCGGAGAATAGCGCCAGCAGCAGGTCGCCGGACCCCGCCGAGCCGGCGAGCGCCAGGATCTCGTGCGCCGCCGCCTCGCCTGCCGCGTCGGGCACGGGATGGCCCGCCTCCACCACGCGCAGGCGACGCAGGGGCGCACCGCCACAACCATCGCCGTAGCCATGGCCGTAGCGCGTGACGACGAGGCCTTCGAGCGGCGCATCCGCCGGCCAGGCCGTCTCCACCGCCTTGGCCATGGCGGCCGCGGCCTTGCCGGCGCCGACCACGACGGTGCGGCCCTTCGGCGGCACGGGCAAGGCCCCAGGCACCACCTTCAGCGGATCGGCGGCGGCGACGGCGGCCATGAAGCTCGCGCGCAGCAGCGCTTCGGGGGATTCCACGGGATCAGGCAAGCTTGTCTCGCGGCGGCGCGCCGGCGAAGAAGGCGTCGAGGTTGTCGAGGGCGCGAAAGCCCATGGCGCAGCGCGTCTCGAAGGTTGCGCTGCCGAGATGGGGCAGCAGCATGGCGTTGGAGATGTCGCGGTAGCGCGCGTCGATGGCGGGCTCGCCGGCGAAGACGTCGAGGCCGGCCGCGCGCAGATGGCCGCTCGTCAGCCCGTCAATCAGGGCGCCGTCATCCACCAGGTCGCCGCGCGCCGTGTTGACGACGATGGCCCCCTTCGGCAGCAGGCCGACGCGTCGCGCGTCGAGCCAGTGGCGCGTCTCGGGCGTCGAGGCCATGTGCAGCGACAGCACGTCGCATTCGGCGAGGAAGGCCGCGTCGTCCGCATGGAAGGTCGCCGGCAGGCCCGGGCCGAGGTCGCGCGGCTTGCGGCCGGTGTAGCGGACCGTCATGCCGAAGGCCAGGGCGCGCCGCGCCACGGCCTGGCCGATGCGGCCCATGCCGGCGATGCCGAGGCGCTTGCCCTGCAGCGCCGTTCCCATCAGCTGCGTTGGCGCCCAGCCCTGCCACTGGCCGCTGCGCAGCAGCCGCTCGCCCTCGTAGGCGCGCCGCGCGGCGCCCAGCATCAGCAGGAAGGCGATGTCGGCGGTCGCCTCCGTAAGGGCGCCCGGCGTGTTGGTGACGCAGAGGCCGCGCGCCTGCGCCGCCTGAAGGTCGATGTGCTCATGGCCGACCGAGAAGGTCGCCAGGATGCGCACCCGCGCCGGCAGGGCGGCGATCGCCGCCGCCGACAGCCTGTCGGTCAACGTGCAGAGGATGCCGTCGACGCCGTCGGCGCGACGCAGCAGCTCGTCGGGGCTCAGCGGCCTGTCGTCGGGATTGAGGATGGCCTGGTAGCTCGCCCGCAGCCGCTCCTCGACGGGCTCGGGCAGCTTGCGGGTGGCGAGAACGACGGGCTTGGATGCGGCCATGGTCCCAACTTCATATCAGCGATGGACGGACGACAGAACTGACGCCTCGCCGCTTCTTTGTCAAATCGACCAAGACCGTGACATTCTTGGCAAATCCGCCCATTGCCGGATCGGCCATGCTGGCCGACAATGGCCTCGCCGGGGAACGAGACGCGCGTCACAGGACACGATGAGATCCGTCCATGCGTAACCAAGAGATATTCGACGCGAACGAGGATCTTGGCGAGGTCCGGCAGGCACGGCGGCTGCGCTTCTTCCGCTTCGGCATCCCCATCGCGAGCGTCGCGCTGATGATGCTCGGCCTGATCGGCATCGCGGTCTATTCCTACCAGAGCAACCGCGAGGGCACGCTGGCCCTGTCGCGCGACCTCCTCGTCGTGCTCGAGCAGCAGGTCCGGCTGGAAGTCGGAGCCCATTTCAAGCCAGCCGACAACGCCGTGCGCGCCCTGACCGCCGCCTCGTCCGGCGACACCTTCGAGCCCAGGAACCGCCAGACGCTCGAGCGTTTCGGCATGCGCCTGCTGCAGGACGCGCCGATGATCGCGCTGATCAGCGTCGCCGACCCGGCCGGCGACTACCTGATGCTGCGGCGCAACGACGTCGGCGGCGTCGACAGCAAGTTCATGGAGCGGCGCGACGGCAAGCTGACGACGACCTGGACCCGGCGCGACGCCGACGGCAAGGTCACCGGCACCGACCTCGACCCGGCCGACACCTACGATCCGCGCACCCGGCCCTGGTTCACCGACGCGACCGAGGCCCAGGACGTGACCTGGACCGACGCCTACGTCTTCTTCACCGACAAGAAGCCCGGCATCACCGCCTCTCTCGCGGCGCGCGACGCCGACGGCCACCCGACGACCATCGTCGGCGTCGACATCTACCTCGACGAGCTCAACGACTTCCTCGCCGGCCTGCGCATCAGCGGGCGCAGCGAGAGCCTGATCATCGACGAGCAGGGCCGCGTCATCGCCCAGCGCCACCGCAGCAACCCGACGAACGACGAAAACGGCGAGCTGCGCCTCGCCAACATCACGGAGCTTAACCGCCCCTATGTGACCGAGGCCTACGACAGGGTCCGCGTCGGGCCGCGCCAGTCGCTGACCGAGATCGACCACGCCCGCTACGTCATCCTCGGCTCGTCCCTCTCCAACATCATCACCCGCAACTGGATGCTGCTGTTCGTCGTGCCCGAGAACGACTTCGTCGGCTTCGTCGGCCAGAACACGCGCAACTCCCTCTACATGTCCGCCGCCGTCGTCGCGCTGGCCCTGTTCATCGCGACCTTGCTGATCCGCCAGAGCTTCGCGGCCGACCGCGCGAGGCGCGCCATGACGCGCCGCGAAGGCGCCATGGAGCGGCGCGAGCTGTCCTTCGCGGAGCTTGGCGCGCTCGCGGGCGAGCCCGTGGTCGGCCTGCTGCAGCTGGCGCGCTTCACCGAAGCCGTCGCCCGCGCCGCCAAGGCCGCCAGCGTGCGCGTCTGGCGCTTCGAGCTGAACCAGTCGACGGCCTTCTGCCTGGATGCCTACGACGCGGACAGCGGCAGCCACACCGCCGGCATCGAGATCGCGCGCGACCAGATCCCCGAGCTGTTCCAGGCAGTCTCTCAAGGCGAGGAGACCATCGTCGAGGACGCCAGGACCGATCCGCGCCTGGCCGAAGTGCGCAGCCTCTATCCGGCGAATGCGGGAAAGCGCAACCTGCTGCTGTTTCCCCTGAGCCAGCAGGGCGCCATCGTCGGCTACCTGGCGCTGGAGCATGTCCCGCTCGACGCGGATTCGGGCGACGCCACGCTCCTGCTGCTGCGCAGCTTCGCGCGCTGGCTCGGCACTCACCTGCCGCAGATGGAGGATCCCGGGGCCGCGCAGGCGCAGCAGGCCCACGAGGAGGTCGCCTTCGCCGGTGCGCCGCTGGCGGCGGAGCCCGCCGCCCTGCGCACGGCCTCCATCACCGGCGAGCGCCAGCGCCTCGCCATGCGCCGTTTCAACGGCAAGGCCTCCGGCGCCGCCACGGTCTTCCCGCGCGTGACGAGCATGACCCTGCGGCTCGACCTGAACAGCGCCCTGTCGGCGGACGCCCAGGCCCCCGAAGACCTGCTGGAGAACATCGCCGAGGCGGCGCGGGTCGCCTGCGACCGCCACCATGTCCGCTACCTCAAGATCGTCGGCAACGAGATCTTCGCCGCCGACGGGTTCGACGGCGACGGCGAGGCCGCCGCCGTCAATCTCGCCAACGCCGCCCTCGAATTGCGTGATCATTGCGGCGCGCTGTCGCGGCGCTACAACCGCACGCCGCTCTTCGCCATGGGGATCGACAGCGGCGTCGCCGTCGGCACCGCCGTCGGCGACCAAGGCCCTTACAACATCTGGGGCGAATCGGTGCAGCTCGGCCAGGCGCTCGCCGCCACGGCGGCGGCCGGCTCCATCCACGTCAGCCAGAGCGCCTATGAATACCTGAACAGCCGCTTCCTGTTCCGCCGCGTCGGCGCCTACTACCTCGAGCGCATCGGCGAGATGACGACCTTCACCCTGCGGGGGCGGCTGTGAGCGACGCCCCCATGAACGGCCGCGCCGAGGCGCCGAAGGAACGGCATTTCTTCCATGCCGTCGCCAGCGCGCCGCTGCGCCCCTTCAACAAGCTGATCCTGTTCTTCGCGATCCTCGCCAGCATCGTGCATCAGGCGCTACGGCCCGTCGTCTGGCGCCGCCCGGTGCGCGCCGAGTTCTGGCGCTTCATGGACATCGTGGCCGTCCAGAGCCTGCTCGCCGTCGTCGTGCTGGGCGTCGTCCTCGGCGTGTCCCTGCTGGCGCAGGGCCTCTACTGGTACGGCCAGCTCGGCGATAGCGGCCAGTTCCTCTCCATCGTCGGCACCATCATCGTGCGCGAGATCGCGCCGATCTTCGTCGGCCTGCTCATCGTCGGTCGCGGCGGGCTCATCATGCTGAGCGAGCTGGCGGCCATGCGCCAGTCCGGCCATGACCGCGCGCTCGACGCCATGGGCCTCGACCCCTTCCTGCTCTTCGTCGTGCCTCGCTCGGTGGCGCTGGCGCTCAGCGTCTTCTGCCTCGCCATCGTGCTGATCTTCGCCACCTTCCTGTCCGGCTACGCCTTCGCCGTGCTGACCGGCAACGCCACCGTGCGCTTCGCGGAATTCGTAGGCCGCGCCTACACGGTGGTCGGCAGCGCCGGCTACGCCATCCTGCCGGTCAAGACCCTGCTGATCGGCCTGGCGATCGGCGCCGTCGCCGCCTTGACAGCAAACGACCGCATCGCCACCCGTTCCGGCTTCCATGAGATGCTGCCCGTCGGCTTCGTGCGCTCCGTGCTCGCGATCATCGGCATCAGCACCGTCGCCAGCCTGCTGCTCTAGGTGCGCACCATGGACCTTCGCATCTCAGACGCAGAAATCCCGCCGACGCTCTGGCTGGCGGACGTGCGCCTGCCCATCCCAGACCTGCAGAGCGGCGAGCTGACGGTCGACCTCGCGATTCCCGCCGGCGAACTCGCCGTCGTCGCCGTCAACGAGACGCAGCACGCCCAGCTGATCGCCGACGCGGCCTGCGGCCTGCGCCCTCCCCGGCAGGGCAGCGTGCTGTTCCAGGGCCAGGACTGGATCGGCAGCCCGCCCGACTACGCCAACGCCCGGCGCGGCCGCATCGGCTGCGCGCTCGACGACACCGCCTGGCTGTCCTACGTCCCGCTGGCCAGCAACATCCTGCTGCCGACGCTCTACCACACCCGGCTGCCGCGCCAGGACGTGCTGCGCGACGCGGCGCAGATCGCCCAGCGCCTCGGCTTCCTCGGCCTGCCCATGGGCTATCCCGACGACTACGCCGAAGCCGACCTGCGCCGCGCCTCCCTGGTCCGCGCCTTCCTCGGCAAGCCGGACCTGGTGCTCGTCGCCTCCCGCCTGGCGGACTTCGCGCCCGGCAACCTCGGCCGCCTGCTCAACGCCATGCGCCAGGCCCGCGACGACGGCGCCGCCATCCTGTGGTTCGTGCCGGACGACGCGCCGACCGGCGCCGCCGCATTGCCCGACTGCCGCCGCTACATCATCTTGGACAATCGCCTCGTCGAGGAAATCGAACAATGACCGCCCAGACGCCGCTGTTCCGATATGTCCGCACCCGCAGCGGCTGGCTGCTCATCGGCTGCCTCGTCCTGTTCGGCGCCGCCGTGCTGCAGGCCGGCTTCCTGCAAGGGCTGTTCAAGTCGGTCCTCACCCTGCACATCCTGCTGCCGGAAGAGGGCCTGGCGGGCCTCAGCGCCGGCGCCAACGTGGAAGTGCTCGGCACTAGCGCCGGCGTGGTCAAGCGCATCGTCATCGACCCGCGCCAGGCCTTCCATGCGGAGGTCGAGATCAATTCCTCCATGAAGGAATTCGTGCGCCGCGATTCCCAGGTCGTGATCAAGAAGCAGTTCGGCATCGCCGGCGCGGCCTACCTCGAAATCTCGCGCGGGCGCGGCGATCCGCTCGACTGGGACTATGCCGTGCTCAACGCCGCGACCGACCGCTCCGCCACCGACGGCATCAGCGACATCCTCTCGGACCTGCAGAAGCGCGTCTATCCGATCCTCGACGATGCCCAGCGCACGATCACGTCCCTCGCCAACGTGATGCAGGGGCTTGAGCAGGGCCAAGGCTCCGTCGGCCGCCTGATGCGCGACGACGGCCTCTCCAAGCAGCTCGAGGCGGTCGCCCAGTCGGTGCAGCAGCAGGTCGACCGCCTGCAGCCGATCAGCGACAACCTGCGCAAGACGACGGCGGAGACCGCGCAGGCCGGCAGCACGGTCAACGAGCGGCTGCCGCAGCTGCTGGACAACCTCGGCAAGACGGTCGACAACGTGAACGCGATGCTGGCCTCGCTCGACGCCATGAGCAAGGATCTCGGCAAGCGCGTGCCGGCCGCCGCCGATTCGGTGCCGGCCCTCATGGTCCAGACCCAGCAGACCCTCGCCGAGGCCGAGCGCCTGATGGCGCAGATGCGTTCCTCCTGGCTGCTTGGCGGCAGCGCCGCGCCGCCGCCGGAAACCCGCCTGCCGGCCACGGAGATCCGGCCATGAAGATGCGCGCCCTCGCCTTCGTCCTTCTCGCCGTCGCTCCCGCGCTGGCCGCCTGCGGCGGCACGCCCGCGCCCGATCCGGCCAAGCTCGCCGCCGAGGACCATGAGTTCGACAGCCTGCGCCGCCTCGCGCGCGGCGCCTTCGAGAACGGCCAATATGCCCAGGCCGTCGGCCTTTACGACCGGGCGCTGGCGCGCGCCTTCGCGCGCGACGACCTGCCGGCCATCGGCGACCTCGGCTACGAATCTTCCTTGGCGCTGCTGCGCGACGACAGGCCGGCCGACGCCGCGCGGCGCGCGCGAGACACCGCGACCGAGCTGGCGCGGCGCGGCCAGGCCCCCTTCCCGGCCCTCACACTTGCCGAGGCCGTCGCCCTCTATGGCGCGAAAGACCCGCAGGCCGGCCAGACCGCCCAGCGCGCCCGCGAGGCCGCCGGCACCAACGCCGCATTGACGGCACGCGCCGACTACCTGATCGGCATGATCGCCGCCGACAGCGGCGACGCGGCAACGTTGACGCGCATCGTGAACGGCCTCAGTGCGCCGACCGAGCCCGGCCTCAAGGCCGACCGCCAGGAACTGCTCGGCCGCTCGCAGCTGCTGGCGAACGCCCCGGCGCAGGCCGTGACGAGTTTCCAAGACACCGTCGAGCTGCGGCGCAAGACCAAGGATCTGCCCGGCGTCGCGCGTGCCCTGGCCTTCGCCGGCCAAGCCGCGCAGGCCGCCGGCGACGGCGCGGCGGCGGCGGACTTCTACCTGCGCGCCGGACGGGCCGCTCAGTCCAACGGCCGTCCCGCCGACGCGCGCCAATGGCTGACGAACGCAGCGCAGCTTGCCCAGGCGAACGGCGCCGCGACCGTGCTGGCGGAAGCGCGGCAGCGCCTCGGCGACATCGGCGCGCCGTAGTCGCATCTTCCATTCGGAAATGTTCGAGGGGCGCACTTCGCGCCGCGCGCTGTCGCGCCTTTTCCCTCTCGTCAGCCCGCGAAAGGATCGCCTACAATCGGGCGTTTTCGGCCATTTGCACCGTCAAATGCCGGATCGGAGACAGGGCTCCGACCCGAAATGGGGACGCATGAAAAAAAGAAGTACATCGCATGAAAAAGCTTTCCGCCGCGCCGCTCGCCAACCATCCCATCCGCGACCTGCGGGACTGGCTTGAGAGGTCGGAAGCCATCGGCGAACTCGTCACCGTCGACAAGCCTGTCGACGTCGAAGAGGAAATGAGCGCCATTTCCTATCTCATCGCCAAGCAGAAGCCGTCGCCCGCCGTGATGTTCACGAAGGCCAAGGGCTTCGAGAACAGCCCCTACCAGATCAAGCATCTGTGGAACGTCTACGGCCCGAGCGTGCGCCGCATCGCGCTGTCGCTGGAAGAGCCGCCGGATACTCCAACGGTCGAGTTGATCCGCCGCACCATGGAGAAGATGAAGCGGCAGATTCCCCCCGTCGAGGTGCCGCGCTCCAAGGCGCCGGTCTACGAGAACAGCGTCACCGGCAAGGACATCGACCTCAAGAAGCTGCCGATCCCGCGCCACTGGCCGCTCGACGGCGGCAACTACGCCGGCACCTGCGACGCCGTCATCACGCGCGATCCGGACAACGGCTACCTCAACGTCGGCACCTACCGCATGATGGTGCAGGACCGCAACCATACCGGCCTCTACCTCTCGCCCGGCAAGGATGCGCGCCTGCACATCACGCGCGCCTGGGCCCAGGGCAAGGCGCTGCCCGTCGTCGCCTGCTGGGGCATCGACCCGCTCTACATGCTCGTCGGCTCGCAGTCCTTCCCGAAGAACGCCTCGGAATACGACTATGCCGGCGGCATCAAGGGCGAGGCGGTCGAGCTGGTGAAGGCGACGCAGAGCGACCTGCTGTTTCCGGCCAGCGCCGAGATCGTCGTCGAAGGCGTCATCAAGCCGAACGCCATGCAGGCCGAAGGCCCGTTCGGCGAGTTTACCGGCTACTACGGCAAGCCCGAGGCCATGTGCCCGCTGGTCGAGATCACCGCCGTGCACTACCGCGACAAGCCGGTGCTGACCAACGCGCTGATGGCCGACTATCCCTCCTGCGAGCAGAGCGGCTTCTTCTCCATCCTGCGCGGCGCGAAAATCTGGGACGACCTCAACAAGCTCGGCGTGCCGGGCATCTGCGGCGTCTATTCGCACCCGGCCGCCGCCGGCGGCTTCGGCATGACGATCATCTCGCTCGAGCAGAAGTACGCCGGCCACGCGCCGCAGGCTCTCGCGCTCGCCGCCCAGGTGCCGGGCGGCGCCTACTACACGAAATGGATCATCGCCGTGGATGAGGACGTCGACCCGACGGACATGGACCAGGTGCTGTGGGCCATGGCGAGCCGCTGCAACCCGAGCGACGACATCGACATCCTGCGCCAGACCTGGTCGACCGGCCTCGACCCGACGCAGAACCCGCCGGAGATTCGCCCCTATGGCTCGAAGGCGCTGATCAACGCCTGCAAGGAGCACCGCTACATACCGGTGTTCTCCAAGCGCACGCGCCTGCGCAAGTCCGTCTACGACCGCGTCGGCGACCGCTGGAGCGAGCTTGGCCTGCCGGGCAACGTGCCGAACCTGCTGAGCTTCGAGCCGGAACAAGGCGATGCGCCCGGCGCCGCGCTCTACCACGACGAGACGGCCATGCGTTCGGCGCGCGACATGCCGTCGCCCAAGCTCGGCAAGACGGCGAAGAAGAAGCCGGCGGCAAAGCGGAAGCGCTAGCGCATCTCTGCCGCCGGGACGGCGCAGCCTGACCTACGGCGCGAACCGGCCGGTCAGGCCCTGTACATGAAGCCGCGGACGGACAGGTCGATGGAGTTGCCGTCCGGGTCGACGACGCGCTGTTCGGCGGCGCGGTTGTCGGCCGGCCGCGCCTCCAGGGCGACGCCGTACTTCGCCAGGCCGTCCTTCACCTCGTCCATGCTCTCGACCTTGACGCCGATATGCTCGACGCCGGCCGGCGCGCCGTTGGTGTTCAGGATGGCGATGTTGATGTGGCCGTCCGTCAGATGCACGCCGCCCCCGCCGCCCAGGCGCAGACGGGTCCAGCCGAAGACGTCTTCGTAGTACTTGGCGAGCTTTTCCGGGTTTTCCGACCGGATCGCCACATGCTGCACTCTCGGCATCGCTTCTCTCCCTCGAATGGTCCGTGAACGCTATTTCTTCGTGACGCCTTCGGCGTTCGCCGCCTTCTCGGCGATGTCGATGATCGACTTCGGCGTGGCGAACAGCCCGGCGGTCAGGCTCTGCATCTTCTCGCCGTCGGTGAAGGAGACGTCGAGGCTCTGCTTCTTGACGAGCTCGACGAACTTCTCGTCCTTTGCGACGTCGGCGAAGGCCTTGCGCATGGCGGCCACGCGGTCCGCCGGCACGTTCGGCGGGAAGGCGTAGGGCCGGCCGAACTTCTGCGGCGTGAACATGAAGTTCAGCGCCGCGCGCTGCTCGTCGGACTGCACGAAGTCCATCATCAGCGGCACGTCCTGCAGCTCCGGCTCGCGCTCGGTGGAGAGCTGCACCAGGATGTTGATGAACTTGCTGTTCAGCCAGTCGCCGCGTAAGGACTTGATCGAGCTCCAGGAGCTGCACTGGCCCTGCACCTCGTTGCGGTCGATGGCGAGCGCCAGGTCGGGGCCGTTGTAGCCGCTGATGATCTTGAACTTGGTCTTCAGCAGGTTGTTGAGGATCACGGGCGCGCGCGTGCTGATGGCGCTCGGCGCGTTGGCCCCGATGGTGACCTGCTTCTGGCGCGTCTCCTCGAAGTCCTTGATGCCGGTGTCGGAGCGGACGAAGCAGACGTTGACGTCGCTGCTCAGGCTGCCGAGCCACTGGAACTTCTGCGCGTCGTACTGGATGCCGTTCGGCTCGAAGAAGGGCGCCGTGAACACCGGCTGCTGGAAGGCCCCGATCTCCGAGCCGTCCTGGCGCGCCGCGTTGTAGATGTAGTTGGCGGCGCGGATGGTGCTGGCGCCCGGCATGTACTGCACGATCACGGTTGGCTTGCCGGGCACGTAGTTGCCGAGCACGGTCGCGAGCGTGCGCGCATAGACGGCGTAGCCGCCGCCCGACGTGCCGCCGACGCTGATGGTGATGCGGTTCTTGGCGTAGAAATCCTCGACGGGGTCGGCCGACGCGGCCGCGACGCAAAGGGTCGCCGCGAGCGCGGCCAGCATGGTCCGGAATATGGGCGTGACGATCCACGCGCGAGACGGCTCGAGCATTCTCCCTGGTCCTTTTTTTGTGTCCGCGACTTATGCGTTCGCGATGCGTGAAACGGATTATCACACCGGCGCGCCCTGCCGCATCGGTCAAATTCAGGACATATTGAATTTCCAAGCCCCTGAATTTACAGGCGGTTCTCTATAAGAGTGGCCTCATCTCAGCTTGTTGACTCGCCGCCCACGGCAGGATGGCGCTATGGTCTTGCAGAGGACAGCCCAGGCTTCATATGAGGCGTCCATCAGGGGGAGAAGCACCATGACGATCATTCGCGGATTTGCTGCAGCCTGCGCCGCCGCCCTGCTGGCGACGGCCGCGTTCACCCCCGCCATGGCGCAGGAAGACGGGCGCCTGCGCGGCGAAGTCGAAAAGCTTTCCGGCAACGACCTCACCGTCAAGACCGCCGAGGGCAAGACGGTCCAGGTCGCGCTCGAACCGGACTACACGGTCACCCACGCGGTCAACGTCAAGCTTGCCGACATCAAGCCCGGCAGCTTCGTCGGCGTCGGCGCATTGCCAGCCCCCAATCCGGACGGCAGCGAGGGCATGAAGGCGGTGCAGGTCGTGGTCTTTCCGCCCACCAGCAAGGCGACCGAACGCCACGGCCCCTGGAACAGCGATCCGAACGGCTCCATGACCAACGCTCCGGCGACGCAGATCGTCGCCGGCCAGAAGGACGGCAAGCTGACGCTGACGACCGGCGGCAAGGACTACGTCATCGCCGTGCCGCCCGAGGCGCCCATCGTGACCACCGTGCCCGGCAGCAAGGACATGCTCAAGCCGGGCGCCTGGATCGGCATCTCCGCCCTCACGAACGCGAACGGCAAGTATTCCGCCAAGGCCGTGACGGTGAGCGACGACAGGCGCTATCCCGCGCGCTGATCGACGCGCGGCGCGCACAGAGGAAAAGGCCAGAACCCTGCGGTTCTGGCCTTTTTGCTGTCCGCGCCCTTTTGGCTTCGATCGCGCCTACGACCAGCTCAAGTCGTGCTGGCGGAAGGGCGTCGAGCGGATGCGCTTGCCCGTGGCGTACCAGATCGCGTTGGCGATCGACGGCGGCGTCGGCGGGCCGGAGGGTTCGCCGAGGCCGCCCCACTTCTTGCCGCCGGACGAGGCGAAGATCGTCTCGACCTCAGGCATCTGGTCGATGCGCAGCAGGTTGTAGCTGTCGAAGTTCGTGTTGCTGAAGCGGCCGTTCTCGAGCTCAAGGCCGCCCATCCAGGCGTGCGACAACTCCCAGCAGACGGAGCCTTCGCACTGCTCGGCCGCCGCGTGGGGGTTGATCACATGGCCGGCGTCGAGCACCACGAGCAACTTCTCGACCGTGAGGCGGCCGCGGCGGCTGACGTTCACCGTGGCGCAGGCGGCAGCGATGGTGCCGTGCGATTCGACGGCGGCGATGCCCATGCCCTGCCCTTTCGGCAGGTCGGTGCGGAAGCCCGCCTTGTCCTTCAGGGTCTGCAGCACGAGCTGCCAGTCGTCCATGCCTTCGGTCATCTTGAGACGCCAGTCGAGCGGGTTCCAGCCGCCCGCGATGGCCATTTCGTCGACGAAGCTCTCGGCCATGAAGCCCATCTGGTTGGCGCCCGGCGCGCGGTGCGTCGAGCTCGGCACGTGCGTCTTGGCGTTGTGCCGCTCATGGTGCCGGTGCGGCACCTTGTAGGGCATGTTGTAGATGCCGTAGTCGGAAGTCGCGCCGCCGATCTGGTTCATGCCGTCCTGCGAGAACCAGGCCGCGCGGGTAAGCAGCGCCGTCGGCAGGCCGTCGTCGCCGATCGCGGCGCTGAGCTTGGCGAGCGCCAGCGGGCGCTGCTTGTCCTGGGCGATGTCCTCCTCGCGGGTCCACAGCACCTTCACCGGCTTGCCGAGCTCCTTGGAGATCTGCGCCGCCTGCTTGGTGACGCCGGTGCCGCCGGCGCCGTTGCCCCCGAAGCCGCCGCCCAGGAACATGGTGTGGGCGTAGATGTCCTTCGGGTCGCGGCCGAGCTGTTCGGCGACCAGGGTGATCGCGGCGGACTGGTCCTGCGTCGGCGACCAGACGTCGACGCGGTCGGTCTGCACATGCACGGTGGCGTTGATCGGCTCCATGCGGGCATGGGTCTCGAACGGACGCTCGTAGTCGGCCGTGACGACCTGCTTCGAAGCCGCGAGGATCTCGGCGACCTGCGGGTCTTCCTTGCCGGTGACCTGCCCCGCCTGGCCGACCAGCTTGCGGCCTTCCTCGAAGTAGCGGGCCGAGTTCGCCGTGGCGCTGTCGCCGAAGTCCCATTCGATCGGCAGCAGCTCCAGCGCCGTCTTGGCGCGGTACCAGCTGTCGAAGACCACCGCGACCGCATCCTGCAGGTCGGGCTGGCCGCGCTTGCCGGGCACCGCCTTCAGCGGCACCACGGCGACGAAGCCGGGCCGGTTCTTGATCGCGCTCTCGTCGTAGCTCTTGAGCTTGCCCCAGGGCACCGGGCTCGCCTTGACCGTGGCGTAGACCATGCCGGGCACGCGCGTGTCGATGGCGTACTGGGCGCTGCCGTTGACCTTGTTGGGGATGTCGAGGCGCATCGTGCCCTTGCCGAGCAGCCACCACTTGGCGGGGTCGACGTTGATCGCCGGCTCCTTGTCGAGCTTCACCTGGGACGCGGCCTCGACGAACTCGCCGTAGGTCGCGCTATGCTCGCCAGAGGTCAGCATGCCGAGCTTGGCCACGACGTCGTCGCGCTTGACGCCCCAGGCTTCGGCGGCCGCCTGCTTCAGGCGCTCGCGCGCCGAGGCGCCGGCCTGCATGAGATGCGGATGCTGCAGGCGCACGAGCTGCGAGCCGTGCGTGCTCATCACCTTGTATTCTTTGTTGTTGCGCAGATGGCGGTTGGCGTCGGCGAACTCGGTCTTGATCTTCGACCATTCGACGTTCAGCTCTTCCGCGATCAGCAAGGCCACCGAGGTGATGCCCCCTTGGCCCATCTCCGTGTGCGGGATGCGCATCGTCACCGTGTTGTCCTTGTCGATGACGAGCCAGGCGTTGATCTCGGTGCCCACGGCCGTCGTCGTCGACTGGCTCTGCGGGCCGATGGTCGCGGCGAAGGCGCTCGGCATGCAGAAGCCGAGCATCAGCCCGCCGCCGACGGTGGCCGAAGCCTGTATGAACGCGCGCCGCGAAAGGCCCTTGTCGGAAAGCGTCTGCTTCATCTGTTCGGTCATGACGGCCTCCCTCAGCTCTGCTCGATCTTGGCGGCGCGGTGGATCGCCGCGACGATCTTGAGATAGGTGCCGCAGCGGCAGAGATTGTCGGCCATCGCGGTTTCGATCTCGACGTCGGTCGGGTTCTTGCGCTTGGCGAGCAAGGCCGAGGCGGCCATGATCTGCCCACTTTGACAATAACCGCATTGCGGTACGCCGATCTCGCGCCAGGCCTGCTGGACCGGATGCGAGCTGTCTTTCGACAGGCCTTCGATGGTGGTGATGCTCCTGCCGACGGCGGCGGAGGCGGGCAATTGGCATGCCTTCGTCGCCTGTCCGTCGACGTGAATGGTGCAGGCGCCGCATCGCGCGATGCCGCAGCCGTACTTGGTGCCGGTGAGCCCGATCGTGTCGCGCAAGACCCAGAGCAAAGGAGTCTCCGGCTCGACGTCCACCTTCTGGACGCTGCCATTGATGCTCAGCGAAAATTCCATGGGTGCGATTCCTTTCAGCGATCTCTGCGGCCCTGTCTCCGCGGATTGCTTGCCAGCATGCTGCTGTTATCGCTAATAATAGCGATAACAAGAATGCTCGTCTGTTAGATTTTGCCGAACTAGATGCGATGCAAACCGCACCAATCATGACGGCTATATCGAAGCGGATATAACGCGACAGAGACGAGCGATAAGCTGGCAGGGGAAGTTCCAATGAAAAGACGCAGCACTGTTTGGACCGCCCTCGGCATCGCCGCGGCGCTCGGCATCGTCGCGGTCGTCGGACTCTTCATCCTCGCGCGTCAGCCGGAACTTTCCGCCATCGCGACGCCTGATCCCGCCAGCTTCGACAAAGCCGTCGTCGAGCGCGGCCGCGTGCTCGCGAACTACGGCGACTGTTCCGCCTGCCACACGCGCGAGGACGGCGCGCCCTTCGCCGGCAACTTGCCGCTGCCGACGCCCTTCGGCATCATCTACACCTCGAACATCACGCCCGACCCGGACAGCGGCATCGGCAACTGGTCGAAGGACGCCTTCCGCCGCGCGCTGAAGGAAGGCGTCGACCGCAAGGGCAACCATCTCTATCCGGCCTTCCCCTACGACCACTTCACCAAGGTGAAGGAAGCCGACGTCGACGCGATATACGCCTACCTGATGGCGGGCGTGGCCCCGGTCAAGGAGACAGTGCGCAAGAACGAGCTGCCCTTCCCCTTCAACGTCCGCCAGGTGCTCTATGTCTGGAAGGCGCTCTTCCTCGACAAGACGCCGTTCAAGCCCGACCCGGCGAAGGACGAGCAGTGGAACGACGGCGCCTATCTCGTCGAAGGCCTCGGCCATTGCGGGGCCTGCCACACGCCGCGCAACTTCATGGGCGCCGAGACGAGCCCGGCCTATGGCGGCGGCGCCGCCGAAGGCTGGGTCGCCCCGCCGCTCAACAAGGACTCGCTGTCGCAGATGCCCTGGACGCGCCAGGAGCTCGTCGTCTACCTGATGGACGGCTGGCATGCGAAGCACGGCATGGCCGCCGGCCCGATGACGCCGGTCGTCAACGCCTTGCACAACCAGAACGAGATCGACGTCTTCGCCATCGCCGCCTATGTCGAGAGCTTGCGTGCCGGCGCGCCGCAGATCGACGAGGACAAGGCGCGCGCCGCCGCCCTCAAGCGCGAATGGGGCAATCCCGAAGCGCCGCCCGTGCCGACGGAATTCGCCGCCGGCGCCAAGGTGTTCGAGGCGCGCTGTGCCCAGTGCCACAAGGCCAACGGCGGCGCCCTGCCGCTCGCCTTGCAGACGTCGGTGAACGCGAAGGATCCCGGCACCGTCGTCCACGCCATCTGGAGCGGCATCCGCCCGCCTGTCGGCGCGCTTGGCCGCTCGATGCCGGCCATCGGCCCGCAGCTGACGGAAGCGGAGATGAGCGCTCTCGTGAAGTTCGTGCGCGCGCGCTACACGGACCGCCCAGCCTGGTCAGGCGTCGACAAGGCGGTGAAGGACGCGCGCCAGGGGAAGTGACCTCCGCGCGCCGTGGATCAAGCAAACAAAAAGGCCGCTCACTTGAGCGGCCTTTTTCATTCGCGATATCGTGTCATGCGGGAATTCTGGGATCGAGCTGAAATCTCCCGGCGGGGAATTCCAGCATCATGCGCGGGCTTTCGCACCAGGCCTGCACGACGGCTCTGCTCTTGATGAGGAAGTGCCAGGTCTGCAAGCCCCGCACCTGCCTGTCGGTGAAGGCGGCCGGAGACATGAGCGCCACGCTGGCCCGGCCATGTTCGTCGCGCACGGACCGGTATCTGATGACCTGCACGTCGATCTCGCGCGCCGCATCGGCGAGAGCCTGGCAAGGGCTGTAGTCCGTGGGATGGGTCCACAGGGCCTTGTCGCGATCCAGCTTCGGGACCGTGAGGTCGATGCTGCGGTCGCTGGCGCAACGGACGGAAAAGGCCGTCTTTGCGATGGGGCCGGTCGGCAGGGTCATGTCCGGAGATTCGAGATAGAAGAGCAAGGCGTAGAACACGGCTTCCGAGATCGCCGTTTCGATCTGCTCCGCGCCATAGAAGACGCCTTCGGGCTGGACGGCCCGCCTGAAGCGCGATCCGAACGGATAGGGGGCATAGCGGAACGGTGTCGCCAGCAGGAAGCTCAGGCCCTGGCATTCCGGCGGCAGCGGCGGCTTGGAGTCTTCGAGCAGCTGCTCCAGGATTCGCTGCTCTTCCAGCGAATCGGTCAGGCGCATCGTCGCGGCTTTGTACTGCGTCTCGACGACGCGCCAGACGCTCTGCGCATAGCCGCGAACTTCAGATCGGAGCGCGGCGGGAGTCCACATAGCTCAAGGTCCGGGTGAGTCCCTCGATCGTCTGGATGAGATCGATCGGCCTGGCGCGAAGAGCCGCATTGGCGTTGGTCAGCCAGGAACGCGAAGACACGTCGTCGCTGCCTGTCACGGCTCCCAGGGAGCGGAAGAGCCGGACGAACAGCTGCGCAAGCTCGTATGGCTTTGTCCCCTGCTCGAGCAGGTACTGCTCGCGCGCCATGCGCGAAACGGTCGCCTCCGAAACGCCCAGCACTTGGGACAGGACGGCGTTGGAAATCTGCAGAATCTGCGCGGCCTTGATCACGGCCTTGCTCAAGACCCTTCCTGCATTCTCAAGCTCTCCTTGAGGACGCGGCGAAAGGACCATTTCCATCTCCTGAAATTAATATGCAGATTTCTTTCTATAGAAAGGTAGCCCTTGTTGACGTTTTGTCAACAAGGGCTACCAAGGCTTGCATTTTAATTATTATATATCAGCAGGTTAGGAGTTTACCTCACGCCGGCGACGCCGAACCTGCGGCCGATCATTTCCGCGGCGAAGGACACCACGATCAGCACCAGGATGATCAGCACCGAGAAGGCCGAGATCAGGCCGAAGGAGCCTTCCGTCCATAGGCTGTAGATGGCGACGCCCACCGTGCGCGTGTTGGGGCCCGACAGGATCGCCGAGATGGCCAGTTCGCGGAAGGCGTGGATCATCACCCAGATCCAGGCGGTGACGATCACCGGGCGCAGCAGCGGCAGCAGCACCTTGCGGAACATGCGCCACCAGGAGGCGCCGCAGGCGTAGGCCGCCTCTTCCAGCTCCGGATGGAACTGCAGCATGCCGACCGAGATGATGCGCATGCCGTGCGGCATGTAGCGCGTCAGGTAGGCGAGCAGGATCACCCATAGCGTGCCGTAGATCGGCAGCGGGATGACGAGGTAGAGCCACAGCATAGCCACGCCGAACAGCACCGACGGCACCGCCTGCGGCACGAAGGCGAGGAAGTCGAGCGCCTTGCGGCCGGGGATCTTGGTGCGGATGACGATCCAGGAGACGATGCTGACGAACAGCACCAGGATCGTCGCCGAGCCGATGCCGAGCAGCAGGCTGTTCTGGATGCCGCTGAGCACGGTCGAGTTCTTGAACACCAGCGCGTAGTTGGCGAAGCTCATCGATTCGATCGCGCGCATCGACGGCTGCTGGAAGAAGCGCATGAACGAGGCCCAGACCAGCACCAGGGTCGGCATGATCACCGAGACGAAGACGATGAACAGCGACGCGAGGCCGACCGGCCAGCGCCAGCGGCCGAGCTCGATGGTACGCGGGCGGAACGCCTTGCCGGACACTGTCACGTAGGCGTAGGCGCGCCGCGTCATGCGCTGGTAGATGTAGACGCCGATCAGCGCGATCAGCAGCAGCAGCACGCCGTAGGCGCCGGCCGCGCCGTAGTCGGACGGCACGTAGGTCGTCTTGAAGAAGATTTCCGTGCTGAGCACGAAGGTCTTGATCGGCAGGCCGAGCACCAGCGGCACCTCGAAGGATTCGAGGTTGTGGATGAAGACCAGGATGCAGGACGCCACCACGGCAGGGCGGATCATCGGCATGGTGATGCGCCGGAAGGTGTAGACGAGCGACTTGCCCGAGGTGAAGGCCGCCTCCTCCAGCGCCGGGTCCATCGACTTGAGCGCGGCGACGACGGTGAGGAACACCAGCGGGAACGTGTCCAGCCCCTGGGCGACGATCATGCCGCCCATGCTGTAGATGTCGAACAGCGGCTCGGTCGAGCCGGTCATGTTCTTCCACAGGCCGTTGAGCAGGCCGATCTTCGGGCTGCCGAGGAACACCCAGGCGATGGCGGTGAGCAGCCCCGGAATGATGATGCGCACGTAGGTCAGCGTCGAGACGACGCCGCGGAACGGCGCGTCCGTGCGCGCCACGACGATGGCAAGCGCGATGCCGATCACGGCCGACAGCACGGTGGCGCCCGTGCCGTAGATGACGGTGTTCCCCATCGCCCGCCAGAACTCCACGCCACCCAGGGCGCTGGTGTAGTTCTGCAACGTCAGCGACAGGCTGAGGTAGTCGTTGTCGGTCGGCCGGCTCGTCTTCAGGCTGCCCCACAGCAGGAAGGCGAGCGGCACGATCACCTGATAGAGCAGGAAGGCGACGACCACCCAGAGCGTGAGCCGGCTGAAGTCGAATCCGCTGCGGCTGCGCTGCGAACCTGCCGGCACCGGATTGCCCGGAGGCGCGGTCACCAGCGTGGAAATGTCGGCCGTCATGCCTCAAATGTCCCCTTGCTACGGTCTCTTCTCATCGTTCGCGCGCCGCAGTCATGCGTGCCGAACGGACGGAGGCCCACCGCTCTCGCGATGGGCCTCCTCGGTCTCATTCAGTCGTTACTGCTTCGCACGCACGAAGTACGTGTTGAACTGCTTCGCGACTTCCGTGTAGTCGATCGACTTCGGCTCGATGACGAAGGTCGCCGGCTTGCCGTCGTCGAGCCACTTGAGCACGGGATGGTCGACGCCCGTCTTGAGCACCGGTACGCGGCCGGCCTTGGCCTGGGCCGCCTGGCCGCGGTCGGACGCGAGCCAATGCAGCACCAGCTTGGCGGCGTTCGGATGCTTCGCCGTCTTGATCGCGCCCCAGTAGGACGGGATGACGGTGATCGGCTGGAAGATCGGATGGACGACGTCCACCGGCGCCCCCTGCTTCTGGAAGTCGGCGATGCGATGGCCGTAGGCTTCCAGCGAGATCGGGAATTCGCCCGCGACCATCAGCTCCATGATCTGCGTCGCGCCTTCGCGCAGCACGACGTTCTTCGACAGCGCCTTCATGAAGACGTCGGCCTTCTCCGGGCCCATGGTCTTCCACATGGCGGCGAACCACTCGTAGCCTTCGATGTCGAGGGCGAGCTTGCCCTTCCACTTCGGGTCAAGCAGGTCGTCCCAGGTCTTCGGCAGGTCGGCCGGCTTCAGCATGCTGGTGTTGTAGTCGACGAACTTGACGAGGATCGCGTCGGTGACGAGGCCCGGCATCGCCTTGGGCGCCGGGAAGCGATAGTGCTCCGCCTGATACTTGTCGACGCCGGCATAGGGCTCGATCGCGCCGGCCTCTTCCAGTTCCGCCAGCTCGCTGGTGGCGTGGACGACGTCGGCCTTGTTGTCGCCGCTCTTGAATTCGAGCAGCACGCGCTCGAGGAAGTTGGCGGTGCGCACGCGCGTCGCCGTCACCTTGATCTGCGGATAGTCCTTCATGAACTCCGCGAAGACCGTGTCGTAGGAGTCCTGCTGCGCGGTGCCGTAGAAGGTCAGCGCGCCTTCCTTCTTGGCCGCCGCCACCAGCTCGGCGGTGGCGCCGGTCTGGCCGGCCGGACCGAGGTCCTGGGCCCAGGCCGCATGAGGCGCGACGCCGACCGCCATCGCCGACATCAGAAGCGCCGCGGCCGCGCCCATCATCAAGCCGCGCATCTTGCGAGGCAAAGCCGTCATACCGTCCATGGAAGTCTCCATCTGTTGTCTGTCTGTTATCTGTTTCTTGAAAGCTCGGTACGCTTCACCGCCGCCCGCTGCTGTCCGCGGCGGAGGCAAATCTCCACGTCGCGCCGTCACACGGCGACGGCTGCTGCGACCTTGGCCCTGTCCTTCACATGCTCGGGGCCGGCGGCGGCGTCATCCTGCACGATCAGGCATTTGTCGGGCGGGAAATGCAGGAACACGTCCTGCCCCGCGTCGAGCGACGCCACGCCCGGGATCTGCGCCATGATCTCATGGCCCTTCAGGTCGACGACGCATTCGGTGAAGTTGCCGAGCAAGGTGGCGCTGACGATCTTGGCCGGCCACGTGTTGTCCTTCTCGGCCGGAGCCACCGTCGACACCCGCACCTGCTCGGGGCGGATCATCAGGAGGCCGCCGGCCATCGTCATCCCGCGCCGTTCGTCCTGGGCCAGATGCACGACGCCGAAGGGTGTCGCCGCCTGCCAGCGGCCGGCGTCGAGGCGGGTCGGCACGGCGGCCAGCGGCACCAGGTTGGCCGCGCCGATGAAGTCGGCCGTGAAGCGATGCTTGGGGCGCTCGTAGAGTTCGCCCGGCGCGCCCATCTCGATGATGCGCCCCTTCGACATCACGACCACGACGTCGGAGATCGCCAGGGCTTCCTGCTGGTCGTGGGTGACGTAGACCGTGGTGATGCCGAGGCGCTTCTGCAGCGCGCGGATTTCAGAGCGCATGCTGACGCGCAGCTTGGCGTCGAGGTTGCACAGCGGCTCGTCGAGCAGCAGCACTTCGGGCTCGGCCACCAGCGCGCGCGCCAGGGCGACGCGCTGCTGCTGGCCGCCGGACAGCTGCGGCGCCGGGCGCTTGGCCATTTCGAGCAAGCCGACGAGCTCGAGCGCCGTCTCGACGCGGCGCTTCACCTCGCTCCCCTTGAGGCCGGTGCCGTCGAGCGGAAAGGCGACGTTCTCGTAGACGCTCATGTGCGGCCAGATCGCGTAGCTCTGGAAGACCATGCCGATCCGCCGGCGGTAGGCCGGCAGGGCGATGCCCTCGGCGCTCGAGAAGACGGTGTCGCTGCCGATCGTGATCACGCCCTCGTCGGGCTTCTCCAGGCCGGCGAGGCAGCGCAGCGTCGTCGTCTTGCCGCAGCCGGACGGCCCCAGCAGCGTCACCAGCTGCCCGGGCTGAATCTCCAGGTTGACGTTGTCGATGGCAAAGACCTGTCCCCATTCGGACTGGAATTGCTTCTTGATGTTCTGCAGGCGAACCATGGTGCTCCCACGCACAAAGAGAAAGGCCGTCGAAGTCGAGCAGGCCAACCGGCTATGTCATCGGAGAGGCATCCACTGCCTTTCGCGCCGCCGCTGGCGGCGGCGGAGGCGAGGACGGCAACGAATGGACGAGAAAAGCCGGCGGCGTCCACGCCGCCATGCCTGCCCTGTTCTCTCGCTGGATCGGTTGCCCGCATCCGGCGATGTCTCCCCGACTTATTGACCCGTCTTCTGCGGGCTCGTGGGACGAAGGCTATGTTGAAGGTGAAATTCCGTCAACGACTTAGCAGGCATGTCCGCGCGAACACTGATGCACAAAATAAACGCGGTGCAACTGCGGGGAAGCTCTGCCAAGGCGACGGAAGGGTGTCGGCGCGTGGCGGAAATGGCATCCCCACGGGAGAGTCGAGCAATTCCCCCGCTTCAGGCCGTCGCCTCCATGCCCTTCAGCGGAGCACCCTAAATCCCTGATTTTACACCAAACTGGCGTTATATGCCGCTAAGCTTGCCCGTTGGCCGGGATAGCGGCGATTTTCGCCAGCCCGGCCTGCCGCCTCCAGACTTCGCGGGAAATGCTGGAGGTCGATGCGCCGGCCCGAGGCGGACTACTTCTTGCGGGCCAGAAAGTCCAGGTAGGGCTCCAGGAAGGCCGGGTGGACCGTTGGCGCAATGCGGTGCAGAAGGCGGAAGAACGCGCGGTCGGCCGACACCCACCACTTCACCAGGCGCGGCAGGAAGCGCGCCCGGTCGTAGGGCCCGAAGGCGTCGATGATCTGGAAGTCCTGCAGGCTGCCGAGCGCGAGCTCGAAGTCGTGATAGCTGATCCCGCGGCCCCAGCGTTGCAGGGTCAGCAGGCCCTCGTCTTTCGATAAAGCGTGAATGTCGCTGATGATGGCGCGCGAGCAGCGCTTCGTGTAGCGGCGCGCGATCTCGTCGGGCAGCCAGTGGAAGAACGAGAGGCCGGAGGTGTGGACGTCGAAGTACCAAAGCCGGTTCGGCGTGTCGACGACGGCCAGCAGCGCGCCGGGCCGCAGGCCGTCCCAGGCGGCGGTAATGGCATCCAGGCGCTCGTCATGTGTCATGTGCTCGAGCGTGGCGAAGAAGATCACCATGTCGAACTGCTTCAGGTCCGTCGCCCGCAGCATGGCACCGGCGTCGCCTTCGATGAAGTCGGCCGCTTCGATGCCATAGAGGGCGCAGCGATGGCGCGCGATGGCCAGCGACGGGCCGTCGATGTCGATGCCCGTCACGGTCGCGCCCTGCTCGGCAAGCGTCAGGGTGGACGCGCCGGTGCCGCAGCCGATTTCAAGGATGCGCGCGCCGGCCAGCGGGCAATGCCGGTCGAGCCAGGGCACCAGCACCCGGCGAAAATCGACCAGGCGCCCTTCGACATGGGCGTGCAGATCGACGCGGCCGGCCGGCGTCTCCCAATATTCGGCAGGATGATAGTAATTTTCGACGATGAAGCGGCGGAGGCCATCGACGACGACGGGGTCTACGCGGCGTTGCCGGCGGCGCAACCGTGCCGGCGCCGGCAGGCGGAAGTTGTCGGCCAGGCCGCGCAAGACGCTGCGGGCGTTCGATCCCCGCGGCGCGAGCTTGTCCAATAACATGAGCGCCCCCCGGCAATGAAGCAGCAGCGATCGGCTTGGTCGAGCGCATCGACCTGGACCCTGACCGGCCGGAATGCCGGGTGAACTACCGCATTCCAACCGGGGATTTGGTGGCGTCCCCACGGGGATTCGAACCCCGGTTCACGCCGTGAGAGGGCGTTGTCCTGGGCCTCTAGACGATGGGGACATCGCGGGCCGGAGGCGAGTGTTTAGCGGATGCGACCGCCGCTTTCAAGCGCCCAGCGGGAAAAGCCTGCAAAACCTCGGATCGGCCTGTCAGGGCGCCGCCAGCTCCAGGGGCTCGAAGGCCCGGTCGGCGCCCTCTTCGGCGTAGCGGAAGGCCATGATCGGCCCGACCAGCGGCCCGATCACCCCTTCGGCGGGCAGGCCGCCCAGCACGGTCATGATGAGCCAGACCTGGCCCGGTTCCCAGGCGCGCGCCAGGTCGGTGGCAGAGGGCTCGGCGTGCTCGTCCGGGTGCGAATGGTAATGGCCTATGATCCGCTCGGGGCCGCCGCGCAGGCGCTTCTGCCAGTCGAGGATCAGGGCCGGGTCGACCTCGAAGGCGCGGGCGCCGCCGGCGGCGTCCAGGTTGCGGCTCGGCACGATCTCGCTGACGACGAGGTCGCCGTCGCGCTCATGGCCGACCAGCAGGCCGCAGCACTCCTTCGGGTAGGCGTCGATGGCGTGGCGCTTGAGCGCCGCCTGGCGGTCGGCGTCGAGCAGCAGGCGGTTCATGGCGCGGCGCTCGGCGCGGGCGTGGCCGTCTCGCGCAGGCGCCAGCCGCCGAGCGGCGCGCCGGTGACGGGATCGAGCAGCAGCAGGCGCGTGTTGTTGTCGGGGTCGCGCAGCTCGACGATGATGCGGCCGTCGGCGGCGGTGACGGACATCACCTCGCTGTCGGCCGGCACGGCGATGTCGCGCACGCCGAAGCTGGCGGGCGGCGGCGCGGCAGGGCCGCTGCGCGCCAGCCCGACGGCCGGCTTCGCGGCGGGGTCAGCGGCGACGGGGGCGTCCTGGCGGCGGATGATGGTGACGGCGATCACGGCGATCCCGGCCACGATCAGGAGTCCCATGCCGATGACGAGGGCCTTGAGCGCGTTCATGGTTTAAGTTCACTCTTCGTCACGATGCCCCGGTCGCAATCGCCTGGGCCAAACGGTTCTCGGGACGCCCCGGCGAGGCGTCTTCCTTCGGAAGTGCTGCAATAACATGAATGTGAAGCCCGGCGGAGAGGCCGCCGTGACGATCAGCGAGGCCCTGGCCGGCGAACGGCTGGACAAGGCCCTGAGCCTAGTGCTGGCCCGTGAAATCCCTGGGTTTTCGCGCGTTCGCGCGCGCGCGTTGATCGAATCCGGCCTGGTCACGCTGGCCTCGTCCGAGGCTGCGCCTAGCCCGGCGACCATAACGGACCCCTCCCACAGGGTCAAATTCGGCCAACATTTCGCCATCATCCTCCCCGAGCCTGAGGCTGCGTCTCCCGTCGCCCAGGCCATTCCGCTGGCCGTCGCCTATGAGGACGATCAGTTGCTCGTCATCGACAAGCCCGCCGGACTCGTCGTCCACCCCGCCGCCGGCAACTTCGAGGGCACGCTGGTGAACGCCCTGCTCGCCCATTGCGGCGACAGCCTGTCGGGCATCGGCGGCGTGCGCCGGCCGGGCATCGTGCACCGCATCGACAAGGACACCAGCGGCCTGATGGTGGTCGCCAAGACCGACGGCGCCCATGCCGCCCTCGCCGCCCAGTTCGCCGCCCACAGCCTCGACCGCGCCTACCAGGCCGTCGTCTGGGGCGCGCCGGAGCCGGCGGAAGGCGAGATCGAGGGCGCCATCGGCCGCGACCCGCGCCATCGCCAGCGCATGACCGTGGTCGGCCGCAACGGCAGCGGCCACGGCAAGGACGCCCTGACGCGCTACCGAACCCTGCGCCGCTTCAGCGCCAAGCCGGCGGCCGGCGCCAAGGCGGCCGTGGTCTCACGCCCCTTCGCCAGCCTCGTGGAATGCCGCCTGGCGACCGGCCGCACCCATCAAATTCGGGTACACATGGCCAATATTGGGCATCCCCTTTTGGGAGATGGCACTTATCGCCAGGTCGGCGCGTTGGCCAACAGACGGGGATCCCATGCCGCGCCGCGACCGGCGGCCGCCGAAACTGCGGCCAAAACCCTGGGCCGCCAGGCTTTGCACGCCTACCGGATCGGCTTTATCCACCCGACCAGTCACGAAAAATTGACCTTTGAATCCAAATTACCTTCTGATCTCAGTAAGTTGATATCTACCTTAGAGCAGATTTAAAAAAGCAGTATACAAGAGTAATTTAGTAAGATATAAAGTGCGACGTCGGATGGCGAAGGTGCCAGCCGACTTTAGGTAGGAGCGTCGTCATGAGCACCACGTACAGCCTTCCCGCGATCACCCCTGAAGGGAACCTCACCCGGTACCTGCAGGCGATCCGCAAATTCCCGATGCTGGAGCAGCAGCAGGAATACATGCTCGCCAAAAGCTGGCGCGAGCACGGGGACATGGACGCCGCCCATCAGCTCGTGACGAGCCACCTGCGCCTGGTCGCCAAGATCGCCATGGGCTATCGCGGCTACGGCCTGCCGCTCGGCGAGCTCATTTCCGAGGGCAACGTCGGCATGATGCAGGCCGTCAAGCGCTTCGACCCGGAGCGCGGCTTCCGCCTGGCGACCTACGCCATGTGGTGGATCCGCGCCTCGATCCAGGAATACATCCTGCACTCCTGGTCTCTCGTGAAGATGGGGACGACCGCGGCCCAGAAAAAGCTGTTCTTCAACCTGCGTCGCCTGAAGGGCCAGATGCAGGCGATCGACGAGGGCGACCTCCCGCCGGAGACGGTGGAGGCCATCGCCAAGCGCCTCGACGTCAGCGAGGCGGACGTCATCTCGATGAACCGCCGCCTGGCGGCGCCGGACAATTCGCTGAACGCCCCGCTCCGCGGCGACGCGGAAGGCGGCGAGTGGCAGGATTGGCTGGTCGACGACTCCGACAGCCAGGAGAAGGTGCTGGGCGAGCGCGAGGAGCTCAACCAGCGCCAGTCCATGCTGTCGAGCGCCATGAAGGGCCTCAACAAGCGCGAGCGGCACATCCTCACCGAGCGCCGGCTCAAGGACGAGCCGACGACCCTGGAGGAGCTGAGCCAGAAGTACGGCATCTCGCGCGAGCGCGTGCGCCAGATCGAGGTGCGTGCCTTCGAGAAGCTGCAGAAGTCGATGAAGAACGCCGTCGTCGAACAGCGCATGGGCGAGCAGAACGCCACGGCCTGAACGCCGAAGGAACGTCGAAAGAACGAGGGCCGCCCCATGGGGCGGCCCTTTTCGTTTGCGCCGGCCGTCAGACCATCGGCTGGATCGGCGCGCGGGCGACGTCCTCGCCCCACTCCTCGATCAGCTTCTTCTGCTCGCGGCGCAGGTGGCCGATGCGGCGGCCGGCGAACAGGTCCATCAGGGCCCAGGTCACGGCGGGGAAGCTGAGGAAGCAGAGCCAGCCGGCGGCGGCCGCGCCGTAGATCACCAGCCAGGTCGTCGGGTCGATCATGATCTGGACAGCGTTGACCATGGTATGACCGCCGCGCCAGAGGTTCAGCAGGTAGGGCCAGGTGCCGGCGAAGTTCAGCGCGCCGACGCAGCGCGTGGCGTAGCGCTGCGGCAGGCGGTCGACCATGAAGGCGCACATGGTCGGCAGCAGCGCGAAGCAGAGCAGCACGGCGCTCGGCAGGGCCGCGATGAAGACGGCGATGATGGCGAAGCCAAGGCCGAGCTGGCGCAGCAGCGATGGACGCTTCTTGCCCTTCGCCCCCTTCCTCTTGGCGGCCAGCGCCGGCTTGCGCTTGGCGACGGGCGCCTTGACGCGCGGCGGCGGCTTGCGCAGGCGGACCTGTGGCGGACGGGACATGCTCAGAACCTCGCGAGCGTCAGCAGGGCCATGGCCGAGAGGCCGACCGCCAGGCTGAACAGCGCGGCGATGCGGTAGCCCAGCTCGCGGGCGCGACGCGGATTGGAGGCGCCGCCGCTCTCGATGAAGGCGATTTCCGTCTCGGCCTTGCTGTAGGCGACCGCCGCCTCCGCGAAGCCCGCCTCGTCCTGCTTGCGCAGGTCGCCGTTGAGCAGAAAATTATAGAGGCCGACGATGCTGCCCGCGTTCATGACGCGCGGCAGCTCCGCCTCGGCGCGCTTGCGCGCCGAGCGGTGGTGGTAGTTGCCGAGCAGCGGCTCGGCGCTGATCATCACCCAGCGCGTCAGCTCGGGCAGCGATTCCGGGCCGTGGCGCCATTGCAGCGCGGCGTAGAGCGACAGCAGCCCCATCGCCGCTTCCATCGGGGAATTGCGGTTGGCGACCATCGCCAGGGCCTGGCTGAGGTCGCCCTCCGAACGCGCGGCGATGAAGGCCGCCAGATGGCGGTCGAAGGGCACGCCCTCCGTCATGCCGCGCGACACCTTCTCCAGCGCCGGCAGCAGCTCGCCGATGGTGATGACGGTTTCGCGCTCGACCAGCGGGCTCAGGCAATGCTGGCCCTGGTTCAGCTCGTAGAGGCAGCGCTCGAAGCCGAAGCCGGGGCGCGGGTCGCGCAGGAAGCCGTTGAGCTTGCGAAACTGGATGACGAGGCTGTTCGCCTCGCGGTCCGAATGGCGCAGCATGTCGAGCCAGAAGATCGGCAGGCCGCCGCGCACCACCTCGTTGAAGTCCTGCAGCGCGCTGGCGTCGTTGAAGTGCGTCGCCAGGTAGGGCCCGATGCCGTCGACCATGGCCGACATCGTCTTGTAGCGCAGCGGCCCGTCCGGATCGAGGGCGAGGACGAGGCGCGCGTTGAGCATGGCGCGCGCCGACGATTCGCCGGCGGCGCCGGCGCCGCTGAAACGGTTGTCGTAGGCGCGCTCGACGCCTTCGCGGCGATGGTTGTCGCCGAGGCTGCGCTCGATCCAGCTCGACAGCTCGACCTTGCGGTCGTTCATGGAGCCGGAGCGCCAGTTGTGCGTCAGCGCCGAAGCCAGCGAGCGGCAGGTGTAGTAGTTCTGGCCCTCGAAGTTGAGCGGCCGCATCGCCCGCTCGTTGTGCAGGACCTGGACCGGCTTGAGGCGGCGCTCGCTCACCCAGGCCTGCAGGTCGGCGAGGTCCCAGCGCTGGGCCGGATCGTCCTGCAGCATGCCGCGCAGCGGCTCGCGCATGGCGGTGGGGATCGGCGCACGCGCCACCAGCGTGGTGAAAGACCCCTGCGCCAGCTTGGCGGCGAGCAGCTCCTTGTCGCTGAGCTGCGGCACCGGGTTGCGCCCGAGCAGCAGGTAGAGCAGCGTGACGCCGAGCGAATAAATGTCGTTGCCGCGCGTGCCGTTGCCGCGCCCGGCGGGATGCGACATCGACGACTCGATGGTCTCGAACAGGGTCGGCTGGAAGTAGCCGGGCGGCGACATGACGCATTCGCCGAGCACGATGCTCTGGCGCGTGCCGTCGGAATAGAACAGGTTGGTCGGGCGGATGGCGCGGTGGACGACGCCGATCACGCTGAGGTAGCTCAAGGCCGAGATCGCCGGGGCCAGCAGGCTGCGGATCGACTGCAGCTCGCTCATCGGCTGGACCGGGCTCGCCAGGTCCGCCATCAGGCGCGCCCCGCCCGGCCGCTCGTAGACCGTGATCAGGCGGCGGCGATTGTCGCGCGGCCACCAGACATAGCCCCACTCGACCAGCCGCATGACCGACGTGGAGCGCACGTCCTGCAGCAGCACCATCACGTCGTCGCGGCACATGAGGTCGCCGGAGCCGACAAGGGCGAAGAAGTTCTCGTTGCCGCTGACCGCATCTGTCACGGCGTAGGCCGAGGACAGCGGCGAATCGAGATGGTTCAGCGGCGCGTCCGGCCAGATCTGGAAACGGTCCTTCAGGCGCACGCCGGTGGCCGCGGCGGCCACCTCGGCCGCCACGTTCATCTCGTCGTCGCTCTCCTGTCGAACCTTCGTATTCATCCTTGCCGTCGCATCGCAGCGGACGGATTCCCGTCCCGGGCGCGCAGCCTAGTCGGCGAAGGGCAAAGGCTTCGTTAACGAAAGATCAAAATGTAGAGGAAATCCGGCCGCTTATGGCCCCGTGCCGCCGACCTTCCACAGCGGCGGCAGATCATTCCGCAAGGCGAAAGAAATACCACTCAATTCGAAAAATTATAGAAATGGACTTTACCCAAAGCGCTGATGTTTAAGGTATTTTGACAAAGACATGATCACGCGTGGATCAAGAGAGCGTATCCGGTTCGGGGGACCAGCAGTTCGTGAAGAGGAAAATTCTCGCCGTCGCCGCCGTGCTGGCATTCGCGTCCCTATTGCCGCGTCAACTCGTCCTCCTCGCCGGCGCCTGGCAAGCGGAGGCCGTCGTCAGGGACGCCGGCGACGACGATGAACAGAGAATCCTCTCCGCGAGCAGATGGGTCGCCCATCACTACACAGGCCGGGACAGCACTCCCGCATATTACAATTTGATCCATTTCCTGACGGACTCCCGCCTGCCGGAACTCGTCCGGCTGCCCACCGGCGCCGTGGAGGCCTTCACCCTGTCCGGGGAATGCGACAGCGCGTCGCGGGCGCTGAGCTTTCTCCTCGACCGCCTCGGCTACGATTCCGACCAGATCAATCTCGCCACGCTCAACAGCGCGCATTCGGCCCTCCTCGTCCAGGTCGGCGACCGCAACGCCTACGTAGACCCCTACTACGGCATCGCGGCCTACGCCGACGGCCGCCTGCAGTCGGTGCGCTACCTGATCGCCGAAGCGGAAAAGCTGGCTCCCATCGAAGATGCCACCCTGCCGCTGCGCGACAACCCCGACATCGACTACTACCGCACCTGGCAGTCCATGCCGGTCTTCAAGGCGATCCAAGGCTGGGACATCGGCATCGTCATCAACCTGCCGCGCTCCAATGGGAAGATGCTTCAATTCGGCCACGCCGACGAAGACACGCGCGATCTCGCCCAGTCGCTGAACAGCAACCGCCTGACGCCCTATCTGACATATGTCGGCAACCAATATGACCGGGCCTGGACGCGCACCCTCGTCGCCAGCGAAAACGTGCGAGTCAGCTTCCTCCTGACGGAAGACGTCGATCCCGAACTGATCCAAAGCTCCCTGCCGCCCAAGATCGAGGGGCGGCGCATCAGCTGGGAGCTGAAGGCCGGCCAGAAGCTCGTGCTCTACAACGACAAGACGCCGCTGCGGATCTTCGGCGAGGACGCGCAGGCGATCGACGCGATCCGCCTGACGCCCCTGAAGGGCTAGACACCCTCTTTCACAGGCCGCGAACGTCTAGCGGAAGCGCTCAGTCGGCGAAGGGATCGTGGACGAGCACGGTGTCGTCCCGCTCGGGGCTGGTGGAGAACAGCGCCACCGGCGCCTCGATCAGTTCCTCGACGCGGCGGATGTACTTGATGGCGCTCGCCGGCAGCTGGGCCCAGGAACGCGCGCCGCGCGTGCTGTCGGTCCAGCCTTCGAGCGTCTCGTAGATCGGCTCGATGCCCGCCTGCACGTCCATCGCCGGCGGGAAGTGCCGCAGCACCTCGCCCTTGTAGCGGTAGCCGGTGCAGACCTTGAGCTCCTTCAGGCCGTCGAACACGTCGAGCTTGGTCAGCGCGATGCCGTCGATGCCGCCGACCTTGATCGCCTGGCGCACCATGACGGCGTCGAACCAGCCGCAGCGCCGCTTGCGCCCGGTGACGGTGCCGAACTCGTGGCCGCGCTGGCCGATCAGCTCGCCCACTTCGTCATGTAGCTCCGACGGGAACGGGCCCGAGCCGACGCGCGTGGTGTAGGCCTTGGTGATGCCGAGCACGTAGGACAGCGCGCCCGGCCCCATGCCGGAGCCGACCGCCGCCTGCCCCGCCAGGGTGTTCGACGAGGTGACGTAGGGATAGGTGCCGTGGTCGACGTCGAGCATGGCGCCCTGCGCGCCTTCGAACAGGATGCGCTTGCCGGCGCGGCGCAGTTCGTCGAGCTTCTCCCACACCGTCGCGGCGTAGGGCAGGATCTTGGGCGCGACCTCCTTGAGGACGGCGATCAGGCCGTTGCGGTCGACTTCGGCGACGCCGAGGCCGCGGAGCAGCGCGTTGTGGTGGACCAGCAGGTCATCGACCTTGGCGGCGAGAATCTCGTCGTTGCGCAGGTCGCAGACGCGGATGGCGCGGCGCGCCACCTTGTCCTCGTAGGCCGGGCCGATGCCGCGGCCGGTGGTGCCGATGGCCGACTTGCCGCGCGCTTCCTCGCGCACCTTGTCGATGTGCGAGTGCAGCGGCAGGATCAGCGAGGCGTTCTCGGCCAGCATCAGGTTCTGCGGCGAGATGGCGACGCCCTGCCCGCGCAGGATCTCGATCTCCTTGAGCAGCGCCCAGGGATCGACGACGACGCCGTTGCCGATGATCGACAGCTTGCCCGGGCGCACGACGCCCGACGGCAGCAGGCTCAGCTTGTAGGTGACGCCGCCGATGACCAGCGTATGGCCGGCGTTATGGCCGCCCTGGAAACGCACCACCACTTCGGCGCGCTCCGACAGCCAGTCGACGATCTTGCCTTTGCCTTCGTCGCCCCACTGGGCGCCGACCACGACCACGTTCGCCATAACCGCTCCGTATCCTCTCGCCGCTCGTTCAGCCGATCAGCGCGGGCTTGCCCGCGATCAGCACATGACTGCAGCCGAGCCTGCGCGCCTCGGCCTTTGCATCCGCATCTCCAGCCGGGGCCAGCCCGGCCACCGTCGTCCAGCCCTCGGCGCGCAGCCGGCGGCCTTCGGCCGGCGCAGCGCCATGCGGCAGGTAAAGCTTCTTGTCCGGCTGCGGCCCCGGCATGGCCTGCAGCACGGTGTCCATGAACAGGGTGAAGCCGGTCGAGGGCTCGCCCTTGTCCTTTTCCAGGCTGCCGTTGACGCCGGCCATGTAGCGGCCGCCGCGGCCCAGCTCGCCGCGCATGTTGAGCGCGAACAGCACGAAGCTGACGCCGCAGTGATATTCGAAGCCGCGGTTCTCCACCGGATCGACCGTGAGCTTGAGGTCCGGCAGGGCGGCGGCGATCAGGCCGACCACTTCGGCCAGGCGCGCCACTTCCCTGCCGGCGGCGGGCGGCAGGTCGAGGCCCTTCAGGGTCGCGAGGGTCTTCTGCGCCGGGCCGGCGGCGGCGAGCAGCGCGCCGAGCAGCGACGCGGCAGGCCCGCCCTGGGCGGCGACGCCGGCGGCGTCCTTGCGGTCGAGGGCGGCGCGCAGCTTGGCCATTTGCGCGCCATTTTCGGAATCGGCCACGCCGAGCGCCTGGCAGATGGCCGGCACCAGCGTCGGCAGGTTGAGGTCGACGGAAAGGCCCTGCACGCCGACGTCGGTCAGCGCCTGGGCGGCGAGCGCCACGATCTCCGCGTCGGCGGCGGCGCCCGGAGCGCCGATCAGCTCGCAGCCGGCCTGGCCGACCTGGCGCTGCGGGCGCAGCTGGCTGCCGCTGACCTGGAGCACCTGGCCCGAATAGCAGAGGCGGAGCGGGCGCGGCGCATGGCCGAGGCGCGAGGTGGCGATGCGGGCGATCTGCAGCGTCATGTCGGCACGCAGCGCCAGCATGCGGTGCGACACCGGATCCATCAGCCGGAAGGTCTGGCCGACCATGGACGCGCCGGCGCCGCCGAGGAGGGTTTCCTCGAACTCCAGCATCGGCGGCTTGACCCGGTCGTAGCCCTGGGCGGCGAAGGCGGCGATCAGGCTTTCCACCGTCGCGGCCTCATGGGCGGCGTCGGGCGGCAGCAGATCGTTCATCCCCGGCGGCAGCAGCGCCCGTTCCCCGTTCTCCATGCTCGTCGGACCAGATGTTAAGAGATTGTTTTTCAAAGAGATTTTTTCCGGCCCCTGGCCGGCGGCCGCCTGCGGGGCGCCCGGGGTTTGGTAGCCGGATTCGACGGGTACGGCAATGAAATTGCACGCCGGCGACAGGCCCTGGCGGCAGGATTCTCGCCGTCCGGGCGGCGCTTCAGGCGAGCCGGCGCACCCGCGCGGCCGGCAGGCGCACGGCCACGCGCGTGCCGCGGCCGACGCGGCTGTCGAGCAGCACCGTGCCGTGGTGCAGGTCGACCAGCGCCTTGACCAGGGCCATGCCCAGGCCGGTGCCTTCGTACTTGCGGGCGAGCGAGCTGTCGGCCTGCTCGAAGGGCGTGAAGACCTTGACCATGTCGTCGGCGGCGATGCCGATGCCGGTGTCGGTGACGATCAGCTCGATGTCGCCGTCGGGCCGCAGCGCCGCGCCGAGGCTGACGGCGCCGCCCGGGTCGGTGAACTTGATGGCGTTCGACAGCAGGTTCAGCAGCACCTGGCGCAGACGCCGGCGGTCCGCGTGGATGCCGATCTTCGACATCTCAGGCGGCAGCTCGACCGCGAAGGAGATGGACTTCGCCGCCGCCCCCGTCGTCATCAGGCGGCCCGTGCTGCGCAGGAACTCGGCGACCAGCACGTCCTCCTGGTCGAGGTCGATCTTGCCGGCGTCGGCCTTGGAGAGGTCGAGGATGTCGTTGATGACGTCGAGCAGGTGGTTGCCCGAGCGGCGGATGTCTTCGAGATACTCGCCCTGCTGCGCCGTCAGCGGCCCGCCCGTGCCGGCGGCGAGCAGTTCGGCGAAGCCGATCACCGCGTTGAGCGGCGTGCGCAGCTCGTGGCTCATGTTGGCGAGGAAATTGGCCTTGGCGCGCGCGGCGCCGAGCGCCTCGTCGCGCGCCGCCTCGAGGTTGACGGCGAGCTCGGACAGCTCGTCCGTGCGCTTTTCAAGCTGGCCGCGCGTCTCGCGCAGCTCGCGGATGCTCTGCTCGAGGGATTCCTCCTTGGTCTTGAGGTCGGTGGCGTCGATGTGCACGCCGACGAGCCAGCCGCCCGGCATCACGCGCTCGCGGATCTGCAGCCAGCGGCCGTGGCCGTTCTGCTGCTCGACGATGCGGTCGCTGCCGTCGCGGCGCTGCAGGCGAGCCCTGATGAAGGCGTCCTCCTCGGCGGCGCTGAGGCCGAGGCCGCCGCCACGCAGCTCGTCGCGCAGCATGTCCTCGAAGCGCGTGCCCGGGCGCGCCAGCTCCGCCGGCACGCCGTAGAATTCGCAATAGCGCCGGTTGCAGAACACCAGCCGGTCCTCGGCGTCGAACAGCGCCAGGCCGGCGACCATCTCCTCGAGCGCCTGGTCGAGCGCGTCGCGCCGGCGCGCCTCGCGCTCGTGCTGGCGACGGATCGCCGTGACGTCCACCAGGCTCGCGATGAAGCCCGCCGCCTCCATGCCCGAGGCCGGCGCGCAGTCGATCAGGACAAGGCGCGTCTCGCCGTCGGCGCGGCACAGCGGCAGCTCGATGCGGAAGGAGCCCGACTGGCCGAGCTGAAGCTGCTTGAGCTGCAGGTCGTGGCGCAGGCGCATGTCGGGTTCGATGAGGTCGCGGTAGTCGAGGATGTCGGCGCCGTCGCCGCGGCCGCCGCGCGCGCCGACCAGCAGGCAGTAGGCGTCGTTGGCGTAGGCCGCACGGAGATCGCCGTCGAACAGGAAGAGCGCCACGGGCGCCGCGGCCAGCAGCGAGGCGGCCTGCGGCAATCCGCCAGACGTGCGCACGGCCCCGCCTTTCGCCGCCGCGACGGAATCTCCGTCAGGCAGTCCAGGCAGCGACGCAGGCTTTCTGCGCGAATCCGACACGTCAGGCATCCCCCATCGCCCAGCAGTCCCGATAGCAAGCTTTAACCTTATAACCCTGCTGTCAAAAAAGACTTAACGGATTGGGGAACCTGGGAGATTCGCGGCGCCGGAACGCAAGACGGGGCCCGATTTCTCGGGCCCCGTCCGCTCGCCTAGGTTGTGGCCAGCGCTCGCCGGCAATTGCTTAGAAATTGAGCGCCTGGACCTGCACCACGTTGGGAATGGCGCGGACCTTCTCGACGATCGCCTCGGTGACCGGCGAGTCGAGCTTGATCAGGGCCACGGCGTCGCCGCCCGAGGCCGTGCGGCCGAGGTGGAACGTCGCGATGTTGGTCTTCGCTTCGGCCAGCGTGCTGCCCAGGTTGCCGATGAAGCCCGGCTTGTCCTGGTTGGTGACGTACAGCATGTTCGAGCCCAGCTCGGCTTCGACCGAGATGCCGTTGACCTCGACGAGGCGCGGCTTGTCGCCGCCGAACAGGGTGCCGGCGACAGTGCGCTTGCTCTGCTCGGTCTCGACGGTGAGGCGGATCAGCGACTGGTAGTCGCTGGCGCGCTCGTGCTTGGCTTCGGCGACGGCGATGTTGCGCTCGCGCGCGATGACCGGCGCATTGACCATGTTCACCGTCTCGGTCTGCGGCGACAGCAGGCCCTTGAGGATGACCGCGGTCAGCGGGCGCGTGTTCAGGTCGGCGACGTGGCCGTCGTAGTCGATGGTGACGGACTTGATGCCGGTGCGGATCAGCTGGCCGATCAGGCTGCCGAGCTGCTCGGAGAGCGCCATGTAGGGCATCAGCTTCGGCGCGTCTTCGGCCGAGACCGACGGCATGTTGAGCGCGTTGACCACGGCGCCCGTCAGCAGGAAGTCGGAGATCTGCTCGGCCACCTGGATGGCGACGTTCTCCTGCGCCTCGTTGGTGGAGGCGCCGAGATGCGGCGTGGCGACGACGCGCTCGTCGTTGAAGAACACGCTCTCCTTGGCCGGCTCGACCGCGAAGACGTCGAGCGCCAGCCCGCCGATCTGGCCGGATTCGAGGGCCGCCTTCACGTCGTCTTCGACGATCAGCTCGCCGCGCGCGCAGTTGATGACGCGCACGCCCTTTTTCATCTTGGCGATGTTCTTGGCGTTGACGATGCCGCGCGTCGAATCGGTGAGCGGCACGTGCAGCGTGATGAAGTCGGCGCGCTTCAAGAGGTCGTCGAGCTCGACCTTCTCGACGCCGAGGGACTTGGCGCGGTCGGGCGTCAGGTACGGGTCGTAGGCGACGACCTTCATCTTCAGGCCGAGGCCGCGGTCGGCGACGATGGAGCCGATGTTGCCGCAGCCGATGACGCCGAGCGTCTTGGCGAACAGCTCGATGCCCATGAAGCGGTTCTTCTCCCACTTGCCGGCCTGGGTCGAGGCGTTGGCGGCGGGCAGGTCGCGCGCGAGCGCGAACATCATGGCGATGGCGTGCTCGGCGGTGGTGATCGAATTGCCGAACGGCGTGTTCATGACGATGATGCCGCCGGCGGTCGCCTTCGGCACGTCGATGTTGTCGACGCCGATGCCG
>DASYCO010000019.1:0-125550 GCA_036500145.1 Alphaproteobacteria bacterium | reverse complement strand
GCCACCGCCTGGGTCGCGATGTTGACCGATTCGCCGACCTGGCGGCCGATCTCGCTGATCGACGAGGCAAGCTCTTCCGACGCCGCCGCGACCGTCTGCACGTTGGTCGTGGCTTCCTCGGAGGCCGTCGCCACGGCGGTCGCCTGGCGCTGCGTCTCCTCGGCGGTGGCCGACATGGACTGGGCGGTCGACTGCAGCTCGGTCGACGCCGCCGACACGGTCTGCAGGACGTCGCCGATCATCCGGTCGAATTCGGCGATGTGGCCGTCGATGGCGCGCTGGCGGTTCGCCTTCTGGGCCTCCTCGGCCTGCTGGGCGGCGACCAACCCCTCGTTCTCGATGCCGTTCTGCTTGAAGACGTCGACGGCGCGCGCCATCTGCCCGACCTCGTCCTTGCGGTCGAGGGCGGGAATCTCTGTCGACCAGTCCTTCGTCGCCAGGCGCGCCATGCAGTCCGTCATGTCGACGATCGGCTTGACGATGGCCCGCGCCATGGCGAAGCCCGCGACGCTGAACAGCAGGATGATGACGGCGCTGGCGGCGACGATCACCATGCGGATCGAACTGCGGGCCGCCTCGGCCTCGGCGCGCGCGTCCTTGGCGCCGGCGACGGTGAAGGCGTCGATCTTGGCGAAGTTCGGCTCGATGGCGGTGAAGATGTTCCCCATCTCGCGGGTAATGCCGCGGATCTTCTCGGCGCTCTCCACGTAGCTCTCCATGCTGGACAGGTAGCTGTCGAGCGCCGACTGCAGGGTTTCGCGCGCCGAAGCGTCGATGGACGCCTTGGCCGTCATGGCCTTGAATTCGGCCAGGCGCACCTTGAAGTCGTCGTAGTAGCTCTGGACGCCGCGCAGCATGTAGTCCTTTTCCTGCAGCTGGGCTTGGCGCAGCTTGGCCTCCAGCGCGGAATTTCCGGTTTCGCTCACGCGCGCGTCGAGCACCTGCCCGGACAGCACCAGGATGCCCTGCAGGCCGTCGTCCGGCGAATAGCCCATCGTCTCGTATTCGCGCACCAGCTGCTCGAACTGCCCCTTGTGCTTTGCGATGCCGTCGATCAGGGCCTGGATGCTGCCCTTGATCGAATCGGCCTGGCTGTCGTCCGCCAGGTCATGGAGCAGCTGGCCGATCTGCGTTTCCGTCTTGAAATAGAGCGCGACGAAGCGCGGCTCCTTGCGCAGGAGAAAGTCCTTTTCCTGGCTGCGCATCTCCAGCGCCGCCGACTGGATGCCGTCGCCCAGGCTAGAGATATGCTCGTATTCGGCCAGACGCTGTTCGGCGGCGTTGATCAGGCGGTCGCCGACGAGATAGGCGCCGCAGATGCCGCCAAGGCCGACGATCGCCAATCCGACGAGCATCAGCAGGCGGGTGCGGATCCGCAGGTTGTTGTATCGGCGCAAGAATGCCGGCGTCTTGAAGCTGAAGCGCATTTTCTTCTCTCCCCGTAGCCTCCGGAACGAGGCCGCTCATGCTTCAGACTGTTGGGGGAGTGCTTAATTATTGGCTAATTTGCAACCTTCAGCGACATGCTGGAAAGAAACGCCTCCTTAAAACGCTGGAAAATCGCACAGTTGCCTCGCGCGTCTCCCTCGTTAGTATGGGGTGCGCTGCGTCACTTCCCACCGTCAACGGTACGCCATGTCCGACCTCAGCTTGCTCGACTACGTCGCCTTCGCCTGGTTCGTCCTCGCCTGGGCCGGCTACACGATGTACGTCGACTACAGCCCCATGCGCCGGCACAGCGTCTCGGCCGCCATGAACGGCTACCGCCGCCGCTGGATCGCGCAGATGCTCAAGCGGGACGTACGCATCGTCGACGCCCAGACCCTCGGCAACCTCGTCACCGGCATCGGCTTCTTCGCCTCGACGACCATCCTCGTCGTCGGCGGCCTCTTCGCGCTGCTCGGCGCGTCCGACACGGCGATCCACGCGCTCGTCGAGCTGCCGGTCTCCATCGCCACCACGCGGCAGGCGTGGGAGGCGAAGATCCTCATGCTGATCGTGATCTTCGTCTATGCGTTCTTCAAGTTCGCCTGGGCCTACCGCCTGTCGAACTACTGCGCCATCATGATCGGCGCCGCGCCGGCGCGCGACGAATGCGACGCCGAGACCACCGAGCGCTACATCACGCGCCTGGGTCGCGTCACCAACCTGATGGGGCACCATTTCAACCGCGGGCTGCGCACCTACTTCTTCGCGCTTGCGGCCCTCGGCTGGTTCGTCCACCCGCTGCTGTTCATGGCTTGCGTGACCTGGGTGATCATCGTGCTCTACCGCCGCGACTTCCGGTCGCGCGAATTTCACGCCCTCGGCGGCGGGCGCGGGGGCAATCTCAGCGACGTCGCCCACGACGTCTAGTCTCAGCGCTCAGCGACGCCATCCACAGCGTCTAGCGCCGCGCTTATTTCTTCTCGGATCGCTTGTCCATGGCCGCGAGGCGCCGGTGCATCTCGTCCTCCGGCACGTCCTCGACATGGGTCGCGACGTGCCAGATGTGGCCGTAGGGATCGATGATGCTGCCGCCGCGGTCGCCGTAGAACTTGTCCTCGATGGGACGCTGCACATCCGCGCCGGCCTCTACCGCCTTGGCGACGGTGGCGTCGACGTCCGGCACGTAGAGCATGATGCTCACCGGCGTGCCGCCGATGGTGCGCGGCCCGCGGATGTCCATGTCGGGATATTCGTCGGCGAGCATGATCGAAGAATCGCCGATGACGATCTCCGCATGGCCGATCTTGCCCTGATGCTCGAAGCGCATCTTCTCGGTCGCGCCGAACGCCTTCTGGTAGAAGGCGAGGGCGCCTTCGGCGTCGTCGACGATGAGGTAGGGCGTGACGCTGCGCGCGCCTTGGGGGATGAAGTTCGCTTTGCCTGCCATGCGGAAGGTCTCCCGTTCTGAGGACGCAGAAGCACCAGGCTTCAACGCTTCGCGGGGGAGGATATTCCGCCGGATCGACAGAAAAGCGACAATTCGGCGCCAGGAAAGGATGCAGGCAGGAGGATATGCCTGTCGGGAGGCCGCATCCGACGGACGGACGCGGCCTCGCGGCTCCCCGGCGGCAGGCCGATCAGGCTAGGTCAGTGGATGGATTCGTCGTAATGCGGCGTCGGACGCTGCAATTCCTCGATGGCGGTGAGGATGCGCGCCCAGAGCTCGGCCCCGGCGATGTCGCCGTTGTCGATCAAGGCCTCCGCCTGGTTCGAGGCCATGCCGATGGCGTCATCGCCATGACTGTCGATCAGGCTCAGCGCATTGGTCCAGATCTCTCGCTGGGAGAGCTGGGCGCTGTCGGAAGGACGTTGCGTGTATGTGTTGCGCGCCTGCATGGCGAAACCCTATGGTCAGGTTTACGAAAGCAAGGCGAATATATACGACTAAAGGCATAAATGAAAAGGGCTAAAATTACTCACTCGTGCCTATTCTTTTGAAGTAGGGATGAAATCTTAGAATCGTCATATTTGCAGGTCGAGTCTGTCATATGGCACAAAGGGATAATCAACTTTATTAAAGTGAAACAGGCGGGCCCCATGATAGCGCAATCAAATTTCACGACTTCTCTTGTAGAATCGGCCGCCAAGCGGTTCCAAGGCCTGTTCGTCGCCCTCGTTGCGCTGCCGCTGGCAGCCTGTTCGGGCGCTTCGGCCCAGCAGACGGAGGCGCCCGTCGCCACTGGCGCACCGGCCGCGCAAGCCGCTCCGGCGCCGGTGACATCCGCTGCGCCGAGCGCCGCGCCGGCCATTGCCGAGCCGACCGTGGATTTCCCGACCTGGCTTGCCGCCTTGCGCGCCGACGCCTTGGCCCAGGGCATCTCGCAGCCGACCGTGACCGCCGCCCTGATCAATTTCTCGCCGCTGCCGCGCGTCATCGAGCTCGACCGCAAGCAACCGGAATTCACCATCACGCTGCGCCAGTATCTCGACCGCACGATCAGCAGCGCGCGCGTCGCCCAGGCGAAGGCCAAGTACGCCGAGCACCACACGCTCTTGGAGGCGGTGGGCCGCAAGTACGGCGTGCAGCCGCGCTTCATCGTGGCGCTATGGGGCATCGAGACCAACTTCGGCCAGAACACCGGCGGCTTCTCGGTGGTGCAGGCGCTCGCGACGCTGGCCTACGACGGCCGACGCAGCCAGTATTTCCGGGGCGAATTGATGAATGCCCTGAAGATCATCGACGCCGGCAACGTCACCGCCGCCGCGATGCGCGGCTCCTGGGCCGGCGCCATGGGCCAGAACCAGTTCATGCCCTCGAGCTTCCTGAGCTACGCGCAGGACTACAACGGCGACGGCAAGCGCGACATCTGGACGACGCCCGCCGACGTCTTCGCCTCGACCGCCAACTACCTCAAGCAGTCGGGCTGGCGCGACGACGAAACCTGGGGCCGCGAGGTCAAGCTGCCGGCCAACTTCGGCCCGCAGCTCAAGGCGCTGCTGCCGGCCGAGCCGCCCGCCGGCTGCCGCGCGCAGCGCTTCATCACGGCCCGCAAGCCGCTCAGCGAGTGGAGCAAGCTCGGCATCCGCCGCGCCGACGGCGGCGAACTGCCCAACCGCGACATCCAGGCCTCCCTGGCGGTGCCGGAAGGCGAGCAGGGGCCGGCCATGCTGGTCTACGAGGACTTCCGCACCACCCTGAAGTGGAACTGCTCGATTTCCTTCGCCACCGCCGTCGGCACCCTGGCCGACCGGATCGAAGCCCCCTAAACCGTCCGCGAAACGGCCCCGTCGCCCAGGCCAAGCTTGCCGCAGCGCGGCAGGGCCGTTAGATTACAAAAAGCGGTAGTTAACAGGGGTCGGCCCACAAGATGAAGTATGCGGCGGCAACGGCGCGGACGGTCAAGCGTACCCTCTGGCGCACCCCCTCCATGCGCATTCCGTTTTCCCGCGTGATCGCGCTGGCGCTGGTCGCCGGCAGCCTGGCGGCCTGCAGCGAGACCGAGTTCCTGATGAACACGGCCAAGCAGGTGCGGGGGCGGGACACCGCCCAGACGCCGACCACCGGCGGCCTCTACAAGATCGGCAACCCCTACCAGATCAGCGGCGTCTGGTACTATCCGGCGGTCGACTACGACTACGACGAGACCGGCATCGCCTCGTGGTACGGGCCGGACTTTCACGGCAAGGTCACCGCCAACGGCGAAGAGTACGACATGAACGCCATGACGGCTGCGCACCGCACGCTGCCCATGCCGAGCATCGTGCAGGTCACCAACCTCGAGAACGGCCGCTCCGTCACCGTGCGCGTCAACGACCGCGGCCCCTATGCGCGCGGCCGCATCATCGACCTGTCGCGCCGCGCCGCGCAGCTGCTCGGCGTCGAGAAGCAGGGCACCGCCAAGGTGCGCGTGCAGGTTCTCTCCGAAGAAAGCCGCATCCTCGCCGCGCAGCTCACCGGCAAGGACGATACCGGCATCGTCGCCGTCAACGGCGTGAAGGGCGCGCCGCGCGCCGCCGTCGAATCGGCCGACCTCGCGCCGCCGCCCGGCGTGCGCGCCGCGCCGGGGCCGGCGCCGGCCCATCCGGCCGCAGCGCCCGCGCCGTCCGCCGTCACCGCTCTCGCGCAGCCCGTGCAGGTCACCGAGGCAGTCAAGCAGGTTCCCGTCAAGCCGACCGGCATCTTCATCCAGGCCGGCGCCTTCGCCGACTACAACAACGCCAACCGCCAGAAGGTGCTGCTGTCGAGCCTCGGCCCGGCCTCCATCACCCAGGTCACCCTCAACAACCAGCAGCCGCTGTTTCGCGTGCGCCTAGGGCCCATCGCCTCGGTCGGCGAAGCCGACAAGCTGCTCGAACGCGTGTCCGCCTCCGGCTTCCCGGACGCGCGCATGATCGTCGACTGACCATGACGCCGGCCTCCCGCGACGGGGCCGGCATGACGCAATTCCGTCGCATTTCGCCGCTTGAATGCCTGATCCCCTGTCGAGTGCCCCCCACCGAGTTTTCGCGGATATGCCCATGACACATCATCACGTTGCCCGCACCACGTTCCCGCAGACGCGCCGCCTCGCGCTCGGCGCGACGGCCGCCTTGCTCCTGACCGCGACCGTCGCGACGACCGCCGCGCGCGCCGAGCCGCCGACCATCGACACCGTCGCGCGCGAAGCGATCATCATGGACGCCGACACCGGCGCGATCCTCTACGCGAAGAACGCCGACGAGCGCATGGCGCCGTCCTCCATGAGCAAG
This sequence comes from Alphaproteobacteria bacterium, assembly GCA_036500145.1. Taxonomy (GTDB): domain Bacteria; phylum Pseudomonadota; class Alphaproteobacteria; order SMXQ01; family SMXQ01; genus CAMAVH01. Next base: position 119,373 of record DASYCO010000019.1, on the reverse strand, counting down.
CTGATGACCATCTACATGGTCTTCGACAAGCTGAAGAAGGGCGACCTCAAGCTGACCGACGAGCTGCCGGTGAGCACCAAGGCCTGGCGCATGCAAGGCTCGAAGATGTTCGTCATGGTCAACACCACCGTGTCGGTCCAGGACCTGATCCACGGCGTCATCATCCAGTCGGGCAACGACGCCACCGTCGTGCTGGCCGAAGGCCTCGCCGGATCGGAAGAAGCCTTCGCCGAGCAGGAAACGCAGAAGGCCAAGGAGCTCGGCCTGACCGGCAGCCACTTCATGAACGCGTCGGGCTGGCCCGACCCCGAGCACTACATGACGGCGCACGACCTCGCGATCCTGTCGCGCCACATCATCAAGGACTTTCCGGAAGACTACGCGATCTTCAGCCAGAAGGACTTCACCTACAACAAGATCAAGCAGGGCAACCGCAACCCGCTGATCTACGACAAGACCGGCGCCGACGGCCTCAAGACGGGCCACACCGAAGCCGGCGGCTTCGGCCTTTCGGCCTCGGTCAAGCGCGGCGACCGCCGCCTGATCATGGTCGTCAACGGCCTCACCAGCATGCAGAGCCGCGCCGACGAGCCGCGCAAGCTGATCGAGTGGGGCTTCCGCGAATTCGAGAACTACAAGCCGTTCCGCGCCGGCGAGACCGTGGCCGAGGCCGACGTGTGGCTCGGCGACCGTAAGACGGTGCCGCTCGTCGTCGACCAGGACGTGGTCGCCACCATGCCGCGCCGCGCGCGCGACAACGCCAAGATCACCCTGCATTACGACAGCCCGCTGGCAGCGCCCATCGCCGCCGGCACCGTCGTCGGCAAGATCACGATCTCCAGCCCGGACGCCCAGACCATCGAAGTGCCGGTCAAGACGGCCACCGCGGTCGAGCGCCTCGGCTTCATGGGCCGCATGTCCGCCGCCCTCGGCTACCTGCTGTGGGGCAACGCCGGTTGACGGACGAAGAAGTCAATCCGCCGATCGACAGGCCGTCGCCGAAACGAAAGCCGGCAGGCAAGTTCATCACCTTCGAGGGCGGCGAGGGCAGCGGCAAGTCGACGCAGGTCCAGCTGCTCGCCGAACGGCTGAAGCAGGCCGGCCTGCAGTCGTCGACCACGCGCGAGCCCGGCGGCTCGCCCTCGGCCGAGGACATCCGCAAGCTGCTCGTCTCAGGCGCGGTCGCGCGCTGGGACCCGATGACCGAGTTGCTGCTGCACACGGCGGCGCGGCGCGAGCATCTGCGTAACCTGATCCAGCCCGTGCTCAACCGCGGCGTCTGGCTCATCAGCGACCGCTTCGTCGATTCGACCATGGCCTACCAGGGCTACGGCTACGGCCTCGGCCGCGAGACGGTGGAAAGCCTGCACCGCATGATCGCCGGCGACTTCATGCCGGACCTGACCCTGATCCTCGACATCCCGACCGAGGACGGGCTGGCCCGCGCCAAGGTCCGCAGCGACGCCGGCAAGGCGAAGAACCCCACGGTCAAGGCCGAGGACCGCTACGAGCGCATGGCCAAGCCGTTCCATCGCCGCCTGCGCCGCGGCTTCCTCGACATCGCCAGGCAGGATCCCGAGCGCTGCCGGGTGATCGACGCCAGCCAGGGCATCGACGCCGTGGCCGCCGACGTCTGGAAGGCGGTGACGGAAAAGTTCGAGCTGCCGCAGGCCGTCGCCTCCAAATCGATCTGAGCCTGGTATAGACTGGGCCCATGTGCGCCGCCGCCCGCGATCCCGATGACCAACCTGCCGATTCGCTGTCCGGCCCGCTCGCCGAAAGCGAGCTGGTCGGCCATGCCCAGGCCGAGCAGGCGCTGCTCGACGCCTGGTCTGGCGGCCGCCTGCACCATGCCTGGCTGATCGCCGGGCCCGAAGGCATCGGCAAGGCGACGCTGGCCAGCCGCTTCGCGCGCTTCCTGCTGGCGCGCGGCATCGCCGGCAAAGTCTCCCAGTCGGCGGTAGAGGAGGGGCCCAGCCTGTTCGGCGACCCGACGCCGCCGGCCGCCGACACGGCGCCCGCGACTTCGCTCTACATTCCGCCGACCGATCCCGTGTTTCAGCGCCTCAAGTCGCGCGGCCATGGCGATCTCCTCGCCATCACGCGCGGCTACGACGAGAAGCGCAAGCGCGAGCGCAAGGTCATCGTCATCGACGACGTGCGCCAGGTGCGCGATTTCACCAGCCTGACGGCGGCGGAAGACGGCTATCGCGTCGTCATCATCGACGGCGCCGAGGACATGAACAAGAGCGCCGAGAACGCCTTGCTGAAGGTGCTGGAGGAACCGCCCAAGCGGATGGTCTTCCTGCTCGTCAGCCACGCGCCGGGCCGCCTGCTGCCGACGACGCGCTCGCGCTGCCGCCTGCTGACGCTGCGCGCGCTCGCTGACGACGACGTGGCGCAGCTGCTGGCCAAGCACCGGCCCGACCTCGCGCCCGACGAGAAGGCCATGCTGCTGCGCCTGGCCGACGGCAGCATCGGCCGCGCGCTCAGGCTCGCGGAGGAGGGCGGCGTGCCGCTCTACCGCGAGATGGTCGGACTGCTCGGCAAGCTGCCCGACCTCGACATTTCCGCCGCCCACGCCTTCAGCGGCAAGCTGGCCCCGCCGACCGCCGTCGGCTACGACCTGTTCGGCGAATTGCTCGGCGACTGGATCGCGCGCATGGTGCGCGCCGGAGCCGGCGGCAGCGCGTCCGAGGTGCTGCCCGGCGAACGCGAGCTGATGGACCGGCTCGCCGGACGCCGCGGCCTTGATCAATGGGTGGAGGTATGGGAAAAGATCGCCCATCTGTTCGCCCGCGCCGCCGCCGTCAACCTCGACCGCAAGCAGGTCGTTCTGTCGGTGCTGCTCACCCTGCAATCGGCGGCTCGCGCATGATCCGCGCGACATTTCGGACATCCAAATGACCGGCTCGAAAAGCTACTACATCACCACGCCGATCTATTACGTCAACGACGTGCCGCACATCGGGCACGCCTACACGACGCTCGCCTGCGACGCGCTGGCGCGCTTCATGCGGCTCGACGGCGTCGAGGTGAAGTTCCTGACCGGCACCGACGAGCATGGCCAGAAGATCGAGAAGGCCGCCGCCGCCGCCAACATGGCGCCGCTCGACTTCGCCACCATGAACTCGGACAACTTCCGCAAGCTCGCCGAGCTGATGAACTATTCCAACGACGACTTCATCCGCACCACCGAGCCGCGCCACATCCAGGCAGCGCAGACTCTGTGGAACGAGATGAAGGCGAGGGGCCACATCTACCTCGGCTCCTATTCGGGCTGGTACTCCGTGCGCGACGAAGCCTTCTACGGCGAGGGCGAGCTGGTCCCCGGCCCGAACGGCAAGAAGATCGCGCCGACCGGCGCCGACGTCGAATGGGTCGAGGAGCCGAGCTACTTCTTCGACCTGTCGAAGTGGCAGGACAAGCTGCTCGCCTTCTACGAGGCCCATCCGGACTTCGTGGCACCCGCCAGCCGCTACAACGAAGTCAAAAGCTTCGTCAAAGGCGGCCTGCAGGACCTGTCGATCTCGCGCACGAGCTTCACCTGGGGCATCCCGGTGCCGGGCGACGAGAAGCACGTCATGTACGTCTGGCTCGACGCGCTGACCAACTACATGTCCGCCGTCGGCTATCCCGACGTGAAGGCCGCCGACTTCACGACGTTCTGGCCCGCCGACCTGCATATGGTCGGCAAGGACATCGTGCGCTTCCATGCCGTCTATTGGCCCGCCTTCCTGATGGCCGCCGACCTGCCGGTGCCGAAGCGCGTCTTCGCCCACGGCTGGTGGACCAACGAAGGCCAGAAGATCTCCAAGTCGCTCGGCAACGTCATCGACCCAATAAAGCTGGTCGAGACTTACGGGCTCGATGCCGTGCGCTACTTCCTGCTGCGCGAGGTGCCGTTCGGCAACGACGGCGACTTCTCGCACAAGCAGATGATCAACCGCATCAACGCCGATCTCGCCAACAGCTTCGGCAACCTGGCGCAGCGCACGCTCAGCATGATCGGCAAGAACTGCGACGGGCAGCTGCCGACGCCCGGCGCCCTGACGGCCGAGGACGAAGCCTTGCTGAAGCAAGCCGACGACCTGCTGCCCAAGCTGCGCGAGCATTTCGCCCATCAGGTGTTCCACGACGCGCTGGAAGAAATCTGGGTCGTCGTGCGCGCCGCCAACGGCTACGTCGACACTCAGGCGCCCTGGACCCTGCGCAAGACCGATCCCGCCCGCATGGCGACCGTGCTCTACGTGCTGGCCGAGATCGTGCGCCGCCTGGCCCTGCTGCTGCAGCCCATCGTGCCCGGCTCGGCCGCCAAGCTGCTCGACCAGCTCGCCGTGCCGGAGAGCGAGCGAAGCTTCGCTTACTTCGCCCCGGCTCACGCCCTCAAGGCCGGCACGGCGCTGCCCGCGCCGGCCGGCGTCTTCCCGCGCTACGTCGAGCCCGCCTAAGCCGCAGCCGTCAGCGCCGCGCCGATTCGGCGATGGCGAAGTCGCGGAAGGCGCGCGCGCTCGCCGCGAGATAGCGGTCCTTCATCCAGGCGATGCCGATGGCGCGCCGCGCCGTGGGCTCGCTGATGCGCAGGCTGACGACGCCGGCGAACGTCGCGCTTTCCGGCGGCACGATGGCGACGCCGAACCCGGCGGCGACGAAGCCGGGCACGCTGCTCGAATCGTCGCCCTCGAAGCTGATCGTCGGCGTGAAGCCGGCGGCGGCGCAAAGGCCGTCCGTGAATCCGCGAAAGGCATGGCCGGGCTTGAACGAGACGAAAGGCTCGTTCGCCACGTCGCGCAAGGCCACGCTCTTGCGCTTGGCCAGGCGGTGGCTCGCCGGCACGATCAAGGCCAAGTCCTGATCGGCGACATGGGCCCAGGAGAAGGCGGCCTTGTCGAGCGGCGCCGTGGTGAAGATCAGGTCCAGCGCGCCGGCCTCCAGCTGGCTCTGCAAGGCGGCGCTGTTGTTCTGCGTGAAGCGCAGCTGCACGTCGGGATAGCCCGCGCTGAAGCGGCGGACGAACTGCGGAATGTAGGCGGCGCCCAAGGTCCGGAAGAAGCCGAGCTCGACCGCGCCGCGCTTGGCATCGGCCAGGTCGGCCAATTCGCGCCGGCCTTCGTCGATCTCCGCATGGGCCTTCTCGATGCGCTTGAGGAAAGCTTCGCCGTAGCGCGTCAGGCGCACCGAGCGGCCTGCGCGTTCGAGCAGCGGCACGCCAAGGTCGGCCTCGAAGCGGGCGAGGGCGCGGCTGAGCGCCGGCTGGCTCATGCCCAGCTCTTCCGCCGCCCGCGTCACATGCTGGTGCCGGCCGACGAGGCGGAAATACTCCAGGTGGTTCCAATCCAGCGCCATGACGCTCACCGCCCATTCATGCAATTTTGATATGAATATTGCATAATTGGACATTGGACAACATGGGTTGGAGAGGGCCTTAATTCCGGTCTTGGCCAAGGGTTACAAGGCCGGCCCGATCCGCCATAATCGCCGCAACGGTCCGGCCCTTCGCCACAAGAACGACAGCGAACGACGTTCGCCGAGACCATATAAAAAGCCATCACAGGAGAGCTCGCCATGCCGCACGACAAGACGGACAACCATTGGCATGAGGTCCAGGGCAACGAGCAGAAGGCCGGCTACGGCAAGTTCGCCCGCCCGCTGCTGCCCTACGACCGATTCATGGAAGAGCAGGAAATCCCGATCTACCGCGACGTCGGCATCAGCAAGGTGCAGAACCTGCCGCTGAAGCCGTGGAAGCGCCTGGGCGGCAAGGGCAGCTTCATCCAGCTCTACGGCACCGAGGGCCTGTGGGGCGCCTATGTCGTCGAGGTGCCCGGCGCCGGCGCGCTCAACCCCGAGAAGCATCTCTACGAGAAGATCGTTCTCGTCATCGAGGGCCGCGGGTCGACCGAGGTCTGGCTCGACGGCCAGGAAGACAAGAAGCACATCTTCGAATGGCAGGCCGGCTCGATGTTCTCGATTCCGGTCAACGCCATGCACCGCATCGTCAACGCCACCTCGTCGCCGGCGCTGATGCTCTGCGGCACGACGGCGCCGAACGTGATGGACCTGTTCAACAACGGCGACTTCATCTTCAACTGCCCGTACGACTTCAAGGACCGCTTCAGCCACGCGGCGGACTTCTACAAGCCGAAGGACGACATCAAGCCGGACGACGTGCGCGGCCTGGCGGCCAAGCACACCAACATCCTGCCCGACGTCATCAACTGCGAGCTGCCGCTCGACAACCGCCGCTCGCCCGGCTATCGCCGCATCGAGCCGAAGATGACGAACAACCAGTTCTATCTCTGGATCGCGCAGCATGAGAACGGCCGCTACTCCAAGGCGCACGCCCATGCGCCGGCCGCCATCCTCATCTGCCTCAAGGGCAAGGGCTACACCTACACCTGGCCCAAGAAGGACGGCCCGACGCCTTGGCAGGACGGCAAGCCCGAGGTGGTCAAGCGCGTCGACTACGAGCCGGTCGGCATGGTCTCGGCAGCGCCGCTCGGCGGCGACTGGTTCCACCAGCATTTCGGCGTCTCGTCCGAGCCGCTGCGCCTGACCGCCTGGTTCGGCCCCTATCAGCCCGGCAAGACGCTCGACCGCGGCGTGCCGGGCGCGCCAGCCATCGACTATTCGGCGATCGACATCCGCGACGGCGGCACCGCGGTGCCCTACGACGAGGAAGATCCTTATCTCCGCAAGGAATATGAGGAAACCCTAGCCAAGTCCGGCATCAAGTCGCGCATGGAGCCCGAGCTCTACGAGCCGCGCACCAAGGACGGCAAGACGAAGCTGAAGGACGTCAAAGCCGGCTGACGCGCCGCCGCTCCGATCCAATGAAAAACCCGCGTCGGTTCGTCCGGCGCGGGTTTTTTCATGGGTAAATGCAGGGGTAAATGCAGGTCTTGCAGAAGAGAGCGTTATTATCTTGCTCGCATTGATTATGACTTCTGCCGGAAATTCGCCCTCCCTATAATTCCCGCAAAATAATCCTGGGGAGGATGAACGGCCATGGACACGCTGGACAAGGTTTCAGTCGGCGCCGATCTGCACGCCATGCTGGAGGATCTGGCCAAATGCTGCCGCATCCTCGAGATCTTCGGCCACGGCGACCGCATCTACGGCCATGTGGCGATGCGCGACCCGGAAGGGCGCGGCATGTGGGTGAAGCGGCATCGCATCTCGCTGGGCGAAGTCACCAACGCGGTGGACTTCCTCCTCGTCGACTTCAACGGCAAGGTGCTGGCCGGGGAGGGCGCCCGCTGCCTGGAGTGGCCGATCCACGCCGAAGTCATGAAGGCGCGGCCCGACATCCTCTTCACCGGGCACACCCATCCGTTCCACTGCGTCGTCTATTCGAGCGTCGACACGCCCTACAAGCCGGTGAAGGGCCGCAACTTCGGCGTGCCGCGGCGCTACGAGGGCAGCTCCGACCTGGTGACGACGCCGGCGCGCGGCCAGGAGATCGCCGAGACACTCGACGACGGATTCGTTCTGCTGATGCGCAACCACGGCCTGGTGTTCACTGGCCGCAACCTCGTCGAATTCCTCAATTGCGCGATCGGCATCGAGGAGGCCTGCAAGGAGATGCTGCTGGCCGCGAGCCTGAACGTGGAATCCCGCCCGCCCGAAAAAGCCGAGCAGACCGAGAAGGTCGGCAAGGCCAGCCACTTCGGCAACGCGGTGTGGGACTACTACTGCCGCGTCCTCGCCCGCGCCGAAGCGGCGGGAGACATGCGCCTGGCGCCGCTCCCGCGCAGCCTATGACGCCGGGTTCAGCACCGGATGGGATTCGGTCATCGCCCGGATCTCGGCGTCGGTCATGTCGGCCTGGCCTTCGAGGGCGTTGAGCAGCGAATCGATGTGCTCGCGCGGAATGTCGCGCGTGATGAAGACGATCTTGCTGCGGCGGTCCTCGCTCGGCCATGCGTCGAGCCAGGTCACCGGATGGAAGATGTGCTGCACGCCGTGGATCACCGCCGGACGGTCCGACTGCTCGGCGATGTTGAGGATACCCTTCACGCGCAGCAGGTCGTCGCCGCGGTTGGCCACCAGAAGCTCGATGAACAGCGTGAAGGCGATGCCGCTGATCGGCTTGTCGCGCACGATGCAATAGGCCTGGATATGGTCGTCGTGCCGGTTCACGTCCTGCTCGTCATGGTCGTGGCCTTCGTGACCATGGCCATGATGATCATGGCCGTGATCATGTGCGTGGTCGTGCTCATGCCCATGCTCGTCGCCACGTCCGTGACCGTCGTCTTCATAGGCTTCAGCGCGCAGCCAGGCGTTCACGTCCGCCGACTTGTCGGACAGGTTGTAGAAGCCGGACGAAAGCAGCGCGTCGGGATCGGCCATGGCTTCGTCGGGCGTCAGGTAGCGCGCGGCGGGATTCAGCGCCCATAGGCGCTTGCGCAGCTCCGCCGTGCGGGCCTCCGGCAGGTCGGTCTTGCTGATGACGAGCCGGTCCGCGACCGCCGCCTGCTTGAGCGCTTCCGGATGGGCGTCGAGGCTCGCCAGGCCGTTGACCGCGTCCACCACCGTCACCACGCCGTCCAGCGCGAAGTTCGCCGCGATCAGCGGGTCGTTGAGCAGGGTGTGCAGGATGGGGGCGGGGTCGGCCAGGCCCGTCGTCTCGATGACGACGCGCTTGAACCAAGGCACTTCGCCCTTCACCCGCTTGAGGAAGAGCTGACGCAGAGTGTCGATCAGGTCGCTGCGGATGGTGCAGCAGAGGCAGCCGCTCGAGAGCTCGACGAAGTTCTCGCCGCTCTTCTCGACGAGAAGGTGGTCGAGGCCGACCTCGCCGAACTCGTTGATGATGACCGCCGTGTCCTTCAGCGCCGGATCGCGCAGCAGGCGGGCGAGGAGGCTCGTCTTGCCGGCGCCGAGGAACCCGGTCAGCACGGTGACGGGAACGAGATCGGCGGTGAGGAGGGGATCCAGCGAATCGGGGGTCTGTGCGGCCACGGCAGGCATCCTAAAAAATGTGCGCTGATACGGTTATATTGTAACATTCCAGTGAGAAACAACCATGACCCTTTATGGGCCTGCCCATCCAGGATCATCCTGGCCGCCTGGTCCATTTCGCCGATGGTTGTGGTCGGCCCGCTCCACGCGTATATCCCTCACATCATGCTTGTCGACAGCCACTGCCATCTCGATTTCGCCGACTACGGAACGGACCGCGAGGACGTCATCCGCCGCGCCCGGCTGGGCGGCGTCGGCACCATGCTGACCATCTCGACCAAGCTCAGCACCTTTCCGGCAGTCCGCGCCGTGGCCGAACGCCACGCCGACGTGTTCTGCACCGTCGGCATCCATCCGCACGAAGCCGAATCCGAGGGACCAGACGCCGACACGGCCAAGCTGGTCGAGCTGGCCAAGCATCCGCGCGTCGTCGGCATCGGCGAGACCGGCCTCGACTACTACTATGAACATGCGCCGCGCCAGGCGCAGGCCGACAGCTTCCGCGCCCATATCGCGGCGTCGCGCGAAACCGGCCTGCCGCTTATCGTGCATACGCGCGACGCCGACGAGGACATGATCGCCATCCTCGGCGAGGAGCAGGGGAAGGGCGCCTTTCCGGGCCTGCTGCATTGCTTCAGTTCGGGCCGGGCGGTCGCCGAGGCGGCGCTGGAGCAGGGGTTCTACGTGTCCTTCTCGGGCATCCTGACCTTCAAGAACGCCGTCGCCGTGCGCGACGTGGCCAAGATCGTGCCGCTCGACCGCCTGCTGGTCGAGACCGACGCGCCGTACCTGGCGCCGGTGCCGAACCGCGGCAAGCGCAACGAGCCAGCCTTCGTCGCCCATACGGCCGCCGTGCTGGCCGAACTGCGCGGCATGACGCCCGAGGCCTTGGCCGACGCCACCACGGAGAACTTCTTCCGCCTGTTCGGCAAGGCGGCCAAGCCCGACGCCGCAAGCGTGACCGGCGCATGCGTGTAACGATTCTCGGCAGCGGCGGCGCCGGCGGCGTGCCCTTGATCGGCGGCGACTGGGGCCTCTGCGATCCGCGCGAGCCGAAGAACCGGCGGCGGCGCGTGTCGCTGCTGGTCGAAGACGGGCCGGCCGCGAACCCGACGCGCCTGATGGTCGACACGTCGCCGGACCTGCGGGACCAGGTGCTGGACGCCGGCGTCGACCGGCTCGACGCGGTGATCTACACGCATCATCACGCCGACCATATGCACGGCCTGGACGACCTGCGGCAGTTCAACCGCCGCCAGCACGCCGCGATCCCGGCCTACGGCATGGCCAAGACCCTGGACGTCGCCCTGAAGCGCTTCGGCTACGTCTTCGAGCCGCCGCCGGTGGTGGACGGCAAGACGATCTTCTTCAAGCCCTGCCTGGACGCCCATGAGGTGTCGGCCGGCAGGCCATTCGAGGTCGCCGGGCCCGGCGGACCGATCAAGGTCCAGCCGTTCGAGCAGGACCATGGCTTCATGCCGACCCTGGGCCTGCGCTTCGGCGACGTGGCCTATTCGACCGACGTGGTCGACATGCCCGAAGCCGGCTTCGAAACCCTGGCCGGGGTCGGCCTGTGGATCGTCGACTGCTTCGGCCGCAAGCCGCATCCGACCCATGTCCATCTGCCGAAGGTCCTGAAGTGGATCGAGCGGGTGCAGCCGGACTGCGCCATTCTGACCCACATGGGCACGGACATGGACTATGGCGCGCTGCTGCGCGAACTGCCGGAAGGCGTCGTGCCGGCCTATGACGGCATGACCATCGAGGTCGCGCCGGACAGCCTGAAGCTCGTCCGCTGACGGCGACCTACGGCAGGGCCAAGTCAGCCGGGACGCTCAAGTTCAGCTCGGAGCACACAAACAGATAGGCGAAAAGGGAAGCCAAAATGGCTTAAAGTGATTTAGGAGAAATTTATGATTTTGAGCCTTTTTCAATTTCTTAAAACCCAAACCTCCTAAATCACTCTATATTTTCCATAATATACATTATGCGATATTTGGAGATATCCGAAGAAGCGGCCCGGCGGTCGATTGTTCGGCCCCGCGCCACGGTTTAGAACCCATCCACGTGCCTGTCCGCCGAGCCCTTTTCTCCAGTCCCGAGGCCGTCCGTCCATGATCCGTCCCATCGCGCTCTTCGCCCTGGCCGCCGCCGCTGTCCTGTCCATTGCCGCCGCGCCCGCGCAGGCCGAGGGCTACTGCAAGGACGGCCACAACTTCGACGAAGAAAAAGGCCTCTGCTACGACCCGGCGGCCGCCTACAAGCCCGACGTCCCCAAAGGCGAAAGCTCGTCCGGCAGCAGCAGCTGGCTGCCCAGCCTGAGCGGCCTCGGCGGCAAGGCCGTGCTGTGCAACTACGGCGACCGCCTGGTGGGCTCCGGCGACCAGGCCTATTGCGTGTCCAAGGCCACCAACAAGCCCTATCCGGCTGGCCGCTGAGCCATGGCCGCTCCGGACGACGGCCAGCGCCGCAAGCCGACCTCCGCCGAGGCCCTGGAGAAGCTCCTGGGCGTCATGGCCAAGCTGCGTTCGCCGGACGGCGGCTGCCCGTGGGACCGCGAGCAGACCTTCGCCACCATCGCGCCCTTCACCATCGAGGAAGCCTATGAGGTGGCCGACGCCATATCCGGCGGCGACGTGGCGGCGATCCGCGAGGAAATCGGCGACCTGCTGTTCCAGGTCGTGTTCTACGCCCAGATGGCGCGCGAGGCCGGCCAGTTCGACTTCGCCGACATCGCCCAAGGCGCCGCCGAGAAGATGGAGCGCCGCCATCCCCATGTCTTCCAGCCGGCGGTCGGCCGCCCAGCGACCGCCGACGAGCAGGTTTCGGCCTGGGAGGCCGTGAAGGACGGCGAGCGCCAGGACAAGCGCGCCGCCGTCGACAAGCTTCCGAGCGTGCTCTCCGGAGTGGCGCGCGCCCTGCCCGCGCTGACCCGCGCCGAGAAGCTGACCAAGCGCGCCGCGCGCCATCGCTTCGACTGGCCCGACGCCGCCCAGGTGCTCGACAAGATCGAGGAGGAAATCCGCGAGCTGCGCGTGGAGATTTCCGGCGGGATGCCGAAGGAGCGCATCAGCGACGAGCTGGGCGACCTGCTGCTCGCCTGCGCCAACCTCGGCCGCAAGCTCGAGGTCGACCCCGAGGCCGCCCTGCGCGGCGCCAATGACAAGTTCACCCGGCGCTTCCAGCGCGTCGAGGCCCTGCTCCGCGAACGCGGCCGCACGCCCGGCGAATCGACGCTCGATGAAATGGACGCGCTGTGGGACCAGGTAAAGGAAGAAGAACGGCGCTAGGCGCTATTTCTTCTTCTCGTTCTCTTCCTCCACCTTGACGATGTCCTGGGTGGTGAAGAGATATTCCTTCAGCTCCTTGCCGAAATGCTCGTCGTTGCGGCGCAGCCATTCGATCAGCATGGCGGCATGCTCGATTTCCTCCTTCATGTTGTGAAGGAGGATTTCCTTGAGCGCGGGATCGTCGCAGTCGTCGGCCCGCTGGCGATACCAGTCCGACGCCTCCAGTTCCTCCATCAGCGACACGGTCGCCTGATGCTTGGAAACCGTGGTCTTGGCGAGGCGTTCGCGCGGCGCATGAAGCTGGATGCTGGACATGAAGTTCCCTCTGGTCGCTGTGGGCTGATGACAGGCCGAATGGCTCTCTGGGGAACTAACGCGCCAAGGACGCCCTAAGTTTCATTCCCTCGTCAGCAGATGGACCAGGCTGGAGGTGTCCCAGCGGCTGCCGCCGCGGGCCTGGACCTGGGCGTAGAACTGGTCGACCAGGGCCGCCACCGGCAGGCGCGCGCCGTTGCGCCGCGCCTCTTCCAGGCAGATGCCGAGATCCTTGCGCATCCAGTCGACGGCGAAGCCGAAGTCGAACTTTCCCTCGGCCATGGTGCGGCCGCGGTTCTCCATCTGCCAGGACTGCGCCGCGCCCTTGGAGATCACGTCGAGCAGCTTGGGCACGTCGAGCCCGGCCTTCTGGGCAAAGGCGATGCCTTCGGACAGGCCCTGCACCAGCCCGGCGATGCAGATCTGGTTGACCATCTTGGCAAGCTGGCCGCTGCCGGCCGCGCCCATCAGCGTCACCGCCTTGCCGTAGGCCTTCATGGCCGCCTCGGCCTTGGCGAAGGTTTCCGGCGCGCCGCCGACCATGACCGTGAGCTGGCCGTTCTCGGCGCCGGCCTGGCCACCCGACACGGGCGCGTCGAGGAAGCCGAGGCCCCTGCCCGCCGCTTCTTTCTCCAGCTCGCGGGCGATGTCGGCCGAGGCCGTGGTGTGGTCGACGAAGATCGCGCCCCCATTCGGGCCTGGGGCCATGCCGGAGAACGCCCCGTCAGGGCCGAGCGTGACGGCGCGCAGGTCGTCGTCGTTGCCGACGCAGGCGAAGACCAGGGCGGCGCCCTTGGCCGCCGCCGCCGGAGTCGGCGCGCTGGCCCCGCCATGTTTTGCAACCCAGGCCGCCGACTTGGCCGCAGTGCGGTTGTAGACCGTCACCGCATAGCCCGCCTTCGCGAGATGGCCGGCCATGGGAAAGCCCATGACGCCGAGGCCGAGAAACGCCACTTTTTCGCCGGACATGCCGATCACTCCAACTCGCCATTCGATGATGCGTCAGCATGGATCGCCCGATGAAGGCGGGCAATGGACAAAAAGAAAGGGGCCGCAGCTGCGGCCCCTTCCCATTTCGTCAGGCGTTAGACGGCTGGACTTAGAAGTCCATGCCGCCCTCTGGACTTCTTTAGAAGTCCATACCGCCCATGCCGCCCATGCCGCCGCCGGGCATCGCCGGCATGGCATCTTTCTTCTCAGGCTTGTCGGCGATCATCGCTTCCGTGGTGATCAGCAGGCCGCCGACCGAAGCGGCATCCTGCAGAGCGGTACGGACGACCTTCGTCGGGTCGATGATGCCGGACTTGACCAGGTCTTCGAACTTGCCGCTCTGAGCGTTGTAGCCGTAGTTGGCGTCCTTGCTCTCCATCAGCTTGCCGGCGATGACGGCGCCGTCGGCACCGGCATTCTCGGCGATCTGGCGGACCGGAGCCTGCAGAGCCTTGCGGATGATGTCGACGCCGACGCGCTGGTCGGCATCTTCCACTTCGAGCTTGGCGAGCGCCTTGATCGCATACAGCAGCGCAGTGCCGCCGCCCGGGACGATGCCTTCTTCGACAGCCGCACGGGTGGCATGGAGCGCGTCGTCAACGCGGTCCTTGCGCTCCTTCACTTCGACTTCGCTGCCGCCGCCGACCTTGATCACCGCAACGCCGCCGGCCAGCTTGGCCAGGCGTTCCTGCAGCTTCTCGCGGTCGTAGTCGGAGGTCGTCTCTTCGATCTGCGCCTTGATCTGAGAGATGCGCGCCTGGATGTCGGACTTCTTGCCGACGCCATCGACGATCGTGGTGTTTTCCTTCGTCATCGAGACCTTCTTGGCCTTGCCAAGCATGTCGATGGTGACGGTCTCGAGCTTGATGCCGAGATCTTCGGAGATCACCTGGCCGCCCGTGAGGGTGGCGATGTCTTCGAGCATCGCCTTGCGGCGATCGCCGAAGCCCGGCGCCTTCACGGCAGCGACCTTCAGGCCGCCGCGCAGCTTGTTGACGACGAGCGTGGCCAGAGCCTCGCCTTCGATGTCTTCGGCGATGATGAGCAGCGGCCGGCCGCTCTGCACGACCGCTTCGAGAAGCGGCAGCATGGCCTGCAGGCCCGACAGCTTCTTCTCGTTGATGAGGATCAACGGATCGTCGAGTTCGGCGATCATCTTGTCGGCGTTGGTGATGAAGTACGGCGACAGGTAGCCGCGGTCGAACTGCATGCCTTCGACGACGTCCAGCTCCGTCTCGAGGCCCTTGGCCTCCTCGACGGTGATGACGCCTTCCTTGCCGACCTTGTCCATCGCTTCGGCGATCATCTTGCCGATGGCGGCTTCGCCGTTGGCGGAGATGGTGCCGACCTGGGCGATCTCTTCGCTCGACTTGACCTTCTTCGAGCGCTTCTTCAGGTCTTCGATGACGCATTCGACGGCGAGGTCGATGCCGCGCTTCAGGTCCATCGGGTTCATGCCGGCCGCGACCGACTTGACGCCTTCACGGATGATGGACGCGGCGAGAACTGTGGCGGTCGTCGTGCCGTCGCCGGCTTCGTCGTTGGTGCGCGAAGCGACTTCGCGGACCATCTGGGCGCCCATGTTCTCGAACTTGTCGGTGAGCTCGATCTCCTTGGCGACGCTGACGCCGTCCTTGGTGATGCGCGGAGCGCCGAACGACTTCTCGATGACGACGTTGCGACCCTTCGGGCCCAGCGTCACCTTCACGGCGTCGGCGAGGATCTCGACGCCGCGCAGCATGCGCGTACGGGCATCGGTGGAGAACTTAATGTCTTTGGCTGCCATTTTTTCGGATCCTTATTCGACGATGCCCATGATGTCGGACTCTTTGATGATCAGGAGATCATCGCCGTCGACCTTCACCTCGGTACCGGACCATTTGCCGTAAAGGACGCGATCGCCCTTCTTGACATCCATGGGAACGAGCTTGCCGTCTTCGCCGCGCAGACCGGCGCCAACGGCGATGACCTTGCCCTCCATGGGCTTTTCCTTGGCGGTGTCGGGAATGATGATGCCGCCGGCGGTCTTGGTTTCGGCCTCGAGGGGCTTCACCAGAACGCGGTCGTGCAGGGGCCTGAACTTCATTGTCTGGCTCTCCATGAGAGATTGGGGAAAATGTTGCGTCGCAGAGGGGGATCCGCCCTGAGGGCTGTTAGCACTCCCGCTCTTTGAGTGCCAGATATCTAGGCCCTGGCCGCCTGAGAGTCAACCCGGCAGCGGGACCGGTCTAACCCAGCTTTATTGCAGGAATATGAGGAGTTTCCCGGAAACCGGGGATATCCCTCAGGAGGCCTGGCGGCGCTCGAAGCGGGCCGCCGTCTCGGCATCCAGGCCGACCTTGAGGCGGACCACCCCGTCGTCCCCGTCTTCCCGGCCCAGCACGTCCGCATGGTCGTAGAGCCAGGCGATGGCCGCCCCGTCGCCCGAGGGGAGTTCATAGTCGCGGACTTCCCGCCCGACGCTCAGGCGCTCGTCCAGGAGGGCCAGGAGGACGTCGCAGCCCTCCCCGGTCATGGCCGACACGGCCACCAGGTTGGGATCGCGGGCGGTGACGGAGAGCAGGCGCTGGTGGGCCCCCTCCTCCAGCCGGTCGAGCTTGTTCAGGACCTCGACGACGCGGGTCTCGCTCTCGGCCTCGACGCCGAGCTGCGCCAGCACGTTCAGCACGTCGAGGCGCTGGGCCTCGCTGTCGTCATGGGAGACGTCGCGCACATGCAGGATGACGTCGGCGGCCAGCACCTCTTCCAACGTGGCGCGGAAGGCCGCGACTAGGTCCGTCGGCAGGTCGGAGATGAAGCCCACCGTGTCGGACATGATGACGCGCCGGCCGGAGGGCAGCTTGGTCGCCCGCATCGTCGGATCGAGGGTGGCGAACAGCAGGTCCTTGGCCAGCACGTCCGACTTGGTGAGCCGGTTGAACAGGGTGGACTTGCCGGCGTTGGTGTAGCCGACCAGGGCGACGATGGGATAGGGCACGCGCTCGCGGCCCTTGCGGTGCAGCGCGCGGGTGCGCCGCACATCGTCCAGCTCGGTCTTGAGCTTGATGATGCGGTCGCCGATCAGGCGACGGTCGGCCTCGATCTGGCTTTCGCCGGGACCGCCGAGGAAGCCGAAGCCGCCGCGCTGGCGCTCCAGGTGGGTCCACGACCTCACCAGGCGGCTGCGCTGGTAGTTGAGCGAGGCGAGCTCGACCTGCAGGCGGCCTTCCCGCGTGCGGGCGCGGGCGCCGAAAATTTCGAGGATGAGGCCCGTGCGGTCGATGACCTTGCAGGACCAGGCCAGCTCCAGGTTGCGCTGCTGCACCGGCGTCAGCGACGCGTCGACGACGACGACCTGCACCTCTTCCGCCGCCACGAGCTCCTTGATGCGCTCGACGGCGCCGCCGCCGAGCAGCGTCGCGGGACGCGGCACGCGGATCGGGCAGACTTCCGCATGGACGACGTCGAGGTCGATGGCGAGCGCCAGGCCGCGCGCTTCTTCAAGCCGCGCCGCCGGATCGCGGATCGCCTGCGCTTCGGATTTCTGGCCGCTGCGAAAATCGGGATGGACGACGGCCGTGCGGCCCGACGTCGCGCGCGTCTCGACCTTGCCCGTCAGGTTGACGTTCTGGTCGGGAGCGTTCTTGGCCTTGGAGGCCTCGGCCTTGCGGCCGGTCCGAGTCTTCTCGGCCTTGCGGCCTCGGGTCGCGCCCCGAACCGGCGTGTCGGTCCGGGGAGCGGTATCGTCGGGAGTTTCGTCGCGCGGCAACGGGCGCCTATTCCTGTTCCGGCTCGAAGAGCTGGATCGGCGTGGTCGGCATCACGGTCGAGATCGCGTGCTTGTAGACGAGCTGGGAATGATTGTCCCGCCGCAGCAGCACCGAAAAGTTGTCGAACCAGGTGACGATGCCTTGCAGCTTCACGCCATTGACGAGGAAGACTGTGACCGACGTCTTGTTCTTGCGGATATTGTTCAGGAACACGTCCTGGAGGTTCTGGGATTTTTCTGAAGACATTTTGACCTCGGTTTTTCTTAGACTTTTTGCATTATTGCAAATGATGGCCGCGGCCGCCACGCACATGCCGCGAAGGGAGCTCGAACTCACGAAGTTCTGAAGCCCCGTGTTCATATAGGACCTTATAGGCCCCGCACAAGGGCTCCGAGAGCGGCGCAATCCGGGACCGTCCAGACCCCGCCAGAGGCTTGAGGGATAAGCATTTCCGGCGGAATCGGCTCGCCCGTCGGCTCGCCGACGAGGAAGCCGCTGAGGCCCGCGTTCCGCGCGCATTCGAGGTCGACGGCGCCGTCGCCGACGAACCAGACATCAGGGCCGCGCGCGATGCCGCTGTCCGCCAGGGCCATGTCGACGGGCTCGACCGCCGGCTTGTCGCGCGCCGCGTCGGTCGCGCCCACGAGCTGGCGGAAATGGCCGTTCCAGCCGAGACGCTCCGCTTCGAGGCGCAGGTACTTTCCGGTCTTGTTGCTCACCACCGCGAGATAGCAGCCGCGCTCGTGCAATGTCTCGATCAGCTCCAGCGCGCCTTCCTTCGGGCGCAGCGTGTCGAGATGGACTTCGGCGAAACTGCGATAGTAGATCTCGCGCGCCTCGTTCCAGCGTTCGCCGAAGAGCTGCGGAAAGCTGTCGCGCAAACTGCGCGCGATGCGCCGCTTCGCCTCCTCCAGCGACCAGGTCGGATGGCCCATGGCCGCCAGCGTGCGGTTCACCGACGCATGGATCGCCGGCCAGCTGTCGACGAGCGTGTTGTCCCAGTCGAACAGGACGGCGCGGGGCTTGGGCGGCGGCGGCGTCAGGAGCGAGGCCGGCGACATGGCTGCCGCCTAGGCCTTCGCCATGTGGGCGATGTAATGCTCGCGCAGGCGGCGCGTGAAGGCGCCGGGCTTGCCGTCGCCCACCGGCTTGCCGTCGATGTTCACGACCGGCATGACGAAGTTGGTCGAGCTGGTGATGAAGGCCTCCTTCGCCTTGCGGGCCTCCTTCAGGCTGAAGGTCCGCTCCTCGATCTTCATCTTGGCGGCGCGGGCCAGGGCCAGCACGGCCAGGCGGGTGACGCCGTTGAGGATTTCCGGCCCGGCGCTGCGCGTGACCAGGGCGCCCTTGGCGCTGACGATCCAGGCGTTCGTCGATGAGCCTTCCGTCACGTCGCCGGCCTTGTCGACCAGCCAGGCCTCGTAGGCCCCCTGCTCCTTCGCCGCCTGCTTGGCCAGCACGTTGGGCAGCAGCGACAGCGACTTGATGTCGCAGCGGCCCCAGCGGATGTCGGGCATGCTCACCACGTCGACGCCGCGCGCGAGAAGCTTCGGGTCGGTCGGCTTCAGGCGCTTCGCGGTGACGACGACCGACGGCTTGGCCTTCTTGGGGAAGACATGGTCGCGCGGCGCCACGCCGCGCGTGATCTGCATGTAGACGATGCCGTCGGTCACGATGTTGCGGCGGATGACTTCGGCGAAGATGTGCCGCATGGCGGCGCGCGACATCGGCGCCGGGATCCGCATCTCGTGCAGGGAGCGCTCCAGGCGCCGGAAATGCAGATCCTCGTCGATGAGGCGCCCTGCCGCGATGGTGACCACCTCATAGACGCCGTCTGCGAATTGGTAGCCCCGGTCGTCGATGTGGACGGCGGCGCGGCGATGTTCGATGTAGTGACCGTTGACGTAGGCGATGCGCGACATGGGAAACAGCTGACCTGAGATGGAGGAAACGGAAGGAAGATAGGACGGAGATTGTGGCGATTAGAAGAACGCGAGGCCGACCGAGAACATCTTCTCGACCGTCTTGACGTCGGCGGCGGTGGCGAAGAGCACGACCCGGTCCTTCGGCTTGATGACCGTCAGGGGGTCCGGGACGATGACGACGCCGTCGCGGACCACGGCGCCGACGATGACGCCGTCGGGAAAGCCGCTGTCCTTGAGCGGCTTGCCGACGACGCTCGACGTCTCCAGGGCCTCGGCCTCGATCACCTCGCCGAAGCCGTCGCCCAGCGAATGGACGGCGCGGATGCGGCCGCGGCGGATATGCTGCAAGATCGTCGAGACCGTGATGGCGCGCGGGCTGACGATGACGTCGATGCCGAGCGCGCCGACGAGCGGCGAGAAGGTCGTCGCGTTGATCAGCGTGATGGCGCGGCGGCAGCCGGCCCGCTTGGCGAGCAGCGAGGCGAGGATGTTCACCTCGTCCTCGTTGGTGACGGCGATCACCGCCTCGGCCGCGCCGACGTCGGCCTCGTCGAGGATTTCCGGGTCGAGGGCGTCGCCGTTGAGCACGACGGTGCGCCTGAGGTCGAGGGCGATCTCCTCGGCCCGCGCCTTGCCGCGCTCGATGACCTTGGCCGAGACGCCGGGATGGTCTTCCAGCTCGCGGGCGATGTAGCGGCCGATGTTGCCGCCGCCAAGGATGACGACGCGGCGCGCCGTCGCCTCCTCGTGGCCGAAAGCCAGCATGGCGCGGCTGACGTGGGCCGCGTCGGCGACGAAATAGACCTCGTCGCCCGCCAGCATCTCGTCGTCGGCGTCGGGCACGAAGCCCTTGCCGTCGCGCATGACGCCGACGATGGTGACGTTGAGGTTGGGAAACAGGCCCGTCAGCTGGCGCAGCGGCGTGTTGACGATCGGCGTCTCCGCCGTGCAGCGCACGCCGATGACGCGGACCTTGCCGTCGGCCAGCGGAATCATGTCGAAGGCGCCGGGCACCCACAGGCGACGCGTCACCGCGCGGCCGACTTCCAGCTCCGGCGAGATGATCGCGTCGATCGGCATGTTCTCGCGGTTGAACAGGTCCGACCACATCGGCTGCAGGTAGCTCTGGTGGCGGACGCGCGCGATCTTCGTCGGCACCTCGAACAGCGAGTGGGCCACCTGGCAGGCGATCATGTTGACTTCGTCGGAATAGGTGACCGCGATGATCATGTCGGCGTCGCGGATGCCGGCGGCGTCGAGCACGTCCGGATGCGAGGCGAAGCCTTCCATCGCCTTGACGTCGAGCGAGTCGCCGATCTTGCGCACCAGCTCGGCCGACTGGTCGATGACCGTCACGTCGTTGTTCTCCGACGCCAGGTAGCGGACGATGCTGGTCCCCACCTGCCCCGCGCCGCAGACGATGACTTTCATGTGAGGCCCGGCATGGAAGCGCCTAGACGATGGGGCCGTCGCCGTTCGTCAAGCCGAGCGACTTCAGCTTGCGGTGGAGCGCCGAGCGCTCCATCCCGACGAACGAGGCGGTGCGGGTGATGTTGCCGCCGAAGCGCAATATCTGGGCGGCGAGATATTCGCGCTCGAACACCTCTCGCGCGTCGCGCAGCGGCAGGCTCATCATCTCGCCGGACTTGTCCCAGCGCAGCACGGCCGGGCTGATGTCCAGGATCTCGGGCGGCAGCATGTCGGCGCGGATCTTCCCGCCGGCGTCGCCGGGCGCCATGATCAGCATCCATTCGATGGCGTTGCGCAGCTGGCGCACGTTGCCGGGCCAGCCATGGGCCTGCAGCGCCGTCATGGCGTCGTCGCCGATCTCACGCTCCGGCAGGCCGGACGAGCGCGCCGCCATCTGCATGAAGTGGTGCACCAGCAGCGGGATGTCCTCGCGGCGCTCCTTCAGCGGCGGCACGCGGATCGGCACCACGTTGAGGCGATAGTAGAGGTCTTCGCGGAAGCGGCCGGCCGTGATCTGCTCCTGCAGGTCGCGGTTGGTCGAGGCGATGACGCGCACGTCGACCGCCACCTTGGTGTGGCCGCCGACGCGCTCGAAGGTCTGCTCCTGCAGCACGCGGACGATCTTGCCCTGGGTGACGAGCGGCATGTCGGCCACCTCGTCGAGGAAGAGCGTGCCGCCGTGGGCGTTCTCGAAGGTGCCGGTCTTGCGCGGGCTGCCCGGCCCTTCGACGCTCGCCTCGACGCCGAACAGCGCCATCTCGATGTGCTCGGGGCCCATGGCGGCGCAGTTGACCGGCACGAAGGGGCCGCTGTTGCGGCCCGAGCGGTTGTGGATCAGCCGCGCGACGACTTCCTTGCCGACGCCGGGCGGGCCGCCGATCAGCACACGGCTGTTGGTCGGCGCCACCTTGTCGATGGTCAGGCGGAGCTGGTTGGCGAGCTGCGAATCGCCGACCAGGGCCAGCTCGCCGCCAGCGCGCATGCGCAGCTCGGCATTCTCGCGGCGCAGCCGCGACGCCTCGATGGCGCGTTCGACCACCAGCAGCAGGCGGTCGGCCTTGAACGGCTTCTCGATGTATTCGTAGGCGCCCTTCTTGATCGCCGTGACGGCGGTCTCGATGTTGCCGTGGCCGCTGATCATGACGACGGGCAGGTCCGCGTGGTCCTTGCGGATCTGGTCGAGGATCTCCAAGCCGTCGAGGCGCGAGTTGTGCAGCCAGATGTCGAGGATGACCAGGCTCGGCCGGCGGGCCTGGATCGCGGCCAGGGCCGAATCGCTGTCGGCGGCGTCGCGCGTCTGGTAGCCCTCGTCGCGCAGGACGCCGGACATCAGCATCCGGATGTCCGCTTCGTCGTCAACGATCAGAATGTCATGACTCATGGGAGGCGATCTTGCGCGGCGGCTGAGGGGGGATGGTCAGCGCCGCGTCCCGCAGGTGGGATTCGGCGCCAGGAGACGGCGTTTCGAGGCTCGAATGTATTTCGGCCGATTTGAAAATCAAGCTGACCCGTGCGCCGCCCTCGGGACGGTCCTCCAGCAGCAGTTCGCCGCCGTGATCTTCCATGATTTTGCGCACGATGGCCAGCCCTAGGCCGGTGCCGGTCGATTTCGTCGTCACGTAAGGGTCGGTGAGCCGATGGCGCTTGTCGGGCGGCAGGCCGAGGCCGTTGTCCTCGACGACGACAGCGAGGCGCGTCTCGTCCTCTTCCAGGGCCAGGCGAATCTCGCCGTTCCCCTGCCCCGGATTGTCGCCGGCCGCGACCGTGTTGCCGGCCAGCCGCTCGCGGATCGATTCGGCGGCGTTCTTCAGCAGATTGGTGAGGGCCTGGCTGATCTGGCGTGCGTCGCACAGCAGCGACACCGCGCCATGGACCTCGTCGTGGTAGACGATGTCGGGATTGGCGCTCTGCTGCAGGAACAGGCTCTGGCGCACGACCTCCGCCAGGTCCCATTCCTTGAGGACCGGCGCCGGCATGCGCGCGAAGGAGGAGAACTCGTCGATCATGCCGCCGATGTCGTCGACCTGGCGGATGATGGTGTCGATGCAGATGTTGAAGGTCTGCGGGTCGCTCGTCACCTCGGCGAGGTACTTGCGGCGCAGCCGCTCGGCCGAGAGCTGGATCGGCGTCAGCGGGTTCTTGATCTCGTGCGCCAGGCGGCGCGCCACGTCGGACCAGGTGGCCTTGCGCTGCGCCGACAGCATTTCGGTGATGTCGTCGAAGGTCGCGACATAGCCGGCGATGCCGTCCGACTTGCTTTCCTCGGCGTCCTCGGCGGCGATGCGCACCAGCAAGGTGCGGAAGCGGCCGTCGCGCACCAGGTCGATCTGCGTCTCGTGCAGCCGGTTGGGCCGCTTGCGCGCCGCTTCGAGCAGCGGCTCGATCTCCGGCAGCGCTTCGGCCAGCGGACGGCCGATCATCGAATAGAGGTCGCTGCCGAGCAGCCGGACCGCCGAGCGGTTCGGGAAGTTGATGTTCGCGTCGGCATCGAGGCCGACGACGCCGGCCGAGACGCCGGACAGCACCGCCTCCATGAAGCGGCGGCGGGTGTCGACCTGGCGGTTGGCCTCGACCAGTTCCGACCGCTGCGCCGACAGCTGGCTCGTCATGCGGTTGAAGGCGCGCGACAGGGAGCCCAGCTCGTCGTTCGGCGCCCCCTCGTCCACATGGGCTGTCAGGTCGCCGGCGCGCACGCGCTCCGCCGCGTTGATCAAGGCGCTGATCGGCTTCGCCAGCTGGTTGGCCAGCGCCAGGCCGACCCAGACGGCGGCCAGCAGCAGCAGCAGCGCGACCATCACGAAGATCATGGCGAAGGTGATCTGCAGGCCGCCGCGCCGTGCCTCGAGCGTCTCGTAGGCCTGCACCGCGTCCTGGGTCTTCTCCATGTGGTTGATGACCTTGGGGTCGACGAAGCGGCCGACGTACAGGTAGGCGTCGAACAGGCCGTCGAGCTTGACGAGCGCCCTCACCCGGTCGTCGGTGTCGCTGACGAAGATCACCGGCTCGCCGTTACGGGCGCGCTCCAGCGATTCGGGCGGGATCGGCTCGAACTCGAGGACGAAGCTCAGGCGCGAGCGGGCGATGACGCGGCCCGACTGGTCGAAGATGATGGCTTCCGTCAGCGAGCGCAGCAGCGCCTGGGTCTCGACCAGGGCATTGAGCCGCTGGGGATTGTCGAGCAGCGCCCCGCCCTCGCGGTTGATGTCGTTCGCCATGGCGAGGATTTCGCCGCGGATGACGTTCTGATGCTCCTGGACGTAGGCCTCGGCCACGGCCAGCGATTCGCGGACCGCCGTCCGCACGCGGTCGTCGAACCAGGATTCGACGCCCAGGTTGAAGAACAGGGCCGAAAAGACCGCGACGACGATCGCCGGCGTCGCCGCAAGCGCGCTGAACAGCACGACAAGGCGGACGTGCAGGCGCGAGCCGGCGGAGCCGCGCCGGCGCTCGGCCCAGATCTGCACGATGCGCCGCGCGATGATGCCGCCGAGCGACAGCAGCAGCACGAGGTCGATGTTGAGCAGCAGCAGCAGGCTGTTGGTCGAGGCCGTGAGCGGCGACGAGCCGGTCAGCGTCAGGTAGGTCGCCGTGCCGGCGAGGACGGCGAGCACGGCCAGGGCGATGGCGAGCTTGCGGCCGAGGCCGACGCGCGTCGCCCACAGGGCGAAGCGGTCCCGCCGGCTCGACGGAGCAGGCTCCGAGGAAAGCGTGGGGGGCCCAGGGATGGCCTGGGGTTCGACCGCCTCTTGCGAGTCCGGAATGTTCATGCGTGGGATTGGCTCGCCTCGGCAGGCCGAAGCGCCGGGCACGGCGCGCGGGCGCGACATGCGGACGACGAATGGGCCGAACCGTCCTCTACCGGATCGTCTCAGGGTCCAAGGCGCCGGAACGGTTCAACCGTGCCCAGCCCCTTGGCGCGGCTCATTTTATGCCGCGGATGACCTGGATGTCCAACTCGCGGAGCTTCTTGCGCAGGGTATTGCGGTTCAGGCCGAGCAGGTGGGCTGCCTTGATCTGGTTCCCCCGCGTGGCGGCCAGGCTGAGGTTGAGCAGCGGGCGCTCGACCTCGCGCAGGATCCTGTCATAGAGGCCCGGCGGCGGCAGGCCGTCGCGATGGGCCCCGAAGTAGTCGCGCAGGTGCCGTTCGACCGATCCGGTCAGGCTTTCGGCCTTTTCCTGCTCCATCACCGGCGCGGCGCTGGTTTCCGCCAGTTCGGCCTCGATCACGTCGACGCCGATGGTTTCCTGGGAATAGAGCGCGGCGAGCCGGCGCACGAGGTTTTCCAGCTCGCGCACGTTGCCCGGCCAGCGGTAGGCCTTGAGCCGGTCCATGGCGGCATCGTCGAGCCGCTTGGCCGGCAAGCCCTCGGCGGCGGCCTGGGCGAAGAAATGGCGAACCAGGGCCGGCGTGTCCTCCGTGCGCTCGCGCAAGGGCGGCAGGCGGATCGGGACCACGTTGAGGCGGTAGAACAGGTCTTCGCGGAACAGGCCCTGGCGAATGAGCTGGCGCAGGTCGCGGTGGGTCGCGGCGATGATGCGCACGTTGGTGCGGATCGGCGTGCGGCCGCCGACGGTGGTGTATTCGCCTTCCTGCAGCACGCGCAGCAGGCGCGTCTGGGCCTCGAGGGGCATGTCGCCGATCTCGTCGAGGAACAGGGTGCCGCCCTCGGCCTGCTCGAAGCGGCCGACATGGCGCGTGGTGGCGCCGGTGAAGGCGCCGCGCTCGTGGCCGAACAGCTCGCTCTCGATCAGCTCGCGCGGGATGGCCGCCATGTTGATGGCGACGAAAGGCCCGCTGCGGCGCTTGCCGTAGTCGTGCAGCGCACGCGCGACCAGCTCCTTGCCGGTGCCGGATTCGCCGCTGATGGTGACGGTCAGGTCGGTGCCGATGAGGCGCGCCAGCGTGCGGTAGATTTCCTGCATCGCCGGCGAGCGGCCGATCAGCGGCAGCTGTTCCTCGGTCTCCTCGGGCAGGCCGTCGACAGTGACGTTGGCCGAGGGCGAGACGGTCAGGGCGCGCTTGACGACGCTGATCAGCTCGTTGAGGTCGAAGGGCTTGGGCAGGTATTCGAAGGCGCCGCGCTGGGCCGCCGTCACCGCCGTCAGCAGCGTGTTCTGCGCGCTCATGACGACGATGCGCAGGTCCGGGCGGACCTTGCGGATGCGCGGGATCAGGTCGAGGCCGTTCTCGTCGGGCAGGATGACGTCGGTGACGACGAGATCGCCCTCCCCGTCCGAAACCCAGCGCCACAGGGTCGCGGCGTTGCCCGTGGTGCGCACCCGATAGCCGGTGCGGGCCAGGGCCTGGGCCAGGACCGTGCGGATCGCCTGGTCGTCGTCGGCAACTAGGATCGTGGATTCCGTCATTTCACGCTGCTCGCGGGACTCTGGTGGATCGGGAGGTGGACACGAAACGCCGTGCCCTTCGGCAAGTTCGAGAATTCGACGATGCCGCCATGGTCGCCGATGATCTTCGCAACCAATGCAAGACCGAGGCCGGTTCCGTTGACCTTCGTCGTGACGAAGGGATCGAACAGGTGCGGACGCAGGTCTTCGGGGATGCCGTCGCCGTTGTCCTGGACGCTGACGACGAGCGGCAGCTGCGTATGCGTGTCGCTGCCGGGCAGCGCCAGGCGCACGCCATGCTGGTAGGCGGTCGAGAGCACGATCTCGCCGCCCTGCTGCGGACAGGCCTCGGCGGCGTTCTTAACCAGGTTGAGCAGCACCTGGATGAGCTGGTCGCGGTTGCCCGCCACCGGCGGCAGCGACGGGTCGTAGTTCTCGATGAAGCGGAGATGCTTGCCGAAGCCGTTCTGCGCGATGCGCCGCACATGCTCCAGCACCTGGTGGATGTTCACAGCGTCGCGCTCGATGTGCGGCCGGTCGGTGAACATCTCCATGCGGTCGATGAGGCCGCAGATGCGGTCGGTCTCCTCGATGATCAGGCGCGTCAGCGGACGGTCGGTGATCTCGGCGTTCTGCTCGAGAAGCTGCGCCGCGCCACGGATTCCGGACAGCGGGTTCTTGATCTCGTGGGCGAGGATCGCCGCCATCGCCGTCACCGAGCGCGCGACGTTGCGGTGGGTCAGCTGGCGGTCCATCTTCAGCGCGATCGAGCGCTCGTGGAACATGACCACGACGGCGTTCTCGCGGTCGCCGACCATGCTCACCTGGATCGTCAGGATGTGGGTGCCGATGCGCGGCGTCTCCAGCGTGACGCCATATTCCGACACGCTGCTGCCAGTCTGGCGCACCTGGTCGATCAGCGTGAAGAGCGGGCTGTCGCCGGGGATCATCTCCTGCAGCGACTTGCCCTTCAGGTAGCTGACGCTGGCCTGGAAGAACTGTTCGGCGGCGGCGTTGACGTAGTCCATCCGGTTGCCCGCGCCGATGATCAGGATCGGGTCGGACAGCGCGTTGAGCACCGCCTCATGCAGGCCTTCGCCGCTGGATGGATAGGGATGCTTGAGCAGGTTGGCGGTCATCGGGGGAATCTCGCTAGACCTTGAGCAAATGCCTATAAAATAGGCGTAGAAATTTCATGACCAAATGTTAGGCAAGCGTATCTGCCACCCTTCGCATTTGCAATAGAATTGTCGGCCATAAATTTTCAAGGCTCGGCCCGTTCCGATGCGTTGCGCGCATGGCTCGGCCAGCCTCAGGAAATCCGCCATGAATTTCATGGCCGAGGCGGCGGGAAACGTGGCCTAGCCGGCCATTCTTTCAGATATTTCGGGGGAAAACTTGAGCGGCCGGCGGACCGGGCTGCGTCAATTCGCGCCGATCAGCACGTCGGTGACGAATTTGACGCCGGGATAGGCGAAAGCCAGCACCAGATAGGCGCCCAGCAGGACCCGCGCCAGGCGGCGGCCGCCGACGCCGAGGCGCGAATGCAGCACCAGCAGAGCCACGACCAGGGCGAAGGCAATGAAGGCCAGCACGACCTTGTGAGTGAGCGGCAGCAGGGCTCCGGTCTCGACATATTGTTCCGCCATGCCGCTCATCAAGCCGATGGCGAGGAAGGCCCCCGCCGCCGCCAGCAAGCGGCTTTGCAGGCGCTCGCCGTCGGCCACGGCAGGCATCCGGGCCGCCAGCGTCGTGCCGGGCTGCGCCTTGCGCTTCAGCGCGCGCTCGCGCAGCAGCACGCCGACGCCGGCGACGGCGGCCAGCGTCGCCAGGGCGTAGGCCAGCACGGCGGCGAAGATATGCGCCGTCATCCAGGCGCCGAACGGGCCGACGAGCGGCCGCTCCGGCTCGCCGCTCCACAGGATCGCCGGCACGGCCATCAGCGCGAGATAGAGATAGAGCAGCCCCGCCAGCCGGCGCGATTCGACGGAGACAGCCGCCAGGACGCCGTAGAGCGCCAGGGTGACGACGATGATGAGCCACAGGCTCGGCGCGAATCCCGTGCGCCAGCCGTCGACGAACTGCGCCGCCGTCCAGGCGACGCTGCCGGCGAGGGCGACGCCGCCGAGCCACCAGAACAGCGCGCCGTCGCGCGCCTGCCGATCGGCGCGCGGCAGCAGGGCGTAGAGCGTCGCCGGCAGCAGCGCGAGGAACGCGGAGAGGCCGAAAACGAAGCTATGGGGAATCGCGAAGGTCATGGCGGCGGGGACTATACACCGTTTCCTGCGGAGCGCGCCTCGCCCGCCGTTCTATGGCTCTTAGAGCATTTCAGCATGGCTTGGAAGACGGCGGCGGACGGGGTAGGTTCGCCGCCATGACTTCGCAACCCGCGCCTTCCTGCATCGCCCTGATCGTCGCCGCCGGACGCGGCAGCCGCTTCGCGGCGTCTGGCGCGCCGGCCGACGGCGCCCCCAAGCAGTACCGCAAGCTCGGCGGCATGGCCGTGCTGCGCCGCGCCGCCCTGCCCTTCCTCGACCATCCCGGCATCGACGCCGTGCGCGTCGTCATCCATGCCGACGACCACGCGCTCTACGACGAAGCCATGACCGGCCTCGACCTGCTGGCCCCGGTGCATGGCGGCGAGTCGCGCCAGGAATCGGTGCGCCTCGGCCTCGAAAGCCTCGCCGGACAGGCGCCCGCCTCCGTGCTGATCCATGACGCCGCCCGCCCCTTCGTCGACGCGCCGATCATCGACCGCAGCATCGCCGGCCTGGCGCGCCACCCTGGCGCCATCGTCGCCGTGCCGCTTGCCGACAGCCTCAAGCGCGGCGCCCATCAAACCGAGGGGGCAGATGTCGTCGCGGGTGCCGTCGAACGCGAAGGCCTCTGGCGGGCGCAGACGCCGCAGGCCTTCCGCTACGCCGACATACTCGCCGCGCACCGCAAGGTCATGGCGGCGGAGAACGTCGGCTACGACCGCGGCTTCACCGACGACGCCGCCGTGCTCGAACATGCGGGCCAGACGGTCGGGCTAGTGCTCGGCAGCGAGGACAACTTCAAGATCACCACCGAGGGCGACCTCGCCCGCGCCGAACGGCAGCTGCTCGCCGCGCTGGGCGACGTCCGCACCGGCTTCGGCGTCGACGTGCATGCCTTCGGCCCGGCCGGCGAGAAAGACCATGTGACGCTCTGCGGCCTGCGCGTGCCGAGCCCGCGCGGGCTCGTCGGCCACTCGGACGCCGACGTCGGCCTCCACGCCCTCACCGACGCCATCCTCGCCTGCATCGGCGACGGCGACATCGGCAGCCATTTCCCGCCGAGCGACCCGCAGTGGAAGGGCGTCGATTCGGCGCTGTTCCTGCGCCACGCGGTTGAGCGCGTGCAGGCGAAGGGCGGCGTCATCGCCCATCTCGACGTGACCGTGCTGTGCGAGCTGCCGAAGGTCTCGCCGCACCGCGAAGCCATGCGCGCGCGCATCGCCGAGATCGCCGGCGTCTCCGTCGGGCGCGTCAGCGTCAAGGCGACGACGACCGAGAAGCTCGGCTTCCTCGGGCGCGGCGAAGGCATCGCCGCCCAGGCGGTCGCCACCGTGCGCCTGCCCGCAGACGCCTTCTAGCCATGGCCAACGGAACCGACAAAGCCGCCGGCTTGCCGAAATGGCATCCGGCCTTCCTGATCGCAACAGGCGGCGGCCTCGGCCTGCTGCCGCGGGCGCCCGGCACCTGGGGATCGCTCGGCGCCCTGCCCCTGGCCCTCGGAATCTACTATGCCGGCGGCCCGCTAATCGTGCTCGCCGCGGTCGTCGTCGCCTTCTGCGTCGGCTGCTGGGCGGCCAACGTCTACATCTCGCATACGCGTGCCGAGGATCCGCCTGAGGTCGTGATCGACGAGATCGCGGCACAGATGGCGATCTTCGTGTTCGTGCCGCCCACTTGGTACAACCTGCTGCTCGGCTTCGTGCTGTTCCGCATCGCCGACATCTGGAAGCCCTGGCCGGTGCGCGTGGCCGATCGTTCCATCGGCGGCGGATTCGGCGCCATGTTCGACGACCTGCTCGCCGCCACCTACGCCGGCGGACTGCTCTGGCTGATCAACCTCGTCATCTCCCTCAAAGACATGAGCATGGCGCCGTAATGTTCCCGGACGACGTCCGCCAGCAAGCCGAGCAAGTCCTCGCCGCCGCACGCGCCAAAGGGCTGAAGATCGCGACGGCAGAATCCTGCACGGGCGGCCTCGTCGCCGGCAGCCTGACCGAGATCGCCGGCTCCTCCGACGTCGTCGAGCGCGGCTTCGTCACCTATGCCAACGTGGCCAAGACCGAGATGCTCGGCGTCCTCGCCGCCCTGATCGCCAAGGTCGGCGCCGTCAGCGAAGAGGTTGCCCGCGCCATGGCCGAAGGCGTGCTGGCCCACGCGCCGGTCGACCTCGCCGTGTCGGTCACCGGCATCGCCGGACCCGGCGGCGGCAGCCCGACCAAGCCGGTCGGCCTCGTGCATCTTGCCTGCGCGCGGCGCGGCAAGCCCACGCTGCACGAACGCCATGTCTTTCCGGGGGACCGTTCGGCCGTGCGGCTCGCGGCGGTCAGAACCGCCCTCACCCTGCTCCTGCGGCAGATCGAGGCCTAGGGCCTCTTCGCCTTTAAACCGGCGTGATCGCCGCCGGGCCGTAGAGCACGCCGGCACGCGCCTCGAAGGCGTTGACCATGCGCTTGACCGCTTCGTGGAACAGCGCACCGATCAGCTTTTCCAGGATCTTCGAGCGAAATTCGAATTCGACGTAGAAGTCGATGATCGTGCCGCCGTCCGGCTGCGCCAGGAAGCGCCAGCGGTTGGTCATCTCGCGCATCGGCCCGTCGACGTAGGCGACGTCGATGCGCGGCACCACGCCCTCGGCGGGCGGCGTCAGGGTAACGCGCGAGGTGAAGCGCTCGCGGATCATCTTGAAGCCGATCACCAGGTCGGCGACGATCTCGGTCTCGCGCCGCTCGCGAATGCGCGCGCCGATGCACCAAGGCAGGAACTGCGGATATTGCTCGATGTCGGCGACGAGCGCGTAGAGCTGCTCGGCGCTGTAGGGCATGAACTTCTGCTCGGCGTGAACCGGCATCGCGCAGCCTTGTCCTTGCCGGCCTTAGCCGCGCGCGGCGGCGAGCTTCTTCTCGCGCGCCTCGCGCAGGCGGCGGAAATCCTCTTCCGCGTGGTAGGACGAACGGGTCAGCGGCGAGGACGACACCAGCAGGAAGCCCTTGGCCCGCGCCTTGGCGGCATAGGCGTTGAACTCGTCGGGCGTCACGAAGCGCTCGACCTTGGCATGCTTGGGCGTCGGCTGCAGGTACTGGCCGATGGTGAGGAAGTCCACGTCGGCGGCGCGCAGGTCGTCCATCACCTGATAGACCTCTTCCGCCGTCTCGCCGAGGCCGACCATGATGCCGGACTTGGTGAAGATCGAGGGCACGACCTTCTTCACGCGGTCGAGCAGGCGCAGCGAGTTGAAGTAGCGCGCACCCGGGCGGATCGTCGCGTAGAGGCGCGGCACCGTCTCGAGGTTGTGGTTGTAGACGTCGGGCCGCGCGTTCGCGACCAGGTCGATGCTCTCGGGCTTGCGCAGGAAGTCCGGCGTCAGCACCTCGATGGTGGTGCTCGGCGCCTTGACGCGCAGCTTCTCGATGCACTGCACGAACTGGTTTGCGCCGCCGTCTTCCAGGTCGTCGCGGTCGACCGAGGTGATGACGACATGCTCGAGCCCGAGCTGGGCGATGGCGGTGGCGAGGTTGTCCGGCTCGTGCGGATCGACGAGGTTCGGCTTGCCGGTCTTGACGTTGCAGAAGGCGCAGGCGCGCGTGCAGGTGTCGCCGAGGATCATCACCGTCGCGTGCTTCTTGGTCCAGCACTCGCCGATGTTCGGGCAGGCCGCCTCTTCGCAGACCGTGTGCAGCTTCAGGCCATGCAGCAGCTTGCGCGTCTCGTTGTACTGCAACGAGTTGGGCGCCTTCACCCGGATCCAGTCCGGCTTCGGCACGCGCGCGGGCTTCGCCGCGGGCGTTTCGCTGGTGCTGTCAGTCGCGGTCACGTCGCTCATGGCGTCTCCAAAGCCCCCAGGCTTTTCCCCGCAGGCCCTAGATGTGGATGACGCGGCCGTAGGCGTCAAGCACCGCTTCGTGCATCACTTCGGAAATCGTCGGATGCGGGAAGACCGTCTCCATCAGCTCCGCCTCCGTCGTCTCCAGCTGGCGGCCGATGGTGTAGCCCTGGATCATTTCGGTCACTTCGGCGCCGATCAGGTGCGCGCCAAGCAGCGCGCCCGTCTTGGCGTCGAACACCGTCTTGACCAGGCCGTCGGGCTCGCCCATGGCCACGGCTTTGCCGTTGCCGAGGAACGGGAACTTGCCGACCTTGACCTGGAAGCCCTTGTCCTTGGCCGCCTTCTCGGTCAGGCCGACGCTGGCGACCTGCGGATGGCAATAGGTGCAGCCCGGGATGTTGTCGGTCTTGAACGGATGCACGCCCGGCACGCCGGCGATCTTCTCGACGCAGACGACGCCCTCGTGGCTCGCCTTGTGGGCCAGCCACGGCGGCCCCGTGAGATCGCCGATGGCGTAGACGCCCGGCTCGCCGGTCTGGCCGTAGCCGTCGACCGTCACGTGGGTGCGGTCGACCTTCACCTTGGTGCCTTCGAGGCCCAGGTTCTCGACGTTGCCGACGATGCCGACGGCGAGGATGACGCGGTCGACCGTCAAGGTCTCGGTCTTGGCCTTGCCGTCCTTGTCCTTGAGCTCGATGGTCGCGGTGACGTTGTCCTTGCCCGTCTTCAGGCCCTTCACCGTCGCGCCGGTGTGGATCTTCATGCCGCGCTTCTCGAACGCCTTGCGGGCGAAGGCCGAAATGTCCTCGTCCTCGACCGGCAGCACGCGGTCCATCACCTCGACGACCGTCACCTCGGCGCCGAGGTCGCGGAAGAAGCTCGCGAACTCGATGCCGATGGCGCCCGAGCCGACGACCAGCAGCGACTTCGGCATGGTGTTGGGCACCAGCGCTTCGCGGTAGGTCCAGATCAGCTTGCCGTCCGGCTCCATCCCCGGCATCACGCGCGCGCGCGCGCCGGTGGCGAGGATGACGTGCTTGGCGGTCAGGTTCGTGACCTTGCCGTCCTTGTCGGTGACCTTCACTTTGCGCAGCGGGCCCCCGGCTCCCGTGGCCACGCCGTCGAGCGCGCCGGAACCGACGACGACTTCGATCTTGTTCTTCTTCATCAGGTAGGTGACGCCCTTGGACATCTGCGCGGCGACGCCGCGCGAACGCTCGACGACCTTGTTCAGGTCGAAGTCGACGCCCTTGGCGCTGAGGCCGAAGTCCTCGGCATGCTGCATCGAATGATAGACCTCGGCGCTGCGCAGCAGCGCCTTGGTCGGGATGCAGCCCCAGTTGAGGCAGATGCCGCCGAGCTCGGCGCGCTCGACGATGGCGACCTTGAGCTTCAGCTGCGCCGCGCGGATGGCGGTGACGTAGCCGCCCGGGCCGCTGCCGACGATGATGACGTCGAAATTGGTATCAGCCACAGTCGACTCCTACAGCACGAGGCGGACGGGATGTTCGATGAGATTCTTGAAGGCCTGCATGTACTGCGCGCCGAGCGCGCCGTCGACCACGCGGTGGTCGCAGGAGAGCGTGCAGGTCATCACGGTCGCGACGGCGAGCTTGCCGTCCTTCACCACAGCGCGCTGCTCGCCGGCGGAGACCGCCAGGATGGCGCCTTGCGGCGGATTGATGATCGCCGAGAAGTCCTTCACGCCGAACATGCCGAGGTTGGAGAGCGAGAAGGTGCCGCCCTGGAATTCCTCCGGCTTCAGCCGGCCTTCCTTGGCGCGCGAAGCCAGGTCCTTCATCTCGGCGGAGATGACCGCGAGGCCCTTCTTCTCCGCGCTCTTGATGATCGGCGTGATGAGGCCGCCCGGGATGGAGACGGCGACCGAGATGTCGGCCGACTCGTACATGACGGCGCCCTCGTCCGACCAGGCCGCGTTGGCGCCCGGCACCTGCATCAGGGCCAACGCCGAAGCGCGGATGGCGAAGTCGTTGACCGAGATCTTCGTCTTCTCGTCGATGGCGTTGATCTCGGCGCGCAGGTCCATCAGGCGGTCGAGGTCGATGTCGACGCTGACGTAGAAGTGCGGCACTGTCTGCTTCGATTCGACCAAGCGCTTGGCGATGACCTTGCGCATGGTGCTGTGCGGCACGAGCTTGCTGCGGGCCGGCGCGAAGTTGGCGCCCGCGCCGAGGCGCAGGCCGCCCGAACCACCGACGGCAGCGCCGCCCTTGAAGTTCTCGACGTCGACGCGCGTGACGCGGCCGTGCGGGCCGCTGCCCGGCACGCTGGCGATGTCGAGGCCCTTGTCCTTGGCGATGCGGCGCGCGAGCGGCGTCGCGAAGACGCGGCCGCCGGGGGACGCCATCAGCGCGGCGGCCGGCTGCTTCGGCGCGGGCGCCGGAGCGGCGGTCACGGGAGTCGTCACGGGAGCCGGAGCCGCCTTCGGAGCTTCCGCCTTCGGCTGTTCCTTGGGCGCTTCAGCCTTGGCGGCAGGCGCGGCGACCGCGCCTTCCAGCGCCTTGGCGTCCTCGCCCTCTTCCAGCAGCAGCGCGATCACCTCGTTGACCTTCACGCCCTGCGCGCCGGCCGGCACGAGGATCTTGCCGAGCTTGCCTTCGTCGACCGCCTCGACTTCCATCGTGGCCTTGTCGGTTTCGATCTCGGCGAGCACTTCGCCGGACTTGACGTTGTCGCCTTCCTTCTTGAGCCAGCGGGCGAGATTGCCCTCGGTCATGGTGGGAGACAGCGCGGGCATCAGGATCTTGATCGGCATAGGGCTTCCCCTGAGAAAGGAACGGGACGCTGCGGAGCGAGCGCCTTCTTAGCGGTAGAGAACCTCTTTCGCGGCGGCGACGATGTGGTCGGCCTGCGGCAAGGCGAGCTTTTCGAGGTTGGCGGCGTAGGGCAGCGGCACGTCGACGGCCGTCACGCGCTTCACCGGGGCGTCGAGATGGTCGAACGCCTGCTCCATCATGAGCGCGGCGAGCTCGGAGCCGATGCCGGCGTAGGGCCAGCCCTCCTCCACGCTCACCAGGCGGTTGGTCTTCTTGACCGACTCGACGATGGTGGCGGTGTCGAGCGGACGCAGCGTGCGCAGGTCGATGACCTCCGCGTCGATGCCTTCCTTGGCCAGTTCCTCGGCCGCCTGCAGGGCGAGGCCGACCATGATCGAGAAGGCCGTGATCGTCACGTCCTTGCCCGGGCGCACGATGCGCGCCTTGCCGATCGGCACGATGAACTCGGGATCGACCGGCACCGGGAAGCTGCGGCCGTACATGATCTCGTTCTCGAGGAAGATTACCGGGTTGGGATCGCGGATCGCCGACTTGAGCAGGCCCTTGGCGTCGTCGGCCGAATAGGGCGACACGACGATCAGGCCCGGCACGTGGGCGTACCAGCTGGCGAAGCACTGCGAATGCTGCGCGCCGACGCGGGCGGCGGCGCCGTTCGGGCCGCGGAAGACCATCGGCGAGGCCATCTGGCCGCCCGACATGTAGCGCGTCTTGGCGGCCGAGTTGATGATGTGGTCCATCGCCTGCAAGGCGAAGTTCCAGGTCATGAACTCGACGACGGGGCGCAGGCCGGCGAAGGCCGCGCCGACGCCGAGGCCGGCGAAGCCGTGCTCGGTGATCGGCGTGTCGACGACGCGGCGATCGCCGAATTCCTGCAGCAGGCCCTGGGTCACCTTGTAGGCGCCCTGGTACTCGGCCACTTCCTCGCCCATGACGAAGACGCTGGGGTCGCGGCGCATCTCTTCGGCCATGGCGTCGCGCAGCGCGTCGCGCACGGTCATCACGGTCGTCTCGCCCCAGTCCTTTTCCGGCGCGGGCGCGGCGTAGCTCGACGCGGGCGCGGCCGGCGCGGCGGCGGCCTTGGCTTCAGCCTTGGGGGCCTCGTCCTTGCCTTCGGCGGCGGGCTTGGCCTCGGCCTTCTTCGGCGCGGCTTTCGCGCCGTCGAGCGCCTTGGCGTCCTCGCCCTCGCCCAGGATCAGGGCGATGAGCTGGTTGACGGCGACGTTCTCGCTGCCTTCAGGCACCAGGATCTTGCCGAGCGTGCCTTCGTCGACCGCCTCGACCTCCATGGTCGCCTTGTCGGTCTCGATTTCGGCCAGCACTTCGCCGGACTTCACTGCATCGCCTTCATGCTTGAGCCAGCGGGCGATCTTACCTTCCGTCATGGTCGGCGACAGGGCCGGCATGAGCACTTCGATGGGCATGGAATACCTTCGTCTTCCCTGGGGAAATAAAGCGGGCGGCCGAGAATGGCCGCCCGTGAGGCCGGCCTTTAGGCCAGCACGTCGGTGTAGAGCTCGGCGGGATCGGGCTCGGCGTCGTTGAGCGCGAAGTCGGCGGCGTCCACGATCGTCTTCTTGACGTCCTGGTCCACCTTCTTCAGCGCCGCCTCGTCGACGAGGCCCACTTCGACCAGATGCATCTGCAGGTGCTCGATCGGGTCGCGCTCGGCGCGCATCTTGTCCACTTCGTCGCGCGTGCGGTACTTCGCCGGATCGGACATGGAGTGGCCGCGGTAGCGGTAGGTCTCCATCTGCAGCACGTAGGGGCCCTTGCCGGCGCGGCAATGGGCGACGGCGATCTCGCCGGCCTCGCGCACCTTCATGACGTCCATGCCGTCGACCTTCATGCTCGGGATGCCGAAGGCCTCGCCGCGCTTGTAGAAGTCCGGGGTCGCCGCGCCGCGCTTGACCGACGTGCCCATGGCGTACTGGTTGTTCTCGATGACGAACACGGTCGGCAGCTTCCACAGCGCCGCCATGTTGAAGGCTTCGTAGACCTGGCCCTGGTTGGCCGCGCCGTCGCCGTAGTAGGTCAGGCTGACGGTGTTCTTGCCGTTGTACTTGCGCGCGAAGGCCAGGCCGACGCCGATCGGCACGCTGGCGCCGACGATGCCGTGGCCGCCGTAGAAGTTCTTCTCGGCGCTGAACATGTGCATCGAGCCGCCCTTGCCGCGCGAGTAGCCGCCCTGGCGGCCCGTCAGCTCGGCCATGACGCCCTTCGGGTCCATGCCGCAGGCCAGCATGTGGCCGTGGTCGCGGTAGGTGGTGATGACGGCGTCGTCGCCGGTGATCGTCGACTGCATGCCGACGACGACGGCTTCCTGGCCGATGTAGAGGTGGCAGAAGCCGCCGATGGCGCCCTGGCCGTAGAGCTGGCCCGCCTTCTCCTCGAAGCGGCGGATCAGCAGCATGTCGTGGTAGAGCTTGAGGAGAAGCTCTTTATCGAGATTGGTGTTCGGGGATTTGCGCTTGTCGGCTTGTCGCGGCGGGGAAGCCTGTTTCGTCGAAGCGGGTTTCACGACGGAAGACTTCTTAGCGGTGGCTGCGACCATACCGGCACCTTCTAACGAGGGGGAGCGCGTCCGCCGAGGAACGACGGTGGAGGTCATATAGCGCCTTCACTAGCCCATTGGAAGGGTCTCGAAATCTCAAAAAATGCTGTTATTGCAACGCGATAATAATGATTAACTGGATTAAAGGTGATATTTCGTTCCCACCCCATGAATACGCAACATTCGAATGAGGCCTATCGTTTCGACGACAGGAACGACCGCAACGGCGTAAAATTATGCTGCAGTTGCGTAAAGCCCCTACAGAATAAAACTTAAGTGATTGAATTAGTTATACGTAAAGCCTGATGGCTTTAGCGTGCGGGTGCGAAGGAGACCGTGATCTTATTGGCCAAGTCGGCCAATTTGGCGGCTCCCGAGGTCGCGGCGGGGGCCGCGTTCGCAGCATGGGCGGCGAGCCCGGCCGGGGCCGGCGCACGCGCCGGGGCGTCGGCCGGACGCAGCGGATCGACGCTCACCGGCGGCATCTCGACGTCGGACGACGTCGGGCCCGCGGCGGCTTTGTCCATGATGATGATCTCGTTCGGCAGGATCAGGCCGAGGT
Source organism: Alphaproteobacteria bacterium (assembly GCA_036500145.1). Lineage (GTDB taxonomy): Bacteria > Pseudomonadota > Alphaproteobacteria > SMXQ01 > SMXQ01 > CAMAVH01. Next base: position 81,332 of record DASYCO010000019.1, on the reverse strand, counting down.
TCTGGCGCACCCGCTCGTCGAGCATGTCCGGATCAAGATGGTCGGGCCGCAGCAGATTGGTGCGGCGCTCGAGGGCGAGGCGCTCGCGCGCCACCTTCTCGAAGTTGGCGTCGGCGATCTCGATCTGCTGGCTGAGATGGACCCAGGCGATCAGGCCGCGGTCGCCCTGGATCGAGTGGTACGCGAAATAGCCGAACACCGCGATCGCCAGCACGGGGCCGGTGATGAAGCGGGCTCTTTTCTTGATTTCGCGAAGCAGGACCATGACTTGGAGAGAATCACAGGCGATTCCACCTCGTCAACGAAAAATGCGCGCAAACTCAAAAAAGACCCAACGGAATCAAGAATCAAAAAGTGACTCTTCCCGGCGGGACTGAGACTCGGGGGATAAGTTCCTAGCGACCCGATTCGCGCTGTGGAATCAGCAGGGCCTAAGCGCGGCCCCGCAGCACGCCTTTGCCGGCATAGATCGCCGAGCCGGCCAGCTCTTCCTCGATGCGGATGAGCTGGTTGTACTTGGCAAGCCGGTCGGAACGCGCGAGCGAGCCGGTCTTGATCTGCCCGCAGTTGGTGGCGACCGCCAGGTCGGCGATGGTGGCGTCCTCGGTTTCGCCCGAGCGGTGCGACATGACGGCCTTGTAGCCGGCCTTGTGCGCCATCTCGACGGCTTCCAGCGTCTCGGACAGCGTGCCGATCTGGTTGACCTTCACCAGGATCGCGTTGGCCGTGCCGTCCTTGATGCCGCGCGCGAGGCGCTTCGGGTTGGTGACGAACAGGTCGTCGCCGACGAGCTGCACCTTGTCGCCGAGCTCCTCGGTCAGCATCTTCCAGCCTTCCCAGTCGTCCTCGGCCATGCCGTCCTCGATCGAGACGATGGGATAGCGCTTCACGAGGTCGGCGTAGAGCTTGACCATGCCGGCGCGGTCGAGGGTCTTGCCCTCGCCTTCGAGCACGTACTTGCCCTTCTTGAAGAATTCGGTGGAGGCCGCGTCGAGCGCCAGCGCGATGTCCTCGCCCGGCTTGTAGCCGGCCTTCTTGATCGCCTGCATGATGAACTTCAGCGCCGCGTCGGCGCTCGCCAGGTTCGGCGCGAAGCCGCCTTCGTCGCCCACGTTGGTGTTGAGGCCGGCGTCCTTGAGCTGGCCCTTCAGGGCCTGGAACACCTCGGCGCCCATGCGCACGGCGTCCGCCATGGTCGTCGCCGACACCGGCATGATCATGAATTCCTGGAAGTCGATCGGGTTGTCGGCATGGACGCCGCCGTTGACGATGTTCATCAGCGGCACCGGCAGGGTGCGCGCGAAGACGCCGCCGACATAGGCGTAGAGCGGCAGGCCGGCTTCGACCGCAGCGGCCTTCGCCGTCGCCATGGAGACGCCGAGAATGGCGTTGGCGCCGAGGCGCGCCTTGTTCGGCGTGCCGTCGAGCTCGATCATCGTGCGGTCGAGCGAGAGCTGGTCTTCCGCTTCCATGCCCGACAGCGCGTCGAACAGCTCGCCATTCACCGCCTCGACGGCCTTGAGCACGCCCTTGCCGCCGTAGCGCTTCTTGTCGCCGTCGCGCAGCTCGACCGCCTCATGGGCGCCGGTCGAGGCGCCTGAGGGAACGGCAGCGCGGCCCATGGCGCCGCTCTCCAGCACGACGTCGACTTCGACGGTGGGATTGCCGCGCGAGTCGAGGATTTCGCGCGCCTGGATGTCGGCAATGGCGGTCATGGGCGTAGCTCCGTGATGGGGTTTCGCGTGTGGGAGGGAACCGGCGTCACGCCGGTTCGGACTTGGCCAGGCTATCGAACGCGAGCAGCGTTTCGAGCAGCTTCGGCATGTCCTTTAAATGAACCATGTTCGGCCCGTCGGACGGCGCCTTGTCGGGATCCTTGTGGGTCTCCATGAAGACCCCGGCGACGCCGACGGCGACGGCCGCGCGCGCCAGCACCGGCACCATGCGGCGATCGCCGCCGCTGGTGGCGCCCTGCCCGCCCGGCTGCTGCACCGAATGGGTGGCGTCGAAGATCACCGGATAGCCGGTCGACTTCATCACCGGCAGCGACCGCATGTCGGAGACCAGCGTGTTGTAGCCGAAGGACGCGCCGCGCTCGCAGAGCAGGATCTTTTCGTTGCCGGTCGAGGCGATCTTGGCGGCGACGTTCGCCATGTCCCAAGGCGCCAGGAACTGGCCCTTCTTCACGTTGACCGCCTTGCCGGTCTCGCCGGCGGCGATCAGCAAGTCGGTCTGGCGTGAGAGAAACGCCGGAATCTGCAGGATGTCGACGTATTCGGCGGCGATGGCGCACTGCTCGCGCTCGTGCACGTCGGTCAGCACCGGACAGCCGAACTTCTCGCGCACCTCGGCGAGGATCGGCAGCGCCTTCTTCAGGCCCATGCCGCGGTCGCTCTTGAGCGAGGTGCGGTTGGCCTTGTCGAAGGAGCTCTTGTAGATCAGGCCGAAGCCGAGCTTCTTGGCCAGCTTGCTCAGGGCGTCGGCCATCTCCATGGCGTGGGCGCGGCTTTCCAGCGCGCAGGGCCCGGCGATGATGGTCAGGCGCAGGTCGTTGCCGAAGGTGGCTTTCCCGACCTTCACATGCCGCTGCTTGGCGACGGCGGCGGGCTTGCTCGTTTTGGGCTTCGTTGCCATGGCCTAGACCAGCCGCGACTGGGCGATGGCCGCCTGCACGAAGGAGGCGAACAGCGGGTGCGTGTCGAACGGCTTGGACTTGAGCTCGGGATGGAACTGCACGCCGATGAACCAGGGATGGTCGGCGAACTCGACGATCTCGGGCAGGTTCTTGTCGGGCGACATGCCGGAGAAGATGAGGCCCGCCTCCTCCAGCCGCTTCATGTAGTTGATGTTCACTTCATAGCGGTGGCGGTGGCGCTCGCTGATCATCGAGCGCGCGTAGATCTCGGCCACTTTGCTGCCCGGCTTCAGGGCGCAGTCGTAGGCGCCGAGGCGCATGGTGCCGCCGACGTTGCCATCCGCCCCGCGCAGCTCGCGCGTGTTGCCGCGCATCCACTCGGTCATCAGGCCGACGACCGGCTCCTCGCAGGCGCCGAACTCGGTCGAACCGGCCTTGGCGATGCCGGCCAGATTGCGCGCCACTTCGATCACCGCCATCTGCATGCCGAAGCAGATGCCGAAATAGGGCACCTTGTGCTCGCGGGCGAAGCGCGCCGCGGCGATCTTGCCTTCGCTGCCGCGCTCGCCGAAGCCGCCCGGCACCAGGATGCCGTTGACGCCGTCGAGCTTCTCGATGGTGCCTTCAGTCTCGAATATCTCGGATTCGATCCAGTCCAGCTTCACCCGCACGTTGTTGTGGATGCCGCCGTGGATCAGCGCCTCGTTGAGGGACTTATAGGAATCGAGGAAGTGGGTGTACTTGCCCACCACGGCGATCTTCACCTCGCCTTCCGGCGCGCGGACGCGTCCGGAGATGTGCTCCCAGCGGCCGAGGTTGGGCTCGGCGCGGCCGGCTTCGTCCTTGTCGAGGCCGAAATGGCGGACCACGACGTTGTCGAAGCCCTGCTCGTGGTAGCTGATCGGCACCTGGTAGATCGTGTCGACGTCGAGCGCCGGGATGACCGCGTCTTCGCGCACGTTGCAGAACAGCGCGATCTTGCGCTTCTCGCCCGGCGGCAGCGGCCGGTCGCAGCGCGCCAGCAGCGCGTCGGGCTGGATGCCGACGCTGAGCAGTTCCTTGACCGAATGCTGGGTCGGCTTGGTCTTCAGCTCGCCGGCGCTGGGAATGTAGGGCACCAGCGTCAGGTGCACGTACATGGCGCGCTCGCGGCCGAGCTCGTTGCCGAGCTGACGGATCGCCTCGAGGAACGGCAGGCTTTCGATGTCGCCGACGGTGCCGCCGACTTCGCAGAGCACGAACTCCGCCTCGCCCGGATCGGACAGGACGAATTCCTTGATCGCGTCGGTGACGTGCGGAATGACCTGCACGGTCGCGCCGAGATAGTCGCCGTGGCGCTCGCGCGAGATGACGGTCGAATAGATGCGGCCGGTGGTGATGTTGTCGCTCTGGCGCGAGGCGACGCCGGTAAAGCGCTCGTAATGGCCGAGGTCGAGATCGGTTTCAGCGCCGTCGTCGGTCACGTAGACCTCGCCGTGCTGATAGGGCGACATCGTGCCGGGATCGACGTTCAGGTAGGGATCGAGCTTACGAAGGCGGACCTTGTAGCCACGCGCCTGCAGCAACGCGCCGAGCGACGCGGAGGCGATGCCTTTGCCGAGGGAGGAGACCACGCCGCCTGTGATGAAGATGTACCGCGTCATGGGAGATAAAGATTACACAAGCCTAAGAACTTTCCCAACAAAAAGGGGCGACTGCTCGCCCCTTTTTTCGCCTCGCCGTCACGGCGCTCGAAATACTGCCGAATCGTCGGCTTTTCTTATCGCGTCGGCGGCGCCGTCGGTGCGGGTGCGGTCGGCGCGCTCCCTGGCGTCGAAGGCGCCATCGGCGGCGCCACGGGCGCCGGCGCGGTGGAGGACGGCAGCGGCGCGGTGGCCGGCAGCTGGTCGAAAATGGAACGCGGCTGGCGGTTGGCGCCGGCAAGGATGGCCAGCACCAGGCAATTGAGCATGAAGAGGCCCGCGATGATGCCCGTGGCGCGCGTCAGGAAGTTCGCCTGCGCGCGGCCCGACATCATGCCGTTGTTGTTGCCGCCGCCAATGCCGAGGGCGCCGCCTTCGCTGCGCTGCAAAAGGACGGTGACCACGAGGGCCAGGGCGAGGAAAATATGGATGACCAGGAGGAGTGTCGTCATGGGCGCTTTCTCTACTCGCTTTCGCCAGCTTTCGCTAGAGGCAACTGGCTGCCGGGAACGAGGCGGGCTTTAAGGGCAGGACTTGGCGATGGCGGCGAAATCCGCGGCGTTCAGGCTGGCTCCGCCGACCAGGGCGCCATCGACGTCGGCCAGGCGGAGAATCTCCGCGGCGTTCGACGGCTTGACCGAACCGCCATAGAGGATGCGCAGGCCCGCCGCTTCGCCGCTGCGCTTCGCCAGCTCGCGACGGATATGGGCATGGGCGGCGGCGATTTCATCGTTCGTCGGCGTCCGGCCGGTTCCGATCGCCCAGACCGGCTCGTAGGCAACCACCGTGTTCGCCGCCTTGGCGCCCTCTGGCACCGAACCGGCGACCTGGCGCGCCAGCACGTCGAGGGTCTGGCCGGCGACGTACTGCGCCTCCGTCTCGCCGATGCAGACGATGGCGGTCAGCCCCGCCCCCTGCCCGGCCTCGGCCTTGGCGCGGACCTGCTCGTCGGTCTCGGCATGGTCCGTGCGCCGCTCGGAATGGCCGACGATGACGTAGGACGCGCCGAGGTCGCGCAGCATGGCGGCGCTGACGTCGCCCGTATGGGCGCCCGACGCCTTGGGATGGCAATCCTGGCCGCCGACGGCGACGGCGCTGCCCGACAATGCCTCGGCGACGGCCGCAACCAGGGTGGCCGGCGGGCAGACCAGCAGTTCGCAGCCGACCGCGCCGGATTTGCCGACATCCCGCGCCACCGCCTGCGCCAAGGCAAGACCCTCGGCCTTCAGGCCGTTCATCTTCCAATTGCCGGCAATCAATGGGCGGCGGGTGGCCATGCGCTTGGTCCTTCTCGTTAAATCGCTTCGCTTGGCGGGCTTCCTATCATGGGCGCCGCAGTCCTGCCAACCTTGCCCGTTCCGTTCCGGGCCACCCTAGGGCCCTGTTTCGCCCGGCATTTCCGTGTTGCAGGGGCCCAGGGCCGCTTCTATCATGCGCCGCGCCGCGCAAGTCCCTGTTTCTCTAGCGCCTTTCGTTGGAATCGGGCGGCGCCTGATATCCCCCCTTTGCCCGTATACAGGCCTTACGTCGATGCTTCAGTCCATGCGCCAACACGCCACCTCCTGGGTGGTGAAAATCCTGTTCGGGCTCTTGATCCTGAGCTTCAGCATGTGGGGCATCCACGACATCTTCGTCGGCGACGCCGACCCGGCCGTGGCCACGGTCGCCGGCACCAAGATCCCGGTGTCGCAGCTCGACGATGCGGTGAAGCAGGAAATCGAGCGCTTCCAGCCGATGTTCGGCGGCTCGCTCGACAACGCCCAGGCCAAGCAGCTCGGCCTCATCGACCAGGCGCTCGAGCGGCTGATCGACCGCGTCGTGTTCAACAAGGCGGCCAGCGACCTCGGCCTCGCCGTCGGCGACCAGATGGTCCTGCGCCACATCCAGAGCGAGCCGGCCTTCCGCGACGAGCGCGGCCAGTTCGACCGCGCGCACTTCCAGCAGGTGCTGATGGCCAACAACCTGACCGAGGATCGCTACGTGGCGCTGCTGCGCCGGGACCTCGCGACGCGTCAGCTCGCCGGCGTCGTCGGCGTCGACGCGCCGATTCCCACCGTCCTGGTCAACTCGCTGAACAGCTACCGCGAGGAGAGCCGCGTCGCCGACGCCATCGCCGTTCCCGCCAGCCAGTCGTCGACCCCGTCGCCGCCCGACGAGGCGACGCTCGCCGACTACTACAAGAGCCACACCGACCGCTTCATGGCGCCGGAATACCGCACCGTCAGCTACGTCGCCGTCGACCCGGCGGCGCTCGCCGGCGACATCGAGGTCTCCGACGACAGCCTGCGCCGCGAATACGACTCGCGCCTCAGCGAATTCACGCTCCGCGAACGCCGCGACGTCGACCAGGCGGTGCTGCGCGACGAGGCCGAGGCCAAGCGCGTGCAGGACCTGCTGGCCCAGGGCCGCACCCTGGAAGCGGCGCTGAAGGAATCCGGCTCCAAGGCCGATGTCGTCAAGCTCGGCTGGGTCGAGCGCGCCGACCTCATCGGCGAGATCGCCGCCCCCGTCTTCGCCCTCAAGGCCGGCCAGGTCTCCGCGCCGCTCAAGAGCCCGCTCGGCTGGCACATCGTGCGCGTCAACGGCGCCGAGGACGGCCGCGTGCAGAGCCTCGACGAAGTGCGCGACCAGCTGCGCAAGGACATGTCGGCGCGCGAGGCCAACGACGAGGCCCACGACCTGTCGATCAAGCTCGAAGACGCCCTGGCTGGCGGCGCCTCCCTCTCGGAAGCCGCGAACCAGGTCGGCCTGACGCTCTATAAGGTGCCGCCCGTCGACAGCCACGGCCTGACGGAAGCCGGCAAGGCCGCGCCCAGCCTGCCGCCCGACGCGGCGTTCCTGACGACCGCCTTCGCGACGGGGGAAGGCGAGGACTCCACGACGATCGAACTGGCTAACGGCGTGTTCGCCGTGCTGGAGGTCAACAAGATCCAACCCGCCGCCGCCCGCCCGATCGAGCAGATCAAGACCGACCTGATCGCCTCCTGGCAGGACGAGCAGCGCCGCGCCGCCGCCGAAAAGCGCGCCCAGGCCCTGCTCGACAAGATCAAGGGCGGCCAGACGCCCGCCGCCGCGGCCGCCGCCGAGAAGCTCACCGTGCAGACGACGGCGCCCTTCACCCGCGTGACCCACGAGTCCGACGCCGGCCTGCCGGAATCGCTCAAGGCCGACATGTTCTCCATGAAGGCCGGCGAGGCCGCCATGGGCGAATCGCGCGAAGGCTACGTCGTCGCCGTGCTGAAGGACGTGCGCCCCGCCCCGGCCCTCGCCGAAGACGCGCGCAACCAGCTCGACGACCAGCTGGCCCAGGCCATCGGCAGCGACCTGCTCGACCAGTTCGCCGGCGCCCTGCGCCAGCGCTACAAGGTCGACATCAACCACACCGTCATCGACAGCCGGTTCTAAGATGAAGACGCTGCCGGAGTTCGCTTCCTTCGCGGAGGCCTATCGGGCGGGAACGGCGCAGATCGTCTGGACGCGGCTCGTCGCCGACCTGGAGACGCCCGTCTCCGCCCTGCTCAAGCTCGCCGAGGGACTGCCGAACAGCTTCCTGTTCGAATCGGTCGAAGGCGGCGCGCGGCGCGCGCGCTATTCCTTCCTCGGCTTCAAGCCCGACCTGATCTGGAAGTCGTCCGGCGCGAAGGCCGAGATCAACCGCAACGCCGTCGCCGACCTGCATCGCTTCACGCCCTGCGCCGAAGCGCCGCTCGCCAGCCTGCGCGCGCTGATCGCCGAATCGCACATCGACACGCCGGCCGACCTGCCGCCGATGGCCGCCGGCCTGTTCGGCTACATGGGCTACGACATGGTGCGCCAGGTCGAGAAGCTGCCCGACGCCAATCCGGACGAGTTGCACATCCCGGAAAGCGTCTTCCTGCGCCCCACCGTGGTCGCCATCTTCGACCATCTCGAAGACGTTGTGACGCTGGTGACGCCGGTCTGGCCCGCCCGCGACGGCAAGCCGGTGAAGGACAAGGACGCCGACGCCGCCTACGCCGCCGCGCAATGGCGCCTGACCGAGGCGCTCGACGCCTTCGAAGGCCCGCTGCCCTACCGGCACGAGGCCGCCGACGGCGAGCAGCCGGCGCCGGTGGCGACGTCGAACACCACGCTCGCGGAATACAGCGCCAACGTCGAGAAGGCGAAGGAATACATCCGCGCCGGCGACATCTTCCAGGTCGTGCCGTCGCAGCGCTTCTCGGTGCCGTTCCACCTGCCGCCCTTCGCGCTCTACCGTTCGCTGCGCCGCCTCAATCCGTCGCCCTTCCTGTTCTTCATGGACTTCGGCGGCTTCTCCATCGTCGGCTCCAGCCCCGAGATTCTCGTGCGCCTGCGCGACGGCAAGGTGACGATCCGCCCGATCGCCGGCACGCGCCCGCGCGGCAAGACGCCGGCCGAGGACGCCGCGCTCGCCGAGGAGCTGCTCGCCGACCCCAAGGAGCTGGCCGAACATCTCATGCTGCTCGACCTCGGCCGCAACGACGTCGGCCGCGTCGCCAAGATCGGCAGCGTGCGCGTCACCGAGAAGATGGTGATCGAGCGCTATTCGCACGTGATGCACATCGTCTCCAACGTCGAGGGCGAGATCGACCCCAGGCACGACGCGCTCGACGCGCTGATGGCCGGATTCCCCGCCGGCACCGTCTCCGGCGCGCCCAAGGTACGCGCCATGGAGATCATCGACGAGCTGGAGAAGACCCGGCGCGGCATATACGCCGGCTCCATCGGCTACTTCGCCGCCAATGGCGCGATGGACAGCTGCATCGCGCTGCGCACCGCCCTGGTGAAGGACCGCAAGCTCTACATCCAGGCGGGCGGCGGCGTCGTCGCCGACAGCGATCCCAAGGCCGAATACGAAGAGAGCCAGAACAAGGCCCGCGCCCTGGTGCGCGCCGCCGAGGAGGCCGTCCTCTTCGCCGCCGGCCGGCGCGGCCACGGCGCGGCCTAAGCGCCCGCCAATTGGGTAAATCCGAACCGGCGGGCCTAAGAATACCCTGTTGATTTTGAATGATATTCGCCGGATCGGGCCTGACAAGGCCGCGTCCTGTCACTGCTCTTAAACAATTATTAATCCTATAAGTCCTTAATCCTGCTCACGGATGCGGCTTTTGCGCGTGCGCTTCGATGCGCGGATTCGCAGATCGTGGGGAGGACTGGCGTGCGAATTAAAAAATTGAGCGGGGCGCTGGCGATTGCCGCGTTGACCACGTCGTATGCGAGCGACGTGCGTGCGGGCGCGTTCCTCATGCAGGAACAGAGCGCCAAGGGCAGCGGCCGCGCCTTCGCCGGCGAAGCGGCCATCGCCGAGGACGCCAGCACCATCTTCTCCAATCCCGCCGGCATGACCGAGCTCTCAGGCACGCAGTTCCAGCTCGGCGGCTATGTGCTGAAGCCCGAAGCCAAGCTCAGCGACCGCGGCTCGACCGTCAACGGCACGCCTGTCGGCGGCGTCGGCAAGGACCAGGGATTCGACGCGCAGCCGCTTAGCTATTTCTACGCCGCGACGCCGCTGCAGGACGACCTGTGGTTCGGCTTCGCCGTCAACGTCCCCTTCGGCCTCGCCGACAAGTACAAGTCCGACTATTTCGGCCGCTACGATTCGATCGAGACGCGCCTCGTCGCCATCGACGCCGCGCCGAGCCTCGCCTACGCGATCAGCCCGCAGGTCTCGATCGGTGGCGGCATCGACCTGCAGTACATGAAGGGCAAGCTCGCCAACGCGCTGCCCAACCCCTTCGCCCCCGGCGACCCCAGCGCCGACGGCAAGCTGAGCGTCGAAGGCGATTCCTTCGCCGTCGGCTACAACCTCGGCATCCTGGTGAAGCCGACCCGCGACCTGAACCTCGGGCTGACCTACCGCGCCGCCCTGGACCAGGACATCGACGGCACCGCGACGCAGACCATCTTCGGAACCACCACGAAGCAAGGCGCGAAGACCACCGTGGCGCTGCCCGACAGCCTGTCGCTCGCCGCCGCCTACAAGCTGACCGCCGACACCACCCTGCTCGCCCAGGCGAACTACTACAACTGGAGCCGCTTCGACGCGCTGGACTTCAGCTTCGCCGACGGCAGCAGCGCCACCGTCGAGCAGAAGTTCCGCGACAGCTACGGCGTTTCCGTCGGCGCGCAGCACAGGCTCAGCGACGCCTGGACGATCCGCAGCGGCGTCGAGTTCGACCAGACGCCGACGCGCGACGCCTACCGCTCCACCGCCATTCCCGACGCCGACCGCATCTGGCTCGGCGTCGGCGCCTCCTACGCCGTGACGCAGTCAATGAGCCTCGACGTCTCCTACGCCCACATGTTCGCCAAGGATGCGCCGATCAACCGCGTGACCAGCTTCCCCGCCCTCGGCACGACCGTCGCGACGCAGGGCATGACCGAAACCAGCTCCGACGTGCTGGGCATCGGCCTGCAGGTGAGCTTTTGACCGCTGACATCTCCTCCCCGCGCGAACGCTACGGCGTCGGCGACACGACGGTGCCTCCGGGCTACCGTCTGCGCCCGCTCAGCCTGAGCTTCGTCGACGCCGAGGTGGAGCAGCACTTCACGGCCGAGCACCTGACGCGCGCGCTGCCGACGATCCGCATCTTCCTGTTCGCGGCCGCCGCGCTCTACGCGATGTTCGGCATCCTCGACTACTACATCCTGCCCGAGACCCATCGCACGATGTGGCTCATCCGCTACGGCGCGGTCTGCCCGTTCCTGGTCGGCACCATGCTGCTGACCTACCATTCGGCCTTCCCGCGCCTCGCCCAGATCACGCTGGCGGCCAGCAGCTTCGTCGCCGGCCTCGGCATCATCGCCATGACCGCCCTCGCCGAGGAGCCCGGCAACCGCCTCTACTACGCCGGCCTGATCATGGTGGTGATCTACGCCTCCAGCCTCGTGCGCCTGCGCTGCATCAACGCCACGCTCGTCTCGCTGCTGCTGTTCGGCCTCTACCAGGTCGCTGCGATCTGGATCAACCCGATCCCGCCGGAATACCTGCTGAGCAACAACTTCTTCCTCGGCATGTCCGTCGCCGTCGGCATCTTCTCGAGCTACGTGCAGGAACAGTACATCCGCAAGGAGTTCATCAGCACGGAGATGCTCAAGCAGGAGAAGGCGCGCGTCGTCGACCTGCTGACCGAGGCGCAGGCCGCCAACAAGGCGAAGAGCGACTTCCTCGCTGTCATGAGCCACGAGCTGCGCACGCCGCTGAACGCCATCCTCGGCTTCAGCGAGATCATCAAGGTCCGCATGTTCGGGCCCATCGGCTCGGAGAAGTACGCCTCCTACGTCGAGGACATCCACAGCACGGCGCGCCACCTGCTGACCATCATCACCGACGTGCTCGACTTCTCGAAGGCCGAGGTCGGCAAGCTGAGCATCACCGAGGAGAACGTCGACCTCATCGACGTGCTCGACCAGTGCTTCCGCATCGTGCGCGACAAGGCGGCGCAGTCCGGCCTGCGCCTCAGCCTGCGCGACATCCCGCGCAACGTCGTCCTCAAGATGGACAAGACGCTGATCAAGCAGGTCTTCATCAACCTGCTGGGCAACGCGCTGAAGTTCACGCCGTCCGGCGGCGAGATCAACGCCTCGCTGGCGCAGGACGCCGAAGGCGGCTGGGCCGTGCACATCGCCGACACCGGCATCGGCATCGCCCATGACGACATCGCGCGCGTCATGGAGCCCTTCGAGCAGGTCGAGAACGTCATGGTGCGCAAGCACGGCGGCACCGGCCTCGGCCTGCCGCTGTCGAAGAAGATCATGACTCTGCATGGCGGCGACCTGCAGATCGTCAGCACCATCGGCGCGGGCACGACGGTCATCGTCCGCTTCCCCGCAAGCCGCTTCGTCGCCCTCGACGACAAGACCGCCGGCGCCGCCTAGCCGCCGCTTTCCGTTCCGCGCATGAAAAAACGGCGGGCCCTCGCGGACCCGCCGTTTTCATTCACGTCTGAAGGGCGGCTCAGGCCTGCTTCTTGATCGTCACCAGCACCACTCGGCCCGTCGAGTCGTAGCAGGTCTCGAAGGAGGCGCCCGGCAGGCCGGAAGCGAAGGCCGCCATGTCGTGCGCGTCGCGGTAGAGGATGTTCCAGTCGGTGATGAATTCCATCGGCCACAGGTTGCCGCCCGCGGTCCGGTGCATGTTGCCGACCATCAGCGTGCCGCCGACGGCCAGGCTGCCGTACAGCGTGTTGACCAGCGACTTGACACGCTTCGGCACGAGATAGTCGATCAGGCCGACGGTGTAGATCAGGTCCTGCGGCGGCAGCTTCTCGAACAGCTCGCCGCGCAGCAGCTGCACGAACGAGGCGTTGAGGCAGCTGACGCTGGTGCGGCCGCCCTGGCGGACGACCGACGGATAGGTCCGTTCGTAGGCCGAGGTGAGCGCCTCATGGTCCTGGTCGATCAGCGTGAAGTCGGCGCGGCGCGGCAGGTCGACGACGCCGAGGTAGTCCACCACCTCGCGTGCCGGGCCACAGCCCAGGCTGGCGATGCGCACGGGACGGTTTTCAGCGGTGGCAGCCGGCGCGTGCAGTACGGTCTCGGCGATGGCCGCGCGCATCTGCGTCATGCGCGTTGCAATGCATTCCGCCACGTCGAGGCCGAGGCGGTGCGACAGCTTCTCGTATAGCGTGGCGCCCTCTCGGCGCCAGTCGTAGACCATGCTCATGATCTGGAAGTCGCCGGGATAGCCGAGCGGCTTGCGGTAGCTGCGGTTCCAGATCGCGCCAGCCATGAACTCCGGCGTCAGCACCAGCTCGGTGAAGCGCTTGGTGGCGCGCAGCTCCAGCGCCTGCTCCATGATCGGCTCGACCAGCGCGTTGCCGCGGTGCCAGAGGTCGCGCCAAGTCGGCAAGATGCGGTCTTCGCAGGTCGCGAGAATTTCCGCTTCGGCATCCGCCGTCAGCTTGTTCTGGTCGAACTGGTCGAGGTTGGCGCGAAAGGTGCGCAGCAGGTGCAGCACGTCCGAGCAGAGCAGCCGGTAGTCCGCCGAGACGCCGACATTGATGTTCTCGCTGGCGAAGGAGTCGATGTCGGCGCGGATCAGGATTTCCTGGTACTTCGTCACCAGCTGCGAGATGTCGACGCACTCGCGCAGGCGGATGCCGACCTTCGTGCCGCTCTGCGTCTGCTCGGTGCGGGTGATCTCGCCCTTGCCCTCGAACAGCGACATGCCGCGCAGGCCGAGCTGCACGGCGACCTGCATGCCGGGATTGTAGACGTCGTTCTGGAGCGACTGCGCCGTGGCGCCCATGCCGTTCAGGCTGACGTCCTGCAGGATGTAGGGCGACTCGTCGAGCAGGAGCTCGGGCGGAGTCTTGCGAAAAAGATCTCGGACTTTATAGCGCTCGGCGCGATAAAAAATCTGGCGGCCTTGCGCGCCGCTCAGTTCCTCGTACGTTTTCATGATTCCCCCTCGGACAAACGTCGGCACTCTTGCCGAACCGGCGACGCACTACACGGATGATGGGCAAGAGGGAGATGCCCCTCCTCTTGTTAACGGAACCTTTACCATGAATTATCACTTTCGGTCTAGGCGGCCCGTTAAGAGTTGTGGCGATTCATGCAAAAACGCGAACAATCGACCGTTACGGACCCATGACAGCACAGCATCTCGCGTCAATCGGTCAAAAGATATCCACAGGTAGCGCAAAGGCTCCCATGAACATCGGTCAAGCCGCCCAGGCCTCGGGCGTTTCTGCCAAGATGATCCGCCATTACGAGGAAATCGGCCTGCTGGCCGCCCCCTTGCGCGGCGACAACGGCTATCGCGTCTACGGCGACGACGACCTCAAGCGGCTCGTCTTCATCCGCCACGCGCGCGACGTCGGCTTCGCGCTGGCGCAGATCAAGTCGCTGCTCGACCTATGGCGCGACCGCGAGCGCGCCAGCGCCGACGTGAAGCGCATCGCCGTCGACCAGATCGAAGCGTTGAAGACGCGCAAGGGCGAGATCGAGACGATGATCGCCGCGCTGGAGGAACTGTCGGCCGCCTGCCATGGCGACGCGCGCGCCGCCTGCCCCATCCTCGACGGCCTCGCCGGCAGGAAACGCTGACTACTTCAGCTCGACCTCGACGAAGACGAACTCGAAGTCGTTGGCGTTGACGACGTTGTGGTCGACGCCGACGGGCCGCGCGTAGGAGACGCCGGCCGTCAGCTCCGAGCGCGTCACCTTGCCGTCGGGGCATTCGATGTCGAGCGCGCCGGTCGTCATCGGCACCACCACATAGTCCATGCCATGCACGTGGCGGCCCGTCTCCGCGCCGGGCGGAAAGCGCCATTCGACGACGCGCACCCGGGCATCGTCGATCTGCAACGTCGGAATCGCCTTGGCGCGGATCATGGCCGGTCCTCCTTGCGAGCCCCCATTTAAAGCTTCGTCGCGCGCAACCGCAAGGCATTGCCGATGACACTGACCGACGACAGGGCCATGGCCGCCGCCGCGACAACCGGCGTCAGCAGCAGCCCGAACGCCGGATAGAGCGCGCCGGCCGCGACCGGCACGCCGAGCGCGTTGTAGGCGAAGGCGAAGAACAGGTTCTGGCGGATGTTGCCCATCACCGCGCCGGACAGCTTGCGCGCCTTGACGATGCCCGCGAGGTCGCCGTGCAGCAGCGTCACGCCCGCCGACTGGATGGCGACGTCCGTGCCGGTGCCCATGGCGATGCCGACGTCCGCTGCCGCCAAAGCCGGCGCGTCGTTGACGCCGTCGCCCGCCATGGCGACCTTGCGGCCCTCGCCTTGGAGCCTGCCGACGACACGGGCCTTGTCCGCCGGCAGCACCTCGGCCTCGACTTCGGCGATGCCGAGCCGGCGCGCCACCGCTTCCGCCGTCGCCGTCGCGTCGCCCGTCAGCATGACGACGCGCAGGCCCTGCGCCTGCAGTTCCTTGATCGCCTGCGCGGTCGTCGGCTTGACCGGATCGGCGATGGCGAGCACGCCGGCGGCATGGCCATCCACGGCCGCGAAGATCGCCGTGGCGCCATCCTGACGCAACGTCTCCGCTTCGCCCTCCAGCGCTGTCGCGTCGATGCCGAGGTCGGCCAGCATCATGCGGTTGCCGAGCGCGACCTTGCGTCCTGCCACCGTCGCCGACACGCCCTTGCCGTTGACCGCCTCGAAGTCGCGCGCGTCCTGCAGCGCCAGGCTGCGATCCTGCGCGGCCTGCAGCACCGCCGCCGCCAAAGGATGTTCGCTGGCGCGCTCCACGCTCGCCGCCAGCGCCAGCAGCTCGCTTTCGGCGATGTCCTTGGCGATGACCGTCACCAGGCGCGGCTTGCCCTCGGTCAGGGTGCCCGTCTTGTCGATCACCAGCGTGTCGATGCGCTCCAGGCGCTCCAGCGCCTCGGCGTTCTTGACCAGCAGACCGGCATGGGCGCCGCGGCCGACGCCGACCATGATCGACATGGGCGTGGCAAGGCCGAGCGCGCAGGGACAGGCGATGATCAGCACCGAGACGGCGGCCGCCAGCGCGTAGGCCAGGCGCGGCTCCGGCCCCCAGACGCTCCAGACGGCGAAGGCGGCCAGCGCCGCGACGATGACCAGCGGCACGAACCAGCCCGACACCTGGTCGGCGAGGCGCTGGATGGGGGCCCGCGAGCGCTGCGCCTCGGCCACCATCTGCACGATCTGCGCGAGCAGCGTGTCGCGGCCGACCTTCTCGGCCTTCATCGTGAAGCCGCCCTGCCCGTTGAGCGTGCCGCCGACGAGCCTGTCGCCGGCTTGCTTGGCGAGCGGCATCGGCTCGCCGGTCACCATCGATTCGTCGACGTTCGAGCGGCCGTCCAGCAGCACGCCGTCGAGCGGGATCTTCTCGCCCGGGCGGACGCGCAACCGGTCGCCGACCTGCACTTGGTCGAGCGGCACGTCCGCCTCGCTGCCGTCGGCGGCGATACGCCGCGCCGTCTTGGGCGCCAGGTCGAGCAGCGCCCGGATCGCGCCGCCCGTGCGTTCGCGCGCGCGCAGTTCGAGGACTTGGCCGAGCAGCACCAGCACGGTGATGACCGCCGCCGCCTCGAAATAGACAGCGACGCTGCCGTCATGGCCGCGAAAGCCCGGCGGAAAGAGCCCCGGCAGGAACAGCGCCACGACGCTGTAGGCCCAGGCCGTGCCGGTGCCGAGCGCGATCAGCGTGAACATGTTGAGGTTGCGGCTGACCAGCGAAGCCCAGCCGCGCTGGAAGAAGGGCCAGCCCGCCCACAGCACCACCGGCGTCGCGAGCGCGAACTGGATCCAGTTCGACGCACGCATGTCGATGCCAAGTACGTGGGGCAAGTCGAACAGATGGCCGCCCATCTCAAGCAGGAACACCGGCAGGCCGAGCGCCACGCCAACCCAGAAGCGCAGAGTCATGTCGCGCAGTTCGGGATTGGGCCCTTCGTCGCCGGTCGCCACCAGAGGCTCCAGCGCCATGCCGCAGATCGGGCATGTCCCCGGCCCGACCTGGCGGATCTCCGGATGCATCGGGCAGGTGTAGGTCGTGCCCGCCGCTGTCGCGACGACGGGCGGCTTCGGCGCGAGATATCTCTCCGGGTCGGCGACGAACTTGGCTTTGCAGCCGGCGCCGCAGAAGTGATGCGTCGTGCCGCCATGACCCGCATGGTGGGGGGTCTTCTGCGGGTCGACTGTCATGCCGCAGACCGGGTCCTGCGCCGTCTGCGCCGCGTGGGAATGGCCCTGTTCGCCGTGATGAGGATGATGCGAGTGGTCGCTCATGATGGACTCGGACTGTGGGTGAAAGCGGTGACGGGGCGGATCATGGACCTTCCCATCATGGGAAGGTCAACGCGCAAAACCGCATTTTTTCCTTTTCCCGGGCCCGCTTCATGCGTTAACCATTGGCCCCTATGAGGGGCCCCATGAAGCCATCCGCGCAAAATGCGCGCAATTACAGCGCCTTGCTTTCCGGCGCGCTGCTCTGCGGCGTGCTGGTTCTGGCCGGCTGCGCGGCGCCTGCGCCGAAGGCTTCGCCCGACAGCATGGTCTCGCTTGGCGCGCCGCCCGTCGTGGAAAACACCCCCATCGCCTACACCTCCTGCGTGCCCTATGCGCGCAGCGCCTCCGGCGTGAAGCTGTTCGGCGACGCCTGGACCTGGTGGAAGGAAGCCGACGGCAAGTATGCCAAGGGCGCCAAGCCGGAAAAGGGCTCGGTCCTCACCCTGCAGAAGACGAAGGCCTTGCCGCTCGGCCATGTCGCCGTCGTCGCCGCGCTGACCGACGATCCGCGCAAGATCATGGTCGACCACGCCAACTGGGGCGACAACCACGACACGCGCGGCAAGATCCACATGCGCCAGCCTGTGATCGACGTCTCGAAGAACAACGACTGGAGCGAAGTGCGCTTCATGAACACGGTCGGCACCTTCGGCCGCGTCTACGCCTCGCACGGCTTCATCTACGCCGATCCGCCCAAGCTGCCGGCCGACACCCGCACCGCCCTCAACAATAAAAGCTGACGGCGTTAAGCCGATCCGTGCGGCCTTAAAGAAGCATTATGAGCGAAACAAGCGCGGTAACCCAAGTTACAGCCATCGTGGCGATTATTTTATCGTCGATCACATTGGCCTGGAATATTTACAAAGATGGGTTTCGCGACAGAGCGCGCATCAAGCTTAGTGTCGGCTTCAGGCTTCTAACTGGCAATGGAGTGACTGAGAACGACGTCCTTGTATGGTCGTATACGAACACAGGCGGAAAACCAATTCGTATAACTCATGTCATTGCCGAAGGAACCGGTACAAAATCTTACTTAATTATCGATGATAAGCTGCCGGTAAAAATTGAGCCTGGCGACTATCAGGTATCGCTTTGCAAAGAATTTGGCGGCTTAACTGACATACAACAACTATCAGTCGCGGATTCACTTGGCCGCAAATGGCACGCGCCAAAATCGGAAGTCGCTGAGGTTAATAAGCAGATTAAAGAACTCGCATCCAAAGGCATCACTAGCTCCTGGATGAACTAGCCTTCTTATTTATCAGCGCGCGTCCTGCGCGCTGTGCGTCGGCTGCCGGCTCGCCTGCTCCGCCGCCTCGTTGCGCGCGACGATGGCCGACAGCGGCACCAGCACGAACCCCTGACTCGCCACCGTCGGCAGCCAGTCCTTGAGGACGGCGATGGTCGTCTCATGCGGATGGCCGATGGCCACCGCCGCGCCGCGCGTCTTGGCGATGCGCTCCAGCTCCGCCAGCCGCGTGCGTACTTCCAGCGTCGTCTGCACATTGTCGAGGAAGACGTTGCGCGTCGCATGGGCGACGCCCGCCTCCTCCGCCAGCCCCTCGCCGACGCTGCCGGCGATGGTGCGCGAATCAAGGAATAGCAGGCCGCGCGACTTCAGGTCGGCGATCACCGTCGCCATGCCGGGCCGGTTGACCGTGAAGGCGCTGCCCATGTGGTTGTTGATGCCGACATAGCCGTCGAACGAGGCGAGCGCGATGTCGAGGCGGCGGCGAATTTCCTCGTTGGACAGGCCGACGATGAGCGCGTTGGGGCCCGGGTCGCCGCCCGATTCGGGCTGGCCATTGGTGCCGATCCTAGACTGCGGCTGCATCGGCACATGCACCATCAGCTCATGCCCGCCATGGCGCGCGGCCGACGTCTGCTGCGCCAGGTCACGCGCATAAGGCAGGTAGGACAGCGTGAGCGGCCCTGGCAGCTTCGCCGCCTCGACCGAATGGCGCTGGTCGACGCCCATATCGTCGATGACGATGGAGATCATCGGCCGGCCGTTCGCCACCGGCGCCGGCACGGCGTTGCGCCGCCACAGCGGCAGGCCGCCCTCGCCCGGCGACGGCACCAGCAGCGCCGGCACCTCATGCGGCGGGCTGACCGGCGTCATCTGCGGCGCCGGGACGCTGGTCGCCAAGGACGACTCGCGTGGCGGAGAACTGGTCAGAGGATTGGGGGGCGGCAGGTCGAGGCTGGGCGGCCGTTCGCGGCGCGGGTCGGGCACCCAGGGCGCCACCGACAGATGCGTCGCGGAGGGCGATGGCCCCTTATGGGCCGGAGTCTGCGCGGGCGCTGTGGCGACCTTGGCCGGCGGCTTCGCATGCGGCGGATCGGCCACGTCGCCGAGCCACAGGCCGAGCCCGATGCCGATGCCGAGCGCCAGCCCCATGGCCGCGATGCCGTACAGCGATGTGCTGGCCTTCTGCCAAAGCTGCTTGAGACGGCGGCTGCGGGATGGACGGCTGCGAGGCGAACGACCAGCCATGAGGGCACTCCAACGCGGGGATCGGTACAATGAGGCCTAGCTATCACGCCCGTCGGACCGGCGCCACAAGGGGTGCTACGGAGAGCCGGCCGGACTGCGGCCCCGCCTTTCCCTCCCTCGGAAAAGCCTGATATAACAGCCCCGTCATGATTCATCGCGCCGCCGGAAGGGATTCGCGCATTGCGCGAGAAATGTCCCGTAAGAGATTGAAATGTTTCTCCTGATCGATAACTACGACAGCTTTACCTACAACCTCGTCCATTACCTCGGCGAAGAGGGCGCGGAGGTCGTGGTGAAGCGCAACGACGCGCTGACCGCCGATGACGCCATGGCCCTCAAGCCGCAGGGCATCGTGCTGTCGCCCGGCCCCTGCGATCCAGACCGCGCCGGAATCTGCCTCGAGCTGATCGGCAAGGCCGCCGCAGCGCGCACTCCCCTGTTCGGCGTCTGCCTCGGCCACCAGGCCATCGGCCAGGCCTTCGGCGGCAAGGTGCTCCGTGCGCCCGAGCCGATGCACGGCAAGGTCAGTGCCATCCGCCATCGGGCCAAGGGCGTCTTCGCCGGCCTGCCGACGCCGTTCGACGCCACGCGCTACCATTCGCTGATCGTCGAAAAGGCCACCCTGCCCGCCGTCCTCGAATCCACCGCCGAGACGGCCGACGGCCTGATCATGGGCCTGCAGCACCGCGAGCTGCCGATCTACGGCGTGCAGTTCCACCCCGAGAGCATCGCCTCGCAGCACGGCCACGACATCCTGCGCAACTTCCTGCAGATCGCCGGCCACAACGGCCCCCGCTTGAGCAAGAGCGCGGCATGAGCGACGCGGCGAACCCGGTGGCCCCCCAGAACTTCGATGGCGCCGCCTTCAAGAAGCTCCTCGCCTTCGTCGCCGACGGCGGCCGCCTGAGCCAGGCCCAGGCCGAGGAAGCCTTCGAGATCATCATGTCCGGCAACGCCACCGCGTCGCAGATGGGCGCCATGCTCATGGGCCTGCGCCTGCGCGGCGAGACGGTCGACGAGATCGCCGGCGCGGCGCGCGTCATGCGCGCCAAGGCCGTGCCGATCGCCGCGCCGCCCGGCGCCATCGACACCTGCGGCACCGGCGGCGACGCCTCCGGCACCTACAACATCTCCACCGGCGCGGCCCTGGTCGTCGCCGCCTGCGGCGTGCCGGTCGCCAAGCATGGCAACCGCGCCGCCTCGTCGAAATCCGGCTCGGCCGACGTGCTGGCCGCCCTTGGCGTCAACCTCGACGCCGACATGGCGCTGGTCGCCGAATCGCTGCGCGTCAACAACATCGGCTTCATGATGGCCCCGCGCCACCATGCGGCCATGCGCCACGTCGGGGCGACGCGCGTCGAGCTTGGCACGCGCACCATCTTCAACCTGCTCGGGCCGCTCTCGAACCCGGCGGGCGCGAAGCTGCAATTGCTCGGCGTGTTCCACCGCCAGTGGGTCAAGCCGGCCGCCGAAGTGCTGGCCGCCCTCGGCTCCGAGCGGGCCTGGGTCGTCCATGGCTCCGACGGGCTCGACGAGCTGACCACCACCGGCACCTCCTACGTCGCCGAACTGAAGGACGGCAAGGTCTCCACCTTCGAGATCACGCCGGAAGACGCCGGCCTGCCGCGCGCCGCCGCCGAAGACCTCAAGGGCGGCGATCCGGTGTTCAACGCCGAAGCCGTGCGCGAGATGCTGGGCGGCAGCAAGGGCCCCTACCGTGACATCGTGCTGCTCAATGCCGCCGCGGCGCTCGTCGTCGCCGGCAAGGCGGCCGACCTCAAAGCCGGCGTTAAGCTCGCTGCGGAGGCCATCGCCTCCGGCAAAGCGAAAGCAACGTTGGCTGCCTTGATCGCCACCTCGACGAAGGTCGCGGCGTGAGCGAGGCCAAGACATGAGCGACCTCCTCAAGAAGATCTGCGACATCCGCCTCGGCCAGGTGAAGGCCGCCGAAGCGGCGCGGCCCTTCGCGGCGGTCGAGGCCGACGCCACGGCAATGACCCGGAGCGTCGCCGGCAAGCCGCGCGGCTTTCGCGCCGCCTTGGAGGCCAAGGTCCGGGGCATCGTCCCGGCCGTCGTCGACGATCACGGCTACGGCAAGGTCTTCGAGCTCCGCACGGAAGGCGCGTTGCAGCAGTACCAGACGCCGCATAAAGCCGCGAACGCCTACGGACTGATCGCCGAGATCAAGAAGGCCTCGCCCAGCGCCGGCCTGATCCGCCCCGACTTCGACCCCGCCAGCCTCGCCCGCGCCTACAAGGCCGGCGGCGCCGCCTGCCTGTCGGTGCTGACCGAGGTGGACCACTTCCAGGGCCGCGACGAATATCTGCTCCAGGCCCGCGCCGCCGTCGACCTGCCGGTGCTGCGCAAGGACTTCATGCTGACGCCCTACCAGATCGCCGAATCGCGCGCCCTCGGCGCCGACTGCATCCTGATCATCATGGCCGCGCTCGGCGACGCCCAGGCCCGCGAGCTGGAAGACGCCGCCTTCGGCTACGGCATGGACGTCCTGGTCGAGGTGCATGACGAGGACGAGCTGGCCCGCGCGCTGAAGGCGCTGACCTCGCCGCTGATCGGGGTCAACAACCGCAACCTCAAGACCCTCACGACCGACCTCGGCATCACCGAGCAGCTGGCCGACCTGCTGCCCCCCGGCAAGACGCTGGTCTCGGAAAGCGGCCTGACCGGCCCCGCCGATCTGGCGCGCATGGCGCGCGCCGGGGCGCGCTGCTTCCTGGTCGGCGAAAGCCTGATGCGCCAGCCGGACGTCGCTGCCGCCACCCGTGTCCTACTCGGCCCCGTCCGGGCGACGGCCTGAGCATGGCGAAGAAGCCCGCCCCCAAGAAGAGCAAGACCGCCAAGCCGCGCCTGACCCATCTCGATTCCAAGGGCAACGCCCGCATGGTCGACGTCGGCGACAAGGCCGTCACCAGCCGCGTCGCCACCGCCAAAGGCCGCATCCTGATGGCCAAGGAGACTGTCGCGCTGATCCGCGCCGGCGGCTTCAAGAAGGGCGACGTGCTGTCCGTGGCCCGCCTCGCCGGCATCATGGGCGCCAAGAAGACGCCAGAGCTGATCCCGCTCTGCCATCCCATTGCCCTCAGCTCAGTGGCGGTGGATTTTGAAGTGACTTCTCAGGGCGTCGACATTACGGCCACCTGCAAGATTGCGGCGCAGACGGGTGTGGAAATGGAAGCATTAACAGCGGTTTCCGTGGCAGCCCTCACAGTTTACGACATGTGCAAGGCGGTCGACCGCGGCATGACCATCACCGACGTCCGGCTAGTCCATAAGTCAGGCGGAAAATCAGGTACTTACGAGGCGAAGTAATGCTGTCGGTTGACGAAGCCCGCGCCCGCATCCTCGCCGCCTTGCCGCCGCTCGGCAGCGAGACCGTCGGGCTCGAGGCCGCCCTCGGCCGGGTACTGGCCGAAGACGTCGCCGCCCGCCTCACCCAGCCCTTCGCCGACCTGTCCGCCATGGACGGCTACGCCGTGCGCGCCGCCGACGTCGGCCAAGTCCCTGTCACTTTGACCGTGATCGGCGAAGCTCCCGCCGGCGGCGCCTATGCCGGGACCGTCGGCGCCGGCCAGGCCGTGCGCATTTTCACTGGCGGCCCGCTGCCCAAAGGCGCCGACGCCGTGGTGATCCAGGAAGACACCGACCGCGCCGGCGACAAGGTCACCGTCAAGGAGACGGCCGCCGCCAAGCTCAACGTGCGCCCCGCCGGGCTCGACTTCCGCCAGGGCGCCGTCGTGCTGCCTCAGGGCCGTCGCCTCGCCGCCCGCGACATCTCGCTCGCCGCCGCCGCCAACCGGCCCTGGCTGCAGGTCGGCCGCCGGCCCCGCGTGGCGATCCTGGCAACCGGCGACGAACTGGTGAACCCGGGCGATCCCATCGGCCCCAACCAGATCGTCAGCTCGAACGGCGTCGGCCTGAGCGCCTTCGTGCGCGCCCACGGCGGCGAGCCGGTCAACCTCGGCATCGCGCCGGACGACGCCGGGTCGCTCAAGATCATGGCTCAGGGCGCCGCTGGCGCCGACCTGCTGGTGACCATCGGCGGCGCGTCCGTCGGCGACCATGACCTGATCCAGAAGGTGCTGGGCGAAGTCGGCCTGACGGTGGATTTCTGGAAGATCGCCATGAAGCCGGGCAAGCCGCTCATGTTCGGCAGCTTCAACGGCACGCCCATGCTCGGCCTGCCGGGCAATCCCGTCTCGGCCCTGGTCTGCGCCCTGCTCTACCTCGGGCCGGCGCTCGCCAAGCTGCAGGGCGCCGGCGCCACCGCGCCGCGCCAGATCCAGGCGCGCCTCGGCGCCGCCGTGCCGGCCAACAATTTCCGCGAGGATTTCCTGCGCGCCGAGCTCGCCACCAACGCCGCCGGCGAGACGGTCGCGACCGCCTTCCCGACGCAGGATTCGTCCATGCTGGCGCTGCTGTCGCGGGCCGACGGCCTGATCCGCCGCCCGCCCGACGCCCCAGCCGCCCAAGCGGGCGACTGGGTGCCGGTCATTCCGCTCGACTGAGCAGTCCTCAGCCCGCCTTCCGGCGCGCATTCAGGGCTTTCTCGATTCCCGGCAGGGCATGGGTGCCGTACCAGTTCGCCATGGCCCGGCAGGCCTCCTCGCCGGGAGGAGACTTCCCTGCGCCGATCAGCTCTGCGCAGGCCTGCGCGGCGTTCACCAGGACGCGAGCCGTCTCCGGCACGTAAGGCTGGTCCAACCCCGCATCGTGCCTTTGCCGAATGATCTCGCGGCGCAGGCTTTCCGGATAGGTCCAGGCGCTGACGAGAATGTCGAAGACGGAGACCGTCCGGCCGTCGATCTCGACGACCAGTTCGCGGTCGGCCTCCGTGACATTGGCCTCCAGCTTCTCGCAGGCATCGATGGCGCTTTCCATCATGGCCCTGACGAGCGTCCAGTCCGTGCTCATCAGGCCGCCTTCGACACGCCCAGCGTGATCTCGTCGATCGCCGCCATGTCCTCTGCCGTGAGCTTCCAGTCGCCCGCCTTGGCGTTGGCCTCGACCTGCTCGGGCTTGGTCGCGCCGGCGATCACGCTGCCCACCACCGGATGGGCGAGATGCCAGGAGAAGGCCAGCTCCAGCAGCGTCTTGCCGCGTTCCTGCGCAAACGCCTCGAGCTTCTCGACGATGGCCCAGTTGCGGTCCGTCAGGCTGCGCGCAGCGGCGCGCGGCTCGCGCGTCAGGCGGGCGCCCTCGGGCATGGCGGCGTTGCGCTTGTACTTGCCGGTGAGCATGCCGTTGGCCAGCGGGAAGAAGGGCAGCAGGCTGAGGCCGTGCGCTTCCATGGCCGGCATCAGCTCGGCTTCGATGCCGCGCTTGAACAGGCTGTACTCGTTCTGGCAGGTGACGAAGCGGTTGAGGTTCGCTTCCTTGGCCGTCCAGTCGGCCTCGACCGCCTGCCAGGCGGCAAAGTTGGAATTGCCGACGTAGCGCACCTTGCCCTGGGTCACCAGGTCGTCCAGCGCGCGCAAGGTCTCCTCGACAGGCGTCAGCGGATCGGGCCTGTGCTGCTGGTAGAGGTCGATCCAGTCGGTCTTGAGGCGCTTCAGGCTGGCCTCCACGGCCTCCATGATGTAGCGGCGCGAGGCGCCCTTCTTGCGGCCGTCCTCGTCCATCTGCATGGCGAACTTGGTCGCCAGGATGATGTCCTTGCGGCGCGGCCCCAGGATCTCGCCGAGAGCGAGTTCCGAGCCGCCCTTGTCGCCGTAGGTGTCGGCGGTGTCGAAGAAGACGACGCCGATGTCGAGCGCCTTGTGGACGACCTTGCGGGCGACCTCCAGATCGATGCGGGCTCCGAAGTTGTTGCAGCCAAGGCCGACTTGCGGGACGCGCAGGCCCGACTTGCCGAGATTCCGGTAATTCAACGCATATTCTCCCCAGACAGGAACCGTGATGGCCCAGAGTAACACGGACCGCCACATCGCCCAGATGGGGCGCGATCTGCCCCACCTTGACGCTTGACGAGCCGATAAGAACTAAACTAGAACAAAGTCGGATGTTTTGGTTTTGTTCTATATCTAGCGTCGTCGCAAGCGAAACGCCGGATGGGTTGGGTTTTCATGGTTTTTTGCCATCGGCCCGGCCGGACAGCCCAAAACAAAGCGGAAACGCCGCACGGGCGGGCCAGCGCTGCCAATTGGGCGCAGGCGACCTGGATGCAGGCAAGAGTGGATAGGGTCCCATGCTGACGAAGAAGCAATCCGAGCTGCTGCTGTTCATCAACCGCCACCTCGCCCAGCATGGCGCCTCGCCCTCCTTCGACGAGATGAAGGACGCCCTGAACCTCAAGTCGAAGTCCGGCATCCACCGTCTCATCACCGGCCTGGAGGAGCGCGGCTTCATCCGCCGCCTCGCCCACCGCGCCCGCGCCCTGGAAGTGCTGCGCCTGCCCGAAGCGCTGACCATGACGCCCTCGGCCGCCCCCGCCGGCGAGGAGCCGCGCAGCGGCTTCACCCCCAACGTCATCAAGGGCAAGTTCAAGCCCGGCCTGACCGGCGCCCAGCTGCCGGCCAACGCCGCCACCGGCGTCGCCATCGAGCTGCCGCTCTACGGCCGCATCGCCGCCGGCGCGCCCATCGAAGCCGTGCGCGACCGCAGCAGCACCGTCGAGGTGCCGCCCAGCCTGATCGGCCGCGGCGAGCATTACGCCCTGGAAGTGGACGGCGAATCGATGATCGAAGCCGGCATCTTCGACGGCGACATCGCCGTCATCGAGCGCTGCGACACGGCCGAGAACGGCGCCATCGTCGTCGCCCTGGTGGACGACAACGAGGTCACCCTGAAGTATCTCCGCCGCAAGCGCGATTCCATTGCGCTGGAGCCCGCCAACGCCGCCTACGAGACCCGCATCTTCGGGCCCGACCGCGTCAAGGTGCAGGGCCGCCTCGTCGGCCTGGTGCGGAAGTACTGAGTCCGCATGCGGCGCGCGCTGTTTCGCGCCGCCCGCCCAAGACGCCGCCGTGTCCTAGCCGACCAGAATGCGGATGGCGAGACGCTTCAGCGCCCGGAATTGCTTCGGCGCACGCGTTTCGGCCAAGAAGATCAGCTTGTTGATCAGCCTGTCGCGCGACTTCGGATGGTTGACGTCCATCCCGTTCACCGGCCGCAGCTTCAGCTTCTTGTCGCGCGAACGGAATTGCAGAAGCCCCGTCGACGCCGGGATGTAATGGCCTGTGAACGAACGCCGCGAAGCCTCGGGCGACGTGGTGGACAGGCTGCCGTGGATCGTCGACGGATGCCATAGCAGAACGTCGCCGGCCGCCAGGGCCGGCGCGCGGCATTCCAAGGCGCTGTCCTCGATGACCTTCAGCACGACGGCCTTGTACTGGTCGTGATGGTAGGAATAGCTCGTGTCGCCAGACGGCTTCGGCAACGCAATGCGATGGCTGCCGGGATAGACGTAGAACCGACCGGCGCCCGGCGCGATGTCCTCGATCGCGAACCACACGGCCACCATGCGGCCGACCGCCGTCGAATCCAGGTAGTAGGTGTCCTGATGGGCCGGCGTGATCGGGTTGCCCTCGAAGAACATGCTCTGGACGAGGCGCGCGGGTTCGCCGAAGAACGCCTTCAGCACTTGGTGGATCGACTCGCCGGCGATGACGTCGAGAGCCGCCGCGCGGAACTGGCCGAAGCTCGACTGCGGCAGGTCCTGCACGTTCAGGATCGGGTTCATCATGTGGCCCCGCGCCGAGAGGCTGTGCTTCTCCGGATTGCCCGTGGTCTGGCGATAGATGAAATCGTCGTAAGGCTTGATCTGCTCGTCGAAGAACGCGCTCACACGGGCGCATTGCTCCGCCGGCACCACGCCGCGCAGGACCACGTAGCCATGCTCTTCGTAATAGGCCCTCGCCGCCGTCGCCTGCGACGCGGTAAAATAGGCATCGTCGTCTCGCGCTTGCAGCGGAGTGTCCATCTGGATGCCCGTCGGGCCCGTAAGTCGCACGCTGCGGTCCGCGCCGCTGACCGAGGGCGCATCTGACGCTGAATTCATCTTCTACAGTTCCACGGCTAGGGGCAGCCTTCGCTCGGCACAATCCATTCTTCCAATTTAGCCTCGTACCGCCCGAAACGCCAATTTAACCGCCGTTCTCAGCGAGGCGGGCCCGTCCCACGTCATTGAGACCAGGGCCGCCGGCCGCGTTGCTCGCGCACGGTCGCGATCTCGACATGCTCTGGCGACAGCCAGACCGCATGGGTGCCGCCGGCCGCCAACGTCCGTCGGTCGAGCAGGATCTCCGGCCCCCTGCAGCGCGCCGGCCATAGCGCACCCCAGCTCACCACCACGTCCGCCGTTCCGCAGTCTTCCGCCAGGGCTGCCGCGTCACGCAGCAAGGCGACCGTGCGGCCTTGCGCGACATAGAGGCAGCCGAGCGCGTCGCAGCGCAAGCTCGGCGCTTCGCCGTCCGCCGCCGCGCCCGCCGTGCGTCGGGTCCAGACGTCGCGCAT
This sequence comes from Alphaproteobacteria bacterium, assembly GCA_036500145.1. Lineage (GTDB taxonomy): Bacteria > Pseudomonadota > Alphaproteobacteria > SMXQ01 > SMXQ01 > CAMAVH01. The sequence continues at coordinate 53,336 of DASYCO010000019.1, read as the reverse complement.
GAAGGCCTGGCCGCTCGGCCCGCCGTCTGCGAACAGAAGCTCGCCATCGCCGCCGCGCACGGCGAACAGCCCCTGTTCCGATGCGATCAGCAGGTCGGGCGGACGCACGACCGCGAGCGTCGAGAGGCCGAGCAGGATCACCGGCAAGCCGGCATAGCGCCCGCGCCGCCGCCACAAACAGAGCCAGAGGCCGCCGAGCGTCACCAAGGCCAGTCCCGTCTGCGACAGCGACGGCAGCAGCAGCACGGCGTCCGGCCAGGACGAGACGGCGGCCGCCACCTCGATCAGCGCCTTCACGCCCCAGCTCATCGGAATTAGCGCCCAGCTCTCCAGCCCAAAGGGCATCAGCAGATAGGCGAGCAGCGACCAGGGCATGATCCAGACCGCCGTCAGCGGCACGGCGACCATGTTGGCGACGAGCTGATAGACCGCCAGCCGGTTGAAATGGAAAGCCGCGAAGGGCGCCGTCGCAAGGCCGGCGATCAGGCTCGTCGCCAGCGTGCCGCCGACATAGAGCGCCGCGCGGCGAAGCGGGCCCGCCTGCACGCGCTGACGCCGCGTCCAGGCGCGCGTCGATTCGTAGGCCGCGATCAGCGCGATCACGGCAGCGAAGGACATCTGGAAGCTGGGGCCGAGCAGGCTCTCCGGCGCCGACAGCAACAATGCCAGCCCCGCCGCCATGACGAGCCGCAGCGAAATCGCCGTGCGGTCGAGCATGACGGCGATCAGCACCACCGCCGTCATCAGAAAGGAGCGCACCGTCGGCACGCTGGCCCCCGTGACCAGCGTATAGGCGAAGAGGCCGACGATGGTCAGCGCCGCCGCCCATTTCTTCGTCGGATGGTAGAGAGCGAGCGGCCCCATGACGGCGAACAGCAGGCGCAGCGTCACGAACAGAGCGCCGCCGACCAGCGCCACATTGAAGCCGGAGATCGCCAGCAGATGCGCGAGGCCGGCGTCGCGCATGTCGTCCATCACGTTGCGCGGAATCGCCGACTGCTCGCCATGCAGCAGGGCCGCCGTCATGGCGCCGGTCGCGTCTTCCTTGGAAGCGGATGGCAGCACGGCCATGACGCGCGCGTGCATGTTCAGGCGTAGCGCCGCGATGCGCGCGCGCAGACCCGCGAACAGCCCCGAGTCGGTTGGCGCATTGTCCACCAGCTTTACCCGGCCGAGCGCATAGCCGACGCCGCCAATGCGTTCGAAATAGGCCTGGCGGCCGAAGTCCTGCGCGCCTGGCATGGCCGGCGGCGTCGGCGGCAGCAAGACCGCGCGCGCCTGCAGGCGCGCCCCGATGGGCGGCAGGCTGTCGTTGCGCGCCAGACGTAGACGGACGTGCGCCGGCGTCTTCTCCTTCGCCAGCCGCGCGATGCTCAAGTCCGCCAGCACGATGCGCCCGCCCGTCTGGCCGGGCTCGGCGGCGACGACGCGGCCCTCCACCGGGACCGGGCCGATCTGCCGTTCGAGGATGGGGGCCGTCACCGCCATGGTCCGCAGCTTCGCCGCCATGAAGCCGACGCCGCAGGCCGCGAGCGCGACGGCCAGCAGGCAAAGCGCCAGGCGATGGCGCAGCGCCGCAGCCGCAAGGGCCGCCAGCGCGACCACGGCAAGGCCGGACCACAGGGCGGGCTCGACGGGCAAGGCGTAATAGAGGGTCACGCCGGCCGCCACGGCGACCGGCAGCCAGAGCAGCCAGCGGTCGCGTTCCGCGCCCGCCATGCCCCCTACGGCAAGGCAGAGCCGAACCGTCATGCCTGCTGCGGCATGGCAGAGCTGGAGGGCCGAACCGGCGATCCGGCGCGGCCAGGACAAGGAAGACGGGAAGAACCCCATGGGCGACGGTCCGGGGTGGAGGGGTGCCAAGCGGCAGGCCGATATGCTACAGAGAGCGCCCCGAAACGGCCAGGGCCTGCTGGCCGCTGCCGCCCGTTTCGCCCGCCCTTTCGCAGCCTTGAGCAGATCATGACCGTCGTCACGCGCTTCGCCCCCTCGCCCACCGGCTACCTCCACATCGGCGGCGCGCGCACGGCCTTGTTCAACTGGCTGTTCGCCCGCCACCACGGCGGCAAGTACCTGCTCCGCATCGAGGACACCGACCGCGCCCGCTCGACCGACGGCGCCATCGGCGCGATCATCGACGGCCTGACCTGGCTCGGCCTGAACGGCGACGAGCCGCCGATCTTCCAGTTCGCCCGCGCCGCCCGCCATGCCGAGGTGGCCAACCAGCTGCTCGCCGAGGGCAAGGCCTACAAGTGCTTCGCCACCGCCGAAGAGCTGACCGAGATGCGCGAGAAGGCCCGCGCCGAGGGCAAGCCGCTGCGCTACGACGGCCGCTGGCGCGACCGCGATCCCGCCGAGGCGCCCGCCGGCGCGCCCTTCGTGGTGCGCCTGAAGGCGCCGGCCGAGGGCGAGACGGTGATCGCCGACCATGTGCAGGGCGAGGTGCGCGTCGCCAACGCCCAGCTCGACGACATGGTGCTGCTGCGCAGCGACGGCACGCCGACCTACATGCTCGCCGTGGTGGTGGACGACCACGACATGGCCGTGACCCATGTGATCCGCGGCGACGACCACCTGACCAACGCCTTCCGCCAGACGCAGCTCTACCAGGCCGCCGGCTGGGGCACGCCCGAGTTCGCCCATATCCCGCTGATCCACGGGCCGGACGGCGCCAAGCTCTCGAAGCGCCATGGCGCCCTCGGCGTCGACGCCTACCGCGACATGGGCTACCTGCCCGAGGCGCTGTGCAACTACCTGCTGCGGCTCGGCTGGAGCCACGGCGACGACGAGATCATCTCGCGCGACCAGGCCATCGCCTGGTTCGGCCTGGACTCGGTCGGCCGCTCGCCGTCGCGCTTCGACTACGCCAAGCTCGGCAACCTCAACGGCCAGTACCTCAAGCAGGCCGACGACGCCCGCCTCGCCGAGCTGACGGCCCCCCTGCTCGCCAAGGCCATCGGCCGCGACGTCACGGCCGAGGACAAGGCGCTGCTGGCGCGCGCCATGCCGAGCATGAAGGAGCGCGCCAAGACCCTGGTCGAGCTGGCCGACGGCGCCGCCTTCTTCTTCGCCGCCCGGCCGCTGACGCTGAACGACAAGGCGGCCAAGCTGGTGGACGACGCGGCCCGCGCCCGCCTCGCCAAGCTCGCCGCCGCCTTCGCCGCCCTGCCCGACTGGACCGCCGCCGCCATCGAAGCCGCCGTGCGGACCCTGGCAGAGGCAGAGGGCGCCAAGCTCGGCGACCTGGCGCAGCCGCTGCGCGCCGCCGCCAGCGGCTCCAACGTCTCGCCGCCGATCTTCGAGGTCCTGGCCCTGCTGGGCCGCGAGGAAAGCCTGGGACGGATCGGCGATGTCACAACATCGTCATCGGTTTGAGCCCCAATCCGCCCGCAAAGCCGCAGGATGCCTGGGTTTTAGGCCCTAATCGCGAATTGCGGTTTGGGACAAAGCTGGCTATCCTGGGACATCCCGTTCCCGAGAAGAACAGGTTCGCCGCCATGGCTCCCTTGGCGCGAAGAGCCTGCACCGTCCTTACACCGAGGAAGTAACCGATGCCCGCGGACACCAAGACCAACGAATCCGTCACCATTACCGACAACACGACCGGCAAGAAGGCAGATTTCCCGCTGCTGACCGGCACCGAAGGTCCCAAGGTCATCGACATCCGAACGCTTTACAGCGGCCTCGGCTACTTCACCTACGATCCGGGCTACACCTCCACGGGCAGCACCGAATCCAAGATCACCTACATCGACGGCGACGCGGGCATCCTGCGCCATCGCGGCTATTCCATCGAGGAACTGGCCGAGAAGAGCGACTACATGGAGACCTGCTACCTGCTGCTGCACGGCGAGCTGCCGACGGCCGAGCAGAAGGAAGACTTCGAGAACACGATCACGCGCCACACGATGGTGCATGACCAGATGAACTACTTCTTCCGCGGCTTCCGCCGCGACGCGCACCCGATGGCCGTGATGTGCGGCGTCGTCGGCGCCATGGCCGCCTTCTACCACGACTCAACCGACATCACCGACCCGCGCCAGCGCCTCGTCGCGTCGCACCGCCTGATCGCGAAGATGCCGACGATCGCGGCGATGACCTACAAGTACTCGATCGGCCAGCCGTTCATCTATCCGCGCAACGACCTCGATTACGCCGAGAACTTCCTCTACATGATGTTCTCGGTGCCCTGCGAGGCCTACAAGGTGAACCCGGTCCTGTCCAAGGCCATGGACCGCATCTTCATCCTGCACGCCGACCACGAGCAGAACGCCTCGACCTCGACCGTGCGCCTCGCCGGCTCGACCGGCGCCAATCCCTTCGCCTGCATCGCGGCCGGCATCGCCTCGCTGTGGGGCCCGGCGCACGGCGGCGCGAACGAAGCCGTCCTCGCCATGCTCGGCAAGATCGGCAAGAAGGAAAACATCCCCGCCTTCATCGAAAAGGTGAAGAACAAGGAAGAGATGCTGATGGGCTTCGGCCATCGCGTCTACAAGAACTACGACCCGCGCGCCAAGATCATGGCGCGGACTTGCCACGAAGTTCTCAGCGAACTGAACATCAAGGATGAGCCGCTCCTCGACATGGCCATCGAGATGGAGCAGATCGCGCTGCACGACAAATACTTCGTCGACCGCAAGCTCTACCCGAACGTCGACTTCTACTCGGGCATCATCCTCAAGGCGATGGGCATCCCCGTCAGCATGTTCACCGTGCTGTTCGCGGTCGCGCGCACCGTCGGCTGGATCGCCCAGTGGAGCGAACTGATCGCCGACCCGGCCCAGAAAATCGGCCGCCCGCGCCAGCTCTACACCGGCGCCGCGCCGCGCAACTACACGCCGCTGCACCTGCGCAAGTGATCGGCTAGGCAGGCGATACGGCGAAAAAGAAGAAGCCAACACAAGCGGGGCTGGGAGGCCCAACTGGGATGGCGAACTTTCTGAGATCCGGCCCCGACAACGGCGTCCGTAACGACAACAGCAAGGCGGGCGTCGGCAGAGCCGGCGCCCCCAACGTCGGCGAGCCGGCGACGACGGTGCGCCTGATCAAGCTGAGCAAGGCGGCCAACGACAATCCCGTGCCCTTCGCGGCGCGGCTGCGCTGGTGGGCCCCGCTGGCGCTCGTGATCGTCGCCGCGGTCGTCTGGCAGTTCCTGCGCTAGGCTCCCTCACCTCCCGAATCAAAAAAGGCGACGCCGATGGCGTCGCCTTTTTCGTATCCGATAGCCTAGAAGCCGGGCTTAAGAGCCTTTCTTCTTGCGGCGATAGGCGTGCAGCACGAACTCGGTGTAGCCGTTGGCCTGCGCCCGGCCCTCGAACACCAGCTCACAGGCCGCCTGGAAGGCCAGGTTGCCGTCCGGGGATGCGCCCATCGGGCTGTAGGCCGGGTCGCCGGCGTTCTGCTGGTCGACGATCCCCGCCATGCGGCGCATCGCCGCCGTGACCTGGTCGCGCGTGCAGATGCCGTGGTGCAGCCAGTTGGCGATGTGCTGGCTGGAGATGCGCAGCGTGGCGCGGTCCTCCATCAGGCCGACGCCGTTGATGTCCGGCACCTTGGAGCAACCGACGCCCTGGTCGACCCAGCGCACGACGTAGCCCAGGATGCCCTGCGCGTTGTTGTCGAGCTCGCGCTGCACTTCGTCCGGCGACCAGTTGATCGAGGGCGAGACCGGCAGGGTCAGGATGTCCTGCAGGCTGGCGCGGCGATGGCCCTCCAGCGTCTTCTGCACGGCCGGCACGTCGACCTGGTGGTAATGCAGGGCGTGCAGCGTCGCCGCCGTCGGCGACGGCACCCAAGCCGTGCTGGCGCCCGCCTTGGGATGGTCGATCTTGCTCTTGAGCATCTCGGCCATGCGGTCGGGCATGGCCCACATGCCCTTGCCGATCTGCGCCTTGCCCTTGAGGCCCGAGGCCAGGCCGACGTCGACGTTCCAGTTCTCGTAGGCCGGGAACCAGCGCGCCGCCTTCATGGCCGCCTTGAGGACCATGGGGCCCGCTTCCATCGAGGTATGGATCTCGTCGCCCGTGCGGTCGAGGAAGCCGGTATTGATGAACACCACGCGCTCGCGCGCGGCGCGGATGCAGGCGGCCAGGTTCACCGTCGTGCGGCGCTCCTCGTCCATGATGCCCATCTTGATGGTCGCGCGCGGCAGGCCGAGCACGTCCTCGACGGCGGCGAACAGGCGGTCGGCGTGGGCGACCTCGTCGGGGCCGTGCATCTTCGGCTTCACGATGTAGATCGAGCCCGCGCGGCTGTTCTTGAACGGCCCGCTGTCCTTCAGGTCGTGCAGGCCGATCAGCGAAGTGATCAGGCCGTCGACGATGGATTCCGGCACCTCGCGGCCCTGCCCGTCGCGCACCGCGTCGGTGTACATGTGGTGGCCGACGTTGCGCACCAGCATCAGGCTGCGCCCCGGCAGGGTCAGCGCCGTGCCTTCCGCGCCGATGAACGGCCGGTCGGTGTTGAGCGCGCGCTTGACGGTCTTGCCGCCCTTCTCGAAGTCCGCCGTCAGGTTGCCCTTCATTAGGCCGAGCCAGTTGCGGTAGATCGCGACCTTGTCCTCGGCGTCCACCGCGACGACCGAATCCTCGCAGTCCATGATGGTCGTGATGGCCGATTCGAGGATCACGTCGCTGATGCCGGCCGCGTCGTCGCGCCCGATGGCGCTGCTGCGGTCGACGACGATCTCGAGATGCAGGCCATGCTTGCGCAGCAGCACGGAGGTCGGCGCCGCCGCGTCGCCGCGATGGCCGGCGAACTGCGCCGCATCCACGAGGCCGACCTTGCGCTTGTCGGTCAGCTCGGCCGTCAGCTTGCCGTCGGCGACCGTGTATTGCGCGACATCGGCGTGCGACGCGCCCTGCAGGGGCGCCGCGGTGTCGAGCACCTGGCGGGCGAAGGCGATGACGCGCTTGCCGCGCGCCGGGTTGTAGCCCTTGCCGGCCTCGGCGCCGCCGTCGTTCGGGATCACTTCCGTGCCGTAGAGCGCGTCGTACAGGCTGCCCCAGCGGGCATTGGCGGCGTTCAGGGCGTAGCGCGCGTTGCTCAGGGGCACAACGAGCTGCGGCCCGCAGATGGTGGCGATTTCCGCATCGACGTTCTTCGGCTCGACCTGCGCGGCCGGGCCTTCCGGCAGCAGGTAGCCGATCTCGCGCAGGAAGGCCTCGTAGGCCGCCGCGTCATGGTCCTTGCTGCGATGGTCGCGGTGCCAGGCGTCGATCTTCGCCTGCAGGTCGTCGCGCTTGCGCAGCAGGTCCGTCGTCTTGTCGCCGAAGTCCGCCACCAGGCGCGCCAGGCCCTGCCACAGCGCGTCGGGCGTGATGCCGGTGCCAGGCAGCGCCTCGGCCTCGACAAAGCGCTTCAGGCTGTCGGCCACCTGCAAACCGTGAATCGTCGTCATCTCGTTACTCCGTCTTTCCGTCACTTACGATTGAATGTCAAAGCGTCAGCCCATCACGTTCTTCAACGTGCCGACGCCGTCGATCGCGATTTCGATCACCGCGCCCGGCTTCATCGGCAGGGCGCCGAGCGAGGTGCCGCAGGAGATCACGTCGCCCGGCAGCAAGGTCATGTCCTGGGAAATCAGGCTGACCAGCCGATGGGGGGCGAAGAACATGTCGCTCACCCCGTAGTTCTGCCGCTCGCGCCCGTCGAGCAGGCTGCGGATCGTCAGGCCGGCCGGATCGAGGCCAGTGGCGATGGCCGGACCGAACGGGCCGAAGCCGTCGAAGCCCTTGCAGCGCGCCCACTGGGCGAAGGAGGCATCCTGGTTCAGCAGTTCCAGGGCCGTCACGTCGTTCACGCAGGTATAGCCGAAGATGTAGCCCGCCGCCTCCTCTTCCGAAACTCTGGCGCAGCGCTTGCCGATGACGATGCCCAGCTCGCCCTCATAGAGGACGCGCCCGCCGTAGGAGGCCGGCCGCGGGATCGTCTGGCCGCCGGCAAGGAAGGCCGTCGGCGCCTTCAGGAAGTGGAGCGGCGTCTCCGGCGGGGTCAGCGCATTCTTCGCCGCCGAAGCCCGCGAATTGTTCCACAGGCAGACCATCTTCGACGGTGCGCAGGGCGTCAGCAGCGTGACGTCGGCCAGGGCCAATTCACGGCCGCTGGGCTTGGCCGCGCCGAACATGTCGCCGTCATGGACGGCGATCTTCTCGCCCTCCAGCGTCCCGAACCCGGCGTCGCCGCCGGCCTCAAAGCGTATCCACTGAACCATCAGGCCGTCTTCTTGAGGAACGGTACGGCCAGGCGAATGAACTCGTCGGCGGCATCCCACGGCACGAGATGCTTGCAGTCGTCGACGATGTGCAGGTCGAGCTGCGGATAAGTCTTCTTGAGCAGCAAGGCACGCTCGTTGGCGTTGGCGCGGTCGTTCTTGCCGTAGATCATGAGCACAGGCATCTGCAGGTCGACGGTTTTCTGCCACAGCGGCTTCTCGTCGGTCTTGGCTTTCGCCTTGCCCGATTCGGCGAGCTCGTTGCGCATGACGAAGGCCCGGAAGGCCGGGCCGATGCTGCGGCTGTGACGCAGCGCCAGCTCATCCGGCGTAATCAGCTCGTGATGGTAGAGGTTCGCCTCGAGCAGCTTGCGCGTGTCGTCGATGGTCGGCTCCGCGGCAGCCATGCGGCGTTCGAGACGCTGCTGCACGGCGCCTTCGCGGCTGTCGTCCTTCTTCTCGTCGAGCGGCGGCAGCAGGCTGCCGGTGCCGAGGATGACGACGTGGCTATAGCGTTCCGGCTCCTGCAGCGCCAGCTGCACCGCCGTGCCGCCCGCCTGGGAATGGCCGATCAGCGCGACCTTCTTCAGGCCCAGGGCGTCGATGAATTTCGGCACGATCTTGCGGCGGAAGGCCGGTGAAGCGTCCTCCGGCACGTCGGTCAAGCCGAAGCCCGGCACGTCGAAGGCGATGGCGCGGAAGCCCGCCTTGGCCAGAGGGCCCAAGTTGCGGATGAAGACGTCGGCGGAGGAGCCGAGGGAGGCGCCATGGAGCATGACCAGCGCCGGCCCCTGCCCTTCTTCGATGTAGCGCATCTTGAGCCCGTCGACGGTGACGTAACGGTCCTGCGGCTTGGTCTTCACATCGGCTGTCATCGTTTCCTCCCTGGGGTCGGCCTATGAGGCCAATCGGTTTGAATTCTCTGTGGCGCGCGGCCTACGAATAGAGGCCCGCGACGCGCGCGCGCTGCCGGATCAGCGCCAAGACGATGTCGACGGCCGGCGTCGGCACTTCGACCAGCATTCCCAGTTCCTGCACGGCGGACACGAGCGCGTCGATCTCCATCGGCCGGCTGCGCTCCAGGTCCTGCAGCATCGAGGTCTTGTGGGCGCCGACGGCCGCCGCCCCGGCGATCCGCTTGTCCACGTCGATGCCGAACTTCACGCCCAACTTCTCGCCGATGGCCTGCGCCTCCAGCATCATCGCGCGCGCGACGGCGCGGGTGCCGGGATCGGTCGCGATCACGTCCAGCGTCGCATGGGTCAGCGCGCTGATCGGATTGAAGCAGAGGTTGCCCCACAGCTTGACCCAGATCTCGTCGCGGATGCGCGGCCGCACCGGCGCCTTGAGGCCGGCCTTGATCATCGCTTCGCTCAAGGCCGTCGCCCGCGCCGTCTTTTCTCCGGTCGGTTCGCCGAGCGTGAAGCGGTCGCCGTCGATATGCTGGACGACGCCCGGCTCGCTCACCTCGCAGGCCGGATAGACGACGCAGCCGATGACCCGCTCGGGCCCGATGCCGCGCCACTGCACGCCGCCCGGATCGACGCTCTCCAGCTGGCGGTCGCGCAAGGCGCCATCGACGCCGTGGAAATACCACCAAGGCACGCCGTTGACGCCCCACACCACGGCCGTCTCGGGGCCGAACAGCGGCTTCAAATCCTCCACCACGCCGGCGACCGCGTGGGATTTCAGGGTGATGAAGACATAGTCCTGCGGCCCGGCCTCCGCGGCGGTGGCCACGGCGCGCACCTTGGCCACCTTCGTCTGGCCGTCGCGCACCAGGGTCAGGCCGTTCGCCTGCATGGCCGCCAGATGGGGGCCACGCGCGACCAGGGTCACGTCTTCGCCCGCCAGGGCCAGTTCCGCGCCGAGGAAGCCGCCAATGGCGCCGGCGCCGAAGATGCAGATACGCATGAAATGGATTCTCTTGAAGCGGATGAGGCCGGGAATCGGAAACGCGGAAAACCGCGCCCTGGCCGGGCGCGCCACCCCCGATTTTCCCTGATTTTAGCCCTTATTCGTCGGTAATGTCGATCCAAACGCCGTCCGGGTCGGTCATCTGGTACTTGCCGGTGGCGCTGCGCCTGAGGAGGCTGGCGCGCACGTCGGATTCCTTGCTGCCGCCGAGCGGCACCCCGGCAAGGTAGGGGTTCATGCCGCCGACCTTGCGGGCGTCGGCCTTGAAGGCGTCGAGGCTCTCGACCTTGAAGCCGATGTGGTCGGGGCCCGGCCGCTTGATCGACATGTCCTCGAACAGGTCGATCGACCAGGGCAGGATCGACAGGGTGACGCGCCCGTCGCTCAGGTGGTAGCCGCCGAGCTCGCAGGCCTTGTTGACCGGCTGCAGCTCGAACACGTCGGCGTAGAAGTCGGCGCACCGCTCGGCGTTCACCGTGCGGATGGCGAACTTGTTGAGGTAGCGCTCCTGGTTCCAGCCCTGCTCGGCGATGTCGGCGTAGACGTCGAGGCGGGTGTCTTCCTTCTTCTGCGCCATGTCGAAGACGTTGCCGTCCGGGTCATGGCCGCTGTAGGCGGCGAAGGGCCGCGTCGACGGGCGCTTGACCATGTTGGCGCCCGGATGCTTCGCCCGCATGCGCCCCAGCACCTTCTCGCAGTCGTCGACGACGACGCCGAAATGGTCGAGCCCGCCGGTGTAGCCGTCGCGCCGCGGCAGGATGTTGAGGCCGACGTAGCCGTCGCCGATCGACACCGAATTGGCCGGGCGCGACTTCGCCGAGGCCTTCAGGCCGAAGACCGCCTCGTAGAACTTCCCGAGAAGCGGGTACTGATGGCTGATCATCGCCATATGGTTGATCTGCGCGAACATGACGCGTCCTCTTCCCTCTCCCTCAGTCCTCGGACTTCGCCGGGGCGCTGCCGGCGACCGGGTCCTTCAAGATGTTCTTGTCGTCGCCCGCCGTCTTGGCCGCCTCGATGATGGCCGGCGGCGTGTGGATGATGTCCTCGACGATCTTCTGAATCTTGACGCCGCTGACCGGCGCGATGTCGAGCTTGGCCTTCTTCGCCTCGGCGAGGAAATCCGCGTCCTTCATCGTCGCGTCGAAGGCGGCGCGCAGCGCGGCGACGCGGTCCGCCGGCACGTCCGGCGTGCTCAGAAGCGGGCGGCCGATAGCCACCACGGCGGCGTACAGCTTGAGGATCTCGCGTTCCGTGTCGTTGCGGCCGAGGGACGTCATCATCGGCACGTTCTCATAGCCCTTCTCCGGGTCGAGGCCGATCTGCACGAGAAACTGGATCTTCTTGTCGGCAATCCAGTCGGGATTGACCGCGGCGATGCTGTTGAAGTTGTTGCCGGCGCGGCCATGGACCTCGCCGCGTTCCATGGCGAGGTTGATCTCGCCGCCGCTGTTGTAGCCCGGCACGACGCGGAACTTGGTGCCGACGATGTTGTTGATGATCGCCGGATAGAGCGTGGTGCCGGAGCCGACGCCAGTCGCGCCGAGCAGCACTTCCTTCTGCTTCGCATCGGCCAGGGTCGCGACGCCATGGGCGCTCCAGACGTAGATCGTCGAATTGCTGACTTCGCTGGTGCCGATCCAGTTGAACTTGGCCGCGTCGTACTGCGCCCCGCGCCCGTCGATCACCTGATGCAGCACGAAGCCCTGGGCGATGGTGGCCAGATGGGTGCCGTCGCGCGGCGCCTGAACCGCCATGAAATTGCTCGCCCGCACATGGCCGGCGCCCGGCATGTTCTTGGCGATGATCGTCGGATGGCCGGGAATATGCTTCGGCATATGCCGCGCCAGCAGACGCCCGTTGAGGTCGTAGCCGCCGCCCGGGCCGGTGGAGATGATCATCGTCATCTGCTTGTCGCGGTAGAAGTCCTCGACGGCGTCGGCCTGGACGGCATAGGCGCCGAACAGCGTGGCGGCGGCGGTGACTGCGAAAATCGCCTGCGTCTTCATCAATCTCTCCCCTGTTGGGACGGCCTTCTTTTTGGGCCGAAGGTTTTCGTTTCTGAGTCCGGCCTCAGGCGAGGCCGGGACGCGGATCGCCGTGCTCGGCGATGGCGAGGTAGACGCCTTCTATGTCGGTGATGTGCATCCGCCCGATCGACGAGCGCTTGAACAGGTCGAGGCGCGCCTTGCCTTCCACGCCGTAGCCGAGCGGACGGCCGTGCATGTGCGGGTTGAGGCCGATCAGCTCGTCGAGCTCCTGACGCACCGCCTCGACGCTCTCGACCGTGAAGCCGATGTGGTCGGGGCCGACGCGCGCCGGGTCCATGTCGCTGTAGTCGGTCAGCTTCCAGGGCAGCAGCGTCAGGGTCATGCGGCCGTCCGACAGGTAGTAGTTCGGGTCGTCGTTGCCCTTGTTGAGCAGGTTGAGGCCAAGCACCTCGTGGTAGAACTGGGCGCAGCGCTCCGGATGGCGCGTGCGCAGGGCGACGTAGCTGATGCGGCGCGGCGCGTCCCAGGTTCCGTCGCTGTAGGCATCCTTCTGGAAGCCGATGTTGTCCTGCGACAGGTCGAAGATGTTGCCGTCCGGATCGTTGGCGCTGAAGGCGGCGAAGGGTCGCACCGGCGGCCGCTTCAGCGTGGCGCATTCGGGATCGAAGGCGTGGATCTTCTCGCGCACGGCCTCGATCTCGTCGACCTCGATGCCGAAATGGTCGAGCCCGCTGGCGCGGCCTTCGCGCCGCGGGATGATGTTCAGGCCGACGTAGCCGTCCTTGACGACGACGGCGCGGGCCGGCCGCGGCTTGCTGCCGGTCTTCATGCCGAACAGCGCCTCGTAGAACTTCGCGTTGATCGCATACTGATCGCTGGCGATGGCGATGTGGTTGATCTTGGCCATTTCTTACGCACGCTCCTGCACAGACAGCATGGTGAAGTCCGGGTCGGACATGAAGAACTCGCCCATCGGGCACTGCTTCTTTAGCAGATCGAGGCGCGTGCCGCTTTCCTTGCCCTTGCCGACGGGGATCGGATTGAAGATCGGGTTGACGCCCACGATCTCGTCCAGGTCTTCCTTCAGCTTCTCCATGTTCTCGACGGTGAAGCCGATGTGGTCGGGGCCGGTCGGCAGGATGCTCGTGCCGAGGTAATTGTCGATCCGCCAGGGAATGAGGACCAGCGTCACCCGGCCATCGCTGAGATACTGGTTCGGGTCGCCCGGCTTCTTGTTGAGCACCTTCAGCTCCAGCACGTCGGAATAGAACTGCGCCATCTCGTCTGGCCGCATGGTGCGGATGCCGATGTGGCTGATGTGGCGGTCGGCGGGGCCCTTGCCGTCCTCCTTCTCGTTCTCGACGTAGACTTCGGAGCGGTTCGCCATGTCCTTCTGCGACAGGTCGAACACGTTGCCGTCGGGGTCGTTGGCGGTGATGCCGGCGAAGGGCCGCGTCGAAGGCCGCTTCACGTAGCTCGCCTGCGGATATTTCTTCATCCGCTCGAACACCGTCTCGACGTCCTGCACCTCGACGCCGAAATGGTCGAGGCCCGAGGGGCGGCCCGCCTTGCGCGGGTTGATGTTCAGGCCGACGTAGCCGTCGCGCACGGTGAGCGCGCGGCCGCTGCGGCCGCTCTTCGAGCCCTGCATGCCGAAGAGCGTCTCGTAGAACTTGGTCAGCAGCGCATAGCGCTCGCTGACGATGGCGACGTGGTTGATCTTCGCGAATGGCATAGGCAGACCTCCTTGGGTTACTCGCCGGCGTTCTTCATGTCCATGGCGTCATTCGCCGCCGCGATGACGTCGGACGGCATGTCGTAGGCATTCTTCACGATCTTGGCGACGCGATCGGCGGAGACCGGGTCAATGTCGAGCTTCTGCTTCTGGGCGTCGGCCAGGAACTGCGGATCCTTGGTGGCCGCCTCGAAGGCCTGCCGCAGGACCGCCATTCGGGCTGCCGGCACGCCCGGCGGAGCCAGCATAGGCTTGTCGATCTCCTGTGGCGAGAGCACCAGTTCGAGGACCTTCTTGGTCTTCTCGTCCTTGGCGAACTCGACGATCGCCGGCACGTCCGGGAATCGCGGGCTGCGCTCCATGGAGATCATGATCGGCACCGCGACCTTCTTCTCGGGGAACCAGTCCGGCCGGGTCGAGTTGATCGAGGCGACCAGGGCGCCGCAGCGGCCGTTGACCTCGCCCCGCTCCATGGCCAGGAAGATGTCGTTGCCGCCCTTGTAGCCGGAGATGATCTTGATCTTGGTGCCGAACAGCTTGTTCAGCATGGCCGGCAGCGTTTCCATCTGCGAGCCGGCGCCGCTGCCGCCGACGATGAACTTGTTCTCCTGGAAAAGGTCGTTCCACGTCTTCACGCCGGAGGCCGCCCAGGACACGCACATGGCCGAAGCGTTGTTGAGCGCGCCGATCCAGCTGAAGTTGCGCGCGTCGAACTTCGCCGCGTCGATGCCGTAGACCTGCGCGAAGGGCACGCTGGAATGGACGAGGCCGACGGTCGAGCCGTCCTTCGGCGCGACCTCGTAGAGGTAGTTCATGGCGCGGATGCCGCCACCGCCCGGCATGCCCTGCACAATCACATGCGGGCTGCCCGGGATGTGCTTGCCCAGGTAGTTGGCGAAGGCGCGCGCGTAGGTGTCGTAGCCGCCGCCGCTGCCCGCGCTCAGGATCATGCTCACCGTCTTACCCTTGTAGAAACCGTCGTCGTCCGCCGCCTGCGCCGCCGTCGTCGCGGCGAGGCCGAATGCAAAAACTCCCAGAGCCGCCGCCATTCCCTGCTTCATGTCGCGCTCCCGTTATAGGTTTTTATCTATTATTCCTCGGAGATGTCGATCAGGACGCCGTCCGTGTCGGCCAGGCGATGCTGGCCGAGCGGGCAGCTGCGGGCGAACAGCTTTTCCAGCGCCTTGCCTTCCGCCCCCGTCCCCACCGGCTCCGGCGCCAGGCGCGGGTTGTCGTCGGCGATGCGCTGCACGTCGCGCTTCAACGCCTCCACGCTTTCGACCCTGAAGCCGATATGGTCCATGCCGGCGGTGATGATGCCAGTGCCGTCGTAGTCGGTGATGTCCCACGGCATGATGACCAGCGTGACGCGGCCATCCGACAGGTATTCGTTGGGATCGCCCTCGGCCTTGTTCTGCGGCACGAGCTCGAAGACGTCGCGGTAGAACTGCGCCATCTCGGCGGGACGCAGGGTGCGCATCGCCACATGGTCGATGTGGCGCGGCGCCCGCTCGACCGAGTCGTTCTCGACGTAGACGTCGCGGCGGTTCGTCATGTCCTTCTGCGAGATGTCGAACATGTTGCCGTCGGGATCGTGCGTCGTCACCCCGGCGAAGGGCCGCGTGTCGGGCCGCTTGAGCCACTTCACCGTCGGGTACTTCTCGCGCATCCGCGCGTAGGCCGTCTCCGTGTCCTCGACCTGGATGCCGAAATGGTCGAGCCCGGCCGAACGGCCGGCGCGGCGCGGATTGATGTTGAGACCGACGTAGCCGTCGCGCACCGTCACGGCGCGCGATGGCCGTGTGTTGGCCGAAGTCTTCATGCCGAAGACAGACTCATAGAACTTGCCGAGCTGGGCGTAGTTCTCGCTGACGATGGCGACGTGATTGATCTTCGCAAACATGATCCGCAACGCTCCTCGCTGTGCAGCCGTCCGGTTATTCGCAGGCGATGAGGCTCGCTTCCGTCTTGTCGCCGGCATAAGTGATGCTGCAGGTCTGGCCGGCCTTCAGCGCGGCGCGGTCGCCGTCCTTGCCGCCGAAGGTAACCTTGCTGCGCCCGCCGCTCAGCGTCGCCGTCTGGGTGGCGTCGCCGGCCTTGAAGACGATCTCCTTGCCGCCGTCCTTCACGTCGGTCAGCGCGGCCTTCACGGTCTTCGTGTCGGGCGCCTTCTTGGTCACCTGCATGTGGTCGGTGCGCTCGATGGCGGCCGAGGCCTTGTCGATGATCGGGCGCGGCAGGCTGTAGAGATGCTTGACCACGTCCTCGATGCGCTGGCCCGACACGTGGGAATATTCGAGCTTTGCCTTGTTCGCGTCGGCGATGAAGCCCGGATCGGCCATGGCGTCGTCGAAGGCCTTGCGCAATGCCGCCAGTCGCGCCGGCGGGATGTCCTGCGGCGTCAGGAACGGACGGCCCATCAGCTGCGGCGAGACGATCACCTCGAGGATGTCCTTGGTCTCCTGGTCGCTGGCCAGCTCGCTGAGGAGCGGCACGTCCGGCAGCGACTCGTGCTTGTCGACGCCGATCTGCACCAGGAAGTTGAGCTTCTTCTCGGTGATCCAGTCCGGCTTGGTGGCGATGATGCTGGAGACGGACCAGCCGCAGCGGCCCTGCAGCTCGCCGCGCTCGACCGCGAGCTGGATCGCGCCACCGCTGTTGTAGCCAGTGACGAGCTTCATCTGGGTGCCGAACAGGTTGTTGATCATGTTCGGCATGATGTCGGTGTCCGACCCGGGCCCGAGGCCGCCGACGATCAGCGGCTGCTTCTTCAAATCCTCGAAGGTCTTGATCGGCGAGGTGAACCAGGAGGCGCAGACCGAGATTTCCGAGTTCATGCTGCCGATCCAGCCGAACTTCGAGGGGTCGTACTTGATGCCCTGGGCGCCGAACAGCGGCGTGATCGAGACCGCGCCGCGATGCAGCAGCGCCATGACGCTGCCGTCCTTCGCCGCCACGTTGCCCAGCCAGTTGGCGGCGACCACGCCGCCCGCGCCCTGCATGTGCTGGATGATGATGGTCGGGTGGCCCGGCAGGTACTTCTCGAAGTAGGGCTTGATGGCGAAGGCATAGGTGCCGTAGCCGCCGCCCTCTCCCGCCGAGAGGATCAGGCGCAGGTTCTGCCCCTTGTAGAACTTCTCGATCGACGGATCTTGCTGCGCCGAAGCGCCGGTCGCCGCACAGGCGAACAGTCCGGCGAGCACGGCTGTCCGGACGAATCCCAGACGCAAGGCGGGCGTGGATTGCATTCGATGTCTCCTCCCAGCGGACGCGCCGCCTGATTGGCGGTCTTGCGCGGATATGCCTGAATATTACGCGTGGCCGGCGCGGTTGGGCAAGCAATCAGACGGCGGAGAATGCCTAGAACGGGGGCAGAAAACCTCGAAAAACACTCATTCCAGGTTGCCCGGTAAAGCGCTCTGGAAAAGGCCGGCGTTTCGTTTCCGGCCGGCTCAGCCGCGTTCGATCAGCTCGATGCGATAGCCGTCCGGATCCTCGATGAAGGCGATCACGCTGCCACCATGGGCCATCGGGCCGGGAGGCCGCGGAATCTTGACGCCCTCCGCGGCCAGGCTTTCGCAGGCCGCATGGATGTCGGGCAGGCCGAGCGCCAGGTGCCCGAAGGCCGTGCCGAGCGCATAGGGTTCCGCCTGCTCCCAATTGTGCGTCAACTCGATCACCGTGTTGTCGGATTCGTCGCCATAGCCGACGAAGGCGAGCGTGAACTTGCCGCTCGGATAGTCCTTGCGGCGCAGCAGCGTCATGCCGAGCAGGCGCGTGTAGAAGTCGATCGACTTGTCGAGGTCGCGCACCCGGAGCATCGTGTGCAGCATGCGCGCGCCCTTGAGGGCGGATTGCGGATCGGCCATGGCTCTCTCCTCTTGGCTCTCAGGATGCGGAACGGGCGGCGTGCTCCAGCACGACGTCGGCCGCGACCTCGCTCGGCGCGGGGCCTCCGGCGCCGAGGCGGCGTGCGACTTCAGCGCCGCCTTCGACTTGTTCGCGGCGCGCCTCCTCGTCGAGCAGCAGATGGCCGACGGCCTCGGCGAGCGCCGTCGGGTTGCAGCGCTCCTGGATGAATTCCGGCACCAGGCCGCGGTCGAGGATCAGGTTCGGCAAGGTGGCGTACTGCACCTTCACCATGCGGCGGACGATCCAGGCCGTCAGGCCGCTGACCTTGTAGGCCATGACCGTCGGGCAGCCCGTGACGGCCAGTTCCAGCACCACGGTGCCGGACGCCGCGAGCGCCGCGTTGGAGGCCGCGAAGGCCGAGAACTTCTCCTCGTTGCCCGTGACCAGGGTGACAGGCAGCGGCCAGGCGGCCACGGCGGCGCGCACCGTCTCCGCCACGTGGGACACGGTGGGCACGACGACCTGCAGGCCGGGAAACAGCGGCGCCAGGCGCTGCAGCGTCTCGCCGAAGACCGGCAGCAGGCGCGTCACCTCGCTACGACGGCTGCCGGGCAGCACGCAGAGCAGGTCCGCGCCGGGCGGAATGCCGTGGCGGTCGCGGAAGGCCACGCCCCTCGCCTCGCGCACCTCGGCTGTCATGAAGCCCGCCTCGACGACCGGATGGCCGATGAAGGTGGTCGGCAGGCCGACGCGCTCGAAATAGGGCGGCTCGAACGGCAGCAGCGCCAGCAGATGGTCGAGGAAGCCGGCGATCACCTTGGCGCGGCCCGGCCGCCAGGCCCAGACCGTGGGGGCGACGCAATGGACGAGCGGCACGCCGTCGTCCTTCACGCGCTTGAGCACGCGAAAGGCGAAAGCCGGCACGTCGATGCTCAGCACCACGTCGGGCTTGAAGGCGCGGATGGCGGCGACCGTCTCGCGCACGCGCCGGAAGATGCGCGGCGCATGGGGGATCACCTCGACGATGCCGAAGATGGCGAGGTCGGAAGTCGGGAAGAGGCTCGTCAGCCCCTCCTCCGCCATGGCGTCGCCGCCGAGGCCGGCGAATTCGACCGTGCGGCCGGTCTCGGCGGCGCGGCGGCGGATCGCCTTCATGATGTGGCCGCCGAGCTGGTCGCCCGAAGGCTCGCCGGCGATGAGGAAGATGCGGAGCGGCGCGCTCATGGCGCGGCCGGCCCCAGGCCGGCGGGCACGCCGGTCGTCGACGTCGAATCGGCGGGCACGCCGACGACGAACAGGCCCAGCCGGTCCGCCGCCGCGATCAGGCCGTCGCGGTCGAGCAGCAGCGCCTGGCCCGCCTCGACGGCGATGCCGCGCAGTCCGGCCTTGGCCGCGCCCTCGACGGTGCGCGGGCCGATGGTGGGCAGGTCGATGCGACGCTCCTGGGACGGCTTCTTGGCCTTCACCAGCACGCCGCCCGGGCCGTCGCGGCGCAGATCGGCGCAGCGCGCGAGCAAGGCGTCGGTGCCTTCGATGGCCTCGACGCCGAGCACGAGGCCCTGCTGCACGACGGCCGCCTGGCCGACGTCGAGCGCGCCGATGCCGCGCGCGATGGCCATGCCATGGCGGATGTCCGCCCAGGCCGTCTCGTCAGGCGCGATGCGTCCCAGCGCGCCGGCGGGCACCAACAGATCGACGAGCACGTCGTCGGGCCCGAGCACGCGAAAGCCTTCGGATTCGAATTCGGTGATGACGGCGCGCAGCAGGCCGTCGTCGCCGAGAGCCTTGCCGGCGACCTTGGCGAGGAACTTGGCGCCGCGCGCGTCGGGCATCAGCGCCACGAAGGACGGGCGCTTGATGCGCCCGGCGAAGATCAGGTCGCGCACGCCGGCGGCGCGCAGCAGGTCGAGCGCCTTGCCGATGCTGCCGATGCGCACCCAGTCATGAGGGATTCCAGCCAGAGCCTCGGCCGCGATGTCGGCCTGCCCTTGGATCGCGAGGACGTAGAGGTCTCGCCCAGCGTCGCGGGCTGCGTCGATCAGGCGGACGGGAAGGTCGCCGCCGCCGGCGATGAGGCCGAGCTTCCCGCCGGGGCCAGAGGCCGCGGCGGAGCCTGATGGCGCCGCGCTACTCACCGCCTCCACCATGCGGCTCGTTGGCCGGCAGGCAGAGGCCGCGCGAGGAATCCTGGCGAACGAAGGCCAGCACTTCACCGACCAGGACGTTGCCCGGGAACAGCTTCTCCACGTCGGCGACGCGCTCCTGCAGGGTGCCTTCGTGAGAGAACAGCAGCCGGTAGGCGGCGCGCAGCTGGTGGATCGCCTCGCGGTCGAAATTGCGCCGCTTGAGGCCGACGAGGTTCAGGCCCGCGAGATGCGCGCGGTTGCCCAGCACCATGCCGTAGGGGATCACGTCCGCCTCGACGCCCGACATGCCGCCGATCATGGCGTGCGGGCCGATGCGCACGAACTGGTGCACCGCCGCGCCGCCGCCGATCACGGCATAGTCGCCGATGTCGATGTGGCCGCCGAGCAGCACGTTGTTGACGACGATGACGTTGTTGCCGATGTGGCAGTCATGGGCGATGTGGGCCGCGACCATCAGCAGGCAGTCGTCGCCGATGCTGGTCAGCATCCCGCCGCCCTCGGTGCCCGGATTGATCGTGACATGCTCGCGGATGACGGTGCGCGCCCCGATCACGAGGCGCGACGGCTCGCCATGGTACTTCAGGTCCTGCGGCTGGTGGCCGATGGACGAAAAGGGAAAGGCCTTGGTGCCGGCGCCGATCTTGGTCTGGCCGGCAACGGCGACGTGGGAGACGAGCTCGACGCCGTCGGCCAGCTCGACGTGGGCGCCGACGGTGCAGAACGGGCCGACGATGACGTCCTTGCCGAGCTTGGCGCCCGCCTCGATCACGGCGGTCGAATGGATGGAGCTCATGATCGCGCCTAGCGGTCGAGAATCATTGCGGCGTAGGTCGCCTCGGCGACCAGCACCCCATCGACCTTCGCCTCCGCCTTGAACTTCCAGACCATGCCGCGGTGGCGGTCCTTGGCGACATGGATGTGCAGGCGGTCGCCCGGCACCACCGGCTTGCGGAAGCGCGCGCTGTCGACCGACATGAAATAGACCAGCTTGCCTTCGAATTCCTTGCCGAGGGTGTGGACGACCAGCACGGCCGACGTCTGCGCCATCGCCTCGATGATGAGCACGCCCGGCATGACCGGCTCGGACGGAAAATGGCCCTGGAAGAACGGCTCGTTGATCGTGACGTTCTTGATGCCGACGGCGCTCTCGCCTGCGACCACGTCCTCGACCTTGTCGATCATGAGGAACGGATAGCGGTGCGGGATCATCTGCATGATGCGTTGCAGATCGATCGTCAAACCCGCCTTTGACTCGGTGTGCGCTTCAGCATCCATCGCCGTCTTGCTCTCTCTCGCTACGCATTGTCGTCAGCGTCACGCTTCTCGTCGGCCTTCTCGCCGCCCAGCGCGTCGGTCGCCGGCTTGGCCTTGCCCATCCGCACCAGGCGCGCGACCTGACGGCGCCAATCGCGGATCGGCACTGCCGGAATGCCGCCGACCTCAAGCCCGGCCGGAATGTTCGAATGCACGCCGCTCTTCGCAGCGATGCGCACGCCCGAGCCGATGTTCAGATGGCCGGCAAGGCCCGCCTGACCGCCGACGACGACGTAGTCGCCAAGCTTTGTGCTGCCCGAAATGCCGACCTGGGACACGATCACGCAGCCTCGCCCCATCTGGACGTTGTGCCCGATCTGCACCAAATTATCAATCATACAGCCATCGCCGATGACAGTATCGGGTCCGGCGCCGCGATCAATCGAGGTATTTGCGCCGATCTCCACGTCGTTGCCGACGACGACGCGGCCAAGCTGCGGAATCCGCAGATGTCCGTTGGGGCCGCTGGCGAAGCCGAAGCCGTCCTGGCCGATGCGGGCGCCGGGATAGACGTAGACCCGGGCGCCGACCACGCTGTGGCTGACGCTGGCGCTGGCGCCGACGATGCAGTCCTCGCCCATGGTCACGCCGTCGCCGATCACCGCATTGGGGCCAATGTGACAGCGGGCGCCCAGTTCGACGCCGCGGCCGACCACGGCGCCGGCGTCAAGCCGGCAGCCCACGCCCAGCTTCGCCGAGGCGTCCACGACGGCGGTCGGCGCAATTCCGGCCGTCACCTCAGGCAGCGGATGGAAGGCTCGCGCGATCTTGGCGAAGGACAGGTAGGGCGCTTCGGACAGCAGCAGCGACATGCCGGCCGGCGCGCGGTCGACGTGGGCCTTGGCGACGACGCAGGCCCCTGCCCGGCTCGCCACGAGGGCGTCGACGTAGCGCCGGTTGTCGAGAAAGCTGACATGCTCCGGCTCCGCCTGGTCGAGCGGCGCCACGTCGCGGATCAGGCGGCCAGGATCGCTTCCGGCGGGCAGGCTCGCGCCGGCGATGTCCGCCAGCTGGCCGAGCGTGAAAGGCCCTGCGACCGAAAAGAACCTTGGATCCGCCATCGCCTCACTTGCCCGGCTTTGCCGCAGGCGCGGCAGCCGCCGGCGCGGCAGGCGTCGGCGCCGGCAGCACGACCTTGACCGACGACAGCTTGGCGTTGAGGCGCTTCAGGACTTCCTGAGTCACTTCCATGTCGGGCTGGTTGTAGACCGTCTGGCTCTTGATCAGGACGAGGGTGAACTTGCGCTCGGTCACCAGGCCGCCGATCACGTCGAGCAGCGCCGTCTGCACGGTGCGCATGGCGTCGTTGAGCGACTTGTCAAGGTCGCGCTTACGGTTCTGCACGTCGCGCTGCAGGTTGCCGACGCGCTGTTCGAAAGCGCGGCGACGCTCGGCGAAGGCTTCCGGCGAGACGATCGTGCGCTGCTTGTTGAGCTCCTGCTCCGCATTGCGCAGATCGTTTTCCTGCTTCGTGATGTCCGCCTGATAGGTCGCGCGCTGCTTTTCGATCTGCGAGGTGACAGACTTGCTCGCCAGCGAATCGCGCATGATCAGCTGAATGTCGACCACGGCGATGTTCATCGACTGCGCCTGGGCCGGCGCGGTCGTCGCCACGGCCGCCAGGAGGCCGACAAGAAGGAGAAGCGTCTTGAATTTAAACATCTTTAAAACCTTGAACCGAAGTTGAAGCTGAAGATCTCGGTCTGGTCGAAGGATTCCTTGACCACCGGGAAGCCGAGATCCACGCGCACGGGACCGAAGGGCGTTTTCATGGCGAGGCCGACGCCGACGGTGACGCGCGGCAAGTTCGAGTCCTCGATCAGCGGGCCTGGGCCGACGTCCTCGATGCCCGTGGCGGAACCGACGTCGGAGAACAGGATGCCCTTCATGCCGAACTCCCTGCCGACGTTGATCGGAACCGCGAGCTCGACGCTGCCGACGTAGTAGGCCGTGCTGCCGAGGGCGTCGTTCGTCGAGGAATCGCGCGCGCCGATGCCGCCGCGTTCGAAGCCGCGGAAGGTGTCGCCGCCGATGAAGTAGCGGTCCGCCAGGTTGAGCGGATCGTCGCTCAGGTTCGCGATGTAGCCGGCACGCAGGGCCGTCGTCATCACCCACTGGTCGAACATCGGGATGTAGTAGCTGCCGGAGACGTCCGTCTTGAACGAACGCTCGCTGCCGCCGAGGCCGGCGAAGGTGTTCGAGAGCCGCAAGACGTAGCCTTCGCTCGGCTCGAGCTTGCTGTCGCGGGTGTCGTAGGCGATGGTCTGGCCGATCGCCGACGAGGTCGACTCGCCTGCCTGCCGCTGCACGTAGATCGAGGCGTCGGAGTCGACGTCGGAAATGCGGTCCTTCTCGATCTTGTAGTTGAAGCCCTGGCTCAGGCGCTCGTTGTAGTTGAAGCCGGTGCGCAGCGTCAGGCCCGTGGTCTTCTCTTCGAACGCGATGTTGTCGACCTTGTCGCGCGAGATTTCGGAGATGTCGATGCCGGCGGACAGGTTGCGGTCGAGGAAGTAAGGCTCGGTGAAGCTGACCTCGGCTTGCTGAGTCTGGGTGCCGAGCAGCAGCTTGGCGCTGGCGCGCTGGCCCTTGCCGAGCAGGTTGCGCTCGGTGACCTGCACGATGCTGATCAGGCCCTGCGACGACGAGAAGCCGCCGCCGATGTTGAGCGAGCCCGTCGACTGCTCCTCGACCTCGACCTGCAGCACCGCCTTGTCGGGCGCCGAGCCGTCGAGGCGCTTCACTTCGGCCTTCTTGAAGAAGCCGAGGTCCTTGATGCGCTGGCGCGAGCGGTTGAGCTTCGCCGTGTTGAAGGCGTCGCCTTCGACGAGACGGAACTCGCGGCGGATGACGCGGTCCTGCGTGCGGGTGTTGCCGATGATGTCGATACGCTCGACGAAGACGCGCGGCCCCTCGTTCACTTCGTAGGTGATGTCGATGGTCTGGCCGTCGCGGTTGCGCTCGACGCGCGGGCGAATGTCGACGAAGCCGTAGCCCAGGCTGCCGACGGCGTCGGTCAGCTTGTTGACCGTCTCGTCCACTTCGCTGGCGTTGTACCAGTCGTCAGGGTCGTGGGACACGTAGCCGCGCAGCTGCTCGGGATCGAGGTCCTTGAGCTGCGTGACGATGTCGACCTTGCCGAACTTGTAGCGCGGGCCTTCCTCGATGGTGAAGGTGACGAAGAAGTCCTTGCGGTCCGGCGTCAGCTCCGCCACGGCGGAGACGACGCGGAAGTCGGCGTAGCCCTGGCTCAGGTAGAAGCGGCGCAGGAGCTCGCGGTCGTTCTGCAGCTGGTCCGGGTCGTAGATGTCGTCGCTCAGCAGGAAGCTGAACCAGTTCGATTCCTGCGACGTGATGATGCTCTGCAGCTGCGAATCGCTGTAGCGCTTGTTGCCGACGAAGCTGATCTGGCGAATCTTGGTCGCCGGGCCCTCGTTGATCTCGAAGACAAGGTCGACGCGGTTCTGGGACTGCTGGATGACCTTCGGCTCGACCGTCGCGGCGAAGCGGCCCTTGCGGCGGTAAAGGTCGAGGATGCGCTTCACGTCGGCCTGCACGCGCGTGCGCGTGTAGACGACGCGCGGCCGCAGCTGGACTTCCTTCTCCAGCGCGTCGCGCTCGATGATGTCGTTGCCCTCGAATGCCAGCCGATTGATGATCGGGTTCTCCGCGACATGGATGATCAGCGCCGCGCCTTCGCGGCGGATCGAGACGTCGGCGAACAGGCCGGTGGCGAACAGCGCCTTGAGCGAGCCGTCGTTCTGCTCGGCGCTGAACGTGTCTCCGGCCTTCACCGTCAGGTAGGACAGCACCGTCTCCGGCTCGATGCGCTCCAGGCCCTCGACGCGGATCTCGCTGATGCGCGAGCCATCCTGCGCAAGAGCCTGCCCCGACATGCCGCACAGCACGACCGCGAATAGCCAGGCGGCGGTCAAGACAAAGGCCGTCCCCCGCAGCATCGTCGCAACTTTCTTCATCGCTTGTATCTCAAAATCAGGTCATCAGACCTTTGAAGAACGCGACCACGCCCTCGAAACGCATGAGGTCCTGATAAGTCACGAACACGAATAGCGTCAGCACGAGGCCGAGACCGACACGAAAGCCATATTCCACCACCCGCTCGCTCAAGGGGCGGCCGCGCAGCGCCTCGATGCCGTAGAACAGCAGATGTCCGCCGTCCAGCATCGGCACCGGGAAGAGATTGATCAGGCCGAGGTTGATCGACAGCATGGCCAGGAACCAGAGCACGTCAACCATGTGGCCTTCGGCGACCTGGCCCGACATCTGCGCGATGCGGATCGGGCCGCCCAGGTCTTCCGCCGAACGCGAGCCGTCGACGATCTGCCCGACCGCCTGCAGCGTGAACAGGCTCATGCGGAAGGTTTCCTGCGTGGCCCGCCACACGGCAGTCGCCGGGTCGTGGCGCGCGTAGGCGTTGCCCGAGCGGCTGACGCCGAGCAGGCCGATCTTCTCGACGTTGCCGAAGCGGTCCGTCAGCTCGCTGCGCCGCGGCGTCGCCGTCAGCGTCACCTCGCGGCCGTCGCGCTCGACGGTCACGCGCAGCGGCACGTCGGGATTCATGCTCACGATGCGCTGCACGTCCTCGAAGCGCTCGGTGCGGCTGCCGTCGATGCTGCGAATGACGTCGCCGGCCTGCAGGCCCGCCTGCTCGGCAGCGCTGCCCGGCTGCACCGCGCCGACGTCCGTCGGCGTGAAGGGCTGGCCGACGGTGGCGAACATCGCGGCCATGATGAGGATGGCGAGGACGAAATTGGCGATGGGGCCCGCGGCGACGATGGCGGCGCGCTGCCCGACCCGCTTGTAGTGGAACGAGACGGCCTTTTCCTCGGGCGTCAGTTCCGGCGCGTCCGGCGCCTTCGTGGCCGCCGATTCGCCGAACATCTTCACGTAGCCGCCGAGCGGCAGCAGGCTCAGCTTCCAGCGCGTGCCGCTGCGGTCGGTCCGGCCGAACAGCTCCGGGCCGAAGCCGACGGAGAACACCTCGACGCGCACGCCGTTGCGCTTCGCCGCCAGGTAGTGGCCCAGCTCGTGGACGAACACGATCACCGTGAGGATGCACAGGAACGCGGCGCCGTTGGTCCAGATGAAGTTGAGAATGTCCATGTCAGCCCGAGAGTTCAGCTCAACTCCACATCACGCCGCCACTTAGCTCTACGCATGGTGGGCGGCAATCCAGCGCTCGGCCTCGCGCCGCGCCTGGCGGTCGACCTCGATGACCGCATCGAGGGTGTCCACAGCCGGCGCCGGCAAGGCCTCCAACGCGCGCTCGACGACCTGGGTGATGTCGAGGAACGAAATGCGGCCCTCCAGAAAGCCCTGGACGGCGACCTCGTTGGCAGCGTTCAGGACTGTAGGGGCACCGTGCCCCGCTTGCAAGGATTCCCGCGCCAGCCGAAGGGCAGGAAATCGTTTTTGATCAGGGGCTTCGAAGGTTAAAGAGCCGATTTTGGCCAGATCGAGCCGGGCCGCCGGGGAGCCCTCCCGGCGGGGCCAGGCCAAGGCGTAGGCAATCGGGGTCCGCATGTCCGGAACCCCCATCTGGGCCAGCACGGAACCGTCCGTGTAGGCCACCATGCTGTGGATGACCGACTGGGGGTGGACGAGGATGTCGATGCGGTCCTCGGCGACCGGAAACAGGTGGTAGGCCTCGATCAGCTCCAGCCCCTTGTTCATCATGGTGGCCGAATCGACGGAAATCTTGGCCCCCATGTCCCAATTGGGGTGCGCCACGGCCTGGGCCGGGGTGACGCCGGCCATCTGCTCGCGGCTCAAGCCCAGGAATGGCCCGCCGGAAGCAGTCAGGATGATGCGGTCGACCGCCTGGGCGTTGTCGAAGTCGAAGACCTGGAAGATGGCGCTGTGCTCGGAATCGACCGGCAGCAGGGTGGCGCCGCTCTTGGCCACCTCGGCCAGCATGATGTCGCCGGCGCAGACCAGGCATTCCTTGTTGGCCAGCCCGACGGTGACGCCGCGGCGCACGGCGGTCAGCGTCGGCTCCAGTCCGGCGGCGCCGACGATGGCGGCCATGACCCAGTCGGCCGGCATGGCCGCAGCTTCCATCAGCGCCTCGCGCCCGGCGCTCACCGCGACGTTGGTGCCGGCGAGCCCCGCCTTGAGGTCGTCATAGAGCCGCGCATCGGCGATCACCGCCATGCGCGGGCGAAACTGCAGAGCCTGCTCGATCAGCAGCTTGACGTTGCTGTGGGCCGTCAGGGCCTCGACGACGTAGCCGTCGGGATTGCGCGCGACGAGGTCGAGCGTGTTGCAGCCGATCGAGCCGGTCGAGCCGAGGATGGTGACATGGCGTGGGGCCCCGCTCGCATTGCGCGGCCGGGCCGTCGGCTTGCGGGCGGACAGGCTCATGACCAGAGGCTCCAGCTGCCGTCGCCGACGAGCAGCACCAGCGCCCAGACGGGAGCGACCGCCAGCAGGCCGTCGACGCGGTCGAACACGCCGCCGTGGCCAGGGATCAGGGCGCCCGAATCCTTCACGCCAAAATGGCGCTTCACCAGCGATTCGGCCAGGTCGCCGCCTTGCGCGACGGCGGCGAGCGCGGCGCTGACCGCCATCGCCAAGGGCACCGACGCGTCGTCGAAGAACAGCGCGAAGACCGCGCCCAGCGCTGCCGCTGCGGCCATGCCGCCGATCAGGCCGGCCCAGGTCTTGTTGGGGCTGACGACAGGCGCCAGCTTGGGGCCGCCGATGGTCCGCCCGGCGAAGAGCG
Source organism: Alphaproteobacteria bacterium (assembly GCA_036500145.1). Taxonomy (GTDB): domain Bacteria; phylum Pseudomonadota; class Alphaproteobacteria; order SMXQ01; family SMXQ01; genus CAMAVH01. The sequence goes on along the minus strand of DASYCO010000019.1, from coordinate 25,426 downwards.
CCCCGGTGTCCGTCGCCCAGACCAGGCCGAGCAGCCAGAACAGCGTCAGGCGGCCGATCTGCGGATCGGCGCGCAGCCAGACCAGGGCGACCAGCGGAATGCCGATGTAGAGCGCGCCGAGGGCCTGCAGCAATGGCGCCCGACGGTCGATGCCGCGGGCGATGACGAAGACGGCGGCGAAGCCCGCCGGGGTGAGCCAGAGCGCCAGTTCATGGGCCTGCAGCACCGCCGCGAGCACGCAGGCGCCGACGGCGGCGAAGAGCGCCCATGTCGCGGGATCGTTCTTGGAATGCGTGGTCCTGGAACCTGTGGTGACGCGCGGGCCTGCGCAGAGGCGATCCCATTCGAACGCCATGAGGAGCGCCACGAGGCCGAAGACGAGATCGAACGCGGGCGCGCCGACGTAGACCACCGCCAAGGCGGGAACGGCCAGCACCAGGGCGGAAAGCGCCCTCACCCGCAGCGCGCCTATCCCCATGCTAGCCGCTGGAGGCGCCGTATCGTCTGTCACGACGATTGAATTCATGGATGGCGGCTTCCAGGTGCGACTTGTTGAAATCCGGCCAGAGCACGTCGAGGAACACCAGCTCGGCGTAGGCCGACTGCCACAGCAGGAAATTGCTCAGGCGCTGCTCGCCGCTAGTGCGGATCACCAGGTCCGGGTCGGGCACGTCCGAGGTGGCGAGGAAGCCGGAGAACAGCCGCTCGTCGATCGCCTCGGGCCGCACCAGCCCCGCCTGCACCGCCGAGGCCAGCTTGCGCGCCGCCGTCGAGATTTCCTGCCGGCTGCCGTAGTTCAGCGCGATGGTCAGATGCAGGCGCGTGTTCGCCTCCGTCATCCGCTCGCCGTTCTCGATCAGCGAGACGAGGTCGGCCGAGAAGCGGCCGCGGTCGCCGATCACGCGCAGGCGCACGCCGTTCTTGTGCAGGTCGGCGATCTCGCCCTGCAGGTAGCGCTTCAGCAGCGCCATCAGGTCCAGGACTTCCGTCTCGGGGCGCTTCCAGTTCTCCGAGGAGAAGCCGAACAGCGTCAGGTAGGACACGCCGAGGTCGCCGCAGGCCTCGACCGTGCGGCGCACGACTTCAGCGCCCTGGCGATGGCCCGCGATGCGCGGCAAGCCGCGCGAATTGGCCCAACGGCCGTTGCCATCCATGATGATGGCGATGTGAGTCGGCGGGGTCGCCGCCGCCGGTTGACGGGGCAAGGTGGCCATCGGCTCAGATCTGCATGATTTCTTTTTCTTTGGCCGTCAGCGCCTTGTCGATCTCGCCGATATGCGAGTCGGTCAGGGCCTGGACCTTGTCGGCCCAGGTGCGCTGCTCGTCCTGCGACAAGTCGCCGTCCTTTTCCATCTTCTTCAGCATGTCCATGCCGTCGCGGCGCACGTTGCGCACCGAGACGCGGGCCTGCTCGCCGTACTTGTGGGCGATCTTCACCAGCTCGGTGCGGCGCTCCTGGCTCAGCTCAGGGATCGGCACGCGCACCAGCTGGCCGTCGGCCATCGGGTTGAGGCCGAGGCCGGCTTCGCGGATCGACTTCTGCACGCCGATGACGAGCCCCTTGTCCCACACGCTGACGGTGATCATGCGCGGCTCGGGCACGCTGACGGTACCGACCTGGGCGAGCGGCATCTGCGCGCCGTAGGCGTCGACCATGACGCGGTCGAGCAGGCTGACGGAGGCGCGGCCGGTGCGCAGGCCGGTGAACTCGGTCTTGAGCGCCGTGAGGGCTCCGTCCATGCGCCGCTGGATGTCGCTGATGTCGGGATCGGCCATGTGTCAGGACTCTTCGCTGATGATCGTGAATTTGCCGCGGCCAGAGACGACGTCCGCCAAAGCCCCCGGATTATGGAGGGAAAAGACCAAAATCGGAATCTTGTTTTCGCGCGCCAGGGAGATGGCCGCGGCGTCCATGACCTTGAGGTCCTTGGACAAAACGTCCATGTAGCTCAGCCGGTCGTAGCGCTGGGCGTCCTTCACCTTGTGCGGGTCGGCCGAGTAGACGCCGTCCACCTGGGTGCCCTTGAGCAGCGCGTCGCAGCCCATCTCGGCGGCGCGCAGCGCGGCGGCGGTGTCCGTCGTGAAGAAGGGGTTGCCGGTGCCGGCGGCGCAGATCACGACCCGCCCCTTCTCCATGTGGCGGATGGCGCGGCGGCGGATGTAAGGCTCGCAGACCGTCGCCATCGGGATGGCGGAGCAGACGCGCGTCGCCACGCCCATGGCTTCCAGCGTGCTCTGCAGGGCGAGCGAATTGATGACCGTGGCGAGCATGCCCATGTAGTCGGAGCTGGCGCGCTCGAGGCCGACCGTGACGCCCATGACGCCGCGGAAGATGTTGCCGCCGCCGACCACGAGGCAGATCTCGGTGCCCTGGCTCTGGACCGACTTGATCTCCTCGGCCAGGCGCTTGACCGTGCCGTGGTCGAGGCCGAACTCCCCGTCGCCCATCAGCGCTTCGCCGGACAGCTTGAGCAGAACGCGGCGGTAGCGGGAGGCTGTGGCGGGCATCGCGAATCCCTGAATGATTTTTGATCTTACGTGCCGAACTTCATCCGCGACTAAGGCACGATCAAGGCGCAGATGCCGAACGGCCCGGTCTTTGGGACCGGGCCGCCGGGGTGACGATTACTGGCCGACGGTGGCCGCCACTTCGGCGGCGAAGTCGGTTTGGGCCTTCTCGATCCCTTCGCCGAGGGCGAAGCGCAGGAAGCCGACGAGCTTGACCGGCGCGCCGACCGTCTTGGCGGCGTCGGCGATGACCTTGGACACCTTCGACTCGCCGTCGATGATGTAGACCTGCTCGAGCAGGACGACTTCCTCGTAGAACTTGCGCAGGCGGCCTTCGAGCATCTTGGCGATGATCTCTTCCGGCTTGCCCGACGCGCGAGCCTGTTCGGCCAGCACGTTGCGCTCGCGCTCGACCGCCGCCTTGTCCAGGCTCTCGATGGAGAGGGACTGCGGATTGGTCGCCGCCACATGCATGGCGATCTGCTTGCCGAGAGCGGCCAGCTTGTCGGCGTCGGCCGTCGACTCGAGGGCGATCAGAACGCCGATCTTGCCGAGGTTCGGCGCCACGGCCGAGTGGACGTAGCTGACGACGGCGCCCTGGGAGACCGACAGCTTGGCCGCGCGGCGCAGCTGCATGTTCTCGCCGATGGAGCCGACAAGTTCGGTCAGCTTGTCGCCGACGGTCTTGCCGCCGGGATAGGCCGCCGTCTTGACCGCCTCGATGTCGCCATTCGCCTTGAGGGCGACGTCCGCGACCTTCAGGACGAAGTCCTGGAAGATCTCGTTGCGGGCGACGAAGTCCGTCTCGGAGTTGACCTCGACCAGGACGCCGTCCTTGCCGGTGGTCAGCACGCCGACCAGGCCTTCAGCGGCCACGCGGCCGGCCTTCTTGGACGCCGCGGCGAGACCCTGCTTGCGCAGCCAGTCCACGGCAGGCTCCATCTCGCCACTGGTGGCGTTAAGGGCCTTCTTGCAATCCATCATGCCCGCGCCCGTCTTCTCGCGGAGCTCCTTGACGAGAGCTGCGGTAATTTCCGCCATCTTCAACCTCGAACGTAAAAGTCTTCGTCTAACTTGTTGATATTACAATTAGGCGACGGTTTCTTCCGCATCACCCTTCACCGCGCGCGACTTCTTGCGCTCGACGACGGGGGCCTTCTTGGCGCCACGGCCGGACTTGGCCTCTTCCGCAGCGGCTTCGGTCGGCGCAGCGGCTTCATCGAGGACTTCCACCGGGGCCTGATCGGCCGCGCCGACGTCAACGCCGGCGGCGATCATTTCCTGCTGGATGCCGTCGAGCACCGCGTCGGACACCAGGGTGCAGTAGGTCTCGATGGCGCGGATCGCGTCGTCGTTGCCCGGGACCGGATAGGTGATGCCGGCCGGGTCGGAGTTGCTGTCGAGGACGGCGATGACGGGGATGCCGAGCTTGCCGGCTTCCTCGACCGCGATCTTCTCGCGGTTGGTGTCGATGATGAACAGGACGTCGGGCAGACCGCCCATGTCCTTGATGCCGCCCATGGAGCGCTCGAGCTTGTCGCGTTCGCGCGTCAGCTGCAGCAGCTCCTTCTTGGTGCGGTGGGCCTGCTCGTTGGCCAGCAGCTCCTCAAGCTCCTTCAGGCGCTTGATCGAGACCGAGATGGTCTTCCAGTTGGTCATCATGCCGCCGAGCCAGCGGTGGTTGACGTAGTACTGGCCGCAGCGCGACGCCGCTTCCTTGACCTTCTCCGACGCCTGGCGCTTGGTGCCGACGAACAGGACGCGGCCGCCCTTGGAGGTGATGTCGCGCACGACCTGGAGGGCGCGGTAGAGCAGCGGAACGGTCTGCTGCAGATCGATGACGTGAACGCCGTTGCGCTCGCCAAAGATGAACGGAGCCATCTTCGGGTTCCAACGACCCGTGCGATGGCCGAAATGGACGCCAGCCTCAAGGAGCTGGCGCATCGAGAAAGTGGGGATCGCCATGATCATATTCTCCGGTTATGCCGCCGCGGGAGTTGTCCAGAACATCTGGACACCGGAAAGGCCTGCGGGATGTCTCCCCGACAGACCTTGAAGCCCGCGTGTGGGTTTAAAGTGGCGCTTAGATAGCCGCTACGGGGCCGGTTTGCAAGGGTTAACGCCCTGTTTTCCGGCCTTCCCTGGCCCTCCGGCCAGCCAGAACCCTAGTTTTCCAGGACGTTGGCGATGCCCGGCAGGGTCATGAGCACCCCGGTGGCCGCCGGGGTGATGGCAAAACCGCCCGGAATCTCGAGTTCCACAGTGTGGTCCGGCCCCAAATCGAGCTTCAGGGTGACGTGGCCCCGCCCCTTCGGAATGCCGGCGATGACCTTCTTGACCGCCGCCAGGGCGCTTTCCTCGATCAGGTGGACCTGCAGCGTCGGGGCGGCGCTGGCCGCGACCTCTTCCAGCAGCTGGATGCGGTTGGCCAGCAGGCGCACCCCCTCGCCGTCGCGCTTGGCGTCGGCGCTGACCATGACGGCCTTGCCCGCTTCCAGCAGCTCGCGCGCCTGGGCCAGCACTTCCGAGAAGAGGGTGATCTCGTACATGCCGGTGGCGTCCGACAGCTGAACGAAGGCGAAGCGGTTGCCGCGCGCCGAGGTGCGCTCCTTCTTGCCGATCACGGTGCCCGCGAGCTTGACCCGCGCCTGCTCGGCGCCGACGAGCTGCGAGGCGATCTGCGCCGAGCTGATGACCTTCAGGCGCTGCAGGCTCTTTGCGTAGGCGTCGAGCGGATGGGCGGACAGGTAGAAGCCGATGGCGTCGAACTCATGGCGCAGGCGCTCCATGGCCGGCCAGTCGGTGACCGGCGGCAGCGCCTTGGCGGTCGGCGCCAAGGTCGGGTCGCCGCCGAACAGGTTGGTCTGCGAGCTGGTGCGCTCGTTGGCCGAGGCCTGCGCATGGGCGACCATCGCCTCTGTGCCGGCGTGGGCCTGGGCGCGGTTGCGGTGCAGCGAATCGAAGGCACCGGCGGCGGCAAGGCTTTCGAGCTGGCGCTTGTTGACCGCCTTGGGATCGCAGCGGCCGGCAAAGTCGAACAGGTCCTTGAACGGCCCGTTGGCCACCCGCTCGTCCACCACCGACTGCATCGCCGCGAGGCCGACGTTGCGCACGGCGCCGAGCGCGTAGCGGATGGCGCGCGTGCCGTCCGCCTGCTCTTCCACGGCGAAGACCGGCTGCGACTTGTTGATGTCGGGCGGTAGCAGCTTCACGCCGATGCGGCTCAGCTCCTGGCGGAAGGTGTTCAGCTTGTCGGTGTTGCCGAGGTCGAGCGTCATCGACGCGGCGAGGAATTCGAGCGGATAGTTCGCCTTGAGATAGGCGGTCTGGTAGGAGACCAGCGCATAGGCCGCCGCGTGCGACTTGTTGAAGCCATAGCCGGCGAACTTGTCGACCTGGTCGTAGATCTGGCCCGCCTGCTTCTCCGCAACGCCGCGCGCCACCGCGCCCTTGGTGAACTCCTGGCGCTGCTGCGCCATGATCGCGGCGTCCTTCTTGCCCATGGCGCGGCGCAGCAGATCGGCGCCGCCGAGCGAATAGCCCGACAGCTCCTGGGCGATCTGCATCACCTGCTCCTGGTAGATGATGACGCCGAAGGTCTCCTTCAGAATCCATTCGAGCGACGGATAGAGGTAGTCCGGCTGCTCCTTGCCGTGCTTGCAGGCGATGTACTTCGGGATGTTGTCCATCGGGCCCGGGCGGTAGAGCGCCACGATGGCGATGATGTCCTCGAAGCGGTCAGGCTTCAGCTTGCGCAGCACGTCGCGCATGCCCGAGCTTTCCAGCTGGAACACGCCGGTCACGTCGGCCTTGGCCAGCATGTCGAATGTCTTCTTGTCCTCGAGCGGCAGCGTCTGCAGGTCGATCTTGTCGCCGCGGGCATGGATCAGCTCGACGGCCTTCTGCAACACCGTCAGCGTCTTCAGGCCGAGGAAGTCGAACTTCACCAGGCTTGCCTGCTCGACGTACTTCATCGAGAACTGGGTCGCCGGAATGTCGGAGCGCGGATCGCGATAGAGCGGCACGATCTCTTCGAGCGGCTTGTTGCCGATCACCACGCCCGCCGCGTGGGTCGAGGCGTGGCGGTAGAGCCCTTCGAGCTTTATCGCCAGCGCGATCAGCTTGGCGACCGACGGATCCTCGTCGCGCATCTGCTGCAAGGCCGGCTCGCCGTCGATGGCCTGCGGGAGCGTGACCGGCTTGGCCGGATTGTTCGGCACCAGCTTGCAGATGCGATCGACCTGGCCGTAGGGCATGCCAAGCACGCGGCCGACGTCGCGCAGCACCGCGCGCGCCTGCAATTTACCGAAGGTGATGATCTGCGCGACGCGGTCGCGGCCGTACTTCTCCTGGACGTAGCGGATCACCTCGTCGCGCCGGTCCTGGCAGAAGTCGATGTCGAAGTCCGGCATGCTGATGCGTTCGGGGTTCAGGAAACGCTCGAACAGCAAGTTGAACTGCAGCGGATTCAAGTCGGTGATGGTCAGCGCCCAGGCGACGACCGAACCGGCGCCCGAACCGCGGCCTGGGCCGACGGGAATGTCGTGCGCCTTCGCCCATTTGATGAAGTCGGACACGATGAGGAAGTATCCGGGGAAGCCCATCTTCTCGATGACGCTGAGCTCGAAGGCCAGGCGCTCACGGTAGGGCCGTGCCGCATGGTTGCGCGTTTCCTCGTCCATCTCCGGCGTGAAAACATGCACGTCGAGGCGGCGCTCCAGGCCCTCGGCCGCCTGCGCATGCAGCTCTTCGGCTTCGGTACGGCCGTCGCCCGAAGGAAAGGCTGGCAGAACGGGCTTCTGGTTCGTCGCCATGAAGGCGCAGCGCTGGGCGACGACGAGCGTGTTGTCGATCGCTTCCGGCAGGTCGGCGAACAGCGCCCGCATCTCGGCCGGAGACTTGAAGCGGTGGTCCGGCGTCAGGCGGCGACGGTCGGTCTCGACCACCTGCGCGCCGTCGGCGATGGCGAGCAAGGCGTCATGCGCCTCGTACATGCCCTCGTCGGAGAAGAACACGTTGTTGGTGGCGACCAGCGGGATGTTGCGCGCATAGGCAAGGTCGAGGACCTTGGCTTCGAGCCGCAGTTCGTCAGCCATGTTGTGGCGCTGAATCTCGATGTAGAGCCGGTCGCCGAACGCTTCCTGCAGGAGGTCGAGGCGCGCCAGCGCCGCGTCGTCCTGGCCCGTCAGCAGCAGGCGGCCGATGGAGCTGTCCGCCGCGCCGGTCAGCGCGATGAGGCCTTCCGACATCGCACACAGTTCGGCGTGGGTAATCTGGGCCGCCTCGCCCGGCACGCCTTCGAGATAGGCGCGGCTGATCAGCTTGGTCAGATTGGCGTAGCCGGCCGCGCTCTGGCACAGCACGACCATCTTGTCCGGATCTGGCGTGCGACCCACCGGCGCGCCGTTCGGCAGCGCGGCGCCATCGTCGCGCTTGATCGCCAGTTCGCAGCCGACGATGGGCTGCACGCCGACGTCCGCCAGCGCCATGGAGAACTCGTAGGCGCCGAACAGGTTGCGGCTGTCGGTCATGGCGACCGCCGGCATCGCGTACTTCTTGCAAAGCTCCGCGAGCTTGTAGTTCTTCAGCGCGCCTTCGAGCAGCGAATAGGCGGTGTGGACGCGGAGATGGACGAAGTCGGCATATTTGGACATGGCGCAGGATTCCACGAGACGGGGCCGGACGGCAAGATTTGGTTGGCCCCTGCCCGCTTATCCACCGGATATTGTGGAAAAGCGCCGAAATTCCCGGATCAGGCCGGGATGATCAGCCCGTCCTGCAAGGTCACGATGCGGTCCATGCGCTTGGCCAGCTCCGGGTTATGCGTGGCGATCAGCGCCGCCCGGCCAGTCTCGCGCAGCACCTTCATCAAGGTGGCGAAGACGTTCTCCGACGTATGCACGTCGAGGTTGCCGGTCGGCTCGTCGGCCAGCAGCACACGCGGGCCGTTGGCCAGCGCGCGGGCGATGGCGACGCGCTGCTGCTCGCCGCCCGACATCTCCGCCGGCCGATGGTCGGCGCGCGGCGCGAGGCCGACCATGTCGAGCAGTTCGCCCGCGTGCCTGCTCGCCTTCGACTTGGCAATGCCCGCGATCATCTGCGGCAGCATGACGTTCTCGCGCGCCGAGAATTCCGGCAGCAGGTGATGCGACTGGTAGACGAAGCCGAGATGCTCGCGGCGCAGCGCCGTGCGCTCGGCGTCGTTCAGGCGGCTGCAGGCCTTGCCGGCCAGCTCGACTTCGCCGCCGTCGGGCTTTTCCAGCAGGCCGGCGATGTGGAGCAGCGTCGACTTGCCGGCGCCGCTCGGGCCGACCAGGGCCACGACTTCGCCGGGCGCGATCGCCAGTTCCGCCTCGCGCAGGATATGCAGCTTGATGGCGCCCTGCTCGTAGGTGCGCACCACGCGGTTGAGATGCAAGGCCGGCAGATCACTCATAGCGAAGCGCCTCGACCGGATCGAGCCGTGCGGCCCGCCAGGATGGGTAGAGCGTCGCCAGCACCGAGAGCGTGAGCGACATGATGACGACCGTCGCCACCTCGCCGGGATCGACCTTGGCCGGCAGCTGCGACAGGAAATAGATCTCCGCCGAGAAGAGGTTGGTGCCGGTGAGGTGCTGGATGAACTGGCGGATCGATTCGATGTTGTCGCAGAACAGCAGCCCGAGCACGAAGCCGAACAGCGTGCCGAACACGCCGACCGACGCGCCCGACAGGAAGAAGATGCGCATGATCATGCCGCGCGTGGCGCCCATGGTGCGCAGGATGGCGATGTCCTGGCCCTTGTCCTTCACCAGCATGATCATGCCGCTGATGACGTTGAAAGCCGCCACCAGGATGATCAGCGTCAGGATCAGGAACATGACGTTGCGCTCGACCTGGATCGCCGTGAAGAAGCTCGAGTTGATCTGCTGCCAGTCGAGCAGCCGGCCGCCTTGCCCCACCACCTTGCCGATCTCGGGGCGCAGGCTGTTCACCATGTAGGGGTCGTTCAGCGTCATCTCCAGCATGCTGACGGATTCGGTCAGCTGGAAGAAGGTCTGCGCCGCTTCCATCGGCATGTAGATGAAGCTGTTGTCGTACTCGAACATGCCGACTTCGAAGATGCCGGCGATCTTGTAGGCGCGCAGGCGCGGCACCGTGCCGAAGGCAGTGACGTTGCCCTTGGGCGAAATGAGCGTGATGCTGTCGCCGACCATCAATCCCAGGCGCTGCGCCATGCGCGTGCCGATCAGCACGGCGTTGTCGCCAACGAAGGCATTCAGCGAGCCCATCTTGATGTTATCGGCGATGACGGCGCGGTTGGCGAGGTCTTCGCGGCGCACGCCGCGCACGACCGCGCCGGAGGCCTGGTTGTTCGCCGAGGCCATGACCTGGCCGTCGACCACGGGGATGACGCTGACCACGCCCTTGATCTGGCGCAGGCGGTCGGCCAGGTCGTCGAAGCGCTGCAGCGGCGCGCCGGCGCCGTAGACGTCGATGTGGCCGCCGACGCCGAGGATGCGGCTCAGCAGTTCCTCGCGAAAGCCGTTCATCACCGACATGACGATGATGAGCGTGGCGACGCCGAGGCCGATGCCGAGCAGCGAAAAGCCCGCGATGACCGAGATGAACCCTTCGCGGCGGCGGGCGCGCAGGTAACGCATCGCCACCAGGCGCTCGAATGGGTTGAACATCAGCGGTGCCGCGCCTGGTAGGAGGCCGCGATCTTCTCGAACGCCGCCTCGATGGACAGTTCGGCACGCTCGCCGGTCTTGCGGTTCTTGATTTCCGCCTGGCCCTTCTCGACGCCGCGCGGCCCGAGGATGAGCTGCCACGGCAGGCCGATCAGGTCCATGCGCGCGAATTTGGCGCCCGCCCGCTCGTCGCGGTCGTCGTAGAGCGGCTCGATGCCGGCGGCGCGGAACTTGGCGTAGAGATCGTCGCAGGCCTTGTCGCAGGCGGCGTCGCCGACGCGCAGGTTGACCAAGCCGACATGGAACGGCGCCACCGGCTCGGGCCAGATGATGCCGTTCTCGTCGTGGCTCGCCTCAATGATCGCGCCGACGAGGCGCGACACGCCGATGCCGTAGCAACCCATCTCGACGGTGATCTGCTCGCCGTTCGGACCGGCGACCACCGCGTTCAGCGCTTCGGAATATTTCTTGCCGAGGTAGAAGATGTGGCCGACCTCGATGCCGCGCGCCGACTTCAGGCGGTCGGCCGGCACCGGGCAGTTGGCCGCGTCATGCTTCTCGTCGGCGGCTGCATAGAGGCTGCGCAGCGCCACCGGATCGGGCTCCTGCCCGTCCGCCGACAGCTCGTCGAACTTGGCGTCGTAATAGATCTCGCTCTCGCCGGTCTCCGCCAGAACCTGGAATTCATGGCTGAGGTTGCCGCCGATGGCGCCGGGGTCCGCCGCGACCGGGATGGCGCGCAAGCCCATCCGCGCGAAGGTGCGCAGATAGGTCGCGTACATGATGTCGTAGACCCGCTTCGCGTCCTCGAAGTCGGCGTGGAAGGAATAGTTGTCCTTCATCAGGAATTCGCGGCCGCGCATGACGCCAAAGCGCGGGCGCACCTCGTCGCGGAACTTCCACTGGATCTGGTAGAGCTGCTTGGGCAAGTCCTTGTAGCTCTTGACCAGGCTGCGGAAGATGTCGGTGATCATCTCCTCGTTGGTCGGGCCGTAGAGCATCTCGCGGTCGTGGCGGTCGGTGATGCGCAGCATCTCCTTGCCGTAGGCGTCGAAACGGCCCGACTCGCGCCACAGTTCGGCCGGCTGCAGCGTCGCCATCAACAGCTCTTGCGCGCCTGCACGGTCCTGCTCCTCGCGCACGATCTGCTCGACCTTGCGCAAGACGTTGAGCCCCAGCGGCAGCCAGGAATAGATGCCGGCGGCGCTCTGGCGGATCATGCCGGCGCGCAGCATCAGGCGATGCGAGACGATCTGCGCCTCGGTGGGGTTTTCCTTGAGGGTCGGCAGGAAATAGGCGGACAGACGCATGGGAATCCCGAACAGAGACAGCACAAGCGCGCCGGACGGCGCGCGGGCAGACTTTAGGCAATGCGGGGGGTAGGCGCAACGCTACAGGCTGCGCCGGAACGCGGCCTCGCGGGGCCTTGATGGCGCTTTACCGGGGGCCCAGAGGGCCCTGGCGCTGGCAGAGGTAGGCCAAGGCGCTCTGCTCCGGGTCTGTCAGCGGCTGGCCGTTGAAGGTGGCGCTGCCGTCCGGCTTCACCACCACCGTGCCGATCCCGGCCTCAGGCTTGTAGAAATGGCCCGCCGGAATGCCGAAGCGCTTCTCCAGCTCGACGGTGATGGCGATGGTGATCTCGTCCGGCATGGCGATCTGGGGCGAGCCCGCCAGGTCGGCAGGCGCCACGGCGCGGCCATGGACATCGACGCCGGGCTGATAGGTGGCGTCCGGCACCGGATGGTGGGCTGTCAGGCGGGTGCAGTCGGAGCGCTTGAGGATGACCTTGGTTTCCCCATCCGGCGAAGCCTTGGGAGCCTGAGCCGCTGCTCCGGCTGCCGCAAAGGCCAGCCAGAGCCCTCCCAGGGCCGCCAGGAGGCGAACCGGGGACAGCCGACGGCCGGAGATGCGGGCAAAGGAAGCCATGCTCCTTGGTACCTTAGAAAAGTTAAAAATCCCGGTAAGAAGCGGCTGATCGGCCATGAAAGCCGGAAAATGCCCCGAATCCCTCAATGAAACCTATGTCTTAGGTCCAATTGGCAGGCCTTCGCCTCCCCCGCTAGACTACAAAAAACAAGGCGACGGCGCGGTTTCTCGCGCAGCCGTTGCAGCCCGGCCCGCGATCGCGCCCAGCGATATGAACTCGTGGCCGAGCACCCCCAATCATCAGGGAAGAACTGTCCATAAATCCCGCCGACGGCCGGCGGGATTTACTTTTTTGGGGCCGGCTTTTTGGCAGCCGGCTTCTTTACGGCCGGCGTCTTCGCCGCTGCCTTCTCCGCGCGCATCCAGGGCGGCGACAGCTTCGCGAGCTTCTTGTAGATCGGGCAATGCGGCGCATGAGCATGCGGCAGGTAGCCGAGGCTCATCAGGAACTCGCCGGTGATCTCGCCTCCCGTGAAGACGAAGGTCTTCTTGAACAGATTCACCCATTCATCCTTGGCGAGCGGATGATGGGCATCGAGCCAGACGGCGAAGCTGCCGTGGCTCTTCTTGATCTCCAGCACGCGCTTGGCGTTCTCGATGGCGGCCGCGACCTTCAGGCGGTTGCGGATGATGCCGGCGTCGGCGAGCAGGCGCGCCACGTCGCGCGTGCCGAACTTGGCGACCACGGCCGGATCGAAGCCGCGATAGGCCTTGGCGAAGCTCTCGCGCTTCTTGAGGATCGTGCCCCAGGACAGGCCTGCCTGGTTGATCTCCAGGATCAGCCGCTCGAACAGCACCTTGTCGTCGCGCTGCGGGAATCCGTATTCGGAATTGTGGTAGGCCGCGTGCAGCGGATCGCCCGGCGCATAGTCGCAGTAGCCGCTCACGGCGTCATGGACCGGAAGGAAATCAGGTCATTGTCGATGACCCAGTAGACGGCCGCGAAGATGAAACCGGCGATCACCGCGGATATCAGCGCCTTCATCCATAGGCGCGGCTTCTCCGGGGCGCTGTCGGCATGGCCGATCTCCACATGTTCGGGCGGGCGCGCGCCGAACGGCAGCGCCGTGAAGAACACGAGCCACCAGATGATGATGTAGACCATGACGCCGGTGAACCACTGCATCATTCACTCCTATCGGGCCATCTGGCCTCAGACACGAACCACATGCACTTGCGTCAGCGGGCGCTTGCCATGCTCGGCGCGCAAGCCGCGCAGCACGGAAAGCCTCACCGCCTCCTCCACCGCCGCGTCGTCCTCGCGGTCGGTGCGCGACAGCTTCTCGAGGGACACCTCGACCCCGGCGATCATGGCGCGCTGCAGCGTCTCGTCCAGGGGGTCGTCGGACAGGCCCTGCACGGTGATCTGCGGATCGGCCAGGAGCTTGCCCTTCTTGTCGATGACGACGGTGACCATGGCGGCGCCGTTGAAGGTCATGCGCTTGCGCGCCGACAGCAGGCGGTCCTCCACGTCGATCAGCCGCTTGCCGTCCATGCCGAGGCGGCCGAAAGGCACGCCGCCGACGATCTCCGCCGGGCCCGGCCCGAGGCGCAGGGCGCTGCCATTGGTCACCAGCATGGCCTCCGCGACGCCCATGCTCTTGGCGTAGGCGACATGCTCGATCAGGTGGCGCATTTCGCCATGCATCGGCACGGCGACGCGCGGCCGAATCCAGCCGTACATGCGCTTCACCTCGTCGCGCGCCGGATGGCCGGAGACGTGGATATGCTCGTCGCGGTCGGTGACGATCTCCACGCCGCGCTTGGCGAGCTGGTTGTGCAGCTTGTAGATCGGCTTTTCGTTGCCGGGAATCTTGCGCGACGAGAACAGCGCCACGTCGCCGGTATCCAGCACGACGTTCGGATGCTCGTTGGCCGCGATGCGCGTGAGCGCCGCCCCCGGCTCGCCCTGGCTGCCGGTGCAGATCAGCAGAACCTCGTGGCGCGGCAGGTAGCCGACGTCATGCTCGGTGAGGAACGGCGGCAGGTCGCGCAGGTAGCCGCAGTTCCACGCCACTTCCGACATGCGCCACAGCGAGCGGCCGATCAGCGCCGGGCGGCGGCCATGCGCCAGCGCCGCCTTGGCGATGGTCTCGACGCGGGCGACGTTCGAGGCGAAGCAGGCGACGGCGACGCGGTTCTGGTAGCGGCCGATCACCTCCATCAGCTTGTCGCGCACGGTGGCTTCCGAGCCGGATTCGCCCGGCACCATGACGTTGGTCGAATCGCAGATCAGCGCGTCGACGCCCTCGTCGCCGACGGCCTTCAGCCGCGCATGGTCGATGTCGTGGCCGAGCAGCGGCGCCGGATCGATCTTCCAGTCGCCGGTGTGCAGCACCGTGCCGTCCGGCGTGCGTATGGCGAGCGCGTGGGGCTCCGGGATCGAATGGGTGACGGCGATGAACTCGATGTTGAACGGCCCGAGGTCGAAGCGCGCGCCCGTCTTCACCTCGGTCACTTCGGCCTCGTCGCGCAGGCCAGCCTCGCCCAGCTTCTCGCGCAGCAGCCCCGCCGAAAAGGCGGTGGCGTAGATCGGCTTGCGGAACTTGCGCCACAGGTGCGCCATGGAGCCGAGATGGTCCTCGTGCGCATGGGTCAGCACGATGCCGATGAGGCGGTCCTTGAGGTGCTCGGTGATGAAGACCGGGTTGGGCATGACGATGTCGATGCCCGGCAAGGTCTCGTCGCCGAAGCCGATGCCGCATTCGACCATGATCCACTTGTCGCGGCAGCCGTAGAGATACATGTTCATGCCGATCTCGCCCGATCCGCCAAGCGGCAGATAGACGAGGCCGTCGCGACCCGCCGCCAGCACGGCGGCAATCTCCTCGCGCTGGCGCAGGATGTCGGCGGGAGTTGCGTTCATTTGGGTCTGTTCTTCCGCCAAATCGCGACCAGGCCGCGCACGGTCAGGTCGGCGTCGAGATGATCGATCACGGGAGTCGCGTCGATGAAGAGCGGCGCTAGGCCGCCGGTGGCGACGACGGTCGGCTTGCTGCCGATCTCGCCGGCGATGCGCGCGACCAGTCCTTCGATCAGCCCGACATAGCCCCAGAACACGCCCGACTGCATGGCCGGCACGGTGGACTTGCCGATGACGGTCGCCGGCTTCTTGACGCTGATGCGCGGCAGCTGCGCCGCCGCCATGTGCAGCGCTTCCATGGAGAGGTTGATGCCGGGCGCGATGACGCCGCCGACGTAGTCTCCCTTGCCGTTGACCACGTCGAAGGTGGTCGCCGTGCCGAAGTCGAGCAGGATGAGGTCGCCGGGATAGCGCGCATGGGCCGCCACGGCGTTGACCAGGCGGTCGGCGCCGACTTCGCGCGGGTTGTCGAGCAGCACCTTGATGTCGAGCTTCACGCCCTCGTCGCCGACGACGAGCGGATCGGCGTCGAAGAAGCGGCGGCACAGCGTCTTGAGCGCGAAGAGCGCGCCGGGCACCACGGTGGCGATCACGGCGCCGTCGACATATTCGCGCCGCAAGTCCTGCAGGCCCATGAGCTGGACGAGCCAGACGGCGTATTCGTCCGCCGTGCGCCGGGCGTCGGTCGAGATGCGCCATTCGCCGCGCGCCACATCGCCGTCATAGACGGCGAAGACGGTGTTGGTGTTGCCGCAATCGATGGTCAGCAGCATGGTCAGACGGTCCCACTGAGCGCCGCAGGGAAGAACAGGTCTCCGGCGGTGACGCGCATGGGCGCCGCCTCGCCGTCCCTATGGAGAAGCAGAGCCCCTTCCGCGTCAAGGCCGGCGAAAACGCCGTCCAAGGTGCTGTTTTCGAGGCGGATGCGCACGGGACCGCCGACGCCGGCGGCGCGCGCCAGCCAGGCGTCCCGCACGGGCGCGAAGCCTTCCTTGCGCCAGCGGCGGTACCAGCCGACGAAATGGTTGCCGAAGGCGGTCAGGACGTCCGGCACGCCGACGGCCGCGCCCTGGCCGCGCAGGGAGGTTGCCGGGAATTCCATGCCCTCCGGGTGGCTCTCGACGTTGATGCCGACTCCGAGCACGAGCCAGGCGGCGGTGCCGTCCCGGCGGGCTTCGCTTTCGAGCAGCAGGCCGGCGACCTTGCGGCCCTCGACGAGGACGTCGTTCGGCCATTTGCAGACGACGGAGCGGCCCGGCAGCAGGCCGGCCGTGGCTTCGGCGACGGCCAGCGCCGCCATGAAGCCGACCTGCCCGGCGCGCGCGAGCGGCGTTTCGGGACGCAGCAGAAGCGAGAGATAGAGGTTTCCGACGGGGCTTTCCCAGCGCCGGCCGCGCCGGCCGCGCCCGGCGGTCTGACGGTCGGCCCAGACCAGGGTGCCTTCCAAGGCACCCTCCCCCGCCAGGCGGCGCACGTCGTCGTTGGTGCTCGCGGTCTCGGAGAGATGGACCGGCCGGTAGAACGGATCGAGCCCGGGCAGCGCGCCAGACAAGACGGAGCTTGCGCCGCTGCTCACGTTATCCCGGGAACAGGGCTTTGGCGGCCCAGGCGGCGCCGGTCACCAGCGGCGCCGGCCAGGCGAAGAACAGCAGCGTGAAGGCGCTGGTGCCGGCCAGCACCCAGCGCATCTCGCCGCCGATGGCCTTGTCGAACGGGTCCGACGCCTCGTCGAAGTACATCAGCTTGACGATGCGGAGATAGTAGAAGGCGGACACCACGCTGGAGAGCACGCCGATGACGGCCAGCACATAGAGCTTGGCGTCGATGGCGGCCATGAAGACGTAGAGCTTGGCGAAGAAGCCGGCGAGCGGCGGGATGCCGGCCATGGAGAACATGAAGATGGCGAGCGCCAGGGCGAGCATCGGGTTGGTGCGCGACAGGCCGCGCAGGTCCGAGATGTTCTCGACCATCGTGCCGCGCACGCGCATGCAGAGGATGACGCCGAAGGTGCCGACGTTGGCGAGCAGGTAGATCGCCAGGTAGACGGCGACGCCGCGGATGCCGGCTTCGTTGGCCGCCGCCAGGCCGACCAGCATGTAGCCGACATGGCCGATGGAGCTGTAGGCCATCAGGCGCTTGATGTTGGTCTGGCTGATCGCCGCGAAGGCGCCGAGCAGCATGGAGACGATCGACAGGAAGACGACGATCTGCTGCCACTGGGCCGCCATTTCGAGGAACGGCCCGGCCAGCACGCGCACCAGCAGGCCCATGGCGGCGACCTTGGGCGCGGTGGCGAAGAAGGCGGTGACGGAGGTCGGCGCGCCTTCGTAGACGTCCGGCGTCCACATGTGGAACGGCACGGCGGAGACCTTGAAGGCCAGGCCGGCGACCATGAAGGCTAGGCCGATGACGACGCCGACCGGCGGCTCGCCAGCGGCGAAGGCCTTTGCCAGGCCGGCGAAGGCCGTGGTGCCGGCGAAGCCGTAGACCAGCGACGCGCCGTACAGCAGCATGCCCGACGACAGCGCGCCAAGGACGAAGTACTTCAGGCCCGCCTCGGTGGCGCGCACCGAGTCGCGGCGGATCGCCGCCGTGACGTAGAGCGCCAGGCTCTGCAGCTCGAGGCCGACGTAGAGCGACATCAGGTCGTTCGCCGACAGCATCATCAGCATGCCGAGGGTGGCGAGCAGGAACAGCACGGAATATTCCGGCCGCGCGAACTTCTCGCGCTCGACGTAGCCGAACGAGATGACGAGCGACAGCGCGGAGCCGAGGATGACGAGCACCTTGGTGAAGCGTGCGAAGGAATCGAGCACGAACAGGCCGTTCATCGTCACCGTCGTCGTCTTGACCGGCGAACCGATGACGAGGAGCGCGGTGACGGCGAGCGCCAGCACGGCGAGCCAGCCGACCGTGCGGCTGTGCGAATCGCCCTTGAAGACGCCGACCATGAGCAGCGCCAGCGCCGACAGGGCGAGGAACCCTTCCGGGATGGCGGGAATGTACTGACTGAACTGGAAGCTGGTCATGCCGGCTTGCCCCTTGCCTAGCGCGCCGCGCCGGTGGCGGCCGGAGCCGGCGCCACCGAGGCGTGGTGATGATCGACGAGATTGGCGACCGATCCGTGGATCAGGCCGAGGAAGGAGCTCGGGTAGATGCCCATCCACAGCACGACGAGCACCAGCGGCACGAACATCGCCACTTCCCGCTTGTCGAGGTCGAGGATCGTCTTGAGGTCGTCCTTGGTTAGCTTGCCGAACACGACGCGGCGGTAGAGCCACAGCATGTAGGCGGCGCCGAGGATCAGGCCCGTGGTGGCGAACAGGGCCACCCAGGTGTTCGCCTGGTAGGCGCCGACCAGCACGAGGAATTCGCCGACGAAGCCGCCGGTGCCCGGCAGGCCCACCGAGGCCATGGTGAAGACCAGGAACACGGTGGCGTAGGCTGGCATGCGCTCGACCAGGCCGCCGTAGCGGCCGATCTCGCGGGTGTGCATCCGGTCGTAGATCACGCCGACGCAGAGGAACAGCGCGCCGGAGACGACGCCGTGGCTCAGCATCTGGAAGATCGCGCCTTCGATGCCCTGGACGTTGAAGGTGAAGATGCCGATGGTCACGAAGCCCATGTGGGCGACAGACGAATAGGCGATCAGCTTCTTCATGTCCGACTGGGCGAGCGCCACCAGCGAGGTGTAGACGACCGCGACGGCGCTGAGCGCGAAAACGAGCGGCGCGAAGTAGGCCGAGGCGTCCGGCAGCATGGGCAGCGAGAAGCGCAGGAAGCCGTAGCCGCCCATCTTCAGCAGCACGCCGGCGAGGATGACCGAGCCGGCCGTCGGCGCCTCGACGTGCGCATCAGGCAGCCAGGTGTGCAGCGGCCACATGGGAATCTTCACCGCGAAGGAGGCGAAGAAGGCGATCCACAGCCATGTCTGCAGCTTGGCCGGGATCTGCGCCGTCAGCAGCGTCGGGATGTCCGTCGTGCCGGTCTGGTAGTAGATCGCCAGGATCGCCAGCAGCATCAGCACGGAGCCGGCCAGCGTGTAGAGGAAGAACTTGAAGGCGGAATAGACGCGGCGCGGGCCGCCCCAGATGCCGATGATGAGGAACATCGGGATCAGGACGCCCTCGAAGAAGATGTAGAACAGCACGAAGTCGAGCGAGCAGAACATGCCCACCATGAGCGTTTCCAGGACGAGGAACGCGATCATGTATTCCTTCACGCGGTCCTGGATCGACTTCCAGCTGGCCAGGATGCAGAGCGGCGTCAGGAAGGTCGACAGGATGACGAACAGCGCCGAGATGCCGTCGACGCCGACATGGTAGGTGAAGTTGACGCCGGGCATCCATTCGGCCCGTTCGACGAACTGGAAGCCCGGGTTCCCCTTGTCGAAGCCGGTCCAGATGAAGATCGACAGCGCAAAGGTGAGCAGCGACGTCCACAGCGCGACGGCGCGGGCGTTGCGGGCGACGACTTCCTTTTCGCCGCGCACGAGCGCGATGAAGGCCGCGCCCAGCAGCGGCAGGAAGATGACGAGTGAAAGCAGCGGCCAATCGCTCATGACATCCTTACCCGGCGCGCGCGAAGAGGTACCAGCTGACGAAGGCGAAGACGCCGATCAGCATGGCGAAAGCGTAATGGTAGACGTAGCCCGTCTGCAGCCTGGAGGCGCGGCGCGCCAGCACGACGGTGCTGGAGGCGATGCCGTTGGGGCCGAAGCCGTCGATCACGGTGCCGTCTCCCTGCTTCCACAGGAAGGCGCCGAGGCGCTTGGCCGGGCGGACGAACAGGAAGTCGTACAGCTCGTCGAAGTACCACTTGTTCAGCAGGAACAGGTAGAGCGGGCGCATCTCGCGGGCCATCGCGGCCGGAATGCCCGGGCGGTACACGTAGGCCCAGTAGGCGGCGGCGATGCCGAGCAGGCCGGCGACGAGCGGCGCGAACTCGACCCATTCCGGCACTTCGTGGGCGTCGTGCAAGGCCGTGTGGTTCGAGGCGATGAAGATCGCCTTGCCCCAGAACTCGTGCAGCCCCTCGCCCACGAAGTAGCCGTGCAGCGCCCAGCCGGCGAAGATCGCGCCGAGGGCCAGGAACAGCATCGGGATCAGCATCGAGAGCGGGCTCTCATGCACATGGTGCATGACGTCGTGGTCGGCGCGCGGCTTGCCGTGGAACGTCATCAGCAGCAGGCGCCAGGAATAGAAGGCCGTGAACATCGCGGCGATGATGCCGAGCCAGAAGGCGTAATGGCCGGATTGGCTGCCCGAAGCCCAGGCCGCCTCCAGCACCATGTCCTTCGACCAGTAGCCGGCGAAGAACGGGATGCCGCCGAGCGCCAGCGAGCCGATCCACATCAGGAAGTAGGTGATCGGGATCAGCTTGTAGATGCCGCCCATCTTGCGCATGTCCTGCTCGCCGGACATGGCGTGGATCACCGAGCCGGCGCCCAAGAAGAGCAGCGCCTTGAAGAAGGCGTGCGTCGTCAGGTGGAACATGGCGGCCGGATAGGCCGACACGCCGGCGGCGAAGAACATGTAGCCGAGCTGCGAGCAGGTCGAATAGGCGATGACTCGCTTGATGTCGTTCTGCACCAGGCCGACGCTCGCGGCGAAGATCGCCGTCGTGCCGCCGACGATGGTGACCGTGGTCAGTGCGACGTCGGAGAATTCGAACATCGGCGACAGGCGGCAGACCATGAACACGCCCGCCGTCACCATGGTGGCGGCATGGATGAGGGCGGAGACCGGCGTCGGGCCTTCCATGGCGTCCGGCAGCCAGGTGTGCAGGCCGAGCTGGGCCGACTTGCCCATGGCGCCGACGAACAGCAGCAGGCAGATCAGCGTCAGCGCCGGGATCTGCATGCCGAGGAAGTCGAGGTAGGTCGAGGTCATGCCCGGCGTCGCCTCGAACACGGCGTCGAAGCTGACGCTGTTGTAGAGGAAGAACGTCGCCATGATGCCGAGCGCGAAGCCGAAGTCGCCGACGCGGTTGACCACGAAGGCCTTGATCGCCGCGGCGTTGGCCGACGGGCGGTCGTACCAGAAGCCGATCAGCAGGTAGGAGGCGACGCCGACGCCTTCCCAGCCGAAGAACATCTGCACGAAGTTGTCCGCCGTCACCAGCATGAGCATCGCGAAGGTGAAGAGCGACAGGTAGGCCATGAAGCGCGGGATCGACTTGTCGTGCGACATGTAGCCGAGCGAGTAGACATGCACCGCCGACGACACCCAGGTGACGACGCAGATCATCACGGCGCTCAGCGTGTCGAAGCGCAGCGACCACGAGGCCTCCAGCGCGCCCGAATTGATCCAGGGCAGCACCTGGATGTCCTGGGCGTGGCCGAGGATGGCGACCTGCCAGAAGATCGGCACGGCCAGCACGGCGGAGACCAGCAGGCCCGTGCAGGTGACGATCTGCGCGCCGCGGTCGCCGATCAGGCGGCCGAACAGCCCGGCGATAAGCGCCCCGGCGAGGGGCAGGAAAATGGCAGCGGAATACATGCCTGCCTCAACCCTTCATCATGTTGATGTCCTCGACCGCGATCGAGCCGCGGTTGCGGAAATAGACGACGAGGATGGCGAGGCCGATGGCCGCCTCCGCCGCCGCCACCGTGAGGATGAACATGGCGAACACCTGGCCGACCAGGTCGCCGAGATGGGTGGAGAACGCCACGAGATTGATGTTCACCGCGAGCAGCATCAGCTCCACCGACATCAGGATGATGATGACGTTCTTGCGGTTGAGGAAGATGCCGAACACGCCGAGCGTGAACAGCACGGCGGCGACGGCGAGATAGTGGCCGAGCGTGATTTCCATCTCAGATGCCCTTCCCGCTTTCGACCTGCTTGATCTCGACGCTGTCTTCGCGCGAGCGCCCGATCTGGCGGGCGATGTTCTGGCGGCGCACGCCTTCGCGGCTGCGCAGCGTCAGCACGATGGCGCCGATCATGGCGGTGAGCAGCACCATGCCCGCCGCCTGGAACAGGTAGGCGTAGTTCGTGTAGATCAGCCGGCCGAGCGCCTTGGTGTTGCTGAGCGCGTCCGGCGACGGGATCGGCGCCAGCGACATGGCGCCGACGTCGGGCAGAGCGGCCCAGCCGGCGAAGACGAACAGCAGCTCGACGAGCAGGATGACGCCGATCAGCCCGCCGATCGGCAGGTACTGCAGGAAGCCCTGGCGCAGCTCGACGTAGTTGATGTCGAGCATCATGACGACGAACAGGAACAGCACAGCGACCGCGCCGACGTAGACGATCACCAGGATCATGGCGATGAACTCGGCGCCCATCAGCACGAACAGCCCCGCCGCGTTGAAGAAGGCGAGGATGAGGAACAGCACCGAATGGACGGGGTTGCGCGAGGCGATCACCATCACGCCCGAGGCGATGGCGACGGCGGCGAACACGTAAAAGGCGAGCGCCTGGATGATCATCGACGACCAGCCTTCGCGGTGCGGCGCGCCATGGCGGCGCTGGAGTGAGTGACGGTCACGTTATCCCCTTCGGATGCCCTGCCCGCCGCTTAGCGGTAGGGCGCTTCGGCGGCGAGGCGAGAGGCGATTTCCGCTTCCCAACGCTCGCCGTTCGCCAGCAGTTTGTCTTTGTTGTACATCAGCTCTTCGCGCGTCTCGGTGGCGAACTCGAAGTTCGGCCCCTCGACGATGGCGTCCACCGGGCAGGCTTCCTCGCACAGGCCGCAGTAGATGCATTTGGTCATGTCGATGTCGTAGCGCGTCGTGCGGCGGCTGCCGTCGCCGCGCGGCTCGGCCTCGATGGTGATGGCCTGGGCCGGGCAGATCGCCTCGCACAGCTTGCAGGCGATGCAGCGTTCTTCTCCGTTCGGGTAGCGCCGCAGGGCATGCTCGCCGCGGAAGCGCGTGCTGAGCGGGCCCTTTTCGTACGGGTAGTTGATGGTGACCTTGCGCTTGAACATGTAGCGGAAGGTCATGCCGAGGCCGACAAGCAGTTCCGAGAGGAACAGGGTGCGCGCGCTGCGGTCGAGAAAGGCCATGGTCAGACTCCCTTGCCCGGCAGCCAGCCGAAGGCCATCAGCACGCCCGCGGTCAGGATGACCCAGAACAGCGAGAACGGCAGGAACACCTTCCAGCCGAGGCGCATGAGCTGGTCGTAGCGGTAGCGCGGCATGGTCGCGCGGACCCAAAGGAACACGAACAGCAGCACCGAGATCTTCAGGGCGAACCAGACCGGGCCCGGAATCCAGTTGAACGGCGCGATGTCGAGCGGCGGCAGCCAGCCGCCGAGGAACAGCAGCGTCGTGATGCCGCTCATGAGGATCATGTTGGCGTATTCGCCGAGCATGAACAGTCCGAAGGCCATGGAGGAATATTCGACGTTGTAGCCGGCGACCAGCTCGGCCTCGGCCTCGACGAGGTCGAACGGCGAGCGGTTCGTCTCGGCAAGGGCCGACACGAAGAAGATGACGAACATCGGCAGCAGCGGAATGGCGAACCACAGGCGATGCTGGGCGTGCACGATGTCCGAGAGGTTTAGCGAGCCGACGCAGAGCAGCACCGTGATCATCACGAAGCCGATGGAGACTTCGTACGACACCATCTGGGCGGCGGAACGCAGCGCGCCGAGGAAGGCGTACTTCGAGTTCGACGCCCAGCCGGCCATGATGATGCCGTAGACCCCGAGCGAAGAGATCGCAAACAGATACAGGATGCCGACATTGATGTTGGCCACCACCCATCCGTCATCGAACGGAATCACGGCCCATGCCACCATCGACAGTATGAAAGTGACCATCGGCGCGGCGATAAACACGCCCTTGTTGGCGCGGGTCGGGATGACGGTCTCCTTGAAGAAAAGCTTGAGACCATCGGCAAGTGGTTGCAGGAGGCCGAAAGGACCGACCACGTTCGGCCCCTTGCGGAGCTGCATGGCGGCGATGACCTTGCGTTCAGCCAGCGTGAGATAGGCGACAGCAACCAACAGCGGAACGAGAATCAAAAGTATCTTCGCAACCGTCCAGGCGACAGACTCGAGATACAGCGACCAGAACTGAGCAAGATCAGCCATGAGTGCCGGTCCTCTCAGCCCCACCGGCGTGCAGCGCGGTGCACTGCGCCATAGTCGGGCTCGCCCGTGAAATCGGGTCAGTCTGATAGAAGTTGGCGATCGGCGACATCAAGGCCACGTCAGAAAGCGCGCCGGAAGCGCTGCTCTTGGCCCAGGTTGCAGGAACAACGGATCCGATCTTGGCAAACGACGGATTGACCGCAGCAAGACGCTTGCGGACCGCTACCAGTGAATCATAGGGCAGCTTCTTGCCAACCGCTTCCGACAATGCGCGAATGATCGTCCAGTCCTCGCGGGCATCGCCCGGCGCGAAGATCGCGCGATGCGTATGCTGTGCGCGGCCCTCGGTGTTGACGTAGGTTGCCGACTTCTCGGTATAGGCCGAGCCCGGGAGAATGACGTCGGCACGATGGGCGCCCTTGTCACCATGATGGCCCTGATAGATGACGAAGGCATTGCCGAGCTTCGAGGTATCGATCTCGTCGGCAGCCAATAGATAGACGACATCGAGCGCACCTGAAGATGCAGCTTCGAGGATGCCGGCGACGCTCTTGCCCTTCGCGCCCGGCACAAAGCCGACATCGAGGCCACCGACGCGGGCAGCCGCCGTGTGCAGAACGTTAAAACCGTTCCAGCCCTCCTTGATGAATCCGAGCGACTCGGCCATGGCCTGAGCCGCCGCCAACACCGCCGCACCGCCCGCTCCTGTCAAAGCGCCCTGGCCGACGATCATCATCGGCTTCTTAGCCGACTTCAGGACTTCGGCGAACGGATGACGGCCTTCGGCCAGATCGGCCAGCGCCTTGGCACTCCTGCCGAGATTCTGCGTGTTGTAGGTGAGGTCTGCAGAAGCACCGATAACGCCGACCGGGAAGTTGCCGGCCAGCCAGCGTTTACGGATGCGCGCATTCAGCACCGGCGCCTCGCGGCGCGGATTGGTACCAATCAGCAGCAACGCGTCGGCTTGCTCAACTCCAGCCAGCGTCGAATTGAAGATATAGCTGGAGCGATTCGAGCCATCGAGCGCCGCCCCATCCTGACGGCAGTCGACATTTTCCGAACCAAGCGATACCAGAAATTCCTTCAGAAGCAGCATCGATTCGCAATCCGCCTGATCGCCGGCGATGGCGGCAATGCGGCTGCCGTCGAGACCGGTCAGCTTGCGGGCGATGGCGGCAAAGGCTTCGCTCCAGTCGGCTTCGCGCAACTTGCCTGCGACGCGCACATAGGGACGGTCCAGCCGCTGACGCTTCAACCCGTCGCAGGAAAACCGCGACTTGTCGGAGAGCCACTCCTCATTCACTTCTTCATTGAGGCGCGGCAGCACGCGCAGCACTTCCGGACCACGTGCATCGATACGGATTGCCGAACCGATTGCATCCATCGTGTCGATGGTTTCGGTCTTGGTCAGCTCC
>DASYCO010000018.1:0-13883 GCA_036500145.1 Alphaproteobacteria bacterium | reverse complement strand
GGGCTCGTTGAGCGCCTTGAGGATGGCCTCGTCGCTGAGCTTGAGGACGTTGACCGACTCGCCGCGGCCGGCGAGCAGGTTGGACTTCCAGGCGAACAGCTTCTCAGGCGCGGTGAAATGCGCGTGGATGTCGATGATCATGCGGTCTCCCCTTATGGATGCTTTGATGCGGGTTCAGGCGTTGGGCGGACTCAGGCCCAATAGGCGTAGGTGATGCCCTGGCCGGTCCCGAGAAGGGAGCGGTAGCAGGGCAGGTAGTCGAGCAGCGTCATCGCCTTGTCCTCGGCGACGCCGGCCAGCGTGATCCAGTTGAGGATTTCCGGCGTGCCGGGCGCGCCGTTCAGGCGGTCGCGCGAAACGGCGGCGAGGGCCGCTACGTCCTTCTTCTGCATGGCGGCGATGACGGCGCGGTCGAGCTCCTCGTCGATGATCTGGTGGCTCAGGCCGCCGGAGGCGACGACCATCACGCGCTTCTTCGCCGGCCAGCTCTCGATGGCCTTGCGGAGTGCCTGGCCGAGCGCGTAGCAGCGCGCCGGCGTCGCCTGGCTGGGGAGATAGCGGTTGAGGATGAAGGGCACCAGCGGCAGCGGCTTGTCGAGGTAATGCTCGTACATGATGGAGTAGGCGTGCTCGAGCAGCGTTCCCTGGCGGAAGCGCTCGACGCTGGCGACGTCGAAGCCGGCGGCGACCAGGCTATCCAGCAGATGGGCCGCAAGCGCCGGATCGGCTGGATATTGCTGCGGCGGAAGATCCTTGTTGCGGTTGAACTTGCGGTGCCCCGCCGTCTCTCCGCTGTCCTCGGCCACCGGCAGGGTCTGGCCTAGATAGAGGCCGAAGATGGGCTGCGGCTCTTCCGGGCGGACGCGGTGCGGGTTGCTGATGACCAGGATGCTGTCGGGCCTGGCCTCGGCGATGCGCGCCGTCAGCGTCGCGATGGCGGCATGGGAGGCCTTCTCGCGGGCGGCGCAGCGCTCGGCGGTGATCTCGGCTGCCAGCTCTGGCTTCTGGACGAGGGCCGCCGGATTGAGGCGCTCGTCATGCGGGTCTTTCTGGCCCAGGACCAGCCATTCCTCGGACGGGGTCGACATGGTCGGACCGTGGGACGTGCCGACGCCTAACACAAACTCAGCCATCGGCTGTTTCCTCGAATCGAACGGTGGATCGGCTATGCGTGGGCCTTGGCGGCCGCCAGGCTTTCCATGAACTTCTGCTCTTCAAGTTCGATGGCGTAGCGCAAGTCCCACAGCGTCATCGGATTGAGCGCCGCGACGTCATAGGCTTCCTGCACCATCTGGAAGGTGTTGGCGATGGATTCGGGCAGCGGGATCGGGCGTTCGGCCGTGCTGTCGCGAAAGATCTCGTACTGTTCCGCGACCGCCTGGTCGCCGGCGAGGCCCATGAGCTGCGCCGGCCCCTTGGCCATGATGGAGATGGTCTGCGCCCGGTCGTTGCGGAAGACGTGGATGGCGCGGTAGACCGCGCGCATGAAGCGCCGCAACGCCTCTTCGTTTTCGCGGATCACCGGCTCGCGCGTCGCGAAGAACAGCGGGCCGATGATCGGCAAGGCGGGAACGTCGACGACCTGCAGGCCGGCCTGCAGCGGCGCCTTGAGGTAGAGGGGCGAGCAGAGGGCGACGTCCGCCGCGCCGTCGGCCACTTGGCGCCACTGTTCCCAGCGGCCGATTTCCTTGTCGGAATGGACGGCCACCTTGACCTGGTCGGCCAGGCCGAGGCTCTTCAGCCAGTATTTCAGGGTGATCTGCGACGATTCGTTCTCGCGCACGGCGATCGTCTTGCCCACGATGTCGGCTGCCGAGCGGATCGACGGCTTGGCGACGAAGCGGTCGATGCCGCAGATCTGGGTCGCGGCGATGCAGCGCACGGGATGCCCCTTCAGCCGCGCCGGGAAGAGGAAGCGCAGATGCTCGCAGACCAGCTCGAACTTGCCGGTCAGGAAGCCGCTGCGGTAATCCTCGCCGCCGGGCACATGCTGGATCATGAGGTCCAGGTCCTCGAACTGCGCGGCCTGGCTCTTGATCACGTAGAGCAGGGGCGTGCGGTCATGGTCGCGATAGGCGATCCGCAGCGTCTCGGTCATGTCCGCTTCCCCTGTTCCGTAGCTTAGCTGTGGACGACCTTCATGTCGCCGAGGCCGACGTCGATCAGCTCGATGGCGCTGGCGAGGTCGACCGGCATGCGCTCCCAGTTCTCCCCCGCGTCGCGGCTGCGGAACATGCTGCCCTTGTGGGTGCAGAGATAGGCGTCATTCGGCTTGGCCGGGTCGAACACGATCGAGCCAGGGAACTCGGGGCCGATCTCGGCGGGAACGCCCTTGGCTTCCGTCCAGCTCTTGCCGCCGTCCTTGGAGATGATGACCTTGGCCTCGGCGCCGGTGGCGCCCTTCCACGGCGGATGGTTGTTGGCGACCGTGGTCAGCAGCAGGTTGGCGTTGGCCGGATGCATCGCCAGGGACACGGAATATTCCTGGTAGAAGTCGGTCGCCAGCGCCTTCCAGGTCTCGCCGGCGTCCTCGCTGGCGTAGAGCGCGCGGCCGTTCGTCTGGCCTTCGCGGAAGCCGTGGCCGCCCGTCGCCGCATAGATGCGCTTGGTGTCGTCCGGCCGGATGACGAGGGTGTGGACGTCCGGGTCGATGCCCTTGTCCAGCAGCTTCCATGTCTTGCCGCGGTCGCTGCTCTTGATCATGAAGCCGACCTGCAGGGCGGCGTAGATCACGTCGCGGTTGTTCGGGTCGATGGTGATGTCGCGGACATGGGCTTCCACCGTCGGCACCGGGTAGGTCACGCTCGGGATGGCGGGCACCTTCCAGACGCCCTCGAGCTGCTCCCAGTTCTTGCCGCGGTCGTGCGTCACCCAGATGCCGATGGGCTCGGTGCCGGCGTAGATGGTGTCGGGGTCGACCGGGTCGAAGGCAAGGCAATGCACCTTGCTCGGCCCGAGGCGGCCGCTGCCGGGCTTCACCCAGCCGCCCGTGCGGCCGCGGCCGCTGGTGTCTTCCTGAAACCAGACGCCGTCGCCGCGCGTCGCGGCGATGATGCGGTTCTGGCTGTCGACGTGAAGCTCGGTGATTTCCCAGTCGGGCAGGAAATGGCGCTCTTCGATCTTCCAGTCGGTGCCGTTGGCCTCTTCCTTGAGGGCGACGACGCCCCGGCCGGTGCTCAAGTAGACGGTCGTGCCCATGCGGCTTCTCCTTGGTGGCGTGAAACTCTTGCGTTGAACGGACGGAGGCGACGCCTCCGCCGAAGTCCTAGTAGGCGCCCTGGCGGTCGACGACGTTGTGCATGGCCGCCCCCTGGAGGCGGCGGCCCAGGTTGTCGATGAACATCTGCCGCAGCTTCTGCCAACGCTGCGGGTCGGTCTGCGCGACGTTGGGGCTGATGATGAGGTTCGGCGCGTCCCACAAGGGCGAATCCTTCGGCAGCGGGTTCGTGCCGAACACGTTGCAGGCGGCCCCGGCGATCCAGCCGTTGCGCAAGGCGTCGTTCAGGGCCGCGTCCTCGATGATCCCGCGCGTGACGAGATTGACGATGAAGCTCGTCTTCTTCATGGAACGCAGCGCGGCCTCGCCGATCAGGCCCTGCGATCCTTCGAACGGGGGCAGGCCGATGATCAGGAAGTCGGAGTCGGCGAGGATTTCCGGCAGCTTGTTCATGCCGACGACGCGCTCGACGTAGGGCGGCACCTCGTTGACGTTGCGGCGGATGGCGCGCACGCGCATGCCTTGCCTGTGCAGGCGCTGGGCGACGGCGGAATTCATGGCGCCGAGGCCGAGCAGCCCGACGGTCTTGCCGGTCAGCGTGTCGAGGTGAAAGCTCTCGTCCCACCGGCGCTCCTGCTGGAAGCGGAAGAGGGCGGGCATCTTCTTCGCCAGGGCGAGCACGCAGGCTTCCGCATATTCGGACAGCGGATGGGCCTGCACGCCGCGGCTGCAGGTCACGGTGACGCCGCGCGCGGCGACCGCCGGCGTAAGGTAGGAGGCGCCGCCGCCATAGGTCGTCTGGATCCACTTCAGCGACGTCAGCTGGCTTTCCACGTCTTCCGGCAGGCGGGCGTTCGTGTAGACGGCGTCGACCGTCCCGTAGTCCTTTGGCTCCAGGTCGACGGAAAAGCGGGCCTGCGGAAACTGGCCGCGCAGGGCGTCCACTTCGCCGGCGGGCAGTTCCTTTCCCAGCCGAAGCCAGACGTGAAAGCTCACTCGCGATCTCCGTTAAATACTGATGACTAGACGGTTTCGAGCGCGGCCAGCTGGCTGGCGCTGTCCCGGTTGCGCGCGAAGGCCCGCACGTCACTGGCGTGCACGCCGACCTTCACCATGTCGCCCGGCGCCAGCTGGCGCAGGCCGTGCAGCTCGGCGGCGATGCGCACGCCGCCGGCCGTCAGCTCGCAGGTGCTGCGTCCGCCGGTGAAGGTCGCCATCTCGACGCGCGCCTCGAACAGGTTGCCGCCGACGCCCGCCGTGTCCTGCTCGCCGACCAGCACGTCCTCGGGGCGGATCACGACGTCGAGCCGGTCGCCGACGCTGACCGCCGCCGGCACCGCCTGGCGGCGGCAGGACAGGCTGATGGGCCCTGTCTTGATCCGCACGCTGTCGGGGCTCACCTCGGTGACGGTGCCGTCGAGGAAGCTGCTCTTGCCGATGAAGCCGGCGACGAAGACGTTGACGGGATTGGCGTAGAGCTCGAGCGGGCGCGCCTCCTGGAGGATCTCGCCGTCGCGCATGACGGCGATGCGGTCGGAGATCGCCATCGCCTCTTCCTGGTCATGGGTGACGTAGAGGCCGGTGAGGCCGAGGCGCTTGATGATCTGCTGAATCTCGATGCGCATCTCGACGCGGAGCTTGGCGTCGAGGTTGCTGAGGGGTTCGTCGAGCAGCAGCATGTTGGGTTCGTAGACGAGGGCGCGGGCCAGCGCCACGCGCTGCTGCTGGCCGCCGCTCAGCATGGGGGCGGGGCGGTCGGCCATGGCTTCGAGCTGCACCATGGACAGGGCCTTCATGACCCGGCCCTTGACCTCGCTCCTCGGCACCTTGCGGTTGCCGTGGATGAGGGGGAAGGCGACATTCTGGGCGACGCTCATGTGCGGCCAGATGGCGTAGGACTGGAACACCATGCCGACGCCGCGCTTCTCCGGCGCGACGTTGATGGCCTTGGCGCCGTTGAAGACGGCCCGGTCGCCGATGGCGATCAGGCCGGAGCTGGCGGTTTCCAGCCCGGCGACGGAGCGCAGCGTGGTGCTCTTGCCGCAGCCCGAAGGGCCCAGCAGCGTGTAGATCTCGCCGCTCTGCACCTCGAAGCTGACGCCCTTCAGGGCCTCGACCACGCCGTTGTCGGTCGCGTACTGCTTGTAGAGATTTTCGACTTTGAGCATTCGATCAACTCTTCATGAAGGGGCGATGCCCGGGCTCAGTTTCCGGTGGCGCGCTTGAGCACGCCGCCCTTGGTGACGACGAAGCCGAGGAACAGCAGGATGGCGCAGCCGATGGTCATGACGACGGCGCCAGCCGCCGCCTGCGCCAGGCCGCCTTCGTTCCAGGCCAGCCAGACCTGCACGGCCATCACCTTGTTGTCGGTGCCGGTGAGGAACAGGGCCATGGTCAGCTCGCGGAAGGTGCGCAGCGCCACCCAGATCGTCACGAAGACCAGCGCCGGGCGGATCAGCGGGATCAGGATGAAGAAGATGCTCTTGAGCGGCGTGGCGCCGCAGGTGCGCGAGGCCTCTTCCAGCTCGTTGTGGACCTGGATCAGCGCGGCGTTGGTCACGCGCGTCGTGTAGGAGAGGTGGCTCAGCACGTTGGCCACCACCAGGAGGGCCATGGTCCCGACGATGGAGAGCCCGGTCCAGACCTCCGTCGTGAGGGCGAGGATGAAGAGCGCGAAGGCGAAGGCGAGGCCCGGGATGGCGTGCGGCAGGATGGAGGCCGCGTCCATCACGCGCCGGATCCGCAGCTTCGTGCGCACCACGACCCAGGAGATCATCACGCTCAGGAAGATGGCGACGATGCAGACGGCGACGACCAGCACGATGGTGTTGCGGATCGTCGGCCAGCCGCCGAAGGCCGTGAGGATGTAGTTCCAGGAATAGAAGCCGAAGTTGAGATGCTGGAGCGCGTCGATGCTGGGCAGCCGGAACGAGGCGACCGAGATCCAGACCAGCCACAGCAGCGGCAGGACCGCGGCGAAGAGCAGGAACAGGCCGATGAAGATCAGGCCCGGCCACTTCCACCAGCCGATGTCGATGTCGCGCGGCCGGTAGCCCTTGCCGGTCACCACGCGGTAGCGGTGCGCCTTGCCGATGACCTTGAAGTAGAAGTAGAGGCCGATCAGGCAGGGCACCATCATCAGCATGGCGTAGACGCCGGCGGCGCCGTAGCGGATGGTCGTGCCGGAATCGCCGCCGTAGACGGCGAAGAACATCTCGGTCGCCAGCACCGGCGTCGAGCCGCCGAGGCCGACGATGATGGCGGGCACCTCGAACAGCGAGATCGCCGTCATGAAGGTGAAGATCCCCGCCGCCACGACGGCGGGCCAGACCAGCGGCATGCCGACGTAGAGGAAGGTCTTGAGCTTGCTGGCGCCGCAGATGGACGCCGCCTCTTCCATGGCCGGGTCCATCTGGCGCATCGGGCCGGCGATCAGGAAGAAGGTCGTCGGCATCAGCGTCAGGCCCATGACCCAGGCGATGCCCCAGACGTTGTTGGTCGACACCGGGAAGGAATCGATGGGGAAGATGCTGACAATCAGGCGGTTGAGGATGCCGATGCGCTCGTTGAGCAGCAGCACCCAGCCCATCGACTTCACGAAGGGCGGAATCACCATGACCAGCGCCACGCAGGTCAGCAGCGTGTTCTTGAAGGGGATGGTCGTGCGCACCAGCAGCCAGGCCATGGGGCCGGCGAAGAACAGCGTGACCGCGACGGCGCCGAAGCCGACGATCAAGGTGTTTGGCATCACGACGGTCCAGAGATGGGGATCGGCGAGCAGGGCCCAGTTGGCGAGCGTCCATTCCGGCTTGGTCGGCAGGCGCGGCACGAAGGTCGTGTAGAAGACGAAGAGGCTCAGCAGCACGACGAGGATGAGCGGAATGCCGCCGATGACGAGCGGCACCAGGTAGGGCTTGGCCAGCACCTCGCCCGTCCGCTGGCGCAGCGCGCGCAGGAATTCGGGCAAGCCCCCGTTCAGTTCAATCGCCTGTTCCGCCATCGCCGGCCCTTTGCGTCTGCCGTTCAAATCCATCGGAGAAGTCGGCCGCGCCGACTAGCGCTGCTGCTTGATGGCCTTCAGGCGCTGGCTGCGGAAGGTCTCGGCGTCCTTGGAGTTGAGCCACTTCCAGTAGTCCGTCGTCGAAGGGTTCATCTGCCAGTCCCAGACGTTCTTGCCGTCGAGCTTGGCCTTCATCTCCTTGTCCGAGGGCTTTTCGCCGTACATGACGTTGGGGGCGTCGTCCCAGCGCAGGGCCTGCACGTCGGGGCGCGTGAGGAACATGACCCACAGCGTGCCCGTCGCGGAGGAGGGCGCCTGCTTCGGCACGAACATCATGGTCGTCTCGAGCAAGGTCATGTCGTTCATGAAGTAGTAGCCGAGCGGCGCGCCGGGGTTCTTCGAGATGTAGTCGGCGATGACCTCGGCGTTGAGCGTCATGAACTTGAATTCGCCTTGCGCCATGCGGGGAATCAGCTGGTGGCTCTGCGCCACCCAGTAGCTGTTCTTGCCGATGGCGTTCATGATCTCGAGGAACTTGTCGAGGCGGTCGGGGTAGTAGTTGTAGGCCAGCGCGTCCCAGTGGCTCGTCCATGGCTCGATCGCGTACTGGCCCTTGTATTTCGGGTCGGCGATCTCGGCGTAGGTCTGCGGCAAGTCCTTGGGGGAGGCGAGGCTGGTGTTGTAGCCGACGCCCTTCAGGCGGTTGGAATGGGCGAAGGCGTAGCCGCCGAAGCTGGCGCGGCTGATGTCGGTGGGCTTCACCTCGCCGGACTGCACGCGCGGGTTGATCGCGGCCAGCAGCAGCTGCCAGTCCTTGACCTGCGGGATGTAGCCGCCGCTGATGAACATCTGCATGTCGCTGGCGTTGGTCGTGTAGAACGACAGCTTGGGCCGCGCGTCCATGTCGAGCGACGCGCGCATCTGCGCGGTGAAGGTGTTGTCGGTGCCTTCGACGATGTTGAACGTCTTGTTCAGCCCGAATTCCTGGTTGAACATCTTCGTCGCCTGCTTGATCAGGTCCGGCGTCGAGAGCAGCACGCGGGTCATCGACCCGTTGATCGCGTCTGGCTCCTTCTTCGCCTGCGCGACGAGGGCTTGCAGCGCGGCCTGCGCCTGCGCGCCATCCGGCGCCTGAGCGAGACTCGGCCCTGCCGAGACGGACAGGACAATCGTCAGCGAAACGGCCGCAGTGAATGCGCGCGCGCAATTAGGGTATCTCATGGCACCCTAATCCTCCCTGTATGGATTTTTTCGTCTGCTTAGCAGCGATTTTTTCCGACTCTTGCACTTTGTCATAAACGAAGTCAATTTGTTAATTACGCTTGCGCGGGTGGTGGGATTCGCCGCTTTTGGTATAGCTTTCACCGCGCTATGGGCCCCGGGCCGCCGTTTGTCGACGCGCGGCAACCGAAGGGGCGAGCTTCAGTGGGGACAATCGAATGACCGACTTCAAGGAATTGAGCGAACGGGTGGCGCAGGCCTGCCGCGTGATCGGCAAGCTCGACCTGACCAAGGCCGCGACCGGCCATCTCAGCGCGCGCGTGCCGGGCACGGACCTGGTGGCGATCCGCGCGCGCGGGCCGGGAGAGACCGGCGTGCGCTTCACGCAGCCCGAGGACATCATCCTCGTCGACCTCGACGGCAAGAAGGTCGAGGGGCGCGAAGGCCTGGTGCCGCCGCGCGAGGTCTACATCCACATCTGGCTGTACAAGACGCGGCCTGAGGTCAAGGCGGTGGTGCATGCGCACCCGCCGACGGTGGTGCTGTTCACGGTCTGCAACAAGCCGCTTCTGCCGATCTACGGCGGCTACGACCCGAGCAGCCTGCGCCTGCTGATGGAGGGCATTCCCACCTATCCGCGCAGCGAGACCGTCACCAACGACGAAATGGGCAAGGCGTTCGCCGAAGTGATGAAGGGGCGCGCCGCCCTGATGCGCGGCCACGGCATCACGACCGTCGGAGATTCGATCGAGGAGGCGACGCTGACGGCGATCGGCCTCAATTTGCTGGCCGAGATGAACTTCCGCGCCTACCAGCTGGGCGACCCGCAGCCGATCGATCAAGCGGACATGGACGCCTACAAGTCTTCCAAGAAGAAGCGCAAGGACGACGACGCCCTATGGCGCTACTACTGCAAGCTGGTCGATGGCTGAGTTTGCGCTGCCGGCTTGCCGCAGGGATGCGGCAAGCCGGGCGTCGCGCCGTACGCCATGTCGCGCGTCAGCGCTGCTGCTTGATGGCCTTCAGGATGCCGTTGCGGAATCCTTCGTTCTGCTTGTCGTTGATCCAGGTCCAGTACTTGGTCGTGGATTCGTCCTTCTCCCAGTCCCAGACGTTCTTGCCCTCGAGCCGCTCCCTCATCTTCTCGTCGGAGGCCTGCTCGCCGTACATGACGTTCGGCGCATCGGGCGGCCGCAGAGCCTGGACGTCGGGATGCGACAGGTAGAGCACCCACAGGGTCGCGGTGGCGGGCGCCGGGCCCTTCGGCGGCAGGAAGATCGCCGTCGTCTCGAGCAGGGTCATGTCGCGCATGAAGTAGTAGTCGAGCGGCGCGCCGGGGTTCTTGGCGTTGAAGTCGGCGACCACTTCGGCGTTCAGCGTCATGAACTTGATCTCGCCCTGCGCCATGCGCGGAATGAGCTGGTGGCTGCGCGACACCACGTAGGTGTTCTGGCCGATGGTGCTCATGAGCTTGAGGAATTCGGCCTGGCGGTCGGGATAGTAGTTGTATCCCAGCGCTTCCCAGTGGCTCGTCCAGGGCTCGATCGCGTACTGGCCCTTGTATTTCGGGTCGGCGATCTCGGCGTAGGTCTGCGGCAAGTCCTTGAGCGCGGTGCCCGTGTTGTAGCCGACGCCCTTCAGCCGGTTCGAATGGGCGAAGCCGTAGCCGGCATAGCCGCCCGGGCTCACGTCCGTCGGCTTGATGGCGCCGGACTTCACGCGCGGGTTGATCTCGGCGAGCAGCGTCTGCCAGTTGTCGACCTTCTGGGCGTAGCCGCCGCTGACGAACATGGGCATGTCCCCGCCTGTCGTCGAGTAGTAGGACAGCTCGGGCTTTCCGCCGATGTCGACCGACGCGATCATCTGCGAGATGAAGGTGTTGTCGACGCCTTTGACGATGTTGAAGGTCTTCTTCAGCCCGAACTTCTGGTTGAAGAGCTGATTCGCCTTCTCCACCATCGGGATAAGGGCGAGCGTCACGCGTCCGTTGACGACGTCGGGCTCCTTCTTGGCCTGCTCGATCAATGCCTGAAGATCGGCCTGCCCCTGCGACTGGGCCAGGCAGGCTGCGGTCGGAACGACCAATCCGATGAAGCCGGACACGACGGCCAGCAGCGCGCGCGCGCAATTGAGGCGTTTCATGAGCCTCCTCCCCTGTTGCTTTTCTTTGATGCTTTTCGCTTTTCGATGCGTGAGTCGGGCTCGCGACTCCGTCGATTGCGCCGAAACCATACAAGCGCCCTCGGTGCTGCGCAATATGAGCGGGATGTCGGCGCCGCGCGAACGCGCGCAAGCGCCGCCCACTACGTCACGTGCGCGACTTATATAAGAGAAGCGCAGGAATCCATCGCGTCTCCGGGCGCAGGGGCGCTTGTGCCTTATCGAATTTGAGCTTCGGGTTCGCCTCTGCCGCTTCGAAAAAGTGCAGACGGCTCAATGGTCGCGGCGACGAATCCGCGACGGGAAAGCAAAGGGAGAAAGCATGAGCAAGCGGCAATCCGTCGAGCCACCTGGCAAGGAGCATAAGTCGCCGATTCCCATGGGGTGCAAGATCGGCAACATCGTCTATTCTTCCGCCATCGGCGGCGACGATCCGGCGACGGGCAAGACGTCGCCCGACCCCGCCGAGCAGGCCAAGACGATGATGGAGAACGTGCGGCGCTTCATGACGGCCGCCGGCGGGACGCCGGAGGACATCATCCGCCTGACGCTCTACGTGCAGGACAAGAAGATCCGCGAGTACTTCAACAAGGAATGGCTGGCGATGTTCCCGGACCCGCATAGCCGCCCGGCGCGCCATGCGCTGGTCGTCGACCTTGAGAAGAAGCTCTTCCAGGTCGAGGTGGTCGCCGTCCTGTAGGCGCCAATCAGGGCAGGCATGGAAAAGCCCGCCGGCCGGCGGGCTTTTCTTGTCTACGCTGTGCCTGACTTTCTCGTCAGGACACGGCAGGTCTCGACCAGGTCGGCCGCCGAATAGGGTTTCTCCAGGAAGGCGGCACGTTCGAGACGCCGCACATCGTCCGGCTTGCTCGACGTGGCGTAGATGATAGGCAGCTCGCGGTTGCGTTGCCGAAAGGCCTGGGCGACGTCCCAGCCGCTGACGTCGTCCGACAGCCGGATGTCCGTGATGAGCAGGTCGATCTGATCGGCGTTGTCGATCAAGGTCAGGGCGTCGCTCCCGGTGTCGGCTTCCAGGACCGTGCAGCCTTGTTCCAGAAGGTTGTCGACGAGGCCTTTCCGCAGCAGCCAATCGTCTTCGACGACGAGAATCGCCAGACTCAGGGGGTCGTATGCCCTCATCCTTATCCCTTTAAGCTGCGACTGGCCCCATGGCCAAGCTGAAACCACGGAAGCCGGGAACGGCATCCATCAGTTATGCGCCGAATCGTGCAATTGTCCACTTTCCGTGCGGCGTCGGCGGCAGTCAGCACGGCCATTGGATCAGGGGGCGCGCTGATACATGCCGCGAGGCGATTCGGACGGAC
This sequence comes from Alphaproteobacteria bacterium, assembly GCA_036500145.1. Lineage (GTDB taxonomy): Bacteria > Pseudomonadota > Alphaproteobacteria > SMXQ01 > SMXQ01 > CAMAVH01. The sequence goes on along the minus strand of DASYCO010000018.1, from coordinate 1,960 downwards.
GCCGCACGGGCGCGGCAGTGCGAGGCTTTTTGCGACGCGTAATGCCGGATTCCGGCGAGATGTCGCCGATCTCGAGTCCGGCGACCATCGCCATCAGGCTGTGACGCGCGCGCGACAGGCGCGAGCGGATCGTGCCGACGGGCACCCCGGTCACGCGTGCGGCTTCCTCGTAGCTCATGTCTTCCAGCGCCACGAGGACCAGAGTATGACGCTGTTCTTCCGGCAAGCCATTGAGCGCGACTTGCAGGTCGCGCATTTCCAGGTTGGCGATCTGGTTGGGACGCGTGTAGAGGCCGCTCATCCTCTCTTCCGCCTCATGGTCGCCATCGCGCGAGCGCTTGGCCTTGCGCGTGCCGTCGATGAAGCAGTTGTGGACGATGGTCAGCAGCCAGGCGCGCAGGTTGGTGCCGTTCTCGAAGCGCTCCAGGTTCGAGACGGCGCGCACGAGCGCATCCTGGACGAGGTCGTCGGCCGACGAGGCGTTGCGCGTCAGCGCCCGCGCATAGCGGCGCAGGTAGGGAATTTCAGGAACGAGAAGCTCGGCATCGATGGCGACTGTCGGGACGGGTTGATCCATGGTCTGTCTCCCCTGTCTGCTGTGAACTGCAGACTGCGCCTGATTGACCGGCCTGGCCTGTGTCCAAACGGGGCTGGCTGTGACAAAACTGCGCTGTCGCAACGGCTCGTGTAGGATGTCGAACATAAGTTTCGACGCTGGCAGAATGGCTTAGCTCCCAAGGAGCGGAAAACGCTCTGCCGGGGCTTGTCGCGGAAGAGTACAATGCCGCGCGAAAGGTGACGCCATGGACAACGTCAACGACATCATCGTGTTCGTGAAGGTCGTGGAGCGGCAGAGCTTCACCGCCGCGGCGCGCGACCTCAAGCTCTCGACCTCGGCGGTGAGCCGCCACATCACGCAGCTCGAAGAGAGCCTGGGCGTCCAGCTCATCCGCCGCTCGACCCGGCGCATGGCGGTCACGGAGATCGGCGAGGGCTTCTACCATCAGTGTGCCAAGACGATCCTCGAGCTCGAACGCGCGCGCAACAACGTCATCGGCTACAACGACGAGCTGAAGGGCCTGCTGCGCGTGCATGCGACCTTGGGCGTCGGCCAGCGGCTGGTGGCGCCCGCCGTGACGGCCTTCCTCGAAAAATACACGGAGCTGAAGGTCGACCTGAAGATCAGCGCGCATCCGGTCAACCTGCTGGAGAACGGCCTGGACGTCGTCATCCGCAGCGCCGGCGGTCCCGACGGCAGCCTCGACTGCCGCGAGCTGGGCCCCGTGCGCTATTCGATCTGCGCCGCGCCGGGCTTCCTGGCGCGGGGCGTGCCCGCGCATCCGCGCGACCTGGCCAAGTTCAACTGCCTGATCCATGCCGGGCAGCCGTCGCCTTACGAATGGACGTTCCAGGACGGGGCGGAGACCTATGCGGTGACTGTCGACGGCAGCCTGCGCACCAACAACGGCGTCGCGCTGCACGAGGCGGCGAAGGGCGGCCTCGGCATCGCCCAATTGCCCGATTACGCGGCATGGGATGACGTCCGCGACGGCAGCCTGGTCGAGCTGTTCAGCGACGTCGCCGGATGGGGGCGCAGCATCAAGGCCTTCTACCCCCACAGCCCCAGGTTGCCGGCGAAGCTGTCCGTATTCCTCGATTTTATAGAAGACTTCATGCGGCGGAAATCCTTCCGCAGTGCCGAGGCGCGCGAACGGGTGCGTGTCTGAGCGGGCCATTCAATGGCCTCGTGCAAGAGTCTTTTGTCGAATTTCCGGATTATAACCGCCACCGCTTGCGGCTAGTCTGCCTCCCAGACGCAGGAAAACTGCGCATCGTCAGGGAGGATTTCATGGCATTGGTCGATGGCTTCAGCCATCTCGTCGTCCAAGTGACCGATCTCGATCGCTCGGAAGCGTTCTATCGCGACGTGTTCGGCCTCGACATCATCGGGCGCGACCTG
>DASYCO010000017.1:0-33813 GCA_036500145.1 Alphaproteobacteria bacterium | reverse complement strand
GGGCTGCTTCAAAGTGCGCGCGAATTCGCGCCACGCGTCGTAAGCCGGCAGCATGTCTTCCGACTGCGTGTTGACGTAATCGTCGATCTTGCTGAGATCGACCACCGTCGCCGGTTCGCCCGGCTCCACGTCGGTGCGGCGGCTGTTGTAGTTGGTGAGCTTCGCGATGCCGGCCTGCGCCTTTTGAGTCATCACCCAGTTGGCATAGACCTTCGCCGCGTTGGGGTTCGGCGGATTCTGGAAGGCGATTAGGCCGCCGAAGCTGCTGGAATATTTGCGCGGGCCGTCCAGCGGCACGACGTTCTGCGCCAGACCTGTTTCCTTCATGTTGAACAGGATGTTCGACGTGACGCCGATGGCGATCGGATAATTGCCGCGGATCAGCCAGTCGATCTGCTGACGGTTGTTGTTGGTGACGACGATCTCGTTCTTCACCACCAGGTCGCGGATGTAGTCGGCGCCGTAGCGCTTGTCGGCGAGCAGCAGGGCGAAGTTGTTCGAGGCCGAGCCGCCGCGCCAGTCGAGGGTCGTCACCTTGCCCTTGAAGCGGTCTTCCTTGAGCTGCAGCATGCTGCTCAGCTCCGACTCGGGCACGAAGTCGCGGTTGACCCAGGCGACCGGGCCGCCGATCAGGCCGAAGCCGGCGAAGTACTTCTTCGCCTTGTCGGAGAACATCGCGTCATAGCCGCCGACCCAGCTCTTGTCGGCCGTCACTTCGGGCAGCACCAGCATGCTGCGCAGGTCGGCGATCTTGTCGCCTTGCGCCAGCAGCTCGTAGGAGTTCGTGTCGGGCGCGCTGACGCGCAAGTCCCACAGCGACTTGCCGAGCTTCTGCTCCTGGGCGTAGCGCGGCCAGAAGTCGGCGCCGTTGGCGGAGGTGAATTCCACCTTGATGCCGTAGTCCTTCTCGAACGCCGTCAGCGCCTCGCGCCAGGTGTTGCCGACCGGACCGGAGATGACGACCTTGCCTTCCTTCTTGGCGGCCGCCACCGTCTTGTCCCAGTCGGCCTTGCCCGGCCAGTCCTGCGCCTGAGCCTGCGCGACGCAGACCGACGCGGTCGCCGCGACGGCGAACGCCCCCATCAGACGCCGCAGCGCCGAACCCCGGCCATTCCGTACTGTCGCCCCGTTCATGATACCTGTCCCTCTTTTTTGGAGTGCTGTCGTGTCATAGAATTGAAAAACAAAAATTCGGCAGTTTTACTTAATTTATTACTGAGACTATTTAAGAATATTATAATCAGGCAAATGCCGGCACGGCCCGGCGCGTAAGAGTAGGAGAAGCTCCGCCATGGCGAAGATCGTTCTGGGAATCGGCACCTCGCACGGCCCGATGCTGTCCACGCCTTGGGACCAGTGGAGCCAGCGCGTGGCCGCCGACAAGAAGAACGACCGCCATCCGTTTCGCGGCGGCTTTCACAGCTTCGACGCGCTGGTCGAGATGCGCCGCGCCGAGAAGCTGGCCGAGCAGATCACGCCGGCCAAGTGGCAGATGCGCCATGCCGCCTGCCAGGCCGCGCTCGACATGCTGGCGCACAAGCTGAAGCAGGCCGCGCCGGACGTGACGGTCCTGGTCGGCAACGACCAGAAGGAGATGTTCGCCACCGACAAGATGCCGGCGCTCTCCGTCTACTGGGGCGCCGCCATCGAGAACCAGGGCAAGTCGGCGGAGAAGCTGGCCAACGCCAATCCGGGCATCGCCATCGCGGAGCGCGGCTACCGCCCCGAGCAGCCGGCGGCCTATCCGGGACAGCCCGAACTCGGCCGCCACATCATCGAAAGCCTGATCGCCGAGGAGTTCGACGTGGCGCAGTCGGACGAGCTGCCGCTCGCCTCCGACGGCCTGAAGCGCGTGCCGCATGCCTACGCCTTCGTCTACCGCCGCCTGATGCACGATGCGCCGATGCCGAGCGTGCCGGTCATCCTCAACACCTTCTACCCGCCCAATCAGCCGACCGCGAAGCGCTGCCACGACCTCGGCCGCGCGCTGAAGCGCGCCATCGAGAGCTGGCCGTCCGACATGCGTGTGGCCGTGATCGCCACCGGCGGCCTCAGCCACTTCGTCATCGACGAGGACCTCGACCAGAAGGTGCTGACCGCCTTCGCGCGGCACGACCGCGAGACGCTGATCTCCCTGCCGGAGAACCTGCTCCAGTCGGGCAATTCCGAGATAAAGAGCTGGATCCCGCTCGCCGCCATGATGGCCGACTGCGAGCTGCCCATGACCCTGGTCGACTACCAGCCCTGCTACCGCTCCGAAGCCGGAACGGGCAACGCCATGGCCTTCGCCTACTGGGGCTAGGGCGGCATGGCGTTCAGCAGCAAGGCGGGCAGCCTGCGGGCTCATTTCTTGCCGAAGCCGTTGTAGAGTTCGAGGGTCGTCTTGCCGGCCCGCAGGCCGTCCTTGATGCCGTCTTCGAAGGCGACGCGCGCGTCGGACTTCGCGATGCTGTCGGCCAGCTCGGCCTGCGGCACGATGGCGACGCCGTCGGCGTCGCCGAGCACCAGGTCGCCCGTGTGGATCGTCACGTCGCCGATCGTCACGGAGCCGCCGATGGGGCCGCCGCCGTGCTTCAGGGTGCCGCGGATGCACAGGCCGCGCGTGAAGGCCGGGAACTGCATCTCGATCAGCTCCTGCGAATCGCGCACGCAGCCGTCGATGATCAGGCCGGCGATGCCGCGCTCCTTGGCGGCCACGGTCATGATGTCGCCCCAGTAGCCGGCCTCGTAATGGCCGGCGACGCGGACGACGAGCACGTCGCCGGGCTTCGCCTTGTAGATCGCCTCGTGGAGCAGCAGGTTGTCCATCGGCGGCGAATCCACCGTGAGCGCCGGCCCGCAGACCTTCATGCTCGAATGGATCGGCTTGATGCCCGAGGGCAGCGCGCCGCGCTTGCCCTGGGCCTCGTAGACCGTGGCGCTCGAATGGGCGGCCAGGCGCTTCAGCAGCGCCGCGTCGTTCGCATTACTCATGGGTCTGCAACTTGTGATAGTTGAACTGCTTGCGCGCCTCGTCGAGGCGCATGCCGGTGCGGATCGACGCGCGGATCTTCTCCTCCGCCGCCTCGATCTCCTCGGCCACCGCCAGCACCTTCTCCTCATGCTCCTTCGGAATCACGAGGACGCCGTCGGCGTCGCCGCGCAGCAGGTCGCCGGGCGCCACGCGCGCGCGGCCGATGGTGACGGTCACGTTGGTGGCCTCGACCTGCACGCGGTCCTTGCCGGTGCGCATCCAATGGTCCTTGGAATAGACCGGATAGCCGAGCTTCATGCAGAGCGCCACGTCGCGGCAGATGCCGTCGATCACCGTTCCGGCGATCTTCCGGCGATGGGCGATCTCGGTGAGGATGTCGCCCCACACGGTGACGTCATCACGCCCGCCGTTGTCGAGCACGATCACGCTGCCTTCCGGCACGTCATCGACGAAGTCGCCGACGGTGCCCGACGGCGTCTGCGACGGGCCGTACTTGATGGTGAAGGCGCGGCCCGCGAGGCGGAAAGATGAATCGCGCGGCTTGATCTGGTAGCACTGGCCGACGATGGCGAGGCGGTCGAGCGCGTCGGAGATCGTGGCGGTGTCGAGCTTGGCTGCCCGTTCGACGTTCTTGTCCATAAATCCTGTTCCTTAACGCAACATATGTTCGTAGTCGGCGCCCATCACTTCGGTGATCGGCTTTCCTTCCCTCAAAGCCTTGGCCATCAGCGCCTCGCGGCGCGCGATGACCTCTGCTTCGCCGACGACCTTCTCCGCGTCGACGGCGCGGATGAAGACGACGGCGCTGCCGTCGGCCAGCACGTAGTCGCCCGCCTCGACCGTCACCCCGCCGATCGTCACCGGCACGTCGGTGCCGATCTCGACGACGCGGTTGCGCGCCGTCTTGGCCGTGCCGCGCGGGCCGTAGACGGCGAAGTCCATCTGCTTGGCTTCATCGATGTCGCGCACCGGGCCGCTGGCGATCACGCCGGCGACGCCGCGCATCTTGGCGCCCGTCGACAGGATGCCGCCCCAGGAGCCGGCATCGAGACCCGTATTCTGCTCGACGACGATGACCTCGCCGGGCTGGCTCGCCATGATGGCGTTGGAGCCGAGATGGACCGGCTTGCCCGAAGGCGGCGGCGCATCTTCCTTCTTCACCAGCTTCACGGTGTGCACGCGGCCGGCGATCTTGCGCTCCACCGACAGCGGCGGCAGGCCCGTGACGCAGGCCACGATTCCCAGCTTGTCCGAAGCGTCCGACAGGGCGCAAGCATCCAGCCGCATGAGCCGGACCGTGATCGAATCTTCCATATCTGACGCCCCGCCTGTTCTTCTTAAGCTTTCCTCTCAGAACCATGACGGCGTCCGGCGCTTTCGCGCGGACGCCGCCTCGGCCCGATCTTCGTCTTACTGCGCGGCAGCCGCCGTCTTCTTGCCGACCGACGCCGGGTCGATCTTGAAGAACTTGGCGGCGTTGTTGAAGAAGATGTCCTGACGCTGCTGGTCGGTCAGGAAATCGATGCCGCGCACGTAGTCTTCGACGTTGTCGTACGAACGGCCGTCCGGGCGCTTCGCCATGCCCATGCCGGGGCATTCGGTGCCGAACAGCACCTGGCTCGGGCCGACGACCTTGATCAGGCATTCGATGCCTTCCTGCGAGTACATGCAGGTGTCGAAGTACATCTTGCGCAGGTTGCCGATGAAGTCGCCTTCGATCGGAATGCGCGGGCCCTTGTTGCCCTTCAGGTCGGGGCGGGTCGAAGCCTGGAAGCGGCCGACCTGGTAGGGGATCGCGCCGCCGCCGTGCGAGACGAGGATCTTCAGGTTCGGGAACTTCTCGAACACCTTGCCGTAGATGAAGCCGGCGATGAACTCGGTCTCGCCGAACAGGAAGCCGAGGTGCAGCGCCAGGCTGTACTTCGTGTGGCGCGGCATGGCCGAGGAGCCCGGATGGACGAACAGCGGGAAGTCCAGCTTGCTGGCCTGCTCGTAGATCGGATACCAGTACTCTTCATCCGGCATCGGGCCGGTGCCGCGACGCGAGATGTCGACGTTCAGCATCGCGCCGACGGCGCCGAGCGACTTGGCGCGCTCCATCTCCTTCACCGACGCCGGGATGTCCTGCAGCGGCATGGTGCCGACGAAGCGGAAGCGGCCGCTGCTGTCGGCGACGCCCTTCGCCATCGAGTCGTTGAACGCGGAAGCCTGGCCGCGGCCGATGTGCGCGCTCTGGTCGTGCGCCTGCGTGAACGGCGGCTGCGAGATGATCTGCATGTCGTAGCCGCGCTCTTCCATCAGCTTGAAGTGCAGCTCGTCGTCGCCCTTCGCCGTCTTGAAGTCGCCGTAGGTGTGGCCGTAGAGGTGGCCGAACACGCTCGCGAGCACGCCGGACGCGTGATAGTGGGTATGCGCATCGATAATCATGGTCATCTCCCTTTTAGAAACCTATTCCCAGATAGCGAATCCCATGCCGCAGCCGACGCCGTTGGCGTTGCGGTAGCATGGGACGTAGTCGATCACGCGCGCGCCGCGGTTCAAGATGCCGGCGGCGATGATCCAGTTGCGGATTTCGGACGTTCCTTCGACGAGCACGTCGGAGCGCATCTTCCCCATGTAGTCGAGGTCGCTGCGCTCGAGCGCCGACAGCAGCTCGGCATCGAGCTTCTCGTCGATCTTGGTGTGGCTGAGGCCGCCGGAGGCCAGCACGACGACGCGCTGGTCGGTCGGCAGGCCGTCGATGACCTGGCGGATCGCCTGGCCGAGCTGCACGCAGCGCTTGGCGCTCGGCGCCGGCGGATAGTAGGTGTTCACCATCAGCGGCAGGATGGCCGACTGCTTCTCCGGCATGACGAACTTGAGCGCGCGGCCGAAGGCGTGGCCGAGCCCCAGCTCGTCGCGCGTCTCGCGCGACCAGGCCGGGTCGAAGCCCGCATCCATCAGGCCGGCGAGCAGGCCGTCGGCCAGGCCGGTGTCGACGCGGTATTCGTCCATCTGGTCGGCGCCGGAAGCGCCGAGGTAGGTGAAGTGCCGCGTCGCCTCGACCTTCGGGCTGGTGAAGAGCACGAAGGGCGGCATGTTGTCGTCGAGGATGTTCTCGTGCTGGTCGTCGCCCATGACGAGCACCACGTCCGGCGCCCAGGCCGTCAGCTTGGCCCGCATCTCGGCCAGCGCCGCATGGCAGCGCTGCGACTTCGCCACGAAAGTCTCGACGTTGATCTCGGATTCGATGCCGGCCTTGGGGCTGAACGGCCCCTTGGTGCGGTTCGGCAGGTCCGACCATTTCTCGGGCGGCATGAGGAGTTGCGGGGCGTGCGACATCGCCAGCCCGCCGATCACTTTCGCCATGGTTCGCCCATCCCCATCGACATTCCGCTCCCCCGCGCGACGATCACGCTTCGAGGACGGCAATGAATTCCAGTTGAATGATCAGGTTGCTCGGCAGCTCGGTCGCCGAGACGGTGTGGCGGACCGGACGGTCCTCTTCCTTCGGGAAGGTCTTGATCCACTCGGCGTTGACCAGCTCGCGATGAGACTTGTCCTTCAGGTGCACGGTGACCTTGCCGATGTCCGAAGGCTTGCCGCCCGCCAGGCGCATGATGGTCTGCAGGTGGACGAAGGCGTTCTGGATCTGCGCCTCGGGTGCGTCGGGCGCCTTGCCGGTCTCGGCGTCCTGGCCGCCGATGGCCGAGGAGAACACCATGTTGCCGACGCGCGCGGCCGTCGGGAAGGGCTGCGGGTGCTTGGGCAGGCCGTTGCCGGAGAAAATCTGGCGATGCGACATCTTACAGGTCCTTTTTCTTGGCGACCGCCGTCAGGCCGACGCGACCGCCGATGTAGCGCGCGACGACCGACATGGTCAGGGCGAGGATGACGATGAGGACGCCGACCACCGCCGCCGGCTCGAAGGCGCCGTCGATCATGTAGTCGGCCTGCAGCATGGAGAGCGGCCGGTTGTCGCCGCTGACCAGCATGGCGATGCCCGCCACGTTGCGCGCCGCCGAGGCGAAGGTGAGCAGCGCGACGGCGATCAGCACCGGGCCGACGAGCGGCAGCACGATGCGGCGGAAGGTGTAGAACCACGAGCCGCCGGCGATGAACGACGCTTCCTCCAGCTCGTTGCCGAGCTGGACCATGTTGCTCTTGATCAGCTGCACGCCGGTCGAGACGCTGGCGAGGATCGCCGCGACGACGAGGATGGCCGTCGTGCCGTAGAAGGGCTGCAGGGCGGGAACGGTCAGGAACATCCAGAGCAGCGCCAGGCCGAGAATGATGCCCGGGATGCTAGCCGGCAGCCATGACAGGAGATCGAGCACGCCGCGGGCCGCGTACTTCGTGCGCACCGAGATGTAGGCGACCAGGGCGAACCAGAAGGTGCCGATGAGGGCCGCCGACAGGCCCATGATGAGCGTGTTGACGGTCGACTGGATCAGCGTGTTGTCGGTCAGCACGGTGGCCCAGTGGGTCGTCGTCCAGACCTTCTCGATGTCGAAGTAGCCGTAGAGGTTCATGAAGGTGCCCATCAGCAGGCAGGCGACTGGCACGACCGTGATGAAGGCGCCGAAGGTGCAGATGACGGCGAAGATCGGCACGCGCCATTTGCGCAGGCGCAGCGGCAGCGTCGTCGAGCGGCTGGTGACCGTGACGAAGTTGCGCGAGTGCGACAGGTGCTGCTGCCACAGGATGAGCGGCAGCATGCTGATGAGGATGGCCAGGCCGAGGACGGTGGCGACGCCGAACTGCGGCGGGTCTTCGCGCACGACCTGGAAGATCTTCGTGCTGAACACGTAGAAGTTCGTCGTCGGGCCGAGGATCAGCTCGATCTCGAAGGATTCGAGCGAATGGATCAGCGAGATCGCGATGGTGATGAGGAACGCCGGCATCAGCACCGGGATGACGATCTTGCGCAGCGTCGCGATCGGGCCGGCGCCGGCGATGCGCGAGGCTTCTTCCATCGCGCCGTCCAGGTTGCGGAAGGCGGGCGCCAGGAAGATGAACTTGGCCGCGACAGAGCGCGCGGCGATGTGGGCGAAGACGATGCCGGAGAAGCCGTAGATGTTGAACGGGCCCTTCGGCACGTTGAACAGCCAGGCCCAGCCGAGGTTGACCAGGCCGTGGCCCGGGTCGAACAGCAGAATCCAGCCCATCAGCACCGGCAGCGCCGGCAGGAAGAAGGCGACCCAGAAGAAGTTCTCGATCAGCCGCTTGCCCGGCATGTCGGTGCGGATCACCAGCCAGGCGATCAGCACCGCGACCGGGAAGGAGATCAGCTCGGTGACGACGACGCGCTGGAAGGTGTTGATGACGGCCTGGAGGATGCCGTTCTGCGACCAGGCGCTGATCCAGGTGTCGAGGCCGAGCGCCTTGCCGCCGGACGGCAGATCCACCAGGAAGCTGCTGTAGACCAGCAGCGCCACCGGATAGAGCACGAAGAACGCCATCCCCAGCAGCACGAGCGTGCAGAGGAAGGCGCTGAGACGCAGGCGCCGGGGCAGCGCGAAGTTCGGAAAGCGAACTGGGCTGCCCGGGCTGAGCGACTTTAGTTCGGCCATAGCGTGAGGGCTTCCTTGGGGAACGCCAGCGGCACGCGCTGGCCTTCTTTCAGTCTCTCACTGCTGGGCACGTAGGCGAGGATCGCCTGGCCGCCGATCTGCACGAGGCATTCGTAGCGGTCGCCGAGGAAGAGCATCGTCTCGACGGTGCCTTCGAGCTCGTTGCCGCCGTGGCCGCGGGCCGCGCTCGCCACCGCGATGCGCTCGGGGCGGATGCAGGCGATGACCTTCTCGCCCATCTCGCGCTTCACGAAGTTCGACGCGGTCCCCATCAGCGGGAACTTGGCGGTGCCGATCTCGACGCGGGCGTCGCCGTTGCTGCCGATCTCGGTGATCTGCGCGGCGAACTTGGTCGTCTGGCCGATGAAGTCGCGCACGAAGGGCGTCGCCGGCTCGTCGTAGAGCTCGATCGGCGTGCCGATCTGCTCGATGCGGCCGGCGTTCATGACCGCCAGGCGGTCGGCGAGGCTCAGGGCCTCGGCCTGGTCGTGCGTGACGAGGACGACGCTGACGCCGACGCGGCGCTGCAGGATCTTCAGCTCGACGCGCATGTGCTCGCGCAGCTTCACGTCGAGGTTGCTGAACGGCTCGTCGAGCAGCAGGACGTCGGGCTTGTAGACCAGGGCGCGGGCCAGGGCGACGCGCTGCTGCTGGCCGCCGCTGAGCGTCGGCGAGGCGCGGTCTTCCATGCCTTCGAGGCCGACCTGCTTGATGATGGCGCGCACGGCCACGTCGACGTCGGCGCTCGACCAGCGGCGCAGGCGCAGCGGGTAGGCCACCGTCTCGTAGACCGACAGGTGCGGCCAGATGGCGTAGGACTGGAACACCATGCCCATGTTGCGCTTCTGCGCCGGCACGAAGATGTCCTTCGCCGAGGAGAACAGCGGCTTGTCCTTCAGCAGGATGTCGCCGGTGTCTGGCTGGTCGAGGCCTGCGATCTGGCGGAGGGTCGTCGACTTGCCGCAGCCGCTGGGGCCCAGCAGCGCGAAGATCTCGCCCTCCTTGATCTCGAGGGAGAGGTCGTCGACCGCACGGTACGAGCCGAAGGTCTTACGGATGTGATCGAGCTTGAGCACCGCTCGATTGGCGTCCTGGGATTGAATCGTCCCCTCCCTGATGAATGGGTCCGCATGCCTTTAACTTTTAAGGCTTGTCCGACAGTCGGATGCGGAAGCGAATTTTGATAATGTTTATCGTTTTTTAGAAACGAGTGTCAAGCTGCACACCTATGACTGACGCAATTATCTAACCGTAATAAGCTATAAAATTACTGTTCTATCATTGTGCAGTGCACTCGCTTGACGCAGCGCGACGCCCAACGATAAGTTCAATTTTTAAATCATAGCGCTATTTTTTAGAAAATATCTCGCGGGAGGGAGCCCTCGATGCTGACGAAGGAGATGAACGAGCTGCTGACGCGGACCGGCCCCGGCACGCCTGCCGGCGAGATGGCCCGGCGCTACTGGCATCCGGTCGCCCTGAGCGAGGAAATGCCCGAAGGCGGCGCGCCCATGCCAGTGCGCATTTTCGGCGAGGATCTCGTCCTCTTTCGCGACGAGCAGGGCCGCCTCGGCCTGCTCGACAAGCGCTGCCCGCACCGCTGCACCGACCTGACCTACGGCCGCATCGAAGACGGCGGCCTGCGCTGCCTCTATCACGGCTGGCTCTTCGACGTGAAAGGCAACTGCCTGGAGCAGCCCGCCGAGCCGGAAAACAGCACCTACAAGGACGAGATCAAGCATACCGCCTACGCGGTGCACGAAGAAGGCGGCATGATCTTCGCCTACATGGGCCCCCTCACGGACGGCGGCGAGCCGCCGAAGTTTCCCGAATACGAATTCCTCAAGGTGCCGCCCGAGCACCGCTTCATCCGGCGCTCGGTCATCGACTGCAACTACCTGCAGTCGCTCGAGGGCGAATACGACCCCGCCCACCTCTCCTTCCTGCACCGCCCGCTCGAGAAGAAGGACACCCGCCCGGTGCCCGGCGCCGAGGCGGGCATGTCGGCCGACATGTACTACAAGGCCGACGGCCGCCCGAACCTCGACTACGAGGCGACGGACTACGGCGTGCGCATATTCTCGGTCCGCAAGTCGGGCGAGGACAAGAAGTACGTCCGCGTGACCAACTTCGTCGCGCCGAACTCGGCCGCGATCGTCGGCAACGAAGGCCGCATCGGCGAAGGCTATTCGATGCACTGGCACGTCGCCATCGACGACACCCACCACACGCGCTTCGACTACGCCTTCAACCGGGTGCGCCCGCTCGACCAGGCGAAGTACCTGGAGCGCTTCGGCAACGACGCGGGGCCCGACGGCGTCACGCGCCGCCGCCCGGAAAACCGCTACTTCCAGGACCGCCAGCTGATGAAGACGTCGAACTTCACCGGCATGGGCGAATCCTTCAATGTCCACGACGCCTTCGCCACCGAGAGCCAGGGGGCGGTCGAAGACCGCACGCGCGAGCATCTAGGCACCACCGACGTGATCATCGCGCGCGTCCGCCGCCTGCTGACGGAAGCGATCGAGGCGGTGAAGGACGGCAAGGATCCGGTCGGCGTGCGCCGCGAAAACGGCGACGTCTCCAGCATCATCGTGCTGTCGGAAGTCATGCCGAACGCGGTCGACCACAAGGACTACGTCCGCACGAAGACCTTTCGCAGCCAGGCCGCGGAATAAGCGGCCCCATACGAAACCAACACTGCCACGCGGCGCGGGCGGGGATGTTTCCCCGCCCGCGCCATAATGTAACCAGGGAGATATTTATGCGTCGTTTCTCGACGAATGCTGTGCGTACCGCTTCCGTCGCCTTGACCGCCATCTTTGCCGCGAGCCTGCTCGGCGCCCCCGCCCGGGCCCAGGAGAACTGGCCCGACAAGGCGAAGTGGGAGCAGACCGTCGCCGCCGCGAAGAAGGAAGGCAAGCTCATCGTCGCCGGCCCGTCGGGCAAGCTGTGGCAGGGCCTGCTCGAAGACTTCCAGAAGGACTATCCGGACATCAAGATCCAGGTGACCTCCTTCGCCGGGCGCGACTTCTGGCCGCGCGTGGTCAAGGAACGCGAAGTGAAGAAGTACCTGTGGGACATCCGCGTCGGCGGCGCCGAGACGCAGGCCTTCAAGATGATCGAGGAAGGCGGCCTCGCGCCCGTGCGCGACATGTACATGCTGCCCGACGTGGCCGGCGACCAGAACTGGTACGGCGGCATCGACGGCTCGTTCCTCGACCACGGCAAGCGCTACATGCCCGCCTTCTGCGCCTACGACAGCCCGCTGGTGTTCTACAACAAGGACAAGATTCCCGAAGGCCAGATCTCCGAGTTCAAGCAGATCCTCGACCCGCAGTGGCGCGGCAAGATCGCCATGGCCGACCCGCGCGGCGGCTCGACCATCGTCCACATGGGCGCCGTCTACAAGATCTTCGGGGCTGACTTCCTGAAGCAGCTGATCGTCGACCAGAAGCCGATCATCACCGCCAACACGCGCCAGCTCGTCACCTGGTTCGCGCAGGGCGACTACCCGATCGTCGTCGGCATGCCGAGCGCGGAAGTCGTGCGCTTCGAGGAAAGCGGCGTGAAGCTGAACCTGGGCCAGGTTTCCGGCCTCGACACCTGGAGCGCCGGCGTCTGCGGCCTGCAGGTGCTGGAGCCGCGCCCGAACCCGAACGCCACCGTGGTCTTCGTGAACTGGATCCTGACCCAGAAGGTGCAGGCCAAGATCATGGCCGCCGTGCAGCTCAACAGCCGCCACCGCGACGTGCCGCTGGGCGACCCGGAGCGCGCCCTGGACATGGAGCATCTCGACAAGTACATGGGCACCCAGACCCAGGACTTCGAAGCCCCCATGGCCGGCGCCAAGGATTTGATCAAGAGCCTGCTGAAATAGCCCTGCGGTTCCATCCGCGACGTCCGGACGGCAGCCCGCGCAAGCAGGCTGCCGTTCGCGTTTCGGGCGCAAGACTGTTTTAACCTTCGTCCCCAAAACGAGATATATGGGGGTGCCGGGAAAAGTCTGGTAAAATGCCGCTCTAGGGTCATCGCAAATCGACAACGCGTCTCAAGTTTCACCGAATATGAAAATCAAAAAGCCCCGCAAGGCCAAGACGACAAGCAGCGGCAACCGCACCGTCGTGACCGGCATTTCGTTGATCAAAATCGTCTCAGACTGCGGCGGCTCCGCCAATCTCACGGAAATCGCCAGGGCCGCGCGCATGCTGCCGATGCGCACGCAGCGCTACCTGAAGGCGCTCGTCGAGACCGAGCTGATCGCCTACAACGAAGCCAGCGGCCGCTACGACCTCGGCCCCGCCGTCATCGAGCTGGGCCTGACTGCCCTCGGTCGCCTGAACAGCGTGCAGATCGCCTCCGACGTGATCCACCGCCTGACCGAGCAGACCGGCCTGGTCTCGCTGCTCAGCGTGTGGGGCTCGCACGGCTCGACGGTGATCAAGTACGAGCAGGGCACGCTCAGTTCCGTCCTGCGCGTGCGCGAAGGCAGCAACCTGCCCCTCCTCACCTCCGCCACGGGCCGCGTCTTCCTCACCTACATGCCCGCCGCCGACACGCGCGACGTGCTCAAGCGCGAGCTGACTTCCGTGCGCAACAACGGCCATGAAGTCGACGCCGGCCCGGCCGCGCTCGAAGCCCTGAAGCACGAAATCCAGCAGCACGGCATGGCGCGCGGCGCCGGCGGCACCGGCCACGACACCTTCGCCGCCCCCGTGTTCGACCACGAAGGCCGCCTGGTCATGGTCATCACCCTGCTCAGCGTCGCCGGCACCTTCGACACCTCCTACAACGGCCAGCTCGCGCGCCAGCTGAAGGCGGCGGCGGAAGACACCTCGCGCAAGCTCGGCATGCGCTCGGCCAACCGCGCCAACACGGCCCCCGCGCCGCAGGAAGTCCAGTTCATCGAAGACCTCAAGAAGGTCCGGCTGTCGTAGCGCGACGCCGCCTGCCGGCGATCCGTCAGCCGCCCGCCACCTGGCTGGCGAAGCGTTCGATCAGCCATTGCGCCGCCGGCCCCGGCGGCGCATCCGTCCGATGGACGATCTGCAGGGCGTAGGATCCGCCCCGCCAATCCGGAAAGTTCAGCGGCACCAGCCGTCCCGCATCGAGGTCGCCGCGGATCATCGGCTCGGGCATGTTGCCCCAGCCGACCCCCGCCAGCAGCAGCGCATGTTTCGCGCCGAGGTCGGCCAGCCGCCAGGTGTTGGTGGCGATCACCCCGAAGTCCTGCCCGCGCGTGAGCGGCGAACGGTCGGTCAGCACCAGCTGGACATGGTCGCGGCCGGCGCCGAGCGAAGGCGTGCCGTGGCGCGCCAGCGCATGGAAGGGCGCCGCCACCGGGATCAGCTCGACGCTGCCGATCTGGACCTGCTCGGTGCCCGCGATGCCGATGTGCAGCGGGCCGCTGACGCCGATCGTCGCCGTGCGGTCGAGCACGAGCTGCGTGACGGCGCCGAGCGCCTCCACGTGCAGGCGCAGCGCCACGGTGGGAAAGGCCGTCTGAAAGGCCTGCAAGGCGTCGACGAGCCGCGCTGTCGGCAGCATGACGTCGACGGCGACCGACACTTCCGCCTCCAGTCCCTGGGACAGGCCCTGCACCTTGGCGCGCAGCTGGTCGACGCCGCGCGCCACCTTGCGCGCCTCCGCCAGCACCGCCTGTCCCGCCTGGGTCAGCTGCGGCTTGCGCGTCGCCACCCGGTCGAACAGCGGCAGCCCGAGCTGCGCCTCCAGCGTGTCGATGGCATAGCTGATCGCCGAAGGCGCCCGGCCGAGGCGGCGGGCGGCGGCCGCGAAGCTGCCCGCGTCGACCACGGCGAGAAGGACCTGCAACTGGTCCAGGCTGGGCATTCCGGGGCCGTTCATGCGCAATTGCCTATCTATTCAAATTTCCTGAATAATCATCTCATAATTATCCGAATTTTCAATCTAGAGAAGCGCCGGTAGGGTCTGCGGGTCATCAACGGAGCCCACCATGACCCTCCAGACCATTCAGTCCGCCAAATCGGTCCCCTTCTCCATCCAGGACCGTTCCGTCGCCACCCGCTCGGTCGCGGTGCGTTCGATCCACGACGCCTTCCGCACCCTGGAAGGCGACGGCTTCGAAGTGCGCCGCGCCATTCCGTCGCAGGCCTACGAGGCCATCGGGCCCTTCATCTTCCTCGACCATTTCGGGCCGATCGACGTCAAGCCGGGCGAAGCCAAGGGCGCCTCGGCCCATCCCCACGCCGGCATCGAGACGCTGACGCTGCTGCTCGAGGGCCGCTCCGAGCACAAGGACAGCCTCGGCAACGCCAGCAGCATGCGGCCGGGCGAAGTGCAGTGGATGCGCGCCGGCCGCGGCGTCATCCACGACGAAGGCCCCGACGAGCTGATGCGCCGCGAGGGCGGCCCGCTGCACGGCGTGCAGCTCTGGATCAACATGCCCAAGGGCGGCAAGCACGCGACGCCCGCCTATCGCCACATCCCCGCGTCGGAGATTCCGGCGCTTGCCGACGGGCGCGTCACCACGCGCCTGGTCGCCGGCACGCTCGGCGCCATGCAAGGCCCCGTCGAGACCACCGGCGCGCCTTTCGTCGCGCATCTGTCCTTCGCCGCCGACAGCCGCACGATGCTGGCCACCTCGGGCATCGCCGAACTCGGCGTCTATGTGATGGTCGGCGCCGTCGCCGTCGGCGACGAGGCCACGGCGATCCAGGCCGGGCAGCTCGCGCGGCTGACGGCGGGCGAATTCCTCACCCTGCAGGCAACCGCCGGCAGCGAGGTCGTCGTCGTTGGCGGCGATCCGCTCGACGCGCCGATCCTGCGCCACGGCCCCTTCGTGATGAACACGATGGACGAACTCGAAGGCGCGGTCCGCGACTACCACGCGGGCCGCATGGGGCATATCCCGGCCTGACGGCGAACAGTTTCTTCAACCACGCTCCCCCAAGGACATCATCATGGCTAAAGTTCTCGTGCTTTATTATTCGTCCTACGGCCACATCGAAACCATGGCCAGCGCCATCGCCGAAGGCGCCCGCAAGGCCGGCGCCAGCGTCGACGTCAAGCGCGTGCCCGAGACGGCGCCCGAGGCCGTCGCCAAGGCGGCGCACTTCAAGCTCGACCAGGCGGCGCCCGTCGCCGCCCCTGCCGAACTCGCGAATTACGACGCCGTCATCGTCGGCACCGGCACGCGCTTCGGCCGCATGTCGTCGCAGATGGCCAGCTTCTTCGACCAGGCCGGCGGCCTGTGGGTGAGCGGCGCGCTGAACGGCAAGATCGGCGCGGCCTTCGCCTCGACCGCGACCCAGCACGGCGGCCAGGAAACGACGCTGTTCTCGATCATCACCAACCTGCTGCACTTCGGCATGACCATCGTCGGCCTGCCATACAGCCACCAGGGCCAGATGACGCTCGACGAGATCGTCGGCGGCAGCCCCTACGGCGCCACCACCGTGACCGGCGGCGACGGCGCGCGCCAGCCCAGCGCCATCGAGCTCGAAGGCGCCCGCCATCAGGGCGAGCTGGTCGCCAAGACCGCCATCAAGCTGTTCGGCTAACGGAAACGGGCGCGCCTTGCAGGGCGCGCCCGTATCTTTTCGATCCCATGGTCGCGCCGCCGGGCTAGTCCATCTCGGCCGAGAAGCCCGGCAGCAGCCGGCGCGCCATCATCACCGTCTCCGGGCCGACGCCCGCCGCCTCGCTGACGCCGACGATGAGCTCATCGTCGCCCAGCACGAAGTCCAGCACCGCGCCGAGGAATTCGCCGTCTGTCAGCCGCGCCTTGATGTCCTCGATGCCGAGGCCGGACAGCGCGGAAAAGCGCGGCAGCGCGTCTTCCTGGCTCGCCAGGTAGCCGACGGCGAGAATGGCGAAGGCTTCCGCCTCCGGCCTGTTGGCAACCGCCTTGCCTTTCGCCTTCACGTCACGCACCGCACACCTCGATCTCGAACCGAACGCGCCGCCTCGGCGGCCTGGCGCAGGTTAGACCGTTTCGGCACGGAGACCAAATGTCGCAAGCGCCTCGGCAGGGCGCCGGTGCCTGCGGGCCGTCGCGCGGAACAAATCGTTTCGACTCGACATGGCCCATTCGCGTTGCTCAACTTGACCGTCAAGCCGCGCGGGGACTGACGCCCGCATCGCACAAAGCGGCGGACGCTTTCGCCTTATGTCTCAGATGACCAGACAGAAAGAGGATGACCCATGCAGTACGTCGATGGATTTGTGTTGCCTGTGCCCAAGAAGAACGTGAAGGCCTACCAGCGCATGGCGCGGCAGGCCGGCAAGATCTGGATGGAGCATGGCGCGGTGGAATTCCGCGAATGCGTCGCCGAAGATTCCAACGTGAAGTTCGGGATCGCCTTCCCGAAGGCGATCAAGGCCAAGGCCGACGAGACGGTGATGTTCTCCTGGATCGTCTTCAAGTCGCGCGCCCATCGCGACCGCGTCAACGCCAAGGTCATGAAAGACCCGCACCTCGCCAAGATCGACCCGAAGACCATGCCGTTCGACTGCGCCCGCATGATCTACGGCGGCTTCCAGACTCTCGTTCTGGGCTGAGCTTCTTCTGGGCTGACCTTCGCCCGATAAGACGGACGGGAGGGCCCGGGCCCTCCCGCTTCCCCATCCGGCAGCTTTCCGCCATTTCCATTCCCCATTTGGCGAAACGGTCTTTGACGCGCCCGCGCCGGGGCGATAGCGTCGGGCTCCTTTCCCGCCCCTCCCTCCCCCGCATCATTCGGAGCGCCCCCGTGAGCCTGCTGCCCCTGACCGTCGCCTGCTGGAACTACGACCGCACCCTGCCGCTCTATGACGGGCGCGTGACGATCGAGGGCTGCGACATGCGCTATTTCGACCTCGAGCCCGAGGAGATGTTCCACCGCGCGCTGCATCACGAGGAGTTCGACGTCACCGAGCTCAGCTTCTCGAACTACACGAGCATGCGCGCGCGCGGCGACTGCCCCTACATCGCCATTCCCGTGTTTCCGGGCCGCAAGTTCCGCCATTCGGCGATCTACATCCGCACCGACCGCGGCATCAACACGCCGGCCGACCTCAAGGGCAAGAAGGTCGGCGCGCCGGAGTACCAGGTCAGCGCCGTCGCCTGGGTGCGCGGCATGCTGAAGGACGAATATGGCGTGCTGCCGACCGACTTCACCTGGCACTCGGGCGGCCTCGAGCAGGCCGGCCGTACCGAGAAGGTGACCTTCACGCCGCCCAAGGGCGTGTCGCTGACGCCGATTCCGGCGGGACGCACGCTGACCGACATGCTGGAGAAGGGCGAGATCGACGCGCTGATTGCGCCGCGCGCGCCGAGCTGCTTCACCAGGAAGGCCGCCAACGTCGGCCGGCTGTTTCCCGATTTCGTCGCCGCGGAGAAGGACTACTACAAGCGCACGGGCATCTATCCGATCATGCATGTGATCGGCATCCTGGAGACCAAGCTGAAAGAGAACCCCTGGCTCGCCGCCAGCGTCTACAAGGCCTTCGACAAGGCCAAGGACATGGCGCTCGACGACATGCGCAACGTGACGATCCCGAAGATCACCCATCCCTGGAGCGACGCGCTCGCCGCCGAGATGGAGCAGCTTTTCGGCCGCGACTTCTGGCCCTACGGCATCGACGCCAACCGCACCACCATCGAGGCCTTCCTGCGCTACCACCACGAACAAGGCCTGTCCGTGAAGCATCTCTCCATCAAGGAGGCCTTCGCCGCCTCGACCATGGAGCAGTCGCGCATCTGACGCGGCTCCGCAGCTAGGGTTTAAGTCCCAGCGCCCGGGAACCCGACGTGCGAGCCGGCGTTAAGGATGCAATGGCAGCCATTGGCGCTTTCGGAGGGGATGTTCGTGCAGGGCTTTTCGGCATGACAGGACGCTTGAGAAGCCTTCTTGCGCTCGGCCTCGTCGCGAGCCTCGCCGCCTGCGCCACGCCGCCGCGCCCGGCGCCCGCACCACCCCCTGCGCCTCCGCCCGTCGCCAGCCTGCCGCCGGCTCCGGAAGCGCCCGTCTTCGCGCAGCAGGGCAGCGCTTCTTGGTACGGCCAGAACCACCAAGGGCTGCCCACCGCCAGCGGCGAGCCGTTCGACATGAACGCGATGACCGCCGCCCACCGCCAGCTGCCCTTCGGCACGGTCGTGCGCGTCACCGACGTCAAGACCGGGCGCATGGTGAAGGTGCGCATCAACGACCGCGGCCCGCACGCCAAGGGCCGCATCATCGACCTGTCGGAAAGCGCGGCGCGCGCGCTCGGCGTCGCCGGCAAGGGCACCCTGCGGGTGCGCATCGAGCAGTTCGCCGCCGACCAGCCGGCCGGCAGCTAGCCGCTCCTACTCGCGCGGCCTGCTGCAGATGTCGAGTGCCATCAGGGCGTAGATCTGCGCCGCGCGGACCATCACGTCGATGTCGATCTCCTCCATGCGGCCGCTGCGCCGGCCGCGCGGGCCGATCTTGACCGCCGGGATGCCCAGCTCGTTGTAGATGTTGGTGTCCGTCCAGATGCTGGCGCGCTCGACCGATTCCGTCTTGATCTTCTCGCCGAACAGGAAGCTGTGCACGTCGTTGGCGGAATCGACCAGCGGTTCGACCTTCTTGCCCTCGTAGCCCAGCAGCGTCTTGTAGAGCTCGAGGTCGTACTCCACCCCCAGCGCGTTGATCGCCTGCTCGATCTCGTGCTTGATCGTGACGGGGCGGACCTGCGGCGGCATGCGCACGTCGACGTAGATCGTGCAGACGCCGGGGAAGTAGTTCGGCCGGTAGGGCGCGCCGCCCTCGATGGCGCCAATGTTCACCTTCGGCCAAAGGGGGCCGGTCGGCGACTGGTAGATGTACTTCTCCTCGAAGGTGGCGCCCCACGTCTCGATCGCTTCGATGATCTTGGTCATCTTGATGATGGCGTTGAACTCGTCCATCGGCTTGACCGAACGCTTGCTGCCCCAGGCCGCCTGCGCCTTGCCGAAGCAGGTGATCTTCACCTGCACGACGCCCATCTGCGTCCACACGATGTTGAGGTCGGAGCCGTCGGCCACCACCGCGTAGTCGGTGTGCATGCCGTGCGTCAGCAGGTGGCGCGTGCCGGCGCCCTCGCCGCGATACTCCTGGCCCTGGAACTGGCCGACCGGGCTGCGCGAGATCTCGCCCACCACGGCGGCCAGCACCACGTCGCCCTTGAGCTTGACGCCGCTCTTCTTCAGCGCCTTGCCCGCCATCATGAAGGCGGCGACGCCGCCCTTCATGTTGCTGATGCCGAGGCCGTGCACCTTGTCGCCGACGATGCGGCCACGCAGGTCTTCCGCCGATTCGTTCAGCGTCGTCATGCGCGCGTCGGCGCTGGTGCCGGTGAAGCTGGTGTCAGTGTGGCCGTTGAAGCCCAGGCTGAGGCCCGTGCCGTCGCCCTTGAGGATGCCGACGGCGTTGGGCCGCCCGACCTCGACCTCCTGACGCACGCCCTTCAGGCCGTTCGCCGCGAACCAGTCGAGGATGTAGTCCGCCATCCCCTTCTCAAGACCCGTCGGGCTCGAGATGTTCGCCAGGTCGCAGCCAAGCTGCGCCAGTTCGTCGCGGTCGATCTGCGCCAGAACCTTCTTTGCCGCGTCCTTGTCCAAAGCCATCGGTCTGCCTTCCCTATGATGTCGATTTCTGTCCGACGCCATCCATGTCCGGAGAGCGGGACGCTTATGACGAACGGAAGGCGGGATGCGGCTTATCCCCGCACCCCGCCTTCCGGCACGCGCGAAGGTTACTTCAGCGCGTCTTGCGCCTTGGCGATGATGTCCGGCGAGAAAGTGTAGAGCTTCGCCACCGTCTTTTCGGCCTCCACGCCGCCGACCGGATCGACCGTCAGGCCCTGCTTCGCCGCGTCGTCGAGCAGCGCCTGGTCCTTCAGGGTCTCCATGAACTTATCCTGCATGTAGGCGACGCGGTCCTTCGGGACCGAGCGCGACATGATGTAGGGACGGCCGAGCTCGTTAGGAGCCAGCAGCACGTCGATGATGTCCTTCTGCTCCTCGGTCTTGGCGACGTCGCGGATGAAGGGCACGCCGTCCGGAATGGTCGGCGCCGACGAATCGGCCAGGCGGAGCAGGAAGTTGATCTTGTTGTCGCGGATCCAGTTCTCCGGGATCGACGAGAAGGTCAGGCAGGATCCGTCCAGCTCGCCGCGCTCGACGGCGAGCAGCAGCTCGCCGTTGCCCGGATAGGCTGCGATGATCTTCATCGGCAGGCCGAAGATGTTCTTCAGCATCGCCGCGCCGTTGTAGGAGTTGGAATTGGGGCCGGTGCCGCCGAAGACGACCTCCTTGCGCTTCGCCAGGTCGTCGAACGACTGGATCTTGGTCTCCTTCGCGGCGTAGCAGACGCGGAAGTCCTGCGTCGCGCTGCCGAGGAAGGCGTAGTCGGTGAACTTCGCCTTGGCGTCCTTGCCGGCCGCCATCGAATCGTTGAACAGGCCGCTGTTGAAGGCCGTCATGAAGGTGCCGTCCTTCGGCGCCGTGGCGTCGAGATAGAGCACCGAAGTCAGGCTGCCGGCACCCGGCATGTTGCGCACGATGACGACCGGCGCGCCGGCGATGTGGTTCGGCATGTGCCGCGCCAGCAGGCGGCTGTACTGGTCGTAGCCGCCGCCCGGCGTGCTGCCGACGACGATGTTGATCTGGTGGCCCTTGTAGAAATCCGCCGGGCTTTGCGCCTGCGCCGTGCCGGCGGCCAGCGCCATGGCTGCGGCGAGGCCGATGAAAGGAGTCGTGCTGCGACGGAGGAGCGAATGCATGGATAGTCCCTCATGGGCTCTATGAAAATGACGCGGCGAAAAACTGCTACGCGTAATTTTGCAATCCATGTGCCAGCCGTGATTTCGGACGACCGCCGCTTCTCGTGGAGCGCAAACCGGCCGGTAAAAACGTCTATTTGGCCGTCCGCGCCATTATTAGCGTCTTGTTTAAAAAAAAATACAGATTTCTAATATCCGTACGACTGGCGGAAAATGGTGCAACTGTGCAGACGCCGCCCATTTCTGATGCGACGCGCGAAACGCCAACCGTTTTAAGCTGCGAACCTGTTATGCGGCTTGCGCTTGCGACCAAAGCGCGGCGAGCCCCGCTTCGACTTCGGCTGCGCTGTCGAGGCGGCAGAGGCGCGATTTCGCGGCGCGACATGCGGCCGCATCCATCTCCCATGGCGCATTCTCGACGTACCAGCCGAGATGCTTGCGGAAGACCTTCAAGCCCAGCGCGTCGCCATAGAAGCGCAGGCTGTCGGCGAAATGCTCGAGCGCGATGGCGAGCCGCGTCGGCATGTCCGGTTCCGCGATCTCGCCGCCCGTCGCCAGCGCGCCATCGATGGCCGACGCGATCCAGGGCCGGCCATAGGCGCCGCGCCCGATCATCACGGCGTCGGCGCCCGACTGCGCCAGCGCTTCGCGGGCCGAAGCGGCGTCGACGATGTCGCCGTTGACGATGACGGGAATACGCACGGCCTGCTTCACCGCCGCCACCGCGCGCCAGTCGACCTTGCCGTTGTAGAACTGCTGGCGCGTGCGGCCATGCACGGTGATCGCCTGCACGCCGGCCTTTGCGGCGCGCAACGCCAGCTCCGGCGCGTTGCGGCTGGCATCGTCCCAGCCGAGGCGCATCTTCAGGGTCACGGGCCGCGTCGTCGCCGCGACGGTGGCGGCGATCAGCCGCTCGGCCTGGTCGAGGTCGCGCATCAGCGCCGAGCCCGACAGGCCGCCCGTCACTTCCTTGGCCGGGCAGCCCATGTTGATATCGACGATCTCCGCCCCGGCGGCTTCCGCCATGGCAGCGCCCCTGGCGAGCCACTGCGCCTCGCGCCCGACGAGCTGGATCACCATCAGCGGCAAGCCATCGCCCACCGCAGCGCGGCGCACCACGTCGGGCCGGCCGCGCGCGAACATGTCGCAGGCGACCATCTCGGTGGCGACGTAAGGTGCGCCGAGTTTGGAAGCGGCGCGGCGGAACGGCAGGTCCGACACGCCGGTCATCGGCGCGGTCAGCACGCGGCCGCCGATCTCGACGCCGCCGATATGGAAAGCCCGTTCGCTCATGGACCTTTCCTTACACGGAGGGGCCCCTCGAAGGCCAGGGACTTAAAGGCCGGCCGGCTTTTCCATGATGGAACGGATGGTTGCGGCGCGGCGCAGGCCCCACCACCAGGCGCCAAGGCAGACTGCGGCGCCGCCGGCGATCGGCCAGCGCCAGCCCAGGCCGTCGACCAGGCTGCCCATGACGAGCGCGCCGAGGGCCGGCCCCATGCGGAAGATCATGCCGTAGACGCTGATCACGCGGCCGCGCAGCGCCCCGTCGACCGACGTCTGGATCAGCGACTGGCAGGAGATCGACATGGTCGCGATGGCGCAGCTGGCCAGCGCGATCGCCACGAGAGCGGCGGGAAACCAGGGCACGACGGCGAACGCCAGCAAGGCCAGCCCCATCATCAGGATCATGAAGATGGAGACGCTCGTGAGGCCGACGACCTCGCCGCGCTGCGCGATGACGAAGCCGCCGATCATCGCGCCGACGCCCATGCTCGACGTCATCCAGGCCAGGCCGCTGGCGCCATTGGCGTAGACGGCGCCGGCATAGCCCGGCAGCAGCTCGGCGATCGGCCGCCCGAAGACCGAGGTGAGGACCAGCAGCAGCATGATCGGCCCGATGCCGGGATGGCGGATGACGTAGCCGTATCCCTCGCGCAACTGCACGAGCAGCGGCTGGCGCTTGTCCGGCTGGACCTCTGTGTGCAGCGGCTTCAGCCGGTAGAGCACGCCGATGAACAGCAGGAAGCTCGCGGTGTTGACGAGGAAGGCGTAGCCGATGCCCCACTCGACGATGATGATCCCGGCGACGGCCGGGCCGATGAAGCGCGCCAGGTTGAACAGCACGGCGTTCATCGACACCGCAGTCGGCAATTCCTGGCGCGGCACCAGGCTCGCGATCAGCGACTGCCGCGCCGGATGGCTCCAGCTGTTCAGGCAGCCGCGCGCCATGGTGAGCGCGACGACCCACCAGATGCCGATCCACCCCGTGAAGATCAGCAGCACGAAGCAGAGCGACTGCAGCATCAGCAGGATTTCCGTCGCCATGGCGATGAGGCGGCGCTCGAAGCGGTCGGCATGGGCGCCGCCGAGCGGGCTGAAGAGAATCGACGGCGCCAGTTCGGCGAAGGACACGATGCCGAGCCATGCGCCGGATTCGGTGAGTTCCCAGGTCAGCCAGCCGATGGCGACGCGCTGCACCCAGGTGCCGATGAGCGAGATCATGTCGCCGAGCGCGAAACGGCGGTATTGGGGATAGTGAAACGCCCGCGCGATGCCGCCGCTCATCAAACCGCTCAGCAATGCCCCTCCTCGCGCGCCCTAAGGGCGTCGGTCGTTCTTGTGCTTGTTATTGTCCCCTAGAGGATGGCGCGAATCATAGCGCGCGCTAGTGGGAGGAACACCATAGGAAATGCGTTAACGGGCCAGCTTGAGGCTCCCCTCGGCGCGCCGCGGGGCTTCTCAGTCGCCAATCGAACGAATCGCCTTCGCCGGGTTTCCGCCGACGAGGGTATTCGGGGGAACGTCCTTGGTGACGACCGAACCTGCCGCGATGACCGAGTTCTCGCCGACAGTGACGCCGCCGACGACGGTCGCGCCGGCCGCGATCCACACGTTCTTCTCGATCACGATGGGTCTTCCGATCGTGGCGGCGCGTCGCTGCGAAGGTTCGAGGGGATGACCCGTCGTGATGATGCTCACGTTGGGCCCGATCATCACATTGTCCGCAATGTCGAGGCCACCCAGGTCGTAGAACGTGCAGTTCTGGTTGACGAATACATTGCGGCCGACGCGGATTTCGTCGCCGCCCGCGGTATAGAACGGCGGAAGCAGCAAAAAGCTCTCGTCCACCTTCTTGCCGATAAGCTCGCTGAACAGGGCCCGAACTTCGTCGGCGTCGTCGAACGTCAGACGATTGAGCTTGGCGGTGAGCGCCATCGCTCGCTTGACGTTCGCCAGCATGGCCGCCGATTCCGGCGTCCTGGCGCGAATGGTCTTGGCGCGATCCTCATTCGGCATTCGCAATCTTCCTCGGGCTGCAATTCAACGTGCGTTCCGGCGCACGGATTCAGCACCGAGCTTCGCTCGGCGTCGCCCGAAAAACGAAAGCGCCGAATCCGGCAGGGGATGAAACATCCACTACCGGAAATGGCGCCTCTTCGCAGTCTTAATCTCTCGCTTGTGAACGAGATCCCTTAGGCACGCGGCAGCGGGCAGGTCACGCCGGTGCCGCCGAGGCCGCAGTAGCCGTTCGGGTTCTTGCCGAGATACTGCTGATGGTAGCCCTCGGCGTAGTAGAACGGCGGCGCGTCGAGGATCTCGGTCGTGATGGCGCCACGGCCCTTGTTCTTGAGGGCCGTTTCGTAATCAGCCTTCGAAGCCTCGGCGAGGCGGCGCTGCTCCGGCGTCGTCGTGTAGATGCCGGAGCGGTACTGGGTGCCGACGTCGTTGCCCTGGCGGTCGCCCTGGGTCGGGTCGTGGCTTTCCCAGAAGATCTTCAGCAGGTCGGCGTAGGAGACGGCCTTGGGATCGTAGACCACCTGGACCACTTCGCCGTGGCCGGTGCGCCCGGAACAGACCTCGTCATAGGTCGGGTTCTTGGTGAAGCCGGCGGCATAGCCGACCGCCGTGCTGTAGACGCCCGGCGTCTGCCAGAACAGGCGCTCGGCGCCCCAGAAGCAGCCCATGCCGAAGACGGCCGTCTCCAGGCCGGGCGGGAACGGCGGCTTCAGGGGATGGCCGTTGATGAAATGGGTCGCGGAGGTCGGGATCGGGGCGTCGCGCCCGGGCAAGGCGCTGTCGGCGGTCATGGGGGTCTGCTTGGTCGCGCTGAACGGCCACATGGGAAACTCCCTGTTCTTGATTTTGCGAAGCCCCCCAGAAGTGGGGTGAATCGCGGCTTTTGCCAAGGGCCTTCGCGCGAACGTGACCTTTCGGCCGCCGGTTGCTATGAGAAGGGCCCCGCAACCAGCCTCGTCCCGACAATTTGACCGCTCCCGCCTCCTTCGACGTCGCGATCATCGGCGCCGGCGCCGCCGGCCTGATGTGCGCGCTGACGGCCGCCCAGCGCGGCCGGCGCGTGCTGCTGCTCGAGCATGGCGAGCAGGCCGGGGCGAAGATCCTGATCTCCGGCGGCGGCCGCTGCAACTTCACCAACCGCGACGCCGCGTCCGAGCGCTTCCTCTCCGCCAACCCGCATTTCTGCAAGTCGGCCCTGTCGCGCTACACCCAGCGGGACTTCATCGCCCTGGTCGAGAAGCACGGCATCGCCTACCACGAGAAGACGCTCGGCCAGCTGTTCTGCGACGGCTCGGCGCGCCAGATCGTCGCCATGCTGCTCGCCGAATGCGCCGCCGGCCAGGTCGACATCCGCCTGCAGCACCGCGTGACCGACGTCAGCAAGGGCGAGCGCTTCCACATCGAGAGCCCGCAGGGCGGCGCCTTCGAGGCCGAATCGCTGGTGCTGGCGACCGGCGGGCTGTCCATTCCCAAGATGGGCGCCACCGACTTCGCGCATCGCATGGCGCGGCGCTTCGACCTCGCCGTCACCGAACTGCGCCCCGGCCTCGTGCCGCTCAAGGCGGCGGGCGACGACCTCGCGCTGATGCAGCCGCTCAGCGGCCTGTCGTTCGACGCCGTCGCCGCCTGCGGCAAGCGCTCGTTCCGCGAGGCGGCGCTGTTCACCCATCGCGGCCTGTCCGGCCCGGCGATCCTGCAAATCTCGTCCTACTGGCGCGACGGCGAGGCGCTTTTGCTCGACGCCCTGCCCGGCCTCGATCTCGCCGCGCTGCTGAAGGACCGCCGTCGGTCGCGGCACAAGGCCGAGCTGAAAACCATTCTGTCTGAGCTGCTGCCGGGCCGCTTCGTCCTCGCCTTGATCGAAGGTGGCCTGGCCAATCCGCTGATGGCGGCGCTCTCCGACGCGCAGATCGCGCGCATCGAGGACAGGCTGAAGCGCTGGCGCTTCGTGCCGAGCGGCACGGAGGGCTACGCCAAGGCGGAAGTGACGCTGGGCGGCATCGACACCGCCGAGCTGTCGTCGAAGACGATGGAATCGCGCAAGGTGCCGGGTCTCTACGCCATCGGCGAAGCCGTCGACGTCACCGGCTGGCTCGGCGGCTACAACTTCCAGTGGGCCTGGTCGAGCGGCTGGTGCGCCGGGCAAGCCGCCTAGCTCATTTCTGCGCGATGCGGAATTCCGGCTTGCGGATGACCAGCGCCGCCAGCGCGGCGCAGCCGATCAGCAAGAGCAGGCCCGTCAGCAGGAAGCTCGCCTCGATGCTGTAGTGGTCGGCGAGGAAGCCCATGATCGGCGGCAGCACCGCGCCGCAGACGCGGTTGGCGGTGATGCGCAGGCCGACCACCGCGCCCTGGTTCTCGCGGCCCGCCGCCGCCGACTGGATCGAGAACATCAGCGGCTGCATCAGCCCCTGCGAGACGCCGCGCAGCATCTGCATCAGCACCATCAGCAGGAAGACGCCGCCGAGCAGCGGCGTCACCGAAATGGTGGCGATGCTCACCACCGTCGTGCCGAGCAGCACCCATTCGGGCCGGCCGAGCTTGCGCGCCGCGCCGACGACGAGGGAAGCGAGGCCGATGGTGATCTCGAGCGCCGAGAACAGCACGCCGATCATGGTGCCCTGGTAGCCCAGCTGCTCGAGGTAGACGACGTAGAGCGACGTCTGGATGCCGGTCGAGCCGTTGCGCAGGCCCGAGACGATCACCGTGAAGGCGATCACCGGCACCACCATGATGGCGAAAGAGCGCGTGTAGTCCTCGATGCGCGGCAGCGCCGCCCAGATCGAGGGCTTCGGCTGGCCGTCGAAGCGCTCGGCGTCTGGCTCCGGCACCAGGCGCACCAGCATGTGCATGCTCAAGGCGCAGAGCGCCACCATCAGGAAGGTCGGCCAGGCGCCGCCGAAGTCCCACAAGGCCCCGGCGATGACCGGGGCCGCGATCGTGCCGCCGCGCACGACGAAGTTGAAGCGGCCGAGCGTCACCGCGTCGCCGTGGCAGACCTGGGCGATCAGCGTCTGCGCGCCGATCCAGTTCAGGTTAAGGAAAAGGCCGGAGAAAGCCTGCAGCAGCAGCAGGAACGGAAACCAGGAGGTCGACGGGAACATCACCGCCATGACGGCGGCGGCGGCCGTGCCGAACAGGGTGACGCGCCGGCTGCCCAGGCGGTCCATCAGCGCGCCGCCGTGGATCGACAGGAACAGCGGCAGGATCGAGCGTGCGCCGATCAGCAGGCCGACTTCGGTCGGCGACGACCCGAGCGACAGGGCCAGCAGCGGAATGATGAGCGCGTAGATGTCGGTCAGCGCGATGCCGAACAGGCCCGCTCCGTAGGCGGCATAGAGCACGCGACGCGGCGGCGCGGCTGCGGCGATCTCCGGTTTCTCATCGGTCACTGAACGGCCCCACCCTGTACGGCGCTTGGAATGCGCGTCTTTATTTTCCCTGACCTAAAATGAAAGCATCTCTCTTGCGCGCGCAACGGCAAGATTCCGCATCAATCTGTATCCGCTGGCTAGGAAATGACCAGCCGCGCCGCGCTTGGCGGCGGCTTGGGCGCGCGCGGGAAAGGCGGCTTGACAAGACCTGTTCGGAACTATCCTATTTCACAAAAGCCAATCTGACATTTTAGATCGAATCGCCGCATATTCCCTCGCGGCCCGGCGCGTGATAGTTCGGAAGCTTGAATTTCGGGGGGCGACACCGCCCGATCCGCAGCTTGCAAGCTTCGACGGAAAGGAAGACCTGATGACCTTCACTGCCACGCGCTTCGCGCCACGCCTTTTGACGGGCGGCAAGGCCCTCCTCGGCGCCCTGGCGCTCGTCGCCGGCCTCGCCGCCGCCGGTCCGGCCGCAGCCCAGGGCCAGCCCGTGCGCGGCGGCACGCTCTCGATGATCCTGAACCCCGAGCCGGCCGTCCTCGTCTCCGGCGTCAACAGCTCATCGCCGGTCGCCGCCGTCTCGCCCAAGATGTTCGAAGGGCTCGTCACCTACGACCCCAAGTTCAAGATGCTGCCGCAGCTCGCCGTGTCCTGGAACCAGAGCGCCGACGGCAAGACCATCACCTTCAAGCTCCGCCCCGGCGTGAAGTGGCATGACGGCAAGCCCTTCACCTCCGCCGACGTGCAGTTCTCCTTCATGGAGATCCTGAAGAAGTACCACTCGCGCGGCACCGCCACCTTCCAGCATCTCGTCGCCGTCGAGACGCCGGACGACCTGACCGCCGTATTCAAGCTCGACGAGCCGTCGCCCTACATCATGCGCGCGCTGGCCGGCGTCGAAGCGCCGATCATGCCCAAGCACATCTACGAGGGCAGCGACCCGCTCAAGAACCCGGCCAACCTCAAGCCGATCGGCACCGGCCCGTTCAAGTTCAAGGAATGGGAACGTGGCAACTACATCATGCTCGAGCGCAATCCCGACTACTGGGACAAGGGCAAGCCCTACCTCGACAACCTCGTCTTCCGCATCATCCCGGACGGTTCGGCCCGCGCGGTCGCGCTGGAGAGCGGCGCCGTGCAGTACGGCACCCAGTACGTCGTGCCGCTGAACGACGTCGAGCGCCTGAGCAAGCTGCCGAACCTCGCCGTCACCACGGCCGGCTACGAGTACAACACCTCGGTGAACTACCTCGAGTTCAACCTGCGCCGCCCCTACCTCGCCGACCGCCGCGTGCGCCAGGCCATCGCCTACACCATCAACACCGACTTCCTGGTGAAGAACGTGTGGTTCGGCTTCGCCACCAAGGCGACCTCGCCGATCACCGACAAGCAGGCCGACTTCCACACCTCCAACATCCCGCAGTACCCCTACGATCTGAAGAAGGCCGAGCAGCTGCTGGACGAAGCCGGCATGAAGAAGGGTCCGGACGGCATCCGCTTCAAGGTGACGATCGACTGGTCGCCGAGCGGCGAGATGTTCCGCCAGACCGCCGAGCTGCTGCGCCAGGGCCTGCAGCGCGTCGGCATCCAGGCCGAGATCCGCAACTCGGACAACCCGACCTACCTGCGCCGCGTCTGGACCGACAACGACTTCGACATCAACATCTTCTCCGCGTCGAACATCGCCGACCCGGTCATCGGCATCCAGCGCTTCTACTGGAGCAAGTCGATCCAGAAAGGCGTCAGCTACTCGAACGGCTCGGGCTACAACAACCCGGAGATGGACAAGATCCTGGAATCCGCGCAGATCGAGAACAACCCGGCGAAGCGCAAGAAGCTCTATGAGGACATGCAGCGGCTGGTCATGACCGACCTGCCGAACATGGGCCTGGTCTACATCCAGTGGTTCACGATCTACGACAAGAAGATCAAGAACCTCAACACGACCGGCCTCGGCCCCTACGAGAGCTTCGCCGACGTCTACATGGAAAAATAGACGGATGACGATGGCGACAGAGAGCGTGCGTCCGGCGCCCGCCCGGCGCTCGGGCAGGGAGCGGCTTGTCCGCTACCTGGTCCGCCGCCTGGGCCAAGCCGCGCTCACTCTCGTCGCCATCGTGATTCTCAACTTCGTCATCCTGCATCTGGCGCCGGGCGACGCCATCGACGTGCTGGCCGGCGAAGCCGGCGGCGGCACCCCGGAATACGTGGAGCAGCTGCGCCACGCCTACGGCCTCGACCAGCCCATCTACGTGCAGATGGTGCGCTACCTGGTCAACGCCGCCCAGCTCAACTTCGGCTTCTCGTTCCGCAACAACATGTCCGTCGTCGACCTCATCATGAGTCGCCTGCCGGCGACGCTGCTGCTCATGACGGCGAGCATCCTGCTGTCCTTCACCTTGGGCGTGCTGCTCGGCGTCTTCGCCGCCCGGCGCGTCAACAGCTTCGCCGACAACGCCATCTCGGTGCTGGCTCTGCTCTGCTACGCCACGCCGCTGTTCTGGTTCGGCCTTATGGCCATCGTGCTGTTCACCGTGAAGCTCAACCTGCTGCCCGGCAATGGCATGTACACCATCGCCGCCAACTACGACTGGTTCGAGGCGACGCTCGACGTCGGCCGTCACCTCGTCCTGCCGGCCTGCAGCCTCGCCCTGTTCCACATGGCGGTCTACACGCGCCTGATGCGCTCCTCGATGCTGGAAATCTACGGCCTCGACTACATCCGCACGGCGCGGGCCAAGGGCCTGTCGCAGCGCCGCATCGCCTTCCGACACGTGCTGCCCAACGCCATCCTGCCGATGGTCACCATGCTCGGCCTGCAGATCGGCGCGCTGCTCGGCGGCGCCGTGCTGGTCGAGACCGTGTTCGGCTGGCCCGGCCTCGGCCGCCTCGCCTTCGACGCCATCCTGCAGCGCGACCACAACCTGCTGATCGGCATCCTGCTGTTCGGCTCCGCCCTCGTCATCGTCGCCAACCTCGTCACCGACCTGGTCTACGCCTGGCTCGATCCGCGCATAGAAGTGGCGTGACATGGACGGCTTTCGCGACTTCTGGCGGCGCTACCGCCGCAAGACCTCGGCGGTGATCGGCCTCATCCTGCTCGTCTTCGTCGCCCTGGTGGCGCTGGCCGGCCCCTGGTTCATCCCGGGCGACCCGCTCGACATGGTGACGCAGCCCTTCCTCTGGCCCGGCACCGACATCGAGTTCCCGCTCGGCTCCGACGTGCTCGGGCGCGACATCCTGACCGGCATCGTGCACGGCTCGCGCGTGTCGCTGCTGATCGGCTTTTCGGCGACCATCGCCGCGCTCGGCATCGGCGTCACCGTCGGCGCGCTCGCCGGCTACTTCCGCGGCTGGATCGACGACGTGCTGATGCGCGTCACCGAAATCTTCCAGACGGTGCCGACCTTCCTCCTCGCCGTCGTGCTGGTCGCCATCTTCAAGCCGTCGCTCAGCACCATCGTGCTGGCGATCAGCGCCGTCACCTGGCCCGCCATCGCGCGCCTCGTCCGCGCCGAGTTCCTGTCGCTGCGCGAGCGCGAGTTCGTGCAGTCCTGCGTCGTCATCGGCATGGGCGAGACGCGCATCATCTTCCGCCAGATCCTGCCCAACTGCCTGCCGCCGATCATCGTCATGTCGTCGGTCATGGTGGCCTCCGCCATCCTCACCGAATCGGGACTGTCGTTCCTCGGCCTCGGCGACCCCAACCTGATGAGCTGGGGCACCATGATCGGCATCGGCCGCGAGGCCATGCGCACCGCCTGGTACATGAGCGCCCTGCCCGGCGTCGCCATCCTGATCACCGTGCTCGCCCTCAACCTCGTCGGCGAGGGGCTGAACGACGCGCTCAACCCGCGCCTGAAGAACCGGTAGGCGGGCGATGAAGCCGATCCTCTCGGTCCGCGACTTGCGCACCCAGTTCTCCGCGGCGAGCGGCTACGTCACCGTGGTCGACGGCGTCAGCTTGGAGCTGGCGGAAGGCGAGACGCTCGCCATCGTCGGCGAATCGGGCAGCGGCAAGTCCGTCACCGCCATGTCGATCCTGCGCGTGCTGCCCGAACCGCCCGCCCGCATCGCCGGCGGCGAAGTGGTCTTCGACGGCCGCGACCTGCTGACCCTCGACGAAGACGCCATGCGTGCCGTGCGCGGCCACGAGATCTCGATGATCTTCCAGGAGCCGATGACGTCGCTCAACCCGGTGATGACTATTGGCGCGCAGATCGTCGAGGCGCTCTGCGAGCATCGC
Organism: Alphaproteobacteria bacterium; assembly: GCA_036500145.1. Classification (GTDB taxonomy): domain Bacteria; phylum Pseudomonadota; class Alphaproteobacteria; order SMXQ01; family SMXQ01; genus CAMAVH01. Next base: position 1,617 of record DASYCO010000017.1, on the reverse strand, counting down.
GACATCTCGCAGGCAAGCGCCCGCGACGAGGCCGTGGCCTTGCTGGAGCGCGTGCGCATCCCCGACGCGCGCCGCCGCATCGACGAATATCCCCATCGCCTGTCGGGCGGCATGCGCCAGCGCGTGATGATCGCCATGGCGCTGGCCTGCCGGCCCAAGATCCTCATCGCCGACGAGCCGACGACGGCGCTCGACGTGACGGTGCAGGCGCAGATCCTGACGCTGCTCGCCAGGCTGCAGGCCGAGTTCGGCATGGGCATCCTGCTCATCACGCACAACCTCGGCGTCGTCGCCCGAGTCGCCCAGCGCGTGCTGGTCATGTACGCCGGCCGCGTCGTCGAAGAAGCGCCGGTCGGGCAACTGTTCAAAGACCCGCTGCATCCCTACACCGAGGGCCTGCTCGGCGCGACGCCGCGCATGCATGCCAACGCCGAGGAAGGGGCGCGCCAGCGCCTGGTCGACATTCCCGGCGTCGTGCCGCTGCCCGACCAGCTGCCGCCCGGCTGCGCCTTCGCGCCGCGCTGCCCGAAGGCCTTCGACCGCTGCCGCGTCGAGCGCCCCGAACTGCTGCCGACGCGCGACGGGCGCAAGACCGCCTGCTTCCTGACGCAAGAAGCGGGAGCTGCCTCATGAGCGCGCTCCTGTCCCTCGCCGGCATCGTCGTGCATTTCCAGACGCCGCAGGGCACGGTGCATGCCGTCGACGGCGTCAGCCTGGATCTGCAGAAGGGCGAGACGCTCGGCCTCGTCGGCGAATCGGGCTGCGGCAAGTCGACGCTCGGCAAGACCATCGTCGGCCTCGTGAAGCCGACCGCAGGCAGCGTGAAGCTCGACGGCACGGAGATCGCCGGCGCCAGCCGCCGCGAGATGCGCCGCCACCGCGCGCGCCTGCAGATGATCTTCCAGGATCCCTACGCTTCGCTCAACCCGCGCCTGCGCGTGGGCCGCATCATCGAAGAGCCGCTGAGCGTGCATGGCATCGGCAACCCGCGCGAGCGGCGCGACGCCGTCGTGGCGCTCGCCGAGCGCGTCGGCCTGCGCCCGGAGATGCTCAGCCGCCATCCGCACGAATTCTCCGGCGGCCAGCGTCAGCGCATCGGCATCGCCCGGGCCTTGACCCTCGACCCCAAGCTGGTGATCGCCGACGAGCCGGTGTCGGCGCTCGATGTTTCGGTCCGCAGCCAGGTCCTGAACCTGATGGTGCGCCTGCAGCGGGAGCGGGGCCTGACCTATATCTTCATCAGCCACGATCTGTCGGTGGTGGAACACATCAGCGACACCATCGCCATCATGTATCTGGGACGAATCGTGGAGAAGGGCCCGGCGGAACAGGTCTTCGCCAAGCCGGCGCATCCCTATACCCGCGCGTTGATTGCCGCGATTCCGGTGCCGGACCCCGAGAAGCGCCACCACGGCGAGCCGCTCAAGGGCGAAACCCCCAGCGCGCTGTCGCCGCCGCCGGGCTGCCCGTTCCATCCGCGCTGCCCGTTCGCCATCGAGGCGTGCAAGGCCGCGGTGCCGCCGCTGGAGAAGGTCGGGGCGTCGCGGGACGATCACATCGCCGCCTGCATCCGCAAAGACGAAATCTGAAAAGAAAAAAGGCCCCGTCGTCACGGGG